>CAITYF010000242.1 GCA_903896545.1 uncultured Myxococcales bacterium | reverse complement strand
GCGGGAGGCCAAGGAGAGGCGCGCGGGAAACGTCGGGCGGCGCAACGCGAAGACGCGGCCTGCAGTGGAGGCGTGAGACCGGGGATGGCGGCGGATGCGGAATTCACCGGATTCAGGCGGATTTGGGGAGCCGGTGACAGGCAGCGGCTGCGACTACACGGCGTTCTCCTGCGACGACAACAATCCGTGCACAACGGACGTCTGCAACGGGAGCGGTGGTTGCTCGCACCCCAATAATATGGTCGCGTGTCTGGACGACGGCAATGTTTGCACCACCGACGCGTGCAGCGGTGGGGTTTGCGGGCATAAGTCCAACAGCTTGGCATGTCCGGATGACGGCAACGTCTGCACGACCGACAAGTGTGCGGCGACAGTCTGTGGTCACACGGCGAATACTGCGGCATGTGAAAGTGACGGTAATGCGTGTACCATTGATGTCTGCGCCGTTGGCGCCTGTGTGCACGTCGCCAGTACGGCAGCGTGTACGGACGGCAACATGTGCACAATCAATGACGTCTGCGCCGGTGGCGTGTGCATCGCCAACCTCATCACTTGCAATGACAACAACGCGTGCACCAACGACGCGTGCGATCCGTCGACAGGGTGTGTCTTCACGCCAGACGGCGGATTCATCTGCGACGATGGCAACGCGTGCACTCAGAACGACGCCTGCGCCGGCAGCGTGTGCGCTGGAACGAACAGCGCAACCGGGAGCTACTGCGCGGCGGGCTCCTGCGACGCCGGAGCGTGCGTCGCGTGCCCCAAGGGCATGGTCTCGACCTCGGTGGACGGCGAAGGCCACTGCGCGTTTGATTATCCGATTTGGGGCAACAGGTCGACTTCGCCCGTTGGGGTGTACACGGCCGTCGGCGACGGCACCGTGAGCGACAGTCAGACTGCCCTGGTGTGGCAGCAGACCCAGTCAAACACCCCCGTGACTTGGCCAGCAGCCCAGAGCTACTGCGACGGTTTGGTGTTGGCGAACCAGACCGACTGGCGGCTGCCGACGGCGGCAGAGTTGGAGACCTTGGTGGAGTATGCTCTTCCGGCGCCCAACGTTGATGGCGCGTTCTTTCCAACAGTTGATGTCGACCCCACTTGGACGTCCGTACCGCGGCCGGGCAATGCGGACCACTGGATTGTAGAGTTCACCAACAGCGCTTCAATCGCCTTCTCCCCGCCGAATCTCACAGCCAAGGTTCATTGCGTGCGTGGCGGCAAGCCCGCGAGCGCGGCACCGGCGCAGCGGTTCGTTGCGAGTGTGCCAAACGTCGTCGTCGACAGCGCCACCGGGTTGTCGTGGCAGCAGCTGGCGGCATCTTCAACCTACACATGGGCCAACGCGCAAAGCTACTGCTCCTCGTTGAGCCTGAACGGCACCGGTTGGCGGTTGCCAAATGTCCGGGAGCTAGGTTCGCTTCTGGATCGCAGCAACGGCAGCAGTTGGATCGACGCCACCGCGTTTCCGGCGGGACCGGCTCAGTACATCTGGAGTGCAACTCCGGTTGAAGGAAATGCCGGTCAAGTGTGGGGCGTAGACTTCAGCGAGGGAGCCATCTATGGCTACTTCGCAAGCCACGGCCAGCGCGTGCGGTGCGTCCGGTAGGCGTTGCCGGCAGAGACTCCTTGCTTGTCGATCAGTTGCTCGGGTCGGGACTTGTCTGGTCGGTCAAGGCGGTGTTTGACGTGAGCGGTACAGGGGGCGACGGGCCCGACAACCTCAAGGTGACGGCGAGCTTAGCCGACACGTTCCTCTAGCCACCTGCGCTGCCGGCGGACAACTGTTCCATCGTGCCCACACTTCAAGGCGATTTGCGACAGCTTTAGCGACCCGGTCCAACACAGCGCAGTGGGGGCGTCTACTGTCACATGAGACACCATGAGTCGTTGTCACACTTGCGGAGCCGTATGGGCATGTCTATCGTCGCTGCTGATTTCCGCGGAGCTTGTTCGGACGATGCCGAGGCAGTTTCGAACTCGGGTGCCAAGTAAGATGGAGGAAGCTCGCGTCATGTCTTTCGCGTTTGCACCGTTCGTTCGCGCGCTCTCCGCCCTCCTGCCGCTCCTTGTCGTCGGCAGCGCACACGCCGCTACGTCGAACGTCGGTGCATGTCGGCCGGGAATGACCGTCACCGACGACACGGCCGGCCACTGCTGCTGGGCCGGCCAGGCGTGGGCGAACCGCTGTGTGGGCAAGCCGTCGACCTGTCCGGAAGGTATGGATGTCAAAGGTGACGCGTGCGTCCCCACTCCCTGCCCGAACGGTCAGGAGAGGATGACCGACCGCTGGCACTGTTGCTGGGTTGGTCAGGCTTGGTCGAAGTCGCGGAATCAGTGCATCGGGACGCCGGACAAGTGCCCTGCAGGAACCACCGTCGATGCGGTTTCTGAACAGTGCATCGAGAAAGGCGCCTCCGCTGTAGTGCAGACAGAAGCCAGGGCAGTGCCCCGGCCCCCTGTGCGGCCGCCGCCCCAAAACGAGCGGACCTGCGCGCCGGGCCAGGCGATCGGCCCCGATTCAGACGGACACTGCTGCTGGCCAGGCCAGGCCTGGACGGATCGCTGCATAGGTAAGCCCACCGCGTGCCCTGACGGCTGGAGCGCGAGGCGGGATGAGTGCGTGGAAGTACCGTGCGACTCGGGCATGGAGCGGGCGAGCGGTCATTGCTGCTGGCCGGGCCAAGCATGGTCCAAATCGCGAAGTGTCTGCGTCGGCACCCCAGCGCGATGCCCAGCCAACACGGTCGTCGACGCAGATGCCGAATTGTGCAGGCCCGCGCTGTCACCTGTCGCCCCGCCCATGCCAGCCGTGCGCGCAAGCGAGGGACCGAAGTGTCCGGCTGGAACGGCGATTGCTGTCGACACAGACGGCCACTGCTGCCCGGCCGCATTTCGCTGGTCGGCCGCCGGGCGGGTCTGCACGCGGCGGCCGGACTTCGACCACGCGACCGTCGAACCGGCCTCTGCCCCGGCGACGCCCGCTCCGAGCGCAGGTCTCCAGCAGGGCACGCGCGGCAGACCACCCCCCGCAAAGCCGCCTACGTCGGTTGGCTTCGACGCGTCCGATGACACAATCGCCCAAACGGCAAGTACCGAATCCTCGGCCGAGTTCGAAGTCCTCCCCCACCGTGTCGGCCTGCACTTGGAATCGTTGGAAGAACGGACCGAACGTGTCGACACTGCCAACCTGTTTCACTTGGCATTCGGCTATACGGGGTCTTTCAGCTCGTCGGGAATGCAGATTGGCACGACAACGCTCGGCTGGCGGCACATCGATCCGACGGGCTTTTTCCCGGGCGCCGGCGGTGGCTCGCGAAGTTGCTTCGATTTCCGGCTCGACTTTGGCCTCATGGGCGGCGCGACGGCCAAGCACGGCAGTTACTACCCAGCGTTCGGCGGACTGGCGGCAATGGGACTTGGCTACACGTGGCTGAACTTCTCGCCGCGGAATGGTGACTCCCTGCGGCAGGGTGGCTTCGGCATCGATTTGGGCGTGAAGGTGGGCGCGCAGTACATCAAGCCAGACGGACAAGCCATGTTTTCGCCGATCATCGCGCCAAACTTTGGCATCGAATTTCCGAGCTGGAATCCGGGCACGGCGTCGTTCTCCGCTGTGAGCATCGACTTCCTCGTGATCCCGCCGATTGCCGGATCCGGCGTGACCATCGCATTCGACCTCGCGTTCGACATGTAGTTCGTTTCGTTCGCGCGGGGTGCCCTTGCCTCTGCAAAGGGCGCCGTCGCGGTGTCATTGGTCGCCGCATGCTCGCCGGCGCTCGACGTGCGGCCTACGTGCGACGGATGGCGGATGACCGAGGAAGCCGCAGAGTTGGTCGACGCCGTGTAGCGTGTCGTCCGGCGTTTTCCTGCCGCGCCCGCCGTTTTCCGTTCCAAGTATTTGCGCGGGGCGCCCTTTCCGTCGAATATCGCTTCGACTCAGCGCTCAAATTGGCATTTGCTTCTCGCCGGGGGGCGTCGGCGGGCCCGCCCTCGCTCGCGCAGGCCACCTGGGCCCCGTGGGGTTACTGCCGTGTGGTCCGCTCCAGTCTCACGCCGAGCCGAAAGTGATGGCGTAGGACGAGCTCGACCAGCCGTTCCTTAACGGAGACGCCGCGTGGGCGTGTTGCTGCGTTCGCGGATGGGCGTGGGGAACGGCGAAATTTGGCGGCCAACGGTGCTGCCGAAGAATGGAGGGCTTGGCTTGTCGAGACGGGTGATCGCAGCCGCTTACGGACGCTCGCCCTTTCGCAACGCGATACTCAAAGCGTCATCGAAGCATCGGATGGTCCGTCGCGTTTGCGGCGTGGCAACCGTGGCGTTGGAGACCTGAGGGGGCCCGCCGCCGGCTGGCTCGCCGACCGTTACGCTGTGCAAGTTGATCCCCTGCCAATCGTTGAAGTCGTGCAACTGCGTGTACTCGCCCCCACATGTGGCGTCGTAGTCGCTGTTCAAGTCCTGCTTTAACTGGACGTCTGCCACGTTGTCGCCGTTCCAGTCGATCAACGCCCCGCCGCAAGTGCCGTTGAACTCGTCCACGGCGGCCTCGTCGATCATCGGGTACGATCCCGTCGAGTATCGCAAAGCACCGTCGGGCAGGTCGTCGCAATCCACATCGACTCCATAGTACGAGTGCCGGTAACTCATGATGCTCGGGTAGTTGGGTTTGCTGTTGCACGAATCGTCGCCGCCGTGTTCGAGGCCCAAGTTGTGGCCCAACTCATGCAGGAAGACTTCGGCAAGGCTGAGGTCGGAGGAGTTGCCACAGGTGTAGCCGGGGCATGCACAGGCCGCTTGTGCGAGCTTCATGACTGCGCCCCCAAGGAGCGCCACACCGCCGGCGTCAGGCAGTGAATGGAGTGAGACCACGTAGTGGAAGTAGCCGACGCGGTTCGCCGCGAAATGTGCCAACTTGACAGCTTCGAACGCCGAGTCGAACGCCCACGGCCAGACACTGACGTTGCCCGCGAGGTCTCCACCCGTGTACGGGGCGCCCTGGCCGTAGTCGATGTGCAGGGCGATGCCCGACGAGCCGTCAGGATTCACGCGCGGCGCGTCTGCAAACATCTGCACAGATGCGGACTCAGCGGTGGCCGTGAACTGGTGCGTGTGTAACGCGCAATCGACGTCGTCCTCCATCCAATCGACCTCGACAAAGATGTCCTGCCGCACGGGACTGGCTCCCAGAGCGGGGAGGTCCAAGCCTTGGGCCGTCCCATTCGCTTCATCGCCGTCACCCAGCCCGTCCCCATCGGTGTCCCACGCCCACGGCGAAGTGCCGACGTGCTTTGCGTCGAGGAACTGTCCTGTGCCGGTTTCGGCGCAGTCGTCCAGACCGTCGCCGTCGGTGTCGTTACCAAAGATGCATGCTTCTTCAAGCTGGCATTTGGAGTCACAGCCGTCTCCGCTGACCTGATTGCCGTCGTCGCATGTTTCCTGAGTGCCGAGCGTCATGGTCACGGGACCGTAGGGGCCGTACCCAAAATCCGGGCAAGCGGCGTTTTCCGTCCACACGTCGGGGGCTCCGCCTTTCTGGTTCGGTGCGTCAAACAGCGCGCCTGACCAGTACCGGCCGCTCTGGAACTGCACGTTGACCTTGATCCAATCCATCTGGGAGGGGAAGGTACACGCGAACACATTGCCGGTCGCCGCGAACGCGGAGAGCGCTCCGGGATCGGTGATGTGCGCTTTCTCAGCCTTGAGGTCGCAGTAAAAGCCTGGGGTCGAGGCGTCAACCGAGAGCAAGGTCTTGCCGTTTAGCGTGCAGACGAGTGGATTGCCAGTGGGCTGGTCCGTCGAAGCGTGCCAGACGAAATCGACCGCGTGCACAGGGTCTGCTTCGACCTTGCCGTTGCCGCAGCCGCATTTCACCGCGACACCGCCAACATCGCCGCCAGCGATCGCCCCGACCGCGCCCGTGACCAAGCAGTGTGGAAGGCTGGCGCCGACCTTGGCTGTCTGGACGAAGTAGGGTTCGCCATTTGCAAAGCCGCTGAGCGTGAATGGGCCGTCTCCGGTGACCTGCACGGAGTGTGCGCCGCTGACCACAAGCACGGCGATTCCGCCGAGGCCTTGGATGGTCCCGCTCACGCTGCAGGCGGGCACGTGCGAGCACGCCCCCGTTGCGTCGCAGGCGTCTTGTGTGCACGCGTTTGCGTCGTCGCAGCTGACGACTCCGACGCACCCGCCTGCCTTACATTCATCGTTTTCCGTGCACGCCTTGCCGTCGTCGCAGCTGAGGATGGGCCCCGCCACGCAGGTGCCGCCCAGGCACGTGTCGCCACCGGTGCATGCGTCCCCGTCGCTGCAGGTAGGCGCATCGAGCGCCGTCGCAGTGCAGCCGGTACTGGGCGCGCAGCTATCGGAACTGCAGTCGTTCCCGTCGTCGCAGGACTTTGCAGTGCCCAAGCACGCCGAACCGATGCACGTGTCGTTCTCCGTGCACGCGTCCATGTCCGTGCAGCTCGCGGCAACAGGCGCGTGTACGCAGCCGCCCTCGGCACAACTGTCGCTGGTGCACGCATTGCCGTCGTTGCACTGAAGCTGTACGCCCTGACACACGCCGTTGGTGCACTGGTCGGCCAGACTGCATGGATCGCCGTCGTCACAAGGCGCCCCGTTGCACGTTGCACCGCACGCACAGGCGACAGTGGCGCTATCGAGCGGAAATCCATCCGCGCCGGCGTCCGCTGCATCTGCGTCTTCCGATTGCGCGTCCGCTGTCGCGGTCGCGTCTGGGGCCGCCGGCACATCGCCCGTGTCGGCCGTCTCAACGGTGTCCGCGGCATCAACCGTGTCCGCGGCATCCGCCACCTCAGCTGCGTCAGGCGCATCTGGCGCAGCATCAGTTCCCTCCACGAGTGCGCCGTCCGCGGGAATGGCGTCGGTAAGCTCCGCAGCATCCTCGCCATCGAAGATCGCATTGTCTGGCACCCGGACACAGGCGGCGAAGAGCATCAGGCCGATCCACGACACGCGGTTCATGCGAACTCCTTGGTCAACAGCGGTGCAACGAAGTCGCGTTCCGGGGCGAGAGGCTCGGAGCCGCGGCGAGCCGAGCGACGCGCCACCTTGCACGCACTCGACCGGTCCCGGAGCAGGCAGCGACAGGCCCGTCCAGAAGTATGTGGTCTCCGACACGGCGCAGCATCTTCAGAACCTTCCAGAAAGTTGTAGGCCGTGGTCGACCGGTAGCACCGCTAACACGCCGGGGCGGTCGTGCAGCAGCCACCACACGCCAACGAACGCAGCGATAGCGCCCACACCTGTGAGCCCGCCCGCCACGCCCATTCGCATGTTGATGCTATCCGCGCGCTGGTTCGCGGTCTGACGAGTCATCCCGACCACGCGGTTGTTGGCATCGGGCTGCGTATCGCGCTGAAACTGCGCCGCCTCGGACGCAGTCGTCGCAAACAACACCGTACCCGCGGCGATCAGTGCAGTCCCACCGCCGATGACAGCCCAGCGCGGCCACTGTGACGGCCGCGGCTTCGACGCAACCTCGACCGTCATCGCTGCTGGAGGGGCAGGCGAGCGCCCGTCGTAGCGCGCGCGGTCGTCGTTCGCCAGTTCTTCGGCCTCGCTCGCTTGTGCAATACGCGCGTGAACGAACGGCAGCAACTCGTCGTGGGCCGCAGGCGGCAACTTCAATTCGGGGCTCTTGGCTAGCTTGACCGTTCGGACATCGAGCGACCGCGCGCGTGCCTGCCCACGCTCCGAAGCATCTGAGGGCGCCCGCTCCAAGAAAGCCTTCCAGTAGGCCGTGGCCAGCGCCAGATCTCCGGCGTGCTCTTGACACACACCTGCCTTGTAGAGGAGGTCGGGACGCTCCGGTGCCAACCGTGCCGCCGCGTCGAAGTACGCAAAAGCCGAGGCAAAATCACGCTGTCGAACCGCGGATTTCGCGGCGATGATGTTGTGCGTCACTTCCAAGTAACGCTTGGCGCGCTTCACCTGTGCCGCCGGCAGCCCCGGCAACTCAATGAACTGCTGATACATCAGCATCGCCAGGTCCAGATGGCTCGCTGCCTCGTGCGCCCGTCCGCTCGCCAGGAGGAACTCTGGATTCTTGCCGATTCGCCATGCCTTTAAATATCCCAATGCGGATTGATGAAACTCGTGTTTCTCGTACGCGAGCGCTGCGAGTTGCGCTTCGGTCACGTCCGGGGGCTCGGCGTAGGCGACGCGCGCCGGCGATTGCACGACTGCAAGAACCAACGCGAGCGAAGCCAGTCGCCGAATCAACGAGCCGACGCACATCCCGGTCGGCATACGCTGTTGCGCGGAAAAGCAAAGCGTCGTCGCAGTTGACGGAGCCATCTCGGAGTCGCCGCGCGCTACACGTTGCCGCCCCAGTGCCATCCTGCACACCTTCCTCGGTTCATCACCCTGAGCGAGACGAAAATTGCCCTCCAACGACGAGCGAGGCTCAACAGCTGGCTACCACCACGAAGGGGAGAGCCACACAAGCGGTTCAGCTTCCTACTCACATCTTGGCGTCGCCGCAGGCTCGGTCGCTCCGACTCCTGACTAGCTAGTCGCTTCTGGAAGTCGCGTCAAGCCATGCCACCGTCATCCAGCCAACTTGCGAGTCGAACACTGCGACCGATCCGGAGAGTGCGCCAGTCGGTTGTCCCGGCGAGGTGTCGGCGGCGCCGTCCGGCGGGGCTCACCCTAAGCGGCACGGATGTCCGCTCTTGATCGTCGTGAAGGCGCCCGGTGCGGAGGTGACGGCTCGACCTGTTTGACGTCAACTGTGCGCCGCGGAAGACCCGGCCCGCTGCGCCCGCGACGGGCACAGGCGGTTGCGCGCTGTAGGCGCTTGCCCATCCTCACGCGGCGATTTCAACGGGACGTCGCGAGTACGCGCAGCGTCAACTGCTGAAACACCGCATCAATCTCGCTGGGCGGCTGCGGTTGGTGGGCGTCGAGCCACGCGCTGACCAACTCGAAGAACGCGCCCGCGATGTAGCGCACGACGAAGGTGGGTTCCCCTACGGTCGTGTCAGCGAGCTCCAACACCGTCAAGTCGACGACCAGCTTGCGGAAATGCCGCTGCACGACCAGCCCGCTGCGCTTGCCCACGAGTGCGCGAAACAGCATGCGGTTCTCATCCGCGTGGTGCAAGAGCGGCGCGGTAAACGTCAACGCGACATTTTTCGGCCGCATCGGTGGTCGCAACGACAGCAGCATCACGCGTAGGTCGTCAAAGCCGCTGACCAGCAGTTCCTCCTTGTCGCCAAAGTGCGTGTAGAACGTCGAACGCCCCACGTTGGCGCGGTCGCAGATGTCCTGCACGCCGATGTCGTCCCAGTTGCGCTCGGCGATGAGCCCGATAAGCGCGGCGCGCAGCATCTGACGGGTGCGAAGTACACGGCGGTCGGTCGGATTTGGAATTTGCTGCATATCTTGCCTTTTCAGTACTTGCCAGACTTTCTGGACGCGATGCGCTTCCTGTCCCGTAAGTCCCCGCGCAGTACTTGCCCCGTGGCGTACGGCCTGCGACATTGCTGGACGTTAGTCCAGTAACGGGCTGACGTCGATACGCTCCGACCGAAGTTCACGATCAGCGGTGCCCGATCCGCTGCTAGACCCAGTTCAGCACCTCAAGACAGGAGTACCCATGACCCGCAAGCAAATCATCATCGCCGCAGTGGTGGCAGCAATTGCCGCACTTGGTGGCTTGGCTTGGTTCGCCTCGGACCTCGTCGCGACGATCAAAGCCGCGCACGGCGGTTAGTTCCCGTCAAAAAAAGGAGAGGCCCCATGTCCCATTCTGAATCCCCTGTGGCGTTCATTGAACTGACCTCGCTCGCCAAGCGGTACGACGCCGCCGCGGGCGCGTTCCTCGCGCTCAACGACGTCACGTTGGCCTTGCCCGCTGGTGAATTCGTCGCCATCGTCGGCAAGTCCGGCAGCGGCAAGTCCACGCTCATCAACCTCATCGCGGGCATCGACAAGCCGAGTTCAGGACAAATCCGCGTGGGTACAACGCAGGTGCCGACGCTGGACGAGAACGGTCTGGCGCTGTGGCGCGGACGTAACGTGGGCGTCGTCTTTCAGTTCTTCCAGCTGCTGCCCACCTTGACCGTGGTGGAAAACGTCATGCTTCCGATGGATTTCTGCGACGTGTTGCCGCCCAAGCAGGCGCGCGAACGGGCGCTGATCCTGCTGGCGCAAGTGGGGATCGCGGAGCAGGCGGACAAGCTGCCGTCGGCGCTTTCGGGTGGCCAACAGCAGCGCGCGGCGATTGCCCGCGCGTTGGCGAATGACCCGCCGCTCCTCGTGGCGGACGAGCCGACGGGGAACCTCGATTCGCAGACCGCGGACGACGTCCTGGAGTTGCTGTCGGCACTGACGCGCGCCGGGAAAACCGTGCTGATGGTGACCCACGAGCGCGACTTGACGCGTTTTGCCGATCGCATCGTGACACTTGCAGACGGCAAGGTTGTGAGCCAAACCACGCGCGGAGGCCTGCATGCGTAGGTTTCATCCGCAGCCACGACTTCTCCTTGTCGGTCTCGCGTTGCTGGTCGTCACCCTGGGTGTCACGTCAGCGTGCGCGGTTGATGCGCCTACGCCGCCGCCGCCTACTCCGCAACCAGCCGCGGAGAATGCCACGCTGACGATTCACGCGACTGGGTTTGACAGTCCTCAGGGACACGCCATCGCCAAGCTGTTTCGTCCCGGTGACAACGTGCTGTCTCAGACGTCCTGGCGCCGCGCGACGAGCGTCATTCAGAACGGCGAGGCGCGACTGGAGTTCGCCGGTTTGCCCGACGGCCTCTACGCGCTCGTGGTGTTTCACGATGAGAACGACAACGGCAAGGTCGATCACAACGCGCTGAGCCTCCCCAAGGAGCAGCTTGGCTTCTCCAACGGTTTTCGTCTGGGGATCTTCTCCGGGATGCCGAACTTCCAAAAGCTCCAGTTTCGCGTGGTTCATCCGCGCGCTTCGCTGGACATCCCGGTGCGCTAGCGCGCGAAGGAGGCCACAATGGGAACGGATCGAAACAAGTTCACTCGGCCGCGTTGGCGCAAGCTGCTGGGCGACCTGCGCGCTGAGAAGAGTCGGATCTTGCTGATGGTGCTGGCCATCGTCGTCAGCCTCGCGGCAGTGGGCACCGTGCTGGGCGCGTACGCGATCCTGACCCGCGAGATTGCCGCCAACTATCTGAGCACGCAGCCCGCAGAAGCGACGCTGGAGTTGGATGACGGGGTGAGCGACGCGCTCGTGGCGCAAGTCCGTAAGCAAAGCGGGATCCGCGAGGCTGAGGCGCGGGAAGTCGTGATGGCGCGCGTGAAAGTATCCGGCGATTGGAAGCCGTTGCTGCTTTTTGTCGTGGCCGATTTTGCCCACATGCGCCTCAACACCTTTCGCCCCGAATCGGGCGCGTGGCCGCCGCCGACCGGAACCGTGCTCGTTGAACGTTCAGCGCTGCGCGGCGTGGATGCAAAGGTGGGCAGTACGCTGACCGTCAAGACGCCCCATGGTGCCGAGCAGCGAGTTCAGGTGTCGGGTGTGGTGCACGATCCGGGCCTCGCACCGGCGTGGCAGGAGCGGGAGACGTACGCTTACGTGACGGCAGCGACCCTGACGCAGTTGGGTGAATCGGGGCCGTTGCATGAACTGCGCGTCGCCTTCGACGTCCCGAACGCCGACCTGCCGACGATCGAAGCGAACGCGGCGAAGCTCGCTTCGGTGCTGCAGAAGGACGGTCACGTTGTGCATCAGATCCGGATTCCGCCGCCACGGCAGCATCCTCACCAGCGACAGATGACGACGCTGCTGCTCATGATGCTCGCGTTCGCAGTTCTGGCGCTCGTGCTGAGCGCGATTCTCGTGGCAACTTCCTTGGCCGCGATGCTCGCGCGTCAGGTGCGCGAAATCGGGGTGATGAAGGCGATCGGCGCACAGTCCGGGCAGATCGCGCGCCTGTATAGCGTGCTGGTCCTGGCGCTCGGCGTGACCGCGGTTGTCCTGACGGTGCCGCTGAGCGTAGCGGCGGCGCGGTTTCTGTCGGCGCAGGTCGCCCACCTCTTGAATTTCGACCTGACGAGCACCTCGCTGCCGTGGTGGGTGTACCTGACCCAAGCGGCGGCGGGGATTCTGGTGCCCGCGCTTGTCGCGTCCGTGCCGATCCGCCGAGCCAGTCGCATGACGATCCGCGAGGCGCTGGATCAGCACGGCGTGAGCTCGGACTTGCTGAACCCACGGCTGTCACGCCTGCCGTACGGGTTGCGCAACGCCTTTCGCCGTCCGGGACGGCTCGCGTTGACCTTAGGACTCCTTGCAGCGGGTGGCTCGATGTTCATGACCGCGCTGAACGTGTCGCGCGGTTGGCAGCGCAATTTGGCCAAGATTGAAGAGACGCGCTTCTACGATCTCGACGTGCGGTTGAATGCGCCGACGGCGACGACGCTTGTGGAGACGCTGCGTCAACTGCCCAACGTGCGGTCGATCGAGGCGTGGGGGCTAGTCCCCGCCGCGTTTGCGAAGCCGGGTCAGGTCGACGTTGTGCGGACGTACCCGGATCGTGGTCACGGCAGTTTGTCGATGATGGGGCCGCCGCCGGACACGCAGTTCGTGCGGTTTCCGCTGCGCGCGGGGCGCTGGCTGATGGCGGGTGACACGGACGCTGTGGTGCTGAACCACGCCGCGCTCGCGCAAGTGCCAGAAACGACGGTCGGCAGCAGCATCGCGATCTCGCTGGACGGCGAGACGTCGACCTGGCGCGTCGTGGGCATCGTCGAGGAAATTGGCTCGCCGGGAACGGCGTATGTGACGGATGCGGCCTTTGCCAAGGTCACGCGCACGGTGGGGCAGGCGCGCATGCTGCGTTTGGCGGCGCGCGTAACGGACGACAAGCCGCGTCTGGAGATGGTGCGTGCAGTCGAGCGCGTGCTCAGCGACGCGTCCATTGGCGTCGACATGTTGATTCCGCTGGCTGAACTGCGCTCGGCCATCGATGGCCACGTGTTTCTGCTGATCCAGTCGCTCGTCGTGATGGCGATCGTGCTCGGCTTCGTCGGTCTTTTGGGTCTGGGCTCAACGATGAGCATCAGCGTCATCGAGCGCACGCGGGAAATTGGCGTGATGGCAGCGATCGGTGCGACGCCGGATCGGATTCTGCGCACGATTCTTTCCGAAGCGTTCCTCATCGCCGGGCTGAGTTGGGTGCTCGCGTTCATGCTCGCTGTGCCGTTGACCGCGGCGTTGGACTGGCTGATCGGTTCCATGGGCTTTCTCGCGCCGCTGCCGTTTGTGATTGCCGGCGGGCCCATCGTGATCTGGGCTGTGCTGCTCGCCGTCGTGGCGCTCGTGGCGACGCTCATTCCGGCGACGCGGGCGTCCCGGATTACGGTGCGCGAGGCGCTGGCGCACCTCTGAACAGGACGGCGCGTAGAGAATGCCTTGACGCGCTCGGAAGCCGTCGTCAGACTGCCTGAACAAGCAACGGCGCGGGCGCAATCGACGCACGTAAGACCAACGCGGAGGCGGATGCGGCGGCAGATCAGGCAACGACCAGCTCGGCTCCGCATGTGCCGCTCAGTGCTGCTTGTTGTGCTGGCGCTGGTGTCGCTCGGCTGCAGTTCCCTGCAATTTGGCTACAACCACGCGCGCTGGGCGATTGTGCCCAAGTTGAAGCAGGTCACTGACTTCACCGACGCGCAGAAATCTCAGATCGACGTGGAGTTTGACAAGTATATGGCGTGGCATCGCCGGAAGATGCTGCCGGATTACGCGCGCCTTCTGCGTCAAGCAGCGGAGGGCGTGGCAGAAGAGATTTCTCCTGACTTGCTCAAGCGCCAGCGGACGGCGTGGCTGGACGTGTGGGAGGCGACGATGCGCCCAGCGTTGCCGCCGATGGCCAAGGTGCTCGGTGAACTGGACGAGAAGCAAATCACGGCGTTGCAAACGCACTTTGCCGAAGAGGACGCGGACGCGCGCAAGGATTTGGCCAAGAAAACCAAGGAAGAACGCGTCAAGAAGCGCGACGAACAGACGCTCGACACGCTGGACGATTGGGCCGGTGGACTGAGCAAAGCCCAGCGAACGGCGTTGCTGCCGTGGGTGCACAAGATGCCGTGGCGCGATGAAGCTTGGCTGGATGAGCGCAAGCGGATGCGCGACGACCTCGTGACGCGGCTGCGGGTGCGCGAACCGGCGGACAAGGTGATTCAAGCGTTCCAGTCGTGGTTCGTCGAGAGGCGGCGGCGGATGGATGCCGAAGGTGGCGGTGCGTTTGACGCGTTTGTGCGGGCAGCGGGCAAGACGCTCGACGCCTCACAACGCGAGCACCTCCGGCAGAAGCTGCTTGGCTTCGCGAACGACTGCGACGAACTTTCACGACAAAAGTGACGGCCTAAGCGTGTGCCGTCAGCTCTGCGGTGAGTCGATCCGCCAAGCGCAGCGAGAGGCCCATGATGGCCAGCTGCGGGTTCACGCCCGGCGAATCGGGCAAGACCGATCCGTCGCACACCGAGATATGCGGAGTCAGGCGGAGGTCGCCATCGACCACACGGCCGATCCCGGCCGTTCCCTGGGGATGAAAGCCGCTGGCGATCAGCCGACTCGGCGTGAACGCGGCGAGCGGAATCTGCCGCAGTGCGTCCACACTGTGCACTTCGTGCGGGCCAGCGGAAAGTGGCAAAAGCAGCGCCTGCGCACCGGCGGCAAAGAAAGCCTCGCCGATGAGCTGGAGTCCCTGAGCCATGTCGCGCATGTCGTCCGCGTGGAGTCGATAGCGCAGGATCGGGCGCCCCAAGAACTCGCGAACACTGCCCGAACCGCGATCGCGCACCATGAGGCCGAAAGTCGCCAAGTGCTCGAATCGCGCGAGCCACCAGTCGGCGCGCAGTCCGGCCGCGGCGAGGAGCGGCGAGACCGTGCTTTTGGGCGTGAAGATGCCTTCCAGCACCACACGGGGAATCTCCGGCGGCTGGTAACCGAGACCCTGCGGCACGCCGATCTCGCCGCCTACGGTGTGGGCAAAGAGCGCGAACACCTTGGCCGCCGGGTGAATTTTCAGGTGATCGCCCGCCCGCCGCCAACGTGCGCCCAACCGATTGCGGCGGATGAGGCCGGGCGTCTGCAGCGCGCCCGCCGCGATAACCAGATGACGCGCGCTGAGTTCCAGAAGGCCGTCCGGTACGCGCACTCTGACTGTGACGCCCGCTTCGCCGTCGGCGATCGTCGTTGCCCGCGCGTGGGAGAATACGGCCGCGCCGTGCGCCCGCGCTGACGGCAGAAAGCTGCGATCTGTGCTCTGTTTGGCGCCCGTGGGACAGACGAAGCAGCACACGCCGCTCCCCGTGCAGTGGGGCGCGTTGCGCGGCAGGACGTACGCGTCTTTGCGGCCCAGCGCGCGCAGTCCTGCGTCCATGAGTCCCGCAGACGCCGCCAACAGCGACCGCGGAGGCACCGTCACGCCGATGCGCTCCGAAGCGATCGCCACATAGGGCGGCAGTTCTTGCGCCAAATGCGTGCCCGCCAACGTATCCCAGCGGGCCAACCACTCTTGCGGCGGCGGCAAGCACGTGCCCGAATTGATCGCCGTCGTTCCGCCGAGACCTTGGCCGACAAAGACGGGCATCGAGCCGCCGTCCAGTGACAGCGTCATCCCTTGCTGCAGAAAATACCGCTCAATCACCTCCGGCGGGGTTGCCTGAACGACCGGCCCACCCGCCTCCAGAATCGCCACGCGCAGCCCACGTTCAGCCAGCACCGTCGCCACCGGCGCACCGCCCGCGCCCGAACCAATCACAATCACGTCAAACGCGCGCGCTGACGAACCTGCCTCCGCGCGCACCGCGTCCGGTGGACGACTCGCGCCACCGTACAGCGCCTCCCAGAGCGGCAGCCGCGCAAACTGCCACAGCATCCGTGGCCAACGCCACGCGTGGTGCTGCAGCGCTTGTTCGAGCCGCTCAAAGTCGTCGCGCGTGAGCGTCTGCGCGCGAACGAGCCGTCCGAGCGCAACGAGCGGCATGAGCCAGTTCATCGCCACGAGCACCACTGACCACGCGTGGTTCACCGGTAACGGGTAGCGCCGCGCCCGTGTTCGCGCCGTCGTCGCCAAAGTCGCCGCCTGCGCGGGTTCCACGCCGTGTGCCATCAGCCAACGCTGCGCAAGGTCCATTTCCGTCCCCCGCTACGACTTGGGCAGCGCCCGACGCGCCAGAAACAAACTCAGCGCGATCCCGCCGTCCGTCGCCGCAGCCAGAATCCAAATGCTTCCGTGTCGCGCGGCGAGTAACAAAAACAGCGCTGTGCTCGACAGTTTGGCCGCCTGCAGCGTCAGGTACGGCGCGCGTGCGTCGGGATCCTGCGCGGTCTGCAAGGACAGCATCGTCACGGTTACCATCAACGACAGCGCAATCACGTGCCACATCGAATCTGGCGCGCACGCGATCGTCCCGTTGAGTCCCAAAAGCTGCGCGGTCCACTGCATCTGCGCGCCCAGCTGCAACGGAGCGAACAGGAAGATGAGCCCCGTGACGACGAACGACGCGGCCCAGAACTGGGCCAGCAAAGTGTAGCGACGGTGCGGCGTAAGTCCCATGAATTGCCTCGTTTGCTTCGGCGCGGCGGCCCCTCTCGATGAAACTGACATGTCCGTCAGTTCTTGGCAAGAGAAAACTGGCGGTGTCGTCATTTTTTCTGGCTTGCTTGGCGGGCGACTGGCTGGTATCACCTCGGATCGAGGACGTGATGGGCAAACGCGAGGACAACAAGGCGCGCAAACGCGCCGATCTGGAACGGGCCGCGATCGCGCTGTTCTTACAACAGGGGTATGTCGCGACCAGCATTGAGCAAATCGTGGCGGATGCTGGCGTCGCGCGCGGCACTTTCTATTTGTATTTTGACGACAAAGAATCGCTCTTTCATTCCCTGGTGAGCGCTGCGCTGGACCCGGTTGTCGAAGCGCTTCTGGATGCCCGTCTGGCGCTGGAAGCCGCAGCGAGCGCGGTGGAGACGCAAGCGGCGTATGGCTTCTTGGCCGCGGCCTTGGCGCGGGCAGTGACGGAACATCCTGAGGCGACGCTGCTTTTCTATCGCGAGCAACGCAGTCCGGGCGCGATCGGCGCGTGGTTGCGGAGCCGCCAAGGGCAGTTGGACCAGTTTGTCGTCGAATTGGTGCGCTCGCTGACGGAACGCGGTCTGATCCGCGCGACAATGCCGCAATTGACGGCGCTCGCGATTGTCGGCGCGATTGATCGGCTCGCATACGCGTGGTTGAGCGGCGTCGATTTGGGCGATCCGTCGGACGTGGGTCCGTCGATCGTGCGGCTATTCGGAGAAGGTCTGGCTGGCTTGGAAGGCGTTTCCAGCGACGACTGAGGCGGCGAAATGTGCTAGATTGTCATCCGCTGGGCACGTAATTGGCCGCGCGGTAGGCCGCCGGAAATTGGCCGAATGCGCGTGTGCGAGCTAGAATCAGCGGGTTTGGAGGTTCATCGTGCGGGCAAAGTGGCGTGGCATTTCCAGCGTGGCGGCGTCGGCGCTTGGCGTCATCGCGTGGATGGCGCTTGGCTCTCTGACAGCGTGCGACGACACAGTCGCCGTTGAAACGTGCACCATTCACGCCGGCGATCCGGATTTTGAAGAAGTTGAATCGCGCTGTGACGGCGTCGACAACGACTGCGACGGGCTCACCGACGTCCTCCTGCCCATTGCGAGCAACGTGTGCACGTCCGGCGGCAAGGGCGCGTGCGCCACCGGTTGGGCTGGCTGCAAAGGCTTCGTCAAGCAGTGCCTGGTTCCGCCGCCGATGCCGGAATCGCACAACGGCGTGGATGACGACTGTGATGGCGTTGTCGACAACGGTCAGGACACCACCACGACGTCGGGCAAAGTGCGCGTCGCGATGCCGCTGCAGGTGTGGACCGACGTCCCAGAAGGCTACACGGGGCTGAACAAGGTGCCGATGCTCTCGGCGATCGACGGCTTGGCGCAGTCGGGCCTGGCTTTTGACGCGCCCGATCCGGACTCACCCGTCGCCAAATTCGACTGGAACAAGCTCTTTGACAGCGACTTGTCTGCGTATTCGATGATCCTGGTGCCTGGCTACGTCGACGAGAACTTCTTGGGCGGCGGGCAAACCGGCGACCCTGCGTCCACGACGGACCAGCTCGGCATTCTGCGGAAATGGGTCGCCGATGGCGGCACTTTGGTCTGGGTGAAGCCCGTGCAGCCGTGGTCGGACAATGGCGGCGGACCCGTCGCAGGTTCGCACGCGGCCGCGTTTCTGGATCTCGCTGGCGCTGTCACCGTTGTTTCCGCCAAGAACGTCGACACGATTGAAGTGTCCGCGACGGTGCCGGCTGCCTACTACCTCGACAGTCCGACGGAACGCGCCATTTCGGTCATCGGTCGCGCGGAGGACGCAGAATCGCCTGAAGTCCTCACGTATGTGCCGGACAACAAGACGGGCGCACAGGCGTTTGGCAACGCGATGTCCAAAGGCCAGAACGTCGGCGCCGCGTGGCTGCGTCGGCCGCTCGGAAAGGGCGTTGTCTACACGCTGGGCTGGGATCCGCTGCAGGACGCTGTCTCCACGTGTGACTTGAACTGTTTCTCGCCGGCGCGTGACATCGGCGTCGTGCTGCTCCGGGGCATCGCCCAGGAAGCCGCGCGTGGGCACGCGGTGTGGAAACACACGGTGCCCGGCGTGGAGTCGACGGTTCTGATTGTGACCCACGACATCGACGCGCCGGATTCGCACAACGCCAACCCGAAGTGGGGCGCGGCGGGCGCCCTGCAGTCCGCTCAAATCGAAAAGGATCTGGGCATCCAAGGCAGCTACTTCGTGACGACGGACTACCTCGTTGGCTACTTCAACACGGACATCCCCGCCGGCTTGTGCAGTCTGGGATCGTGCCCGGAAGCGGCGCACTCTGTGCTGCACAAGGACATGGCGTCCATGGTCGCGGGCGTTTGCGATGAGACAAAGGCCAACTACGACCCAACTTCGCCGACTGTCTGCGGTGAAATTCGCGTCAGCATTGAGATTCTCGACAGCCTGCTGCCCAAAGAGCAACCGATCCGCGCGTGGCGGACGCCATACCTGCAGACGCCGATGGGGCTCTACAAGACGCTGGAAAAGTCGGGGATCATGTACGACTCCAGCTATTCGACGGGCGACGTTCTGGGGTCCTTGCCAACCTACGTTCCGCGCAATCCGGGGCTTTCAGAGTCCGGCGGCGATGGCGATGTCTACAGCTTTCCGATCGTTGAGGAAGACGGCCTGGGCGACTCGCTCGACGATGGCTCCTACACGCGTTGGGAATTGCAAAGTGCCAATGCCAGCTTCTTCATGGGCCGCTGGACCTGGGCGCTGCTTGAAAATGCGCGCAACAACGGTTGGAGCACGTATCTGCTGCATCCTTCCTACGGCATCGGCACAAATCCGAGCAATCTGGCGGTCAAACTCGACGTGATGCGCCGCTTCCTGACGCGTGCGCTGACGATGGACGTGCGCGTGGAGCGGATCACCGCGGCGGGCGACTTCTGGCGTGGTCGGGAAAGGACAAACGTGGATGCCCACTATGTGCCGGGTAAGGGCTATCAGGGGACGATCCACGTGGGCAAGTACGACGCCCCGCGGTTCTCCTTGGAATTTGGCGACAAGATCGCGTCGTTCGATTGCCCGGACGGCGGCAAGACGCAAGTGAAAGATCGGCGCGTTGTGTTCGAGAAGCCGCTGCCTGCGGGCGCGACGCTGCTGTTCACGGCGACGGTGCAGTAACGGCCGCGGCGCGCGCTCGTCGGTGCCCAAGAGTCAGGCAGACCGCGACGAGCGCCAGCAAAGTGCCAAGCGCTTCGCCAGCACGGCCGCGATGGCCCGTCAAGGCAGCAACCGCACGCTCGCTCTGTCGGCGCGGGCTGCGTGCTTGAGGGCGGCGTTCATTCGCGGATCGGCTTGCGATGCGCGCGTTGCTTGCGTGAGGTCGTTGCTCGGCACGTTCCTTGTGCAAGACATCCGAAATGCTCGGAAAGTGCTTGAACTTTAATGGATTTCTGTTTCGCCAACGCGGGCCGCCATGTGGGTTGTCGCTACACCAGTGGCAACACGCAACTGCGCTGTTTGCTGCATTCCTCAATGGGAATTCTAAGTGTCGACCGAAGAATCCACTTGAGCCGCGGTCGTCCCTGCGTTACGTTCAGACATGCTGGCATGTTGCTGGGCTGCAGGTTCAGATGTCTTGGAAGGCGCGCTTCGCCCGCTGGGCACAGATCACGATTTTCGTCGCGCTCGCTGCGTGTGGTCAGACGGTGCCTTCCGGCAGCGTCGACGATCTGGATATTCAGTTCGCCGACCTGAACGGCAAACCATTCGATTCTCTTGGGATGGACGGCCTGCTTCCAGACCTGGCTGCGCCTGACGCCGCACCTGCGGACGCAGCCGACGTCAAGCCGGACGACGTTGCGCTTGATCCAGATGGGCAAACTGCGGGCAGCGATGCCGACGACGCGACGACGCAGAACTGCGAATTCTCGCCACAACCATCGCCTGGTGAACCCGGACACGCCTGCAACGGCGCGGCGGACTGCGAATCGGGCTATTGCCTCGAAGGTCCCACCGGCAAGATTTGCAGCAAAGCGTGCGTGGACTGCTGCCCCACCGGCTTTCAGTGCGAACAGTTCGGCGGCGCGGGCGACTTGACGTTTGTTTGCGCGCCCAAGTGGGCTGCGCTCTGCCGACCGTGCGATACGGACGCGGCGTGCCTCGCATCGGGGAAGGATGCACTTTGCGTCTCCTACGGCGATTCCGGCAGTTTTTGCGCGGCGGCGTGTGTCACAAATGCGGACTGCCCGGGCGACTACGTGTGTCAGAGCGCGACGGGTGAAAAGGGAACGGCGAAGCAGTGCGTGCGCGTTGCCGGCGAGTGCGGTTGCTCGGCGACGGCCACTGCGGCGGGTGCACAGACGACCTGCCACAAACAGAACGCCGCGGGAATGTGCAACGGGGTGCGCAAGTGCACGGCGGCCGGCTTGACGGCTTGCCCGGCGGCGGTTCCGGCAACGGAGACGTGCGGCAACGGCATTGATGACGACTGCAACGGCGCAACCGACGAAAACAAGGCACAGGGCTGCGTCACCTACTTCCCCGACGGAGATGGCGATGGCGACGGCCTGAGCGGAAGCACGGGCGTTTGCCAGTGCGCGTCGACAACGCTCTACCACGCGGTGACGGCGACCGACTGCAACGATGTGGACGCGAAGGTGAACCAGTGGGCCGTGGAGGTTTGCGACGGCGCGGACAACAACTGCAACGGCAAGACCGATGAAGGCTGCGACGACGACGGCGACGGCTACTGCGACGGCAGCTTGCTCTATTTTCCGGCGCCCATTTGCCCCAAAGGCGGCAACGATTGCGACGACGCGAACGCCGGGGTGCACGCCAACGTACCCGAAACGTGCGGCAACGGCGTGGACGAGAACTGCGACGGCCTGACCGACGCGGGCAACGACGTCGCGGGTTGCGTGGCCTTCTACCTGGACGGCGATGGCGACGGCTATGGCAGCGGTGCCGCGGCGTGCCTGTGCAGCGCCAAGGGCTTGTACACCGCGCAAAAGAACGGCGATTGCAATGACGCCAGCGAGTCCATTCACCCTGGACAGCCGGACATCTGCGGGAACGGCAAGGACGACGACTGCAGCGGTTTGACCGACGAAGCCGGCAGCGCCGGGTGCAGCCTGTTCTTCACTGACGTGGACGGAGACGGATTTGGCGTTGGCACCGCGGTGTGCATGTGCGCTGCGGACGCGCAACATTCCGCGTCGAAGGCGGGCGATTGCGACGACGCGAAGGTCGCGATCCATCCCGGCACGAAAGAAGCGTGCAACGGCGCGGACGACAACTGTGACGGCACGACCGACGAAGCCGACGCCTCGGGCTGCAAGCTTTTCTACGCTGATTTGGACGGCGACTCGTTTGGCGATCCAGCCACGGGCCTGTGTCTGTGCGGCGGTAACGCGATCTCCAGTGCGACCGACGCCTCGGATTGCGACGACACGGCGGCGACGATTCATCCAGGCGCGGTTGAAACTTGCAACGGTCTGGACGACGACTGCGACGCGTTGACGGACGAGGACAACACCCAGGACTGCACGTTCTACTATGCCGACGCCGACGGCGATGGCTTTGGAAACGCCGCCAATGCCGCGTGCCTCTGCGCGCCAGCGGGCGGTTATCAGGTCGCTGTCGTCGGCGATTGTGACGACAAACACGCGAACATTCATCCGGGCGCCACGGAGGTTTGCGATGGCGTGGACAACAACTGCAAAGATGGCACGGACGAAATCGGCAGCGGTGGCTGCACCTCCTATTACCGCGATGAAGATGCCGATGGTTATGGCCAAACGACTGACATCCAGTGTTTATGTGCGGGAACAGGCGCGTACCTCGCGGTCGTCGGTGGAGATTGCAACGACGCAGCCGCTGCCGTTCACCCGAAAGGCTTGGAGGCGTGCAATGGCGTCGATGACGACTGTGACGGTTTGACCGATCCTGTCGGCTCCGAAGACTGCAAATTGTGGTTTGTCGACGCGGACAACGACGGCTATGGCACCTATTTCCTGCCCAGCAAGTGCCTCTGCGCTGGGCTCGACGGCTACGCCAACGCTGGAGGTGACTGTGCCGACGCGGACGCGGCGATTCATCCGAAGGCTACGGAGGTGTGCAACGGTCTGGACGACAACTGTGACGGCACAATCGACCCGAAGGACGCCAGTGGCTGCGTGCCGTACTACTACGATGGCGACGCGGACGGCTACGGACTGACGGCCATCAGCGAGTGCGCGTGCAGCTCCGACGGACCCTTTGCGGCGAAGGTGTCCGGCGACTGCAACGACGGCAGCGCCGGGGTGAATCCGGGCGCGAGTGAGACCTGCAACACCGTCGACGACAACTGCAACGCGCAGACCGACGAGCAGTTGCCGACGACGACGTGGTATCTCGACGGCGACAAGGACGGCTATGGCACGGGCAACGGCGTCACTTCGTGCGGCACCGTCAACGGTCTGACCGCGTCGCTGAACGGCGACTGCAATGACACCAGCAGCGCCATCCATCCCGGCTTGACGGAGACTTGCGGCAACGGCGTCGACGACAACTGCAGCGGCGTGACGGACGAGAACTGCAACACGTGCACGGGCGGCAAGGGTGTGATGAACGGCGTGTGCGTCGACCTGGGGGCCGCCGCGATCAACGCCGGCGGTCGCGAGGTGGTTACGAGTTCGACCGTCTCCCTCTATGTCTTGCCGCCCGGCAACCTGCTGACCAACGGCGGCGCTGAGGCCAACGACTTTTCCGGATGGACCAAGCCCAGCGTGTATGACGATTGGAGCATCACGTCCACCGATTACGGGCTGCCGGTGCCATTCGGGTCGCGCGTTTTTCGCCCCTCCTACCTGACCAGCAACCTTGCACAGACCGTTGACCTCGTTGGCGCGTCGGTGCCCGTGTCCGGCTTGAACGCGAACACTCCGTTGCAGTACGGCGCCTTTGGCATGGGCTGGGGCTGCAAGGACACGTTGGTCGAGTGCGGCCCCGGCGGCGGGACGAGCTACGCCGACGATTCCTTCGGCTTGGATGTCACCTTTCAGGACGCGAGCGGTACGCAACTTACGCAGTGGGCTAGCCAAACCTACTACCTGACGCTCGGCGTCTGGGCAGCACCGTTCCAGAACAACATCAGCTATCCCAGTGGCACGCGCAAAGTGGTCGTGCAGGTCCACGGCGACGACGGCGAGTCCTGGGGCGGCTACTACGGACCGTCCATCGACGGCGCGTTCCTCATCTACGGCAAGCTGGACATGCGTTTCAGCAACGACGGCGTCACGTGGAGCAGCTGGCAGTCCTACCAGCCCCTCGTCACGGGCTGGAGCCTCACGCCAGGCGCGGGCGTCAAAACCGTGCGCGTCGAATTCCGCGACGGCGCTGGCGTTTCCTTGGGCACGACCAGCGACTCGGTCACCTTGCAATAGCCGCCAATTCCCGCGTGCGACTTGACGTTGCGTCGGGCCTCGCGCAGCCTTCGACGGCGTCTCCGCTGACGCAGGTGTTTCCCATGGCCAAGGCTGCGTCCTACCCTCAGCTCATGCGCATCGCGATCCGCAACGTGCGCGGCAATCGCCGTCGCGCGATGCTGGCGGGGCTGGCGATTCTGCTCGGCGTCATGGCGGTCACGACGTTGCGCGGGATGCTGAACGGTGTGCAGGCGGCCCTGCGCTCCGAGGCGATCTCGTCGCAGATGGGGGCGCTGCAGATTCATCGCGCAGGCTACATGGCGCAGATTTTCGGCACGCCGCTTGATTTGGATATGCCGTACGACAAGGCGTTTCTGACGCGGCTGGAAGGGGTGGACAACGTCAAGGCAGTGGCGCCGCGCATCGGCTTTGGCGCGATGGTCTCGACGGGCGACACGACGACTTTTGCCATGATTACCGCCTTTGACCCGGAGCTGGACGTCCGCGTCTGCCCGTTGCGTTACGAGCGCCTGTCGGACGGCGCGCTGCCGAGCAAAAAGCATCCCGACGGCCTCGTGCTCTCAGCGGAACTTGCACGCCGCGTCGGTGCAAAGGTCAAAGAAGGCGACGTCGGCCGTGTGGCGGTTCTGACCAACGACCACGACGGCAGCCTGAACGCAGTCGACACGCGGCTGATTGGCCTGAATGGCCTGCCACGTTCGCCTGGACTGGAAACGCGCTTGGGGCTGATGGGGCTCTCGCACGCCCAGGAACTGCTGCGGATGGAAGGACGCGCGACCGAGATCGCGGTCGCCGTGCACGATCTCGACAAGCTCGAAGAGACGCGAGCGGCGCTGCGGAAGGTGCTGGGCAAAGAATTTGAAGTGTCGACCTGGCCTGAACTGGCGCGCCCAGTCGCGGACGCAACGGCGCTGCAAGACGAAATCCTGAAGCTGATTACGGCGATTCTTCTTGTCGTGGCGCTGGTGGGCGTCATCAACACGATGCTGATGAGCGTGCTCGAACGGACCCGCGAAATCGGCGTCATGATGGCGCTCGGCATGCGGCGGCAGGCGATTGTGCTGCTGTTCGTGATGGAAGCGACTGTCATCAACGTGGTGGCGGCGATACCCGGACTTTTGGCGGCGTTTGGCGTGCTGGCGATCCTCGAGCGGGCCGACGTGCACTTTCAGGCGCCCGGTGGCGGCGTGCTGCACATTCACCCGGTCGTCCTCGGGCGCGACATCGAAGTCGTGGTGAGCGTTGTGGTCCTCGGCGCGCTCGCGGCGTCCATTCTTCCGGCGATGCGGGCGGCCAAGTTGCGGCCCGTGGAAGCCCTGGCGAACCAGTAACGGGGGCGGACCTTGAGCGTATTTTGGCGAACTCTGACGCTGGCGGCGCGCAACCTGACGCGCAACGGCCGCCGTACCGGCGTGACCCTGCTGGGCTTGACGCTGGGCGTGGCCGCGGCGCTGGTGCTGCAGGCGTTCGTGGCGGGGATTTTCACGCTGCTGGGCGGCGTGGTGGTGCAGGGCCGCACGGGCGCCATTCAGGTCCACCGCGTCGGGCATCTGACGGCAGATCAGGACGCGTTGAAGTTCACCATGCCGCTGGACGATGCGTTCATGGCGCGGATCAAGCGCGTGGAAGGTGTCAAAGCCGTGGCGCCGCGTCTGACCTTTGAGGCGACCATCGGCAACGGCAATCAAAGTACGCTCGCGCTGGTGACTGCGGTTGACCCGGCGCGCGAAGAAGCGGTGTGCCCGGCGCGGTACGCAAACGAGATCGGCGTGCCGATCAAGAAGGGGGACTCGGCGGTGGCTGTCCTCGGCTTGAAACTCGCGGACGGCCTGCGCGCCAAGAATGGCGATGAGCTGCAGCTTCTGGCGTCCGGCGTGGATGGGCAGCCCAATCTTCTGGACGTGAAGCAGATCGGCAAGATTCCCGCTGCGACGGAGATCGACGCGCGGCGACTCGTGATCACGACGATGACGCAAGCGGAGAAACTCCTGCAAATGCAAGGGCAGGTGACCGAGTACGCGGTGGCGCTCCAGCGCGACGACCAAGCGGACGTCGTGCGCGATCGCCTGCAGGCGGAGCTGGGGCCGCACTATCAGGTTGTGTCGTGGCTGGACTTGCTGCCGGCGATTCGGTCGGTCCGCAAGATGCTGACGTCGGTGTTGCGCGTGGTCGTGGCCGTGTTGCTGTTGCTGCTGGTGACGGCGGTTGCCAACACGATGCTGATGAGCGTGCTGGAGCGGACGCGCGAGATCGGTACGATGTTGGCGCTGGGGATGCGCCGCGAGGCGATCGGCAAGCTCTTACTGGCCGAAGCGACCGTTCTGGGGGCGATGGGCACGCTACTTGGCGGAAGCGTCGGGCTGGGCGTGATCCAAGTGTTGTACATCCACGGCGTGACTTTTCGGCCGCCCGGTGCGGACGTGCCGGCGACGATGCACCCGGACGTCGACATGGTTTCGGTCGCCGTGACGATCACGCTCGTGCTGCTGGGCACGATGGCGGCAGGCGTGGGGCCCGCGATGCGCGCGAGCAAGCTGAGTCCGGCGGAATGCCTGCGGGCGACGTGAACGTTCTTGCTACTACGCACTCCGACCGAAGTTCGAACTCAAACCTGCCCGAACCGCGGCGTGCCACCGGAGGTGCACGCTCGCGGTCCAGTCCGAGAGGGCAACAGCCTTGACCCACACAGCTTGGTGT
>CAITYF010000241.1 GCA_903896545.1 uncultured Myxococcales bacterium | reverse complement strand
TTTCATCGGATGCTGTTTCTCGGGTGGCCGGATGTTCCGGCGCACGTGAAGGGTTTTCGCAAGCACAATCGTGGCCTGCGAAACAGCATCCGTCTATTTTGATTCACTTTCCGGGGTTACGGGACTTTGGGGCGGGTCTGGTGCTCGCCTTTCGGCGGCGCCACCGCTGCTTGACACCGGCAACGGGGGCATCCTATGGTGACCCAAGACAGCGGTGGTGGGAGTCGATGAAGAACAAACTCTTTTCCCTGATGCTCGCAGCGTTTTTCCTCAGCACCTCAGCGTGGGCCTACACGCCCGGCGCCGTGACCGGTGGCGGCGTGGTCTCTGGCAACGTCCGGTTCACAGGCGCAGTGCCCGCCGCGCCGCGCTTGCCGGTCACCAAGGACCCGCAAGTGTGCGGCACAGACAAGCCGAACGAAGTGCTCCTCGTTTCACCGAGCAAGGGCCTCGCGAACGCGGTCGTGTTCATCGACAAGATCGAGCACGGCAAGCCGCTCGTCGTCGGCAAGGCCGAGCTGGACAACTCGGTCTGCCGCTACGAGCCGCACGTGCAGGCGTTCGCGGTCGGTACGGAACTGCACGTGAAGAATGAAGACGCGGTGCTGCACAACACGCACATTCGCTTGCCGACGTCGGACGTCTTCAACTACGCGCTCCCGGAAAAGGGGCAGATCATCAAGAAGAAGGTGACGCGGTCGGGGCTGATGAAAGTCGGCTGCGACGCCGGCCACACCTGGATGAGCGCGTGGATCGCGGTGTTTGACCACCCGTACTTCGCCGTGACGGACAAGGAAGGGCGTTTCACGCTCGCTGACGTCCCGCCGGGCGAGTACACGCTGCTGTATTGGCACGAGAAGTTGGGCAAGGCGTCGCAGAAGATCACTGTGACCGCCGGTGGCACTGTGGATGCCTCACACGCGTTCAAGTAACCGCCCGCCTTGTGCGGCGCGTCAGGCGGAGAATGTCCCGCTTTCAGCGCGATGAACAGAGGTCCCTCCGCACGGCGTTTGTGCTGCTGAGCCTCGCGTTTGCGGCTGTGACAGCGTGGGCGATCGTTGACGAGACCTGGGTGCGGCGGCCGTGGAAAGTATGGCAAGCGGCCTATCTGGACCAGCAGCCCACCCGCGGTGGAGAAGTCGCGATTGTGCAAGTCGTCGTCCCTGAACTGGGCGTCGTCGACCGCTGTCCGACGTGTCACGCGGGCATCGACAACCCGAAGATGGTGGGCGACCACATCCCGCGCGTCCTGCGTGTCCACCCGCAGCGCGACACGCTCCTGAAGCAGCACCCGGTGGCGCGTTTTGGCTGTACGACGTGCCACCGCGGGCAGGGCTTGGCGCTCACCGCGGAAACCGCGCACGGCGAGGGCGATCCGCACTGGATGGAGCCGATTTTGCGCGGCGCGTACGTCCAGGCGAGTTGTCTGGGCTGCCACGCGCAGGAGGAAACGCTGGCAGGTGCGCCGGACCTGAGCCTTGGTCGTCGGCAGTTTCGCGAGCTGGGGTGCGCCGGCTGTCACGCCACGGGGGCCGCGCCCGAACCCAAACGCGGGCCGTCGCTACGCCACGTCGCCGCGAAGCTCCTGCCGGGGTACCTGGTGAACTGGATTCGCGATCCGCAGCAGCGGCGCGCGCACTTCCAAATGCCGCAGTTCTGGCCAAACGCCGCTCACGATCCGAAAGCCGCCGCGCAGCGTGACACGGAGTCGTTGGCGATTGCCGCTTACCTGCTCCGTGCGTCCGAGGCACTTCCCGCGGCGGACACA
The DNA here is from genome assembly GCA_903896545.1 of uncultured Myxococcales bacterium. Classification (GTDB taxonomy): domain Bacteria; phylum Myxococcota_A; class UBA9042; order UBA9042; family UBA9042; genus CAIYBN01. The sequence continues at coordinate 24,128 of CAITYF010000241.1, read as the reverse complement.
GCGCCGCCGGTTGACCCGGAACGCGTCGTGCAAGGCCAAGCAGTCTTTGACCACGTCGGTTGCCGGGGCTGTCACGTGCTCGGCGGGCAGGGGCGAGACGACCTGCAGATCCGCGAAGACAAGCCCGAAGCAGCAGGTGGTGAAGCCGCGTGGGACAGTTTTGGCGGAGACGCCGATCCCGCGGACCCTACGACGCCGACAGCAGCGCCCCCGCCCATCGATTTTGCCCCGCAGTTGGGCGAACTGGCGGCGCGCGTTCGGCCGGGCTTCGTGTACGCGTGGCTGCTCGACCCGGCGCAGTACTGGCCCGAAGCGACGATGCCGACGCCGCGCGTTCAGCCGACCGAAGCTCATGCGCTGATGTCCTATCTGCTGACCCAAGCGACGACGACCGCGCCAGAGGCGCCGCCGCAGCTCACGGGTACGATCGATCCGGTGCTGGCGCAGACGGGCAAGACGCTGATCGGCCGCTACGGCTGTTTTGGGTGCCACGACATCAACGGCTTTGGTGACGATGCGAAGCCGGGACCCGACTTGGCCGATTTTGGCACCAAGGATCCACGGGACCTGCTTTTTGGTGCGACGCCGCCGCCGCGCGCTGAGCGTACCTGGGCGCATTTTACGGAGACCAAGCTCCGCACGCCGCGTGCGCTCGCCACAGCCGACACGCCGCTTGTGATGCCGCAGTACCCGTTACAGCCCGCGGATGTGCGGGGGCTCGCCGTGATGCTCCGCGGCTTGCGCGCCGCGCCGCCGCCAGAGACGTACCGTGTTCACCCGGTACGCGCGGCGGAACGGCAGCTGGCGGAGCGCGTCATCACGGGCCGAGGGTGTCAGCAGTGCCACCAGTTGGATACCCAGCCCAGCGCGATTTCCCGCTACTACGTCGATGCCCACCTGGCGCCTCCGCAGCTGCTGGGCGTCGGCGCGCGGCTACGTCCGCAGTGGCTTTTTGACTACCTGCTCGCTCCCGGTGCGCTGCGACCGTGGCTGCAGGCGCGGATGCCGAATTTCCGTCTGACGCCCGCGGAGGCTGAAGCCGTTGCCGCGTATTTTGCCGAGCAAGCGGGCAAGTCGTCGAGCCTGCGGCCTCTCTCCGTGCCGACGCTGACGGCGGAACGCGCGCACATGGGCGCGGCGCTGTTTGAGCGCTTGCGCTGCGTGACGTGTCACAAGTTGTCCGTGGGGGAGGGCGTCGAGGCCGCGCAGTTGGCGCCCGATCTGGGTCTCGCGCGGCAGCGGCTCGATCCGACCTGGGTGCGCAAGTTCCTGGAAGATCCGGGCAAGCTCCTGCCGGGCACGCGCATGCCGCAGTTCTTCCCCGATGGGCAAACGCCCGCGCAGGACGTGCTGGGCGGAGATGTCGCGGCGCAGATGGACTTGCTGGTAGACTACCTGATGAACTTGGGCCTTGTGCCGCTGGCGCAAGACAACGCGGCCGACGTGACGGCCGGGACGGTGCCATGACCGAACCACAGCACAGGGATCACCTTTGGGGCCGACGCGACTGGCTGACTGCGCTCGGTTGGACGGCAATTTCAGGCGCGCTCTTGGCCGGCACTGCTGCTTTTGGCCGCCTCCTGTTTCGCCGCGCGCCGGTCGAAGCCCCCACGCAATTTCACGCCGGTCGTCCGGGCGACTACGCCGCGGGCACGGTCAGCGACCGGTTCGTCAAGACTTGGCGCGTCTTCATCGTCCACGAGCAAGGCCAGCTCTACGCGATCTTCGGCCGCTGCACGCACCTCGGTTGCACACCGCGCTGGTACAGCCGCGAATCCAAGTTCAAGTGCCCGTGCCACGGCAGCGGGTTTGACACGGCCGGCGTGAACTTCGAGGGACCCGCGCCGCGCCCCTTGGAACGCGCCCGCGTCTGGCTCGACGACGCCGGCGACTTGTGGGTCGACGTCGGTCAACGCTACTCGCGCGAAAATTGGGGCCAGCCTGGCGCGCGCTTGCGCGTCGTCAGCACCAAGGAGTCGGCATGAGTCCGCCGGCGGAGCGCCCAGGCTTCTGGCAACAGGTCTACCGCTCCGTGTTCCGCCACCGTTTTGACGACACGCCGCGCAACCGCGTCCTGCAAATCACCAGCAATGTCTTCTTGCACCTCCATCCGGCGACGATCCGCCGCCACGGCCTGCGCCTGCGCTTTACGTGGGGCATGGGCGGTCTGTCGTTCCTCATGTTCCTCGTGACGGTCGTGACCGGCGTCATCCTGATGTTCTACTACCGTCCGACCGCCGCCGCTGCGTACATCGACATGAAAAACCTCCAGCATGAGATCCCGTTTGGCATGATCCAGCGCAACATGCACCGCTGGGGCGCGCACGCGATGGTGATTCTGGTGTGGCTGCACATGCTCCGCGTGTTTCTGTCGGGGTCGTACAAACCGCCGCGTGAGTTCAACTGGACCGTGGGTGTGCTGCTGCTGACGCTGACGATGCTTCTCTCGTTCACCGGGTACTTGCTGCCGTGGGATCAGCTGGCGCGCTGGGCGATCACCGTGGGCACGAACATGGCCGCGGCGACGCCGTTCATCGGCCACCAAGGTCCCGGCGCGGGGCTGACTGGCGTAACGGAGCGTACGGACATTCGCGCGCTTTTGCTCGGCGGACCGCAGGTGGGCGACGCCGCGCTTTTGCGTTTCTACGTGTTGCATTGCGTGTTCTTGCCGATTATCGCCAGCGTTTTCATGATCGTGCACTTCTGGCGCGTGCGCAAAGACGGTGGCATTTCGGGCCCACCGCACGCCGAAGACGCGGCATCGTCGCCGGGAGGACCACGCGCATGAAGCAGTTTTTGTGGATCCTCTGCCAGCCGGACAACCTGCCGATCGTCGGCATGGTGCTGGCGCTGGGCTTCTTGCTGGGCGTGTGGCTGCGGCAAGCGCTGCGCAACGATCGGTTGATCCGGGACGGACATCCAGAGGAAATTGAACGGGAGATGCGGCGATGAACGACGCCCACGCCCAAGCTGCGCGCACCGACGAGACGCTGCCCGACGCCGTCACGACGTGGCCGCATCTCGTGCGGATCGAGCTGCTGACCACGCTCGTGGCGATGGTGCTGCTGACTGTGTGGTCGATCGTCGTGGACGCGCCACTGGAGGAAGCTGCCGACCCCAACCGCACGCCTGATCCGTCCAAAGCACCTTGGTACTTCCTCGGTTTGCAGGAGTTGCTCGTCTATTTTGACCCGTGGATCGCCGGTGTCATCGTGCCCGCGCTCATCATCCTTGGCTTGATGGCGATTCCCTACCTCGACCGCAACCCGCGCGGTTCAGGCTACTACACGCTGCGCGAGCGGCCGTTTTCCATCGCCGTTTTCCTTTTTGGCTTTCTGGGGCTCTGGATCGTGCCGATCCTCATCGGCGTCTTCTGCCGCGGTCCGGGCTGGAACTGGTACTGGCCGTGGGAGCCGTGGGACATCGCGCACGCCACGCACCTGACCAACATCAACCTGACCGACTGGCTCGGTGTGCCGTCCGCGCTGGGCGGCGTCTTTGTGTGCGCGTGGTACAGCCTGGGCGGCGCTTTCTGGCTGTGGCGCCGCAAGTCTCCGGCGCTCCTGCAGCTGGGCGGCGCGCGCTACGCGGTGACGGCGTTTCTGCTGCTGACCATGACGGCGATCCCGCTCAAAATGGCGCTGCGCCTTTTGGTGAACGTCAAGTACGTGTGGGTGACGCCGTGGTTCAATATTTGAGCGCGATCAGCCGTTTCGCACCGCGTGCAGCACCGCGATAATCGTCATGCTGTCGGTGATTTCACCCGACAACACCAGCTCCAGCACTTTGTCGAGCGGCATCGCAGTCACGTCGATGTCCTCGTCTTCATCCGCCGTCGCGCTCGCTGGCTGCAGGTCGCGACCAATAAACAAGTGCGCCGTTTCGTCGATTGAACTTTTGCTCGTGTGGTACGTGCAGACGTGCTGCAGCCGTCCGGCGCGATGCCCCGCTTCTTCCGCCAGCTCGCGCTGCGCGGCGTCTTCAAACGACTCGCCTTTGCGCACGCCGCCCGTCGGCATTTCCCAGGTGTAGCGCCCTGCGACGTAGCGATACTGCCGCACCATCAGCACGTGACCATCGGCGCGCAACGGCAACACGCCCACACAGTTGCCGCACTCGATCACCGTGTACGCCGTCTGGCGTCCATCGGCCATCTGCACCTGATCCTCGCGCACGCCCAGCCACGGCGTCTTGTGCACTTGGCGGCTGGAGAGGCGCTGCATCGGCGGGGTCGACTCAGGAGGCAAGTTGGTCATGGGCTCCTCACCGAGCGGCGGGCGTCGCGTCAAGCGCGGCGGCTACGGCGGCGTCAATGGTTCGCAGCGCTTCACTCGTGCCCCCGATGGCAACGGCGACAACGGTACCCGTTCGATCCAGCACGTACGCAGTCGGCATGGCGGGCGGGGCCAATTCCGTCACCGTCCGTTGCCCGGCGTCCCAGAGCACGGTGAACGGCAGGGGCCTTTCGCGCAGGAACTGCTGGGCGGCCGCCACATCCTCGTCCACGCTGATGGCCACGACTTCAAAGCCACGGCTACGCAAATCGTGCCACAGGCGCGCGTGGTGCGGCATCGCTTCCTTGCAGCTTTCACACCACGACGCCCACAGATCAACCAGCACGACGCGTCCGCGCCACGTCGCCGGATCCACCGCCTTTCCCGTCGCCAGATCCTGCACGTGCAGGTCGAGTTGCTTACCCAAGTGCGGATCGGTCTGCATCTGGCCAGCGGAACACGCGGTGGCAAGCGCCAGGATGGTGAGCAGCAGCAAGCGCTTCATTTTTGCACCGGCATCGTGACGGGGATGATGGGAGAGTTGTTGCACATGTTGTCGGAAACCACGAAGTACCAGACCGACTTGCCGGGGACGTGTGCGGGGTCGAGGAAGAGCTTGAGCGTGTAGATGCCGTTGGGGTAGCGGCCTTTGGCGTCGGGTGCGGACGGCGGATTGAGCGCGTAGCCCGCGCCGGTCGCGGTGTCGTGAACCAGCACCATGCGCGACAGGTCACCATTCGGGTCAAAAACTTTGGCGGAAATCTGCAGCATCGCCGGGTTCGGATACGTCATTTGGATGTCTGACAGCACCGGATTGTCGGTCTTGGTGTCGTCCACGGGCATGCGGACAAGTTGCGTGTCATCGGGCTGATCGGGCCACGTCGGCTGACCGGTTTGATCCGTCCACACGCCCCAAGCGACCATCAGGTTGGTCAGCGCGACCTGCTGGTGGGCGTCGATGGTGAGCTCGATCGGCAAGTAGGAGTAGTCGTTGTGAAACAGGTGAATGCCCCACGTTCCGCCGCGCGGCAGTGGCACCGAGAACTTGCCTTCCGCGTCAATCAGCGCGCCGCCTTCATACGTTCCGGCATGGACTTTGCCGCGCTCGACGAGCACCAAACCGGGGCCCAGCGGCTGATCGTTTGAGCCGACGATTTGTCCCGACAGCGTCGCCGGCAACTCGCCGTTGCCCACGCACGCAGCGAGCGCGCACAGCGCAGCCACCAGCAACCCGTGCTGCACACGCAGTGGAGTGAGACGCGAGTGAGCCATCACAGGCTCCATTCTTTGCCACAGTCGCGGCATTCGGGGTTGGGTGGGCCGTCGAGCAATCCGCTGCGCAACCGCCGATAGGGTGCGCCATTCCAAACTTCTGGCCAAGTCTGCGTGCGCAAATTGCCCAGCTCCATGTCCGCGTACGGCTCCACAAACGTGGAAATGCAGCAGGGCAACACGCGCATCGACGCCGTCACGACGGCGCTGCGCCAGGGACGCCAACAGCCGCGGTGCGGATGCGGATCGTCGGGCACGGCGAAGCTTGCCAGAATCGGCTGTCGACCCGACGCGCGCAGCGCCACGCCCGTCGTTGCCGCCACCGCCTCGGCGCGCGCCACCACTTCTTGCAAGACCGCACCATCGCGTCCGTGCAACGAGTGCGCGCGCGTCGCCACGCCATGGCCAGTCAAGACGAGCCGCTGCGTGTAGACTTCCTCCACGCCCAGATCCGCCGCCAGCTGCACCAGTTCGGGCAATTCCGCGATGTTCAGTCGCGTCGCGACCATCCACAGGCTGATCCGCGGACGCGAGCGTTCACCGCGCAACTTCACCATCGTGCGGATGCCCTGTTTCACTTTCTCGACGATGTCCGCACCCGCCATGCGCTGCACCGTCTCTGGGCGCACGCCGTCCAGTGAAATCCGCAGCTCGTGCAGACCGCTTTGCAGCAACTCTTGACACCGCCGTTCGTCCAACAGCGTTCCGTTCGTGTTCATCACCGTGTGCGCGCCGCGCGAGACTGCATCCTGAATCATCGCAAAAACATCGCGGCACAGCAGCGGTTCACCGTTCAGTTGGAAAGCCACGCGCGCCAAGTGCGGCAGATCGTCGACGATGGTGTGCCAGTCCGCCAGCGTCAGATCCGCGTCGGGCGCCAGCTTTTGGTGGGTAATCAGGCATGCCGAGCAACGCAGATTGCAGCGACTCGTCACCTCGACTTGCAGATCGGTCGGGAGCGTCATGCTCATCGCGTGGCGTTCGAGCCCGCCGACAACTTCGCGTGACCGTTGCGCCACGTCGGGGCTGACCGTGTCGAGGGCCAGCAGATCCTGCGCTTCGTCCATGTCGACAAGCGGCGTCACCGTGGCCACCCGCAGCCCAAGTCGCGTTGCCGCTGCGTGCGTGGCTTTTTCGACGGCGGCAGTGCCCATCGGAATCGACGTGAAAATGTCGTGCGGCACCTTGAGACCGACGAGGTAATAGCCGCCATCCGGCCCAGGACCCAAGACCACGTCTGCGTCGTCCAGCGCGTGCAGCGCGTCAGCCACGACCGTCGAGTCCAGATGCGGCACGTCACCGCTCACAATGACCGCGCGGCCATGATCCGCCAGCAGCAGCTTGAAGGCACCCAGCAGCTCGTGCGCGAGACTGGTTTGGCCAGGCACCACGGGTACCGCGCGCCCAGCGAGCAGGTCGATCAGCTCGTCGCGCTCGGCGTCGGACTCGGGGGCGTCGTGGACAAAGTGCAGACGCCAGCGATCGGGCTGGTGCAATTGCCGCAGTTCATCTTGTAGGAACGCGCGGTGCAGATCCAGCGCCGCTTGCACGCCCAACGTCCGCATCAGCCGCGTTTTGGACCGCCCCGGACGGGGGAGCTTGCTGATGATGGCCACTGCGGCGCTGCCGTTCATCTCGTCATCCTTGGCCGACGTGGGCCACCACGACGCGCAAGATAGCGACACCGGCCCGCAGCGAGCCCACCACGCTGCCGGACACCTTGGACCGCCCGCTTTGACGTCGCCGGTAGTGGATGGCCACTTCACCGATGCGCAGGCCGTGCCGTACGGCTTGGACCTGCATTTCCACCGGCCAACCGTGGGTCAATTCTCGCATACGGAGGTCGGTGAGACAACTCAAGCGAATCGCCCGCATGGAGCCGAGATCGCTGTAGGAGTGGCCATAGAGCATTGCAATCAGGGTCGTTGCGAGGCGATTGCCAGCACGTTGGATGGGTCGCAACGCACCGGGATCGGCGAGTCCGCCGGTGCGAGACCCGAGGACGAAATCGGCATGACCGTCCAAAATGGGCTGAAGGACGGCGCGCAGATCAGCGGGGTCAGCCGCGCTGGACGCATCCAGAAAAGCCACGACGTCGGCGCCAAGCTCCGCCGCGCGAGCGACACCGGCGAGGCACGCGCGACCGTAGCCGGGGCGGCGCTCGATGACGACCTCGGCGCCCGCCGCTTCCGCTTCCGCGCACGTGGCGTCCGCACTGCCGCCGTCGACGACGATGACGGTTTGGATGAGCTCGCGGGAAATGCCGCGCACGACCGCGCCGACGCTGGCGCCTTCATTCCACGCGGGCAGGATCGCGACGACGTTCACTGTGCGTCTCCGGCGCGGGAGCGACCACCCATCGCGGCAAAACTGAGACCTGCAGCGTCAAGCAGGAGGAACGGGGCGACGGCGTAGACGCCCGCCCAGACCAGCCCGATCGCAGCGCCCAAACAGTAGCACGCGAGGCCGAGTTCAACCACCTGCAGACCGTCGGAAGCGACGCTGTACCGTGTCTGAACGACGTCGCCTGCGCGGACCACGCCGAGTTTGGGTGTTCGCTCAAAGGCCAGAACGGGGCGCTGGAATGCTTGCAGCACCGCGCGGGTGTTGCTCACGGTCAGACCGACGCCAACGAGCGTAAGCAGTCCCAGGTCGCGCACGCCCGCGAGCACCGGCAACCCCAGCACGCGGCGGGCATAGAGGTAAAGCGTCGTTGGTCCGAGCACTGTCAGGCCAAAAGGCAGCAGCACGGCCCACAGCGGACCCGGCGGCGCGATGAGTCCGGGAAGCAGCACGCACGGCACAGACGCCAGCGCGGTTGCGGCGCTCAGCGGGTGGACGGCGTAGTGCGTGAGGTGCAGCGTTGCGGCCAGTTTCGCGGGCACGGTCGCGTCCGAACGCCAAATCGACGGCAACAGCTTGCGCGCCGTTTGCATCGACCCCGTCGCCCAGCGCCGCTGCTGGGCCTTGAACGCCGCGAGCGTCGTCGGCAACTCTGCGGGGCACGTCAGGTCCCGGTCCAGCACCAGCCGCCAACCGCGCAGCTGCGCGCGGTAGGACAAGTCCAGATCTTCCGTCAGCGTATCGGCTGACCAGCCGCCCGCGTCTTCGATCGCCGTGCGCCGCCAGATGCCGCCGCTACCGTTGAAGTTGAGGCACCAGCCCGCGGCAAAGCGCGCTTCCTGTTCAATCGCAAAATGACCATCAATCGCCAGCGCCTGCGCGCGCGTCAGCCGTGACCAGTCGCGGTTCAAGTGCGTCCAGCGGCCTTGCACTGCCGCAAGGCGCGGATCAGCAAAATGCCCCATCGCCCTGCGGAGAAAATCAGCTGGCGGCACAAAATCCGCGTCAAAGATCGCGCAAAACGTCGCGTCCGTGTGCTGCAAACCGTGGGCCAACGCGCCCGCCTTGAAGCCAACGCGATCCACGCGTCGTAGATGCTGGACGTGTACGCCGTCAGCCTGCAACTGCTGAATCACGGGGAGCGCCAGCGCGGACGTCGCGTCGGTCGAGTCGTCGAGCAGTTGGATCGTCAGCCGATCGCGCGGCCAGTCCAGCGCCGCCGCGGCGTTCAGCAGGCGTACGACCACGTTTTCCTCGTTGTACACGGGCAACTGCACGACGACGTGCGGCGTTTCCTGCCACTCCGGTACCGGCAACCGGCGCGCCGACCGCGCGTGCACGATGACCAGCAGCAGGCTGTGCGCGCTGTAGGCCAGCATCGACGCCAGCAGCAGCAAGTAGGGCGTGAGCGCCAGCGCCGTCCAGAGGTTCACGTCGGCCTCCGGCGCTGTTCCCAAGCCAGCAGCGTGGCCGTGGGTACAAACTCGAACGGGACGATCCACAGCGGCATGACTTCGCCCGCACTCGCGTATTTCAAGTAGGAAATCGGCACCGTCGCCACCAGCCACAGCCACGACGCGCGCGGCGCGATGCAGAGCCACGGCACGAGCCACAGCACGTACCAAGGATGCAGCGCGGTCGGCACAGTCAGCAAGTAGATGCCGGCGAGATCGCGGATTTTCTCCTCCAGTGTGGCCTTTGACCGCGAGATCCAAAGGACCCCGGCTGCCATGAGCAAAAGACAGAGGCCAAAGGCGACTTCACGTCGATGAACGCTGGCAAAAGGTTGCAGCGTGAATTCCAGCGCGGCCCGCAGACCGATGTTGTGGTCCTCAGCGACGCCCACGTACTTGGGCAAGAAGCCGAGCACGCCGATGCCAGCTTGCAGCCCGTAGACGAGGTACAGCACGCCAAGCAGGACGACGGCTGGCAGGAGCGTACGGAACCAGCGCGGCGGCGCGAGTGCCAGCCCCAGGAGAATTGGGTAGAGCTTCAACGACGCCGCTGCGCCGAGCCAAAGACCGGTCGTCCGCCAACGTTCCGCACGACGCGCGATCACGGCAGCGAGCAACAGCGGAAGAACGGCAGCTTCCAGATGGCCGTTATTGCCCACTTCAAACACGGCAAGCGGCGACCACGCGTAGAGCAGCACGCGTGCTGGATCGCGACCAAGCGCGCGGAGGAGTCGGGCGATCAGCAGCATCGTCAGCAGGTCGCACGCGATGAAGAAACCGCGCACGGCGTTCAGCGAAAATGGCAGCGCGAGGTAGAGCAGTTGCGCGCCAGGCGGGTAAACCGTGTGCGCCGTAGGTCGGTTGATGTGCGGGTGGATGGCGGCGTCGCGCAGTGCGGAAAGCGCGGCGTCGCCGGGCGCAAACGCGTAGGGGCTGAAGCCCGCGCGCTGCACGTGACCGTCCCAGACGTAGCGGTAGACGTCGCTCGACAGGGCGGGAGGTTCCAGAGCGACGACGACGCGCAAAGCGACGGCGATAGCGACGACAGTTGGCACACTTACGCAGCCAGGATGACACCAGATCCACGCAGCGCTCGCCAGCCAGAGAACGAGCAGGAGTGGGTAGTGTACCGTCGCGAAGCGCTGCGTCGCCGGTACGTCAGGCGCGATGGCAAAGCCTAGCCAACAGATCACAAGCGCCAACGCCGCGGCCAGAAGCGGTGGTGCGGCGTGCCAGCGCTGGGTTACCAAGGGGTCGTCCAAGCAGGCACCGGCGTGATCACTGCGCTGCCGGCCGCGGTGCCAGATCGATGGCGCTCATCGCGCCAGCGGTCACGGTCACTTGTGCAGAGGACAGCAGCGTCAACGGTCCACCGGCCTTCAGGCGGCCAAACGCTTTGACCGTGACGGCACCGGGCGGCACGTTGGCCACGACGAAGCGCCCGGTGCTGCTGGTGAAGTTGCGGCTCGCCGCGACGTCAAAACCTTCGATGTAGCGAACGGTCTGGGTGCCGACGATGACCACGGCGTTGGCGACGCCGAATCCGTCGCAGTCGTGAACGGCGCCGACGAGAAGCCCCGTGCCTACCGCGGTCGTCACGCCAACGGCAGAAGCGCGGGCGTCGATTTCGGCTTGCGTGGCGAGGAATGCCCAGCCGTCGACGTCCGTGGTGACCTTGGGACGACTGGACTGCAGGCGCCAGTTGAGATAGCCCGCGTAGCTTGCCACCGCGTAGCCGTCAAAACCGGTCGCCTTCACTGGCACCGACAGCGAGACGCGCCCGCGTTTGGTCACGTCAACGCCAGCTGAGCCAAGCGACGTCCCATCTGGCGTGAAAGCTTCCACCGTCGCCGCGGGCACCGGCTGCAGACCGTCTGGATCCGCCAGCGTTCGCACGTAACCGGTCAGCTCCAGCGCGCCCGCGGATCCCGTGGTGGCCGCTTGGCCCAGACAATTCAGCCGACCGTCCGCGACTTCTGAAGGCGCGCCAGGCGGGTCAGTCAACGTCTCGACGTTTTCCTCCGGCGTCGTCGTTGGCGCGGCTGACGGGCAGCCAGTCAAGAACACACCCACAAGCAGCAAGGGACGCAGACGCTTCATGGCCGAACTCCTCAGGTGCAAGCGCGGCTACGGCCGCTGCGGCACCACCTTGTTCATCAAGACGCGATTGATGGTCTCCAAGTCCAGCGGCCCCGGCTGCGGGCCTGAAACTACGCCGGGCTGCCGCATGTGCGTTGTGCCGACCAGCCGTTGCACGCCGGCGAGCGCGTTCGGCAGGCCAAGTTGCGTGGGATCGTCGGGCTTGCCATCGCCGTCATAGTCGCCCGCCAGCAGCCGATCCAGCCAGTGCACTTTGCCCGCGCCATCGGTGAAGGTGAACTCACCCGTGCCCAAGCCGACCGCGCGCAGCACCGCGTTGGTGTTGCTCGACCCGTCCGCCGACGGATGGCAGCCGGTACAATCGCGCGGAATCTTCTGCACCGTGTGGTGATGCACCGGGTTGTGCACGTTGCCTTCGCCAGTCAGACCTTCGCCCGTCGTCAGCGGCTGCGCGTCGATGACCTTTTGTCCATTCGCGTCGATGTGCGTAAAGAAGATCGACGTTCCCACCAGCGGCTGAATGTGCCCGCGGCTGTTGAATCCCAGCGCCAGCGCGTCGGCCAACACACTCAGGCCGTACGACTTCACCGCGCCCGCGCGTTTCTGTCCGTCGACCCGGCTGATGTACGTCTCGCGGTCGTCACGCACCATGTGGCAGCCGTAGCAATTCAACGTCCACGTGTTGTGACAAGCAAAGCACTCCGTCCGACCGTCGGTTTCCTGTGCAACTTCCGTGAACGTGAAGTTCGGCGGCAGGCCAGGGAACTGCTTTTGCATCTCGACCGGATCCTTCGCCGCCAACGCGTTCACTTCCGCCTTCAGCGCCTGACGCACCGCCGCTGTACCGGCGTGCAGCTGGCAGCCCATCCGCGTGCGCGGGTTGTACAGCGCTTGCTTCTTGTCCTGCCGATCCGTGATCTGCGTCACCGGGTGCAGCCCGCCCGTCAGCTTGTCGCGCTGCTGCACCGAGCCGTCGCCCAGCGTCTTCACCGTCTGCGGGTTGGGGCCATCGGTGCCCAGCGCCGTCCCCGCTTGGTCAAACGTGATGGACGCGTCGGACATCAGCTTGCCCTTCTGCCCCGGACGGCCGTGGCAACTCTGGCAGCGCACATCCAACTCTTGGTCCATACGTGCCTGCGCGCGCCCCGAACCGTGGGCTTCTCGCATGTTGTGGCAATCGATGCACGCAAGGCCCTTGGCCGTGTGGATGTCCGGCGGCGTTTCGTCCGTGCCGTTTGTGCCGTCTTCGTCTTCCAGGAAGTAGGGCCACGGCTTGCCGTATTCCCAGAGCATTCCCTTGAACTTCATGTAATTGCTTTTGCCCCACGGCACCGCGTTGACCGGATCGGCGGCGCCTTTGTTCTTGCCGCCCGCCAGCGTGTCTCCGTCGGGCTCGGATCGCTCGCGCACTCCGCGGGTCAGGAGCGAACGTCCCAAATGCGAGATGTGGCAGTGCGCGCACTGGCTGTCGGGAATGAGGTTGGTGAACCGGTGCCGCATCGGGTGGCCGGCTTCTTCCTTGTTCTGCGTCGGATCGGTGGATGCGCTGCGCGAGTCGTCGCTCGTCGTCATGTGGCAACCCGAACAACCGGTCAGGTAGTAGCGCCCCGGTATTTTTTGCCCCTCCCGCTCCAGATGGCACTCGGCGCAAAGTTGCTCGTACACGGGATAGTAGGCGCGCGCCAACGTCGACGTCACCGAATCCGGCACCTGCGCCGGCAGCGGCTCCAGATGGGTCACAGTTCCGGGTGGCAGTTCTGGCGGCACAAAGGGGTCCTGAACCGGCACCACGCCAAATTGCGGCGTCTTGCCCTGCGTGCCCGCGATGAAACCGCCACCGGCCAGCTGGCCAGCCAGCGTCGCACGGTTCAGGAGCATGCTGTTATTGCTGATGATCGAGTGGCAGCCGCCGCCCGCCAGCGTCGTGCTCCCGCAGGTGTTCTGGACCACACGGTAGTCGGACGGGTTCAGGAACTGTATGACCGCAGTCGGCACCTGCGCCAAGTCAACCAGAGGTGGATCCGTCAGAATGTGCAGCCCTGGTGACGACGGGTTGAACGACACGTTCACCGTCACGTGCGCGCCCTCCTTGGTCAGCGCGTTGGGATCGCCGCCGTGGCAATCCACGCAGCGCAGCGCCGGTCCGCCATAGTGGATTTGCTCGACTGCGGCGTGGCATTGAGATTGGTTGCAGGACTCGACTTGCGCGCGTGCCGTGGTCGCCTGCGTGGTCTCACACCCGCCAAGCAGCGCGATCAGACTCAACAGCACACCTAGCCGCCTGATTGCGCCGGGCAACCGCTTCTCGTAGGATCGCTCGGCACCGGATGTCCGTTGCAAGCGCCCAGACGTGATGGGCCAAGGAGTCATAACCACACATCGCGTAGCATCAATGCCTCGCAGGTGGCCAGCATGCCACTTTATTGGGGCCATTCCAACCCGCACTTCTTCTGGAACGTCACCGAGACGCCATGGATTCCAACGGCCGCACAACCGGAGGACACTTCCGCACGACCCAGATCTGGGCGTGTCGCGTCACCGCTCTGGTTGCGGTTGTGCTTACGCTACCTGGTTGTCCGTCGATCGCGGATCCGTACGCGCCCATGCCGATGCCGGACTACAACCAGTTCGTGTCGGACGTTCAGCCGCTGGTTGGTCGCAGTTGTGGAGTGGCCGGCTGCCACGGCACGCGCGGCGAGAGCCTCACGCTGTATGCGGTCGACTACCTCCGCGCGCCGCAGGAATTTTCCAACACGCCGCTGGATGAAAAGCACCTGACCGACGCCGAGCTTTCGTGGAACTTCGATGCGCTCCGTGCGCGAATCCGTGGCGCGGCTTCCGCAGAGAGCAGCGAACTCGTCCTGAAATGTCTGGACCCTGCGGCGGGGGGCATCCGCCATGGCACCGGCGTCGTCGTCTTCTCCGACCGCAATGATCCCGCGTACAAGAAGCTGGTCACGTGGGTCTCCGGAGGCTTGAAGTGAGCCGCCGTGGCCGTCTGAACTTGGCGCTTCTGGCGGTGGCCTTGCTGGCGCTTCCGTGTTCAGTGCGGGCCGAGGAAGGTCTGCCGCCGGACGCCTCGCCAACAAGCGTCTCTGCAACCACGCCACGCGCGCCGTTGGGCTCGCACGGTGAGACTGGAACGGCCGTTTATTCCAACAACGACGGCTTGCGCGTCATCAGTCCGTGGATCCAAGCGCGTCAGCAGGTGTCGGGACCGGTTTCGGTGCAAGTCGAGTCACGCACTGACATCATCACCGCGGCGTCCGTGGACATGATCTCCGGCGCGAGTCCGTCCTTTCAGGATATTCGCGAGGAAGTTGGCTTTCTTTCCACGTACGACCAGGCAGGTCTGGCTGGCCACGCGGGCTACACGTACAGCACCGAGCACGACACGCACACGCACACCATGACCGTGGGCGGGTCCAAGGAGCTGCTCTCGCGCAATCTCACGCTCGCTTTGGCCTACGGTCTGGGGCTGGATCGACTCGGCAGCGTTCGCGAGCCGGAAGCGATGTGGCACGATCGGACGAGCCACCGCTTGGACGCGACAGTGACGCAGGTGCTCTCGCCGACGGCGATTGTGTCGGCCGCGTACACGATGCAGCAAATCGAGGGTTTTCAGTCGAGTCCGTACCGTTTGGTGCCGCTGGTTCCGCACGATTCGACGCAGTGGTTGAAGAGTCAGGCGCAGTGGGTCGCGGAGCGTCATCCCACCAGTCGCGGTCGTCACGGTTTCACGCTGGAAGGGCGCAAGGCCGTGGGGCGGTGGCTGACGCTGCGCGCGCTGTATCGTGGCTACCTCGACACCTGGGCAGTCCGCAGCAACACCGGTGAGGTCGGCGCGACGTTCGACCTCGGCCACGGCTGGGAAATCGGACTTTTTGAGCGTCTCTACTGGCAATCCAATGCAAGCTTTTACCGCTCGATGTACAGCGTCGACCGTGCGTACATCACGCGCGACCGTCGTCTGGCCGCGCAGTGGTCCGAGAGCGTCACCTTGGACATTCGTGCGCGGTTTGGGATCGTCGGACTCCTGCTCCAAGGCGTTGGCCTTTGGACGCGGTACGAGGACTTCCGCACCGTCGATGCGGACCGGTTTGTGCCCATGGCCGCCACATGGGCAGGCATCGTGCAAACCGCACTTTCCTTGGACTTTTAGCTGATGCCGCGCGCCGACCTTCAGTTGCAGCCGCAGCCGCCGCCCGCGCCGCCTTCGCCGCCGATTGCGGCTTCCCGTACGGGGCGGACGTGGTTCTGGAAGGTGTCGCCCATGCGCGGTTCCATCCGCATCGCGGCTTGGCTCAAGCGGCCGCGCTCCCACGGCTGGACGGTCGCGCAGCTGATCGCGCCCAACAGCAAGAAGCCCAGTATCAGCAGCGAAATCGTGTTGGGGCGCATGCTGGCCTCACCGGGCAACCGCCCGCTCGCCGCTATCGTAGCGCCTCGACGGTGGTGGTTGCAATCGCTCCTCGGCGTCGCCTGCGCGGGCTGTGTGGGTACCGGCGAGGGCGTTCCCGCACCGCCAGAAGGGGGCGCCGTGCCCACGACTTGGCCGCAGATCCAAGCGCAAATTCTGGGTCCCATGTGCGCGCAGCCCTGTCATCACGGCGGCGCTGCGCCCAAAGGACTGTCGCTGGACGACGCGGGCGCGCTGCAGAGCCTTGTCGGCGTGGCGTCCTCCGAGGTGCCGACGATGCAGCGCGTGGCGGTGGGACAGCCTGACCAAAGCTACCTGATCGTCAAGGTCGCGGGGACCGACGCCCGACGTGTGGGCGCGCGCATGCCGCGTTTGGGCCCGCCGTTTCTGACTAACGGCCAAATCGCGGCGCTACGCAAGTGGATTTCCGCTGGTGCGCGCGCGGACTGGGATGGCAACGCAGCTGACGCCGGCTCGACCCTCATGCCCGGCAGCGACGCTTTTGTCTCGCACGACACACAGGAGGAACCGTGATCGCCGCCCGTCCGTGGCTAGAGACCCGACCCATTATGCCGTCGCCTGCGGCCAACGTCGTTCGGCATCTCGCGGCTTGCCTCCTCGCTCCCTCGGTCGCCGTACTTCAAGTACCGCTCGGTCGGTCGCTGTGGGGGCGCTCGCGATCTGCTCGAACGCCGTTTCCCTCGTTCCGACGTCAAATTGGTCGAGCCTCTAGCGCATTGGCCTTTTTCGCAGCGTCTCTTGCGGCAACCCTTTTCTGCGGCGCGGCGTTTGCCGAGCCACGCTTTGCAGTTCGCGAAGGTTTGGCGTGCAGCGCCTGCCACGTCAACCGCACCGGTGGCGGCATGCGCACGCCTTTTGGCGTCGCCTGGGCGCAGACTCACCTTTCGACCTGGCGCGCGCCCGGTGTCTCCGACCCGCGACTGGGCGAGCGCATCACGATCGGCGCCAACTTGCGCATGGACGAGCGCAGCGTGCTGCCAGCGAACACGCAATTGGACGGCGCGCGCTACCACGCACCTCCTTCCTCGTCGTTTGAAAATTCGGCAGGCACTTTGTACCTGCGCGCTGACGCGATTCCGGAGCACCTCGCCGTGTACATCGACGAGACGGTAGCCCCTGAAGGCGCGTCCAACCGCGAGGCGTTTGTGCTCCTGCACGGTCTGCCGCTGAGCGGTTACGTGAAGGCGGGGCGCTTCTTTCTGCCGTACGGTCTGCGTATCCAAGATGACACAGCGTTCATGCGGCAGCAGACCGGATACACCTTTGCCAATCAGGATCTAGGTGTGGAAATCGGCATTGCGCCGCACCCGTTCATGGCGTCGTTCGCGGTGAGCAATGGCACGCTGGGCGGCGCGGACACGAATCTGCCCAAGCAGTTCACGGGGCAAGTCGGCGTGGTTGCGCCGTGGGGGCGTTTGTCGGCGTCGCTGGCGTACAACGACACATCGGTGCCAGCGTTCCCGTTCAAAACGCTGACGGCGGGGCTGCACGGCGGTCTGCGTTTTGGCCGTTTGGGACTTCTCGGCTCTCTCGACTGGATCCACGGCTTTGTGCAGCCGACCGCCTTTGACCAGTACGCGCTCTTTACCGAAGCCGATTTTGAGGCGTGGCAGGGTGTGCACTTCCGCGGCCGTTTCGAGTCGTTCGATCCGTCGTTCCAAATCAAGGAAAACGAGCGTGACCGCTTTGTGCTGGGCGGTGGCTGGTTCCCGATTCAGTGGCTGGAACTCCGCAGTGAGTTCCGCATCAACCGCGACATCCCGCAGCGGGTGGCCGGCAATGCCAACGAAATATTGGTGCAAATCCATGGCTTCTTCTAACCACACCCGTCTTGTCGCCGTCCTTGGCGGCTGCCTGCTTGGCCTCGCGGCTTGCAGCGCCACCGCGATTTGGCATTCGGACCAGCCCAGCGCGCCGCCCGACGTCGCCACCGGTCGTCGCCTCTACTTGGCGAGCTGTGCGGGATGCCACGGCGTGCGCGGTGACGCCACCGGCGAAATCGCCGCCAGCGTTTTTCCACCCCCGCGGGACTTCACGCGCGGCGAATTTCGCTTCCGGTCGACCGCCAGCGGCACGTTGCCCACCCGCGCGGATCTGGCCCGCACGATCGACCTCGGCCTACCAGGCAGCGCGATGCCGTCGTGGCGCGGGCTGCTGTCCGACAATGAAATCGCGTCGATCGTGCTGTTTGTCGAGACGCTGTCGCCGCGGTTTGCGCAGGAACAACGGCAACCAGAAGACGTCATCTTGCCGGCGGATCTCAGCCCTGTGGCGGCAACGCCAGAACTCGTGACGCGTGGTCGCGATTTGTACGTGAAGATGGGCTGCGGCGAATGTCACGGCGCCGAAGGTCGTGGCGACGGCAAAGCGGCCGCGACGTCGCGCAACAGCGATGGCACGGTAAGCCACGTTTTTGACTTCACGTACGGCGTCTACAAGGCCGGCGACGCGCCGATCGACGTCTACCGCACGTTCGTCACTGGCCTGGATGGCGCCCCGATGCCGGCGTTTGACCAGTCGTTGCCCGAAGAAGCGGACCGTTGGGCGCTCGTCGCGTACGTGCTTTCCTTGGGTCGCGCGCGCGGACTGACCTACTACTTCAGCGAGCGCCCGACTTGGCGCGATCCAATGGCAGCCAATCTGGAGGCCGCCCGCAAGACGCCCGCGCAGCCGGATGCGACCACGACGCCTGCGCCGGAATCGACGCCACCGCGCGACGACGGTTGGTAGCGCACTACTGATCCTGCAAGTGGAAGACCAGCGCGGTTGCCCCGGAGCCTGACGCAACACCGATGTCGTACACGGCTGCACCGCCTTTGGGTGCCGTTCCGCGTCCCAGTTGGCCGACCGCGTGTGTCAACGAAACTGGCGTGGGCAAACCAACCGTCCACGCGTCGGGCAGGGCAAAACCGCTCTCCGCATCGTCGCGCGTGTGGTTGATTGTCACTTGAAACGGCGCAATTCTCGCTGCTTGGCCCTCGGCAACGACCGCCGCGCGTCCCGTCTGCCGCTGCAGGTCAAAGCGGCCAAGCCACAACGCGCCATCGGTCGGCGCCGCCAGCCACATCTCAAACTGGCCAAACTGCGGCCACGCCTGACTACCGGGCGCGAGCCGCTCAGCCAGCACCGGACCTCGCCACTTCTTGCCGTTTACTTCGAGCGTGCCCACGCCTGCGCGCGCCGTCACTTCACCGTGCGGATCAGGCACCGTCCCCAGCGGCTGCAGGTCGGTCGCGTCGAGCGCGAAACCGCCGCTCGGTTGCCGCACATTCAGGCTCACGGACCGCGGTTCGACGGCAAATTTCAAGCGAATACCGGGCGACGTCCGCGTCTTTTGCCACGCGGCCAAAGCGTCCTGCAGGTCGTCTCCCGGCCACGCGTCGAGTTGCACGCGCTCCCAGAACAGCGACTGCAGACGATCGCGCGCCACCAGAAACGCCTTCACTTCCAGTGTCGCACCGGGCTCCGTCGGCGTTCGCGTACGCTGCACAATCAGCGCAAGCAGCACGGGTTCCGGCGTTTGCGCAACGAAAAACAGCTGATCCCGCGCCATCTCGGCGTGCGCGATCGGCGGCGGCGACGGACTTCGACACGCGAGGCAGCACAGCAGCGTCAGCCGAGCGGCCCAGCGCGCGGCCGCGGTCGCTGTCACTGAATCAACCTGACAGTGCGCTTGGCGTGGATGAGGCGGTCGCAGCCGTCGCGGATCGTCACTTCGACCTCAGACATTTTGCCAAAATAATCCGAAACGTTGTCGAGTGTCATCACGGGGCGCAGGCCCAGGAACACGACGTTCCTGTCGTCCAGCTTGATCGGCCTTTCGGTCGCCGGAATCGCGCCCAGCATCGTCTCCTGGTTGCGCACCGACAGCCACAACTTGCTCTGACCGCTACCCGCGGACGGCGTCTCGAAATCGGTGAGCTTCACGCTCACGAGAATCATGTGCAAACCCTGCGGTCCCAAAGTCACCAGCGCGTTGTCACCATCGGCCATCGGTTTGAAGCCGGTGTTCTCGTCGCCCGTGCCGATCTCCGCGATCGCGGGTTCCGCGTTGTGGCACGCCGACGGTTCTTCATCGGGCATGGGCTCGCAAGCGGCCAGCCACGCACAACAGGCGAGGATCCACTTGAAGTTACGGCGCATTGAAGGGGACCTGTGAAGGGCACGAGAAGAACGTCAGACCGTCGTTGCCTTGAATCGCCGTGCCCGTCATGCCTTCGTCCACAAAAACGAGGGGGTAAATGTAGCCTTTGCCCACCAATTCGCGAACTTTGGCGACAGTCGTGATGTCTGACTTGGTTTGGTCGAGCGAGTCGTCGATCAACTTCACGTCCTTGTCGTGTTCGGGGCGAATCATCACTTTGACCACCCGCCACAGCGGCGAGTACGCACGGTCGGCGTCCACCGGATCGACCGGAAGCGCGCCCGGAAACGCGACGATCACATTGTTGGTGTCGGCCTTGTCGCCATCGGTCGTGAAGTCGTCCTCGGTGCCGCGTTCGCTGACAGAACCGGCAAGCGAGTTGACCATCTTGCAGATTTTGGACTGCGAACCGCCTTTGCAGTCGCGAAACGAGACATAGATGTCGCTGGTGCGCATGAGCGGCCGCGACTGGCTGTTCGGATCGGGCGAGGTCACGCCTTCACTCGCCGTGAAGTCGAAAAACGCAATGCGGTAGCCCGCGTGCCAGCCCAGCCGCCTCTCGATCTCGCGGATCTTCACGCCCGGTTTGCCGACGATATCCTGACCGGCGCGGTCCAACGTCGTGTCAGCCAGCACGTGTGCACAGTGCATGACCGTTTGCCCCATCCCAATCGCGCCGCCGTGGTCGTGCATGTTGAGCGCAAGTGAGACGCGACCGGCCGCAACAGCTGCGTGAACGCCTTCAACCGATTTGATGGAATTCGCCTCATAATCCGCAGGGACCGTCACGCGCCAGGCCAGCCAAAATGGCGAGAAGCCGACCTGACCAGGCGCGCGGGCGAATACCGGGTTACCCACCATGTGCGACCACTGCGCGTGGCCTTTCGCGTCAAAGGGACAGACGGTGTCGCCCTCGCGGCAGAAGATGAAGACGTCAGACGTCAGGCGCGAAGCGAAGCCGAAGAACCAGTAGCCTGTCTGCTCGCCGTTGAAAAAACCGTTGATTTGACGGATGTAGTGCGAGCCGTCGGGGCGCGTCAGGCCAGGAAAAACGGAGCGACCTGCGTCGTCCAGCGTGGCGTCGAACGGACCCAGATCGGGCTCGACGATGCTGGCAGGGGACGTGCTTGTGCATGCGAAAGCCATCGCGCAGAGGAGCCAGCCCAGATGCCGGGAGATGGGCGCGCTCAGGACACGAGAAGAAAGCATCGTCGGTGCCATCGGTTCCTCCCTGTGTAAGCCGACCTCAATGCGGCCACACGCGAGCGCAAAACTACCATAATCAGGAGACTGTCACCACGCAGCGTCGACGTCGCTCATGGCGCGGTCATCGGCACCTGCATGGGGCAGCTGAAATAGACTTGACCGTCATTTCCCGGCAGCGTCACGCCCGCCTGGGCTTCCGTCAGCGGTTCTGGCTCCATCAGCAGGCCCTGTTGCACCAACGCGCGCAGCTTGGCCACGGACTTGACGCTCGATGTGTCTTGGTTCCCTGTGGTGTCCACTAATGTCACGTCATTGTCATGAGCAGCGACAATCCCGACGGTACTGACCTTCCAGAGCGGTGAGTACGCGCGATTGGCGTCCTGCGGAGCGGTCGGGGCGTGGCCAGGCGTGGCCAAGAAGATGTGATTGGTGTCGGACTTGTCGCCGTCGTGGGTGAAGTCGTTGTCGGCGTCTCCTTCGCTCACCCAGCCGCGGATCGAGTTGGCGCTTTTGCAGAGGAAAGACGTTGATCCGCCGTCACAATCACGGCGCAGTACGAGCAAGTCGCTGACGATCATCAAAGGACGTGACTGACTGGCTGAGTCGGCGGGGCCGACGCCTTCGGTCGCGCTGAAGTCGTAGAAGTGGACGCGGTATTGCTTGTGCCAGCCTTGACGATCTTCGATCTGTTGGTTTTTTGCGCCTGCGCCGGTCGCGCCGTCTTCCAGCGTGGTTCCGGCGAGGACGAGCGCGCAGTGCATGACGGCTGGGCCCTTCCCAATCGTGCCACCGTGGTCAAAAACATGCTGTTCGGCGCGCACCTGACCGGAGGCGACGGCGGCTTTGATGCCGTCCACGGACTTCAGGTCACCAGCTGTATAGCCGTCGGGCACACGGACGACCCAGACCAGCCAGTAGGGCGAATAGCCGGTCTCGCCGGGCATGCGCGCGAAGACGGGGTCGCCGACCATCCGCTGCCATTGCGCGTGACCGCTGGCGTCAAACGGGCACTGCGCGTCGCCATCCTTGCAGAAGACGAAAGCGTCCGCGGTCAGACGCGAGGAGAGACCAAAAAGCCAACATCCGATTGCGGATCCGTCGACAAAGCCGTTGATGCTGCGCACGACGCGGCTGCCATCGGTGAGGACCCGACCCGGCCAGATCGCCCGCGCTTTGGCGTCGACGACGCTGTCCAAGAGGCCGAGATCAGGCTCGGCGATGGTCGTGTTGTCTGAAGTGCAGGCAAAAAGTCCACCGCACAACGCCAAGCACGACGCAGCGAACGCACTTCGAATCGGCCTGCGGACGGTCATGCACTCCCGTGCGCGGACGGCGGCCAAGGAGAGCCACACAGCGCGTCGGCAGCTTGAAGGAGGACGGGCAGGCGCACAACCAGAAAGTGCGGGATCGCGCGCGGCGGCGGAGGTCGCTTGACGCGCACAGGGGGCGACAGCCATGCTCTGTGTGGCGGAGCGGAGGTGACTGACATGGGCTTTTCGGTAGGCATCGGCCTGACCAACGACTGCAACTTGTCCTGCGCGCATTGCTACCGCGACACGCAACGCGTCGAGAATCTTTCACTCGCGCAAATTCAGCTGATTTGCGCACAGTTGCCAGTCGACGCCATGGGCTTCGGCACCGGTGAAAATGCTAAGAACCCGGAGTTCTTGCAGATTGTCGATTACCTGCACGGACGCGGCGTCCGCTTGAGCCTGGCGTCCAATGGCTACAGCTTGATGGCGCTCGACGACGCGCACCTGCAGATGTTTCACGACGTCGAGGTTTCGGTCGATTTTGCCAACGAACACCAGCAGGACGCGTTTCGCAATCCGGGGAATTGGGCGCTGGTGCACGAAGTGATCGCGCGTTGTCAGGCGCTGCACGTGCCGGTTTCCCTGTTGGCGACGCTGATGTCAGTGAACTACGACCAAATGCCCGAACTGGTGGACTTGGCGAGGCGCTTGCGCGTGCACCTGCGGGTGAATGCCTACCAGTCGGTGAAAACCGATGTATTCCGACTTACTTACGCACAATTCTGGCATGGCTACCGCACGCTTTTTGCCACAGCGCACGTGATCAGTTGCGCAGAGCCGGTCGTGCGTGCGGCGATGGGCTTTGCCGACTCGCACTCGCCTTGTGGGCACACGAGCATCCGCTTCAACCCGCATGGGCAAGTGATTCCGTGCGTCTACTGGCCCACCGCGGCGACGATGCCGACGATCGCCGACCTGCCGCGTTTGGGCGCTTCCGTGCTCGAAAGCAGGGAATTTCTGGCGGCGCGGCAGACCCCCGCCGTGGCAGCAGCGTGCAAGTGCCAAGGTGGCTGCGCGTCGCGCCGAGCGCTCCGTGGTGAACTCAACGCGCATGACGCTTACTGTCCTTGGTCACGCGGTGAAGACCCGCGCCTGGTGTGGACAGCGGCACCTGCAGTCGATCTGATGCGATCGCGCAACGTGTGCACGACCATCGTCACTTGAGTCGCTTCGCTCTTGGGGCGAGGGAACTGGCCATTCCTTTCCGTCGCCGTTGAATAGGTCGCTTTGACGAGAAGTCGGACGCTCGTCTTTTGCGACGGGAGATCCTGCTCAACTCGATGCAGCGGAAGTTGATTCGAGTGGACCTTTCCACGCGTCCTCCTGACGTAGCCAGCGGCCACGCCGACCGTCAAAATGCCAATTACCTTTTGTTCTTCATCGCTTTTTTCGCACGATCTGTTCTCGACGTCCCCATCGGGGCGCAGATCGCCTCGGCGCCGCCTCCGGTCGGTGATTGTGGGAATGATAGGAGCGGAAGGTGCCAGACCTGACCCAAACTCCCCGAACCGCTGAATTGCCAACAAAATGGAGAGATGCCGGTTCGCAGGCACAATCGTGTTTGCGAACAACGTCCCGGGC
>CAITYF010000240.1 GCA_903896545.1 uncultured Myxococcales bacterium | reverse complement strand
GCGGGAGGCCAAGGAGAGGCGCGCGGGAAACGTCGGGCGGCGCAACGCGAAGACGCGGCCTGCAGTGGAGGCGTGAGACCGGGGATGGCGGCGGATGCGGAATTCACCGGATTCAGGCGGATTTGGGGAGCCGGTGACAGGGAGTTCATCTTGATGTAGAGCGCGTCATTCAAGCCCATGTCTTGCAACGGCAAAAAATGAAAGCTTATCGCCGGGTTCGCCGGGGCAATCAGTTTTGGCCATAGACCCGTGGTGCCCATGAACAGAGCGTGGATCGCGTCCAACGTTACGAGCATCGCTTGAATCGTCGGATCGTGACGCCAAGCACTGAAGAACCAAGGCTCGTCGTTCAGCCACTCCGAGAGTTGTTCCAGCGGAAATGGCGGCCGCCGCCTGCTGAGTTCCCGGCAAAAATCCCGCGAGCTGAACCGCGTTTCATACGTGAACTTGCTCAAGACGGCGGCAGATTGATCCTCGACGCACTCATGCGCCGCGATGTACCAATGCAGCAGAAACAATGTCGTCAGCCGCTGTTGGCCATCGAGCGGGATCAGCCTGCCTTCGACCACGTCGCCGTAGATGAAGTCGAGCAATGCCGGCTTGGACGGGTCCGTCAACGCCGCGTGCAGGGCCTGCAGGAAGGTTCGGCGAATACGCGAAGTCTTCTCGTCCGTGCGACCCTGTGCGTAATCCCTTTGAATCATTGGAATTTGAATGGCACAAATCGCGTCGTCGCCGTGAAAGAGGTCGACCCAAGTGGTTGTCTTCATTTTCCGTCATCCCGGTCAGGCTTGAGGTAGGCTTCAGCCACCGCAAGGATTGCGGCGCGGTAGCACGTCCGGTCTTGGGCGCTCCAGAAATGGGGGTGTTGCGCGTCGGCGCCCGTGTAATACTTCAGAAAAACCATGCGCGTGCAAATCGGAATGTACTGGCCGTCGCGGTCGAGCTTGATGATTTTGCGTCGCTTCACTTCAAATACCGAGTTGCTGAGCGCGCTGTTGGCATCGCCGGACAACAGCGCCAAGTTCGCAATGCCGTGCATGTCGTCAGCTTCGTCGCCACTGCTTAGAATTGCAGAGATTTTGCGCGCCATCGTTTCAAAGGCATCTTTGTCGATGCCCTCGATTGTGCGCTCAATCTCTGCAGCCAAGCTCGCTTTTTCGCTTTCGTTTTCGCTGCTGACGCGATGAAGGTCGGTGCTCGCAAGCGCAGCTCCATGATCGCGCAACCACTGCTGCCATTGCTCCTTCTTGGTCAAACCTTCCGCATTCTGCGCGTGGATATGTTCCAGCGTCCAAGCCTTTTGTCGTTTGTGCGCGTCAAAAGGGAAGCGCTCGGTGGAGTTCTTCAGCCGCCGCACGGTGTCTACGTTCACCAGCAGCAGGAGTTTCTGAATCTTGTCATTGTTTTTCCCATACTCCAATGCTTCGACATCGGCACGGCTCATATTGACGCGTTTGGTGATTTTTGCGTCCAAGAGAGCGATGAACTGCCTCTTGGTCGACTTGTTTGATTCGAGTTCCAGGTTCGCCAAGTCTTCGCCATCGTGGACCAAGAAGCCGATTCGGTGGTAAAGCTCGCGATTTTCATACCACTCTTTGAGCAGCAGGGCGTAGCGCAAAATGTCCTGCCAGACCCGCTGTTGGTCGAGCGGAGCATTCAGGCGCTCCTTGAAATGGTAAAAGGTCTGGAATCCCGCTTTATCTTTGGCCTTTTTTCCCGCCATCAAATCAAAGATCAACTCGATGCGCGTCGGGTAATCACTTGGCGGTTCGTTCGTCAGGAACGCCCAGTAGTGCGGGTTGTGCAGGTCGCGCTCGATGTCATCCCACTGCGTTGCGATCTCAACTTGTCGCAAATACTGTTCATTTTTCTGGACGCCGCCTTGTTGGTCGGCTGGCCGTGCCAGAAACAGCGCCTTGACTAACTCGCTATTGGTCAGCGGGATTCTGCCAATGTTCAGACGGGTAAAGAGTGCAATCGAATCTGCGCCTGCTTCCACCTCGTACCAAATGACGTGAACATATCGCTTCAAAAATCGATACATATCGTCTGCGACGAGTTGCTTGTCTCGTCCCCCTTCGACAAACCAGGCTTCGATGCAGCTGTAAGCCGCGAACATGTGATAGAAATCAACGTTTTTCTGCGAATCGGCCGGCTCGATCGTGGCCAAATAGGCGGCGCTATCCGTGCGGGTCTGATATTCCAGCGAGAACGGCAGTTCAAAGTTTTTCAGTTTTGCCGTCTTGAGGTAACGGAAGATCAAAAATAGGGTCGTCAGGCGCTGTTGGCCGTCGATGAGTTCAAAACTGCCATCGCCCCGTGATTTGACGACGATGGGCTGCAAACAGTAGTTTTTGTCCTGGTTATCCCAGACGTCGTTCAGCAGCAGCCTGACTTCTTCAGGACCCCAGCGATAGCCGCGCTGGTAGTCGGGCACAAAAAAGTGCCCGGTGATTTCGCCGACGGGTTTCAAGAAGAGTGTTGAGTCGGCCTGATTATCCATGGAGATCCTCCGATTTTTTGTGGCGTGTAGGAACCGCAACCCACATCCCGCACCACATCCGACCCTCGCTCGCCGCCCACGCCCGGACGTTCCGCGCACAGACCTGCCTTCTTGGCCAGTCTGACCCCGCCAGACGGCCGCGTCAAGCGCTCCGTTACACCTGAATTCACGTGAGTTTCCGCGCTTCGAAAGCACCGGTCCACCCGCAGCGGCTGTGCCCCACGTCCGCGCGCTTTCTCGCGCGCTATGCCCTCGCGAGTTCCCAATCGGCAAACGGCAAGTCGATGTCATCGCTGTTGCCCCAGTTCGCGTTTCGAGGCTAACAAACAGTGGCTGACCGCGCAAACGGCAGCATGCCTACGCTAGCCGCTCTCCACTCGTACTTGGCAATCAAGATTCGTACGGGTGCGCTCGGAGGCCTCACTCCCACTTGTCCTTCGCCATCGCCGCCGCCTTCGTTTGCCACTGCATATTGCTCGGATGGTCCGCGCCACCGTGTTTGAGCGCCTGAACGTGGTCGATGACGTAGCCCGGACACGCGCCGCCGCTCTTGCCCGTGGAGGGGCAGGCGTGGCTGCGCTTGAACTCGTTCCGCGCGGAAGCGCTGCGCTTGATGCTGTCGTGGCTGTCGCGCGCGACTCCGGTGCCACGCAGCGCCGAGTGTCTGGCGTGGCCGCCGCCAGTGCTGAGCCGGATGCGCGTGCCGACGCCGTGATGGCTGCCGCCGCCGCACACGCTGCTGGACCGATGTCCGCCGCCGCCGTCACCGCGAGCGAGCCCAGTGCCCGGTACTTAGAGGGTCACTCCGATGGCCAAGGCCGAAAACTCCTTGAGCATTTGTCACCGTCTCCTGCGACCTGATCCGTGCTTGGGCGTGTGCGTGTAGAAGGAACCGCAAACCCCTTCTTCGCCCGGCCCTTCCGCGCGCAAACCAACGACTCCAGCCAGTCTGACGCCACCAGATCGGCAGTCGAACCACCACTTTATCCATGACTTTAAGCGTTTACCCATCCATCCGTCAGGCTGGTTCAAAAGGTGTCAGCGCCTCCTCGACAGTACGGCGGGGCAAAAAGCGATGCATCGGGTCGTCGGGGAGTTCCAGAAAGCCGTACTGACTGTAGAACGAGCGCGCATCGTCGTCCTTGGCGTCGACCACGAACGCCGCCCACGCGATTTCACTGAGGAGCGAGCGGGCCATCGCGTCGAGCAACAGCCACTTGCCCACGCCTTGGCCTTTCCGGCTGGATGCAACGGCAAGACGCCCGAGCCGCACCGACGGCACGGACGGATAGCGGGGCATCTTCCGCTTCAGCGATTCCGGCAGCAGGTGCACCGCAACACCGGCCATCGAGAGTGTGTAGAACGCCGCGATGCGGGAAGTTTCCACGTCGACAGCGACGAAGACGGTCGCGTAGCCTTTCTTGGCGTCCTGTCCAGCTTGATTCGCGAGATACCGGTCAAGGGCCGGAACGCCGCACGTGAAGTCAGCGCGGTCGTGCGTGCCCGCCAGAGACTCGATGCGGAATCGACGTCCGAGCGGCTCATTCATCTGGTGCGCCCTGCTCGCGTGCCCATGTCGCCGCAACACGCAACTTGGCCGATGGCGCCGGCGGGTTCAGCAATGCGGCCGCGAACGCCTGCTGGTCGCGTTGACTGAGTTCCAGCATGTCGTTTTCCCGGACGACCTTCCGCGCGGCTTCTGTCACAGCGGACAAGACGAAGTCGGTCAGTGTCTGGCCTCGCGCGGCGGCAGCGCGGGCGTACAAATCTTTCAGGTCTGCTGGGATCCTGGCTTCCAGGCGTTCAGACCGTGGGGGCGTGGGACCTGTGGCACGGGCTGGGCGCATCGGAACCTCCATGGTCAATGTACGGCTCATCGCCGTACGGGTCAAGCGCTGGCGTTGGGCTGAAGCCGCGTCATGCCGGACATGAGCCGCTTCCAGGATATTGCGCCCACCCACCCCGCGCAGTACCCTGCCCGCCGCCATGCCGACTCGCCTGCCCACACCTTGCACCGTCATCCCCGCCGACCGCTACACGTCCACCGCGTGGGCGGAACTCGAACGCACGCACCTCTGGCCAAACGCGTGGCTCTTTGTCTGCTTTTCCAGCGACATCGCCCAGCCCGGCGAGCGTCAAGTGCTCGACATCGGCACGGAAAGCGCCATCGTCATCCGCGGCGACGATGGCCAGGTCCACGCCTTTCACAACACCTGCCCGCACCGCGGGATGCGCCTGTGTGACAACGGCGGTCCGCAAGGTCGCCACGTCCGCTGCGCGTATCACCACTGGACGTGGAAGCCGGACGGCAAGCTGCTTTCCTGGCCCGACGGCACGCAGTTCGCGCAGCCCCCGGGCGACGTCACGCTGCGTCCGGTGCTGGTCGAAGAACGGCTTGGGCTCGTCTGGCTGTGCTTCAGCACGCCGAAGTTATCGCTTGATAACTTTTTGGCGCCCATCGCCGACACGCTCACGCGCCACCATCTGGACCGCTGGGTCCGCAGCGACGACATCACGCTGACCGTGCCGGCAAACTGGAAGACCTCGGCGGACGTGTCCAACGAGAGCTACCACATCCGCACGATTCACCCCGAAGTGCTGCCGATCATGAACGACACGACGGCGACGGTGGACGCGCTGGGGCTGCACTCCAAGACGACGGTGCATTTTGGCCAAGCAAGCCCGCACATGTCCGCGAGCGCGCCGTACGACGAGACGATGCGCGGTTGGCAGGAGTCGATTGGCTTGAAGCCGCCCTTGGACCCGCGGGCACCGCACCTGCGCGAACGGCTGCAGGCCGCCCAGCGGATGCGCGGCGAGGCGCAGAAGCTGCCGTGGCAGGATCTGACCGACGCGGAGCTGGTCGACAACGTGCAGTTTCACCTGTTCCCGAACACGCAGATCAACCTCTACGCACACCGCGTCCAGATTTACCGGCACCGACCGGCGGGAACGTCGCCGCACGAGATGATCTTTGACCAAATTGCCTACCGGCCGCTGGCCGAGGGTGAAAAACGCCCGCCGATGCCGCCGCACAAGACGGGCGACGCGAAAACGGCGCAGCAAGGCGCGATGATGGCGATCGACCTGGCGATGGTGATTGGCCTGCAGCGCGGGATGCGGTCGTCGGCCTGTGATGGCCTGCGGCTGACGACGGAAGAAACGGCGATTCGCCACTTGCACGAGCAACTCGACGCGTGGCTTCTTGCCTAGACGCGCCTTCTGGACAACCTGATGCCCATTTTGACCGCACAAAACCTGCAGAAAGCCCATGGCGCGTCCGTTCTTCTGGATGGCGCGGAGCTGCACCTGGCGCGCGGTGAGAAGGTCGGGCTGGTCGGGCGCAATGGCACGGGCAAGACGACGCTGCTGCGGATTTTGACCGGGCTGGAGTCGCCCGATTCCGGCAACGTGGTGCGGCGACGCGACGCGCACGTGGCGTATTTGCAGCAGGATCCGCCGGTCGGGACGACCGAGACGCTCATGGACATCGCGCTGGCGGGCGTGAAGCTGTGCCGTGAGCACCTGGACCCGCACGAGGCGGAATTGCGCGCGGAGCAGGCGTTGAAAGGTCTGGGCATTCCGGACATTCACCAGCGCGTGGCCGAAGCTTCAGGCGGAACGCGGCGGCGGGCGGCGCTGGCAGCGGCGCTTTTGCAACAGCCGGATTTGCTGCTGCTGGACGAACCGACAAATCACCTGGATCCGGGAACGTCGGACTGGCTGCAGGCCGAACTGCGGGCGATGCCGGGTGCGCTGGTGCTCGTGACGCACGATCGGTACTTCTTGAATCAAGTCGTGGATCGCATCGTGGAGCTGCGCCACCGCAAGTTGAAGTCGTACGAAGGCACGTTTCAGGACTACCTGCAGTCGCGGCTGGACGAGGACAATCAAGCGGAACGCGTTGAGAGCAACCGGCGGCAGCGGCTGCGCGCGGAGCTGGCGTGGCTGGGCACGAGTCCGGCGGCGCGGTCGTGCAAGCCCAAGGCGCGGCTGGACAAGGCGCGCGCGACGGTGGCGGAAGTTGTCGAGGTGGACAAGCCGCTGGTGCTGCCGATGTTCCAGCTGGAGCGGATGGGCAAAGTGCTATTGGACGCGCAGGATTTGCGCGTGGGCTGGCCGGACAAGACCGTCATCCAGCACCTGACGCTCCTGGTGACACGCGGCGAGCGGATCGGCATCGTGGGTCCCAATGGCGCGGGCAAAACGACGCTTCTGCGCACGTTGCTGGGCGAAATTCCGCCGCTGGCGGGGCACGTGACGCGCGGCGCGACGACGCAGGTGATGCAGATTGACCAGCAGCGATCGGGACTGGAGCCGCAGTGGACCGTGCGCGAGGCAGGATCGCCGTCGGGCACGGAGTGGGTGGTCACGCCGACGGGAAAAATGCACATCGCGGGTTACCTGGAGCAGTTCCTGTTCAAAACGGACGACCTGCGCCAGCCGGTGACGACGCTTTCGGGTGGTCAGCGCTTTCGTCTGCTTCTGGCGCGCAAGCTGCAAGAGCCGATGAACCTGCTGGTGCTGGACGAACCGACCAACGACCTGGATTTTGAGACGCTGGAGCTGCTCGAAGAAACGCTGTTGGCGTGGCCGGGCACGAGCCTGATTGTGAGCCACGACCGCGCGTTTCTGGACCGCGTGTGTACGGCGATTATCGACGTGCCGGGCAATGGCACGGCGACGCGGCACGCGGGCGGTTGGAGCGATCTGCAGGCGCGGAAAACGCAGAAGGTCGTGAGCGCGCCGGTGCAGGCGGTGGCGCGCGTGGTGCCCAAGACGGACGCGCCGCCGAAGCTGACGTTCGCTGAAGAAAAGCGGCTGGGGACGATTGAGGCGGAGATTGAGGCGGCGGAAGAGACGGTGCTCGCGACGGAAGCCAAGCTCTCGGAGCCAGCCATCACCGCGGATTTTGCCGCGTTGCAGCGCGCGATTGCCGCGCAGACGGCCGCCACGGAAGCGCGCGACGGCCTGTGGAGCGAGTGGCAGCGACTGGAAGATAAGCAGCGCGTCTGGCGTGCGTGGAAAACGGGCGCGTAGAAGGGCCGACGCGCTGCACGAAGAGTGGGGCACTTTCGCACACGACAAACACGCGGAAGCCAAGCTCGTTGAATTCAAGCGGCCGCCAGCGGGCAAGAAGGCGAAGAAGTGACCTTCCGGAATTGACCAGCGGCTGGCGCTACTTCACGCCGCAGCAGTCCGCGTGACCGGCTTTGCACGCGGCCGCCGCAAGGGCCGATGACTCGGCGTTCTTGCCGTCCTTCTTCAGCATTTCCGCCTTCAGACACTGCAGTTCCGGCACCAGCGGGTGCCCAGCAGGCAGCTTACCCAACAAGTCGTTCACCGCGGATCGATATGGCGCGTCGTGCCCTGCGGCGCGTTGAGCACGCGCGAGAAACAGCTTGTGCGCGGGCTCGTCCGGATTCATCCGCACCGCCGCTTCGTAGTACGGCACCGCCTCCACCGCGTGCCCCGTCTGCTCCAGCATGGTGCCTTTCCACAGCGTCAGCAGCTCGTTGGGCGGTGCGAGCGCAACGGCTTCGTCGATCCGTTCCAGCGCGCGTTTGGCGTCGCCCTCTTCAAAAGCTTCCACAGAAGCCAGATAGCGCTGCAGCGCCGGCTGCGGAATCACGCGCAGACCGTCCGGCGGACACGGATTGCCGCACTTGCGCGGCGTCGCGTACCACGTGCGCGGTGTCGGGTCGCCCGGACAGCGCACTTCCCACGCTTCCACGCCTTGGGCGGTCAGCTCGGACGTCGACTGCGCGCGCTCCGTCATCGCCAGACCGCCGCCCGGACAGACGAGCCGACCGAAATACAGTGCGCCCGCCCGCGTCGCGCCCCACTCCAGCGGCTTGGACGGCAGCGAGCCATAGCCGACCGGCGACGGCGCAGCACAGCTGTGCAATGTCAGTTCGTGGGTCGCCATGCAGTCCACAACCGGCTCCACGGTCGGGTCGTCGCGATCGGTTGCCGCACCGCTACAGGCTGCAACGCAACTCGCCGTCACGACGAGCGCACGCAGGCGCGTCGCAAACGGAGCAAGAGTCGTCAGATGAAAGCGCACGGGAACCTCGACTGCATCACGCGCCGCCGACAAAGAACTTGCCGATCGCGCCGCGACCAGCCCATCATGCGATCGGCCGCGGCGCCTTTCAAGCCGCTTGAGGCCGCTCGTGCACAAAGTGCTGTGGATTTTCCTCGCCCTGCTCGTCTCCGCGCTCTCTCTGCTGGTGGCGCGACAATTCCTCGTGTACCTGCCCGCCGACCACTTTTGCCAAACGCGCGACCGGACGGTCTCCCGATCGCGACACGTCCTCCAGCGGCTCGCTGGCGTGCTGTTGATCCTGCTGGGCGCCGTGCTGGCGATTCCCGGCGTGCCGGGCCAGGGCCTGCTGTTGGTGCTGATCGGACTGATGCTGCTGGACATTCCGGTGCTGCGCCGCGTGGAGTTGCGCATTCTGCGCGTGCCCGTCGTGCTCCGTGCCGTGAACCGACTCCGTGAACACGCACAGCAACCGCCGCTGGAACTGCCACAAGCGAGCGACATCTGACGCATTGGCTTGCAACAGCCCGCCGCATACCGCACGATGGACGCTGTTTGGAGGTTCCGGTATGCGGTTTCATTGGATACTCTGGTTGTGTGCGTGGGCCGCGCTGGCCATCGGCTGTTCGAGCAAGGCGAGCACG
This sequence comes from uncultured Myxococcales bacterium, assembly GCA_903896545.1. Classification (GTDB taxonomy): domain Bacteria; phylum Myxococcota_A; class UBA9042; order UBA9042; family UBA9042; genus CAIYBN01. The sequence goes on along the minus strand of CAITYF010000240.1, from coordinate 6,126 downwards.
AGCGCGGCGCTCGAAGCCTGCCTCAATGGCGGCGATCGGACCGACTGCCGTGCACAGGCGGACGTGCGTTTGGTCACGCCTGCGCGCGCGATCGTCGACGCCGCGAGCGTAGACGTGCAGGTCGGCGGCCTGCAGATCGGCGAATCGCTCGACCTGGAATTCCGCATCAGCAACACGATTTCTGTGACGACCGCCGCGGTTCTCCGCGTCTCGGACATCACGCTCACGCCGCTCGATGCGAGCAGTGCGTACTCGTGCGCGGCCGCGGACGGCACGCCTTGCAATCTGATGCGCGACAAATGGCAGCCGATCGTGCCCGCTGGCGGCGATTGGGCGAACACGGTCACGTCGGAAACCTTCAAGATTCACTACAAGAAGCTCGACGCCGGCACGCATGACGCGAAGGTCTGCGTCAAAGCGTCGGGCGATCCAGCCTTGCCCGCGGCTGGCTTGTGCTTCGCGCTGACGACCAAGCTCGGCAAGCCGAGTCTGACGCTGAACCCGAAGACGCTGGATTTTGGCCACGTGCTCAAGGGCAAGCAGTCCGATGTGAAGCAGGTGTCGCTGCTGAATTCGGGCGACGCGCCGCTCGTCATCAGCAAAGTGGCGCTGAGCAACGATGCCGGTTTTGCGCTGGACATGGCCGACGGCACGACGCACACGAGTCCGGGAAGCTTCACGCTGAATCCGCCGGTGTCGCTGGAGCCGGGCAAAAGTGCCACGTGGACGGTGGTGTTCAGCGCGACGGACACGGCGAAGAAGTTCGGAACGCTGGACATCACGTCCAACGACACGTCGACGCCGCTGAGCAAAGTGCAGCTGAGCGCAAATGGCAACGTGCCCTGCCTGAAGATTCTGCAGTCGCCGGAAGTGCCGTTTGGCGCGGTCGTGGTGGGCCAAGTCGGAACGGCGGAGATCGACGTGCAGAACTGCGGCGACGCCGACCTGAGTGTCACGTCCATCCGGCTGCTGGAAGGCGCGAACCCAGCGTTCGTGCTGGATTTTGCCGGTGATGCTACGCCGAGCGCCGAAGCGCCGTTGGCGATCGCCAAAAACGCGATGTACAAGCTGCACGCGACGTACACGCCGGCCGAATTGAGCGTGGAAGTGAGCGGAACAGTCGTGAGCGACATCGCGCTGCTGGAAGTCGATTCCAACGCGGAACCCGCGCAGACGAAGCTGACGGGCGTTGGCGTGACAGCGCTCTGCCCCAAGGCGGTCATCAAGATCAAGGAAGGCGAGGAGGTCGTGCCGCAGACGGTGCTGCACTTGTCGGGGTCCAATTCGATGGCGCCGGGCGGCGGGACGATCGCGAAGTACAAGTGGACCGTGAAGAAGCAGCCGGTTGGGTCGACGCAGAAGTTCCTGCCGAATTCCTCGTCGCCAGAGCCGACCTTCGTGACGAACGCGGCGGGTCAGTACGACTTCTGTTTGAGCGTGACGGACGACAAGGGCGTGCAGGCGTGCACCGAGGCGTGTTCGACGGTCATCGTGACGCCGTCCGACTGCCTGCACGCGGAGCTGCTGTGGCACACGCCCAAGGACGACGACGAGACCGACACGGTCGGCGCGGATGTGGACCTGCACTTGGCGCACCAGTTGGCGAACCAGCCGGATATCGACTGCGATGGCGACCCGGATCCTTGGTTTGACACGACGTTTGACTGCTTCTGGTGGGTGCCGACGCCGCACTGGGGCGTCGCGTCGACCGATCAGCAATCGCCGAAGTTGGACCTGGACGACACGGACGGCGCGGGGCCCGAAAATGTCAGCTTGCCCGCGCCGGAAGGCACGCTGAGCGACACGCACGTGTACCCGCTGGGCGTGCACTACTGGAATGACAAGGGCTTGGAGCATTCGTGGGCGATTGTGCGCGTGTACGTGTGCGGCAATCTGGCGGCGGAATACAACCAGCCGCATCCGGATCAGCCGGCGGGCTTGGGCATCGAATTGAAGGCGCTGGATATGTGGTACGTGGGCAAAATCAACTGGCCCAACGAGAGCATCGGCGGCGTGGGACCGGCGGTGACAACCTGCTACCAGAGCGGCGACGCGTGCATCGGCAAGAAGACGCCGGGCGACCCGAAGGGCGGCAAAATGTGGGAACCCAAGGGCGATTGGTGCATCACGCCGTGCTACATCAGCGGCAACGCGCCGACCGGGTCGAGCTTCTGCGGGAAGTAGGCGCTACAACCGCCGCCCCTGAATCACCCGAACGAGCACGGCGATCACCGCAAGCACGACGAGAATGTGGATGAAGCCGCCCATCGTGTGCGCGGTCACCAAACCCAGAAGCCAGAGAACAAACAGCACGGCGGCAATTGTCGGCAACATCAAAGACCTCGGAGACGCTCGATGCGTCGCGGGGCGCAGCGGTTCGAGCCAAAAGGCTTGGCGAACCGCTGCGCGGAACAGCGACTACGCGTGAGCCGCCGTCTTGGCAGCCTTCACGGCGTCGTTCAACGAGCCTGAAAGCGACTCCGCGCCCGCCTCGACCGCGCCGGCGACGGCGTGGGGAAGGCGCATTGCACGGGTGCGCGTCGAGTCGGCCAACGCACGAATCTCAGCGCGCGTTTCCGCCCCGGACCGCGGCGCCAGGAGCAGCGCAACCCCCGCGCCGAGGGCGGCACCACCAACCAGCGCAATGACCATCTGACCGCCGGTAAATCCGTTATTTTCTTTGTCACTCATCACGTGTCCTTACGAGCGGAGATCCGCTGCTGCTTCGCTCGCGCCATCTGGTGCAAGACGTTGGTTCTGCGCGTCTTCTGCGCGAATGGTGCGAAAGGCTTGAATCGCTGCCGCGATCGCCGGGGCAACCGCCGCGCCAACGACTGACGCGGTGCGAACCGACGCCTGAACTTGATTCAACGTTTCCGTCAGCCCCGCGATGCTCTCCAGAAATGCAGCGGCTTGAGGTCGCGCGGCATTGGCATCGGCGACGAGACCGCGCACGTCCCGCGTTGCCAGCAGCAACTCATCCAGGGTCTTCGCGACCCGCGGGCGACTTTCATCCAGGAGCGACTGCGCGCTGCGCAACGTTGCGCGGAGCTGCACGAGCAGTGGCAGCAACGCGCCCACCAGAACCGATCCGAGAATCAAAAGCGCAATATTCCAAGACTCCACAATTGGCCTCGCCTCTGCCGTCGTCGGCTTTGTCAAGCTAGGATCGCCGTGGGCCACCGACCATGAGATATTCCGGTGAGGAGCACGTCGCCAAACCTTCGAATTTCCCAAGCCCTTCCAGCGCCACACCGCCTTGACACGCGCCGTCCTTCACCTACCCTGTGTGCGGGGGCAAGGCGTCAACGCACTTGGTACCCGCAGTCAGTTGTGTGGCACGGCTCGCGATCCGCAAACTCGGAATTTCGCGCGTGTCCTTCCAATTTGTACGCGGCTACTCCCGTCCATCAATCGGCTGCGTCTGCCGAGAAGTGATCCAGCATGTCTCCTCTTTCGCCTCGCAAGCGCCGGCTCTCCGGCGGCCTAAGGGCGTTGCTCATCGCAGCGACGCTTCTCTTGACGCAAACCGCCACGGCAGGCGAAATCGGCAAGGACAAGAAGTTCGGCATTGGCGTCGAGTTCGCCTACGGTCCTGGCTTGTCCCTCAAATTCAATCCATCGCCTGGCCATGCGCTGCAATTCGGCCTTTACGCTTTTGATTACGGGCAGTATCGCGCCTACTCGGCTGCCCACAATCGGTATTACTACGGCTATGCGACAGGCTACTCTGGCTTCTTGGCGCACGCCGATTACCTGAACACTTTTGGCGCACTCGTGCGATCCGGGCTGTTTGACCTCCCTTGGTACTGGGGCGCCGGGCTCGACCTGGGACTTGGCGCAGGCTCGGCGGCATTCGCGGTCCACGGCAATCTCGGCGTCGCAATGCAGTTCAAGCCGCTGCCTCTCGACGTGTTTCTGGAATGGACACCACGGCTTTGGGTCATCGACTTTGTGCAATTCCATCCCATCGACTTCAACGCAGGCCTTCGCGTTTGGTTCTAAACCAAAGGACAACTCACGTGAATTGGCTTAATTATCACCACCTGCTGTATTTCTGGAAAGTGGCCAAGGAAGGCAGCATCGCCCGTGCTTGCGTGGAGTTGCGCCTCGCGCCACCGACCATTTCCGTGCAGATCCACCAACTGGAGGAGATGTTGGGGCACAAGCTGTTTGAGCGCCAGGGGCGCGGCTTGGTCCTCACCGAAGTGGGGCGTGTGGCTTTCCGCTACGCTGACAGTATTTTTGCGACCGGCGACGCGCTGATGGAGGCAATGGCGACTGGGCAACAGCGACGCACGCTGCGCCTGATTGTGGGTGTCTCGGACACGCTGCCGCGGTCTCTGGTGCAACGTTTCTTGGCTCCCGTTTTTGCGATTGAACCGAGTGTCCACGTCACTTGCCACCAAAATTTGCAACCGCAGGGGTTCCTGGCTGAGCTCGCGGCCGGCACGATTGACGTCGTGCTGACCGACTCGCCCGCGCCACCGACGTCACCGGTGAGCGTATTCAGTCACCCGTTGGGCGATTGCGCGGCGGGCATTTTCGCCACGGCGGAATGGGCGGAGAAGCTGAGCGACAACTTTCCGGGTTCGCTGCACGAAGCGCCTTTTCTGTATCCCGGCCTGCACTCCAGTCTCCGTCGAAGTCTGGACGAGTGGTGCGATGCCTTGGGAATTTCCCCCAGAGTTGTCGCGGAATTGGACGACACAGCGCTGGCCAGCGCGCTCGCCGAAGCGGGTCTGGGCGTCCTCGTCACTGCAGAGATCCTGGAGCCGTTTCTCCTCCGCCAGCATCAATTGCACTTGATCGGACGCGCGCCGCAGCTCCGGCAAAATTTCTACGCGTGGTCCCTGGAACAGAAGGTACGCCACCCGGCGGTCATCGCCCTATGCCACAGCGCGCGCAACTGCGCTTTGACGTAGGACTTTCCGCGGCAACCTTCGCCGCACCCTACGCATCCGACCGAACTATCTCATGGTCGCACGAACGCCCGAACCTACCTTGTGTGGGAAGGCAATTGCCTCATTTTGGAGAACGGATATGCGACTTTTCACTCCCCTCATCGCGGTCTGCGCGTTGGGCTGCGGCGGCGCGCAAGCGCTGCAAACCGACAACTCTGCTTCAGCCATTCGCGCTGCGGAGGAAGTAGGTGCGGCCAAAGTGCCGCGCGCGTCTTTGCATTTGCAATTGGCCAAAGAAGAAATGGACGCGGCACAGAAGCTGGCGAAATCCGGTGACAAGGAAAAAGCCGTCTCGCTTCTGATGCGCGCCGAGGCCGACGCGGAACTGGCGTTGGTCCTCGCCCACGAGCAGATCGAGAAGACGGAAGCCGCGCGTGCGGTCGATCGCGTTCGCACCCTGCAGACGGAAACGCGCTAATCGCGCGAAAGGAAAAGACTATGAATGACTACAAATTGGTCGCCGCAGCGGCGTTCGCCCTGCTGACCGCGTGTGCGGCCGTCGTTCCGGCGGAGTTGCGCGATGCCCGTTTGGCCTATGACACGGCGAGTCGCGGCCCTGCGGCAAAGCTCACGCCGGCTGAACTGCACAAAGCCCATCAGGCGCTTCTGGCGGCAGAAGCAGCGTGGAAGGACGACCCACAGGGTTTCCACACCTTGGACCTCGCGTACGTGGCGCAGCGCAAGGCGGAGATTGCCGAAGGCAGGGCCGGCATCGCCTCAGAAGAAAAAGCAAAACAGCAAGCGCAGGCGGATTTGGCAGCGACTCAGGCAAGGCTCGTCGAGCAAACCAAGGCGGAGCTTGCCCGCACGAAGGGGGACCTGACGCGTTCCACGACGGATCTGCGGGCGATTCAGGCGAATGCGGCGGTCGTGGCGGGGCAGCTGACAACTGAACAGCGCGCACACCAGGAGGCGGATCGTCGCGCCGCGGAGTCACAGGCGACCGCTGCGAACGTCGCTGGGCAACTGACAACCGAGCAGCACGCGCGGCAGGAAGCGGATCGTCGGGCAGCAGTTGCACAGGCGTCACTCGCGCGTTTGGCGGCGGTGAAGGAGGAGGCGCGCGGCCTCGTCATCACGCTGTCGGGTAGCGTTGTCACCGGCTCCCCAAATCCGCCTGAATCCGGTGAATTCCGCATCCGCCGCCATCCCCGTCTCACGT
>CAITYF010000239.1 GCA_903896545.1 uncultured Myxococcales bacterium | reverse complement strand
CGTCGTCACGAGCGGTGGGAGCATGAACTGCTGGGGCGCCAACAAACCCACCGCGCTGACGAACAAGACCATCACGGGCGTCAAGCAAGTGTCCGTCGGAAACCCGCACGCGTGCATCATCAAGACCGACGGCACGCTGCAGTGCTGGTCCTACAGCGGCACCACGACGATCACCGGCGTGCCCACCGGCGCGTTTACCCAGGTCTCGTGCGGCTTTGACCACAGTTGCGCGATCCGGGCCGACGGCACCGCCGCGTGCTGGGGCAGCAACACCTACGGCCAAACGACCGTGCCCGTCGGCGAGACGTTCAAGCAAGTCACCGCGGGCGACTACTTCAGCTGCGGCATCCGCACGAGCGGCGGCATCAAGTGCTGGGGTAACGACAGCTACTACGCCGTCAGCAACGCGCCCAGCACCGGAAGCTTCATCGCGATCAGCGCGGGCAACATGGCGTGCGCCATCAAGTCGGACAACACGATGGTGTGCTGGACGCTGACTTCGTTTGGCTCGTCGACGCCGCCCGCGAATACCAAGTGGCTGTCGCTGGGCGCGGGCGAGGATAATGTCTGTGGCGTGCTGACGGACAACAGCGTGAAATGCTTTGGGGACGACAATAGCGGTGTAGTCTCGGGCGTACCGACAAGCGGCTGGTAACCGACCTCCACACAGCACATCCCTGCTCTGCGCCTGCGACCAAACGGCGACGGGCGGCAAGTGCCCGGTTGAGATTTGCCCTTCGCGTAACGCGACAGCGGGTGAGCGACTCCAAAATCACAGCCACTGCAATTGGCCCAGCGCTTTGGCCACGCCAACCGGCAATACCAACCGAACTACGTCCACGCAGCGTTCGCCGGGCCCCCGCCGACCTCTGCCCCACAGCCCCGATATTCGCGAGTTGAAATCGTCCTGAAATGCTCCGTTCCATCGGCAACACTGGTGATAATTCCATGACGTCCGGCACTTGCTGGCGCAAAATGGACTCTCTACCATGGCTGAAACGTCAGGAGGCGTCTGTGTCACCACGTGCCCGCTGCAACCCTTGGGTCTGCTCACGTCGGGGCACATCTTCAACCACTGCATCTTCCTATTCAGGAGCCCCCCATGAACAAGATGATTCACCTCTGCGCCGCACTGCTTCTTGCATCCTGCGGAAGTACCACCGCTTCGTCTGCCGCCGATGACACGACCACCGCCAACGACACGGCGACAACCGACGCTTCGACGACGGGAGACGGCGCCACCGCCGGGGACACGGTCGCCGCGGATACAACCACAAATACCTGCACGGCGGGCATTTCGCTTTCCGGTGGGCCTGCGTTCATGACGCCCTGCTTCGCGCATAATGACGGGGTAAATCCCAAGCCGGTCGAACTGAAATCCGGGGGCAATGTCTCGGTTGAATTCACCCAACGCGCCGCGTCTGCGCCGGACACGCTGATTCTGACCGTGGTGTGGGATGAAGCCGATGCAACCGCGTTCAAACGTGTCCTCCTGACAACAGGACACGCCGACTACACCAGCTTTGACACGACCAACACGTGCGGGCTGGGATGCACCTCCGCGTCGCAAGGCGTCGCCATCGACACCGTCAAGCGCACGATTACCTTCACGAAGACCGTGATCTCGCACTACAACCCGTACGGTGCCTCGTACGACACGCCGGTCACGCTCAATGGCACGCTGAGCTACTGAGCGGCGAGCACAGCCCCAGCCGCCGGGCGAAGCCGGGCACTTGTCAGGCGCATGTAAGTCAGCAGCCAGAGGCGGAGGATTCATCGGACTTGCGCGCCCCTGCCGCGCTCAGCGCCCCTCTGGGAGCGTCGGCATCCCCAAGTTTCTTGAACTTTCGGGCGCTTTTCGCCAACCTTCAGAAGCGTGCTGCGGCGCGATCGGGCGGCCACAATGGGACATTTTGCGCTCCACGGTGCTCGTGACGGTGACCGGCATGCGCGCGACATTTCAGTTCAAAGTGCTGAGTGTGAAGTGACGCGAACTGACGGGTTCACAGCGCGCCTGCCTCAACTGCCGCCGCCGTCATCCTCCGGTTCATCGTCCAAGTTGGGCGGTAGCGGCGCCACTTTGCGCGGCGCACCAAAGCGATAACGCAAGCCCCCGGAGAGAGAGAACATTCCGTTGGTCCGTCCGTGCGGCTGCCAGCCCACGCCAGTATTCAGTTCCGCCGAGAGCTCAACGCCACTTGGCGTGTCGCCGCACACGCCAATTCCGCCGATCGCGTAATAAACCCGACTCGTGTACTGGTCGATGTCAGCCTGAGCTGTGCTTCCCGGCGTTTGGTTGTCCACTTGAAATGGCTGCGAAAAGGCGCCCGTCGCCGTGAGATACGGGCGAACCGCGCCAAATGTATGTCCGACGCTGACGCCCAAGTCTGGACCTGCGTAGTTCATCGCCAGGTCACCGCGGCTGTAGCTGCCACCGCCGCCGCCGAGTTGAACCGCGACCCAGTCCTGCTTGCCGGGGCGGTACTGTCACCGGCTCCCCAAATCCGCCTGAATCCGGTGAATTCCGCATCCGCCGCCATCCCCGGTCTCACGCCTCCACTGCAGGCCGCGTCTTCGCGTTGCGCCGCCCGACGTTTCCCGCGCGCCTCTCCTTGGCCTCCCG
>CAITYF010000238.1 GCA_903896545.1 uncultured Myxococcales bacterium | reverse complement strand
TCACGTGGTCAGAGCGGCTGGCGCGAAACGCGCTCGCTGCTGGCGCGCGTGTCCACGCCGCGATGCAGACTGTGGATCGGTGGGTGATGATGGCTGTGACGGCTTGATAGGATTAGGGAATCTGGATGCGGATCGCGTGGGTTTCGGCGGGGGAGGGCGCTTGGCCTGGGAGGGCCCGGCACGAAGCGGAAAAGCGCCTTCGTGCCGAGTCCTTCGCCACATCTGAAACTAGAACGCCTCGTCCGGCACTTCCATGATCGACAGCTCTGAGCCTTCGATCAACTTCCGCGTCAGCGTCAGCGCCGGGAGCACTTGCGAGCAGAACCACTTCGCCGAAGCGATCTTGCCCTGATAAAAAGCGATGTCCGCGCCCTTGGCCGTCGGCAGCTTCTCCACGGCGATGGCCGCGTGGCGAATCAGCAACCAGGCAATGACCGTCTCGGCGAGCGCGAACAGAATCTTCGTCCCGTGGATGCCCACGTGGTAGACCGACTCGTTGAGCTTGCCCAGCATCGCCATCAGCATCCCTTGGACGTCGCCCAGCGCCTTGAGCAGCGCCTTGCGCTCGGCCGCCAGCTCATCGCCGCCGTCGGTGCCCTGCGCGACCGCCATCGCTTCTTCCATCAGACCTTGCAGCGTCTGGCCGCCATCGCGGGCGATCTTGCGGAAGAAGAGATCCAACGCCTGAATCGCCGTCGTGCCTTCGTACAAGCTGTCGATCTTCTGATCGCGGATGTACTGCTCAAACGGGAAGTCCTGAATGTAGCCAGAACCGCCGATCGTCTGGAGCGACAACACCAGCATCTCCGTCGCCTTCTCCGAGCAGTAGCCCTTCAAAAGCGGCAGCATCAGGTCGTTGCGCGCGTCCATCTTCGCGGCGTCCTTGTTCGTGTGGCCGCCCAGGATTTCCACCTGATCCTGCAGCCACGCGATGTACAGACCCAGCGCGCGCATGCCTTCCGCGTGGGCCTTCTGCGCGATGAGCATCCGCCGCACGTCCGGGTGGCGGATGATGGCAACGCGCTCCGCCTTCTTGTTGGCGGCTTCCTTCAGGTCCGGTCCCTGCACGCGGTCCTTGGCATACGCCAACGCGTTGAGGTACGCCGTCGAGAGCGTCGCCATCGACTTCATGCCCACGGCCATGCGCGCGTGTTCGATGATGTGGAACATCTGGCGGATGCCGTCGTGCACGCCACCCATCAGGTAGCCACGCGCCGGCACATCGCCATCGCCGAGCACGAGCTCGCACGTCGCCGACGCCTTGATGCCCATCTTCTTCTCGACCTTGGACACGCGCACGCCATTGCGTTCGCCCATCGAGCCGTCGGCATTGACCCAGTATTTCGGGACGATGAAGAGCGACAGCCCCTTGGTGCCCACATCCGCGCCTTCGGGACGCGCCAGCACCATGTGCACGATGTTCGGCGGACCGTCGTAGTCGCCGTTCGTGATGAAGCGCTTGGTGCCTTCGATTTCCCAAATGTCGCCTTCGATGTGCTTCGCTTTCGCGCGACCCGCACCGACGTCCGAACCGGCGTCTGGTTCCGTCAGCACCATCGTGCCGCCCCAGCGGTCTTCACACAGCGGCTTCAAGAACAGCTTCTTCTGCTCTTCCGTGCCCAGACGGTCGACGATGCGCGCCATCACGGTTCCGAACAGGTAGAACGCCAGCGACGGATGCGCGCCCGCGGTCATCTCAAACGCCGACCAGTTCACCGACGGCGGCGCGCCGTAGCCATCCAAGTGCTCCGGCATTTCCAAGCGGAACCACTCGGCATCGTACCAGGTCTTCAGCGACTTCTTGAGGCTTTTGGGCAGCGTCACATCGCCGTCCTTGGACACTTCCAAGCCGACGCGGTCGGCATCCGCCCAGCTCGACGCCAGTTCGGTGCTGCACAACTCTTCGTACGCCGTGAGCGCGTCACGCGCAGACGCTTCGTCCATTGAGACGAACGGCCCACGGCCCAGCGACGTCTTGCCAATGTTGTGGAATTCAAAAAGGTTAAAGAAGATGTCGCGAAGGTTGCTCTTATAGTGCAGGACGGTCGACACGGCTGACTCCGAAAAAAGCCGTCAAGCTCGCGACGGCGGGCGTAATCTGCCAGAAAACGCAAGCTGTCGCCAGTCACGGGGCGCGCGCTCTGTCACGGTTTCGCGATCGTTTTCGTCCGGGCGCTGGTTTGAGGCGCGGCTACTTCTTGATCGCGGCGCAGCGGGTGTCGTCGGGCTCGATCCAGTTGGTGAAGACCGCTTGATTCTGCACGATTTCCGCACACGAAACGTTGCCGTCGCCGTCCTGATCCAGGTTCATGCCCTGTTTGTCGACGCGGAGCAGCTTCCAGTGGTTGTTCGTCTGGTTGCTGACCGTCGTGAACGCCTGAGCGCAGAATCCCTGACTTGCGCCCAGTGCGACCTGAACGACGGAGCGCGAGCCTTCGCCGCTGAAGTTCCCGTCGGCACCCTGCGTGCCGGTTCGCACCATCATCGCGCGCTGCACCGCGTAGAGGTCGCAGACGCCGCCGACCTTCAGCGTCACGCCTGGATGGCCGTCGTTGTCGGCGTCGATCACGCGCGGGTCACTGGCATCCGTCGGCATCGCCTCGACGACCGGGTTGGTGAACTTCAGCCCCCACATTTGAACTTCCAGCCCGCTGGTGTAGGGGGCGCCAACGCCTGTCGTGGGCACAAATGCCGTCGTGAACATTGGATTTGCCGAGGCGACCGCCGCGGGTGGGACCACCGTCGTCAGACCGAGAAGCGGCGTGTTCGCGACGCTGCAATCCTCGCGCGTCTCCCGCAGCTGGACGCCGTCCTGAACAATTTCCAGGCGTGAGAGCGAGTAGTTGCGCAGCTCGATCTCCTCGCCGATGGTCACGCAGGTCGACCAGTCGGTCACCAGCACCCAGGTGCCGGACAAGTCGGCTGAGGTCGCCGTGACGTCGTTTCCGCCGAGGATGCTGTCGCTTGCCTGGATTTCAAACGTCTGCGCGTCAAAGCCCGATGGCGACGGCGTCGGTTCGCACGCCGCCACAGCAAAGACGACTCCGATGAGAACAAGCAGACGCAGCATGGTTTCCTCGGCCTACAGGTTCACGGTCGGCGCGATGTTGAGCTCCAGGCCGACCTTCAACGCGTCGTCCGCTGTGCCCTTGAGCACGTCGAACTGCCAAGTTGGCGTCAACGCCAGCGGCACGGTCTCGTCCCAGAAGCCAATCGTCGGCGCGGTGAAATTGATGCGCGCCGCGACGTGCTCGGACCGCGCGTGCTTGATCACGTACCAGCCGTTGCCCAGACCGACGATGCCGTTCGGGATCGGCAGCCAAACGTGGTCGTCTTTGAAGGAAAACGCGCTGAACGGGTAGGTGCGGACCACGTCGTCCAGCAGACCGGGGCTGTATTCGATGACGTTGGCAAAGCGCGGGAACGTCACTTTTAGTTCGCGGCCAAATGGATCGTTGTCCGCGCTCGCTGCGCCAAAAGCGATCTGCACGCGCCAACGCGTCGGTGACACTTGCAGCCACGTCGTCTTCACGTCGCGCCCGTCCACTTTCACAGTCACTGTGGACACATCCGCCGGCGCGTCGACTGTCGGCCACGTCTCCGCGACCGCCGCCTTGTCCTCCGCTGTTGCCGCCGCCAGATTCACCTGCGCGTTCTTCCAGCCCAGTCCGGTCTTCAGTTCCGTCGCGAGCACGTCGATATCCCCAAGAATCTTGGGATTGCGCTCCAACGCAAACTGCACCTCGGCCAGCCAGGGGTTCACGCCGGAACAATCGCTGACTTCCACACGCCACAGCTGCTTCCACAGTTGCGCCAGGCGGGCGTCCTGATTCTCCACGCTTTTGCCGGCTTTCTTGGCTGCCGCCGCGAGGACTTCGAGCGCAGCCAATCGCGTCCGCACTTCGTAGTTGCCTTTGCGCACTTCAAAGTCGTTCTCATCCGAGCCCCACAGCCCACGTCCGCCGAGCCAACGGTGGATCGAGTCCGTGCTGCTGGGCTGCCACGTGCCGTCCAGCAGCGCCGGCGCAGGCTTCTGCTCGACTTTTTCCGCCTTTAGGTGCCGCACGTAGTCGCTGATGCGCGCCATGAAGTAGCCGGACTTCTCGGTCTTCTCCAGGTCCGCTTCAAACGCTGCCACGCGTGCCGGGTCGTGCGCCGCAGTCGTCGCAAAATACGGGTTCAGCTCCTGCCCCGACACTTCGGGTGCCGCGCGCAGCTCGCCGTCGTCAAAAAAGTTCCATGCCAGGTTGATGCCCGACGCCGCGTCCACGCCCGCCGCGCCCACGATCAGGTCGCCGCCCTCGGAAGCGTAGTACGGCCACGGATCGGGGATCCCCTGCTGCACGTAGAAGAACAGGTTCTTGGGATGCACGCCGATGCTGTACCCCTCGGCTACCAGCATCTGCTGCCGACCTTCCCCGGCTTGACCTTCCTGATTGAACACGACGCCCGAAAGCGGCAGGCAGTGCTTCTTGAACGTTTCCTTCGTCGCGGCAATCGAGCGATGCAGGTCCTCGCGCGGAAACGCCAGAAAGAGCTGATCGTTGTAATGGAAGCTGACGAGCTCCGCCTGACCGCGCTGCGCCAACTTGCGGAGCAGGGCGAGCACGTCCGGATGCCGCGCCGCCATCACGTCGACCATGTACGCCTGCATTTCCAGGTTCACGCCCCAGCCGGGGTGCTTCTCGTACATCTGCAGCATCGGCAGGAACGTCTCGCGAACGATGAAGTCCTCGACCTTGTCGTTGGTCCAGCCGACGTTGGCCGGATTGCTCGTGAACGTGCTGGAGATGCCTGCGGCGTCGATGTACTCCAGCCCGCCGATGACGTACTCGATGTTGAAATGAAAGAGCGAGAGCGCGAACTTCTTGCGCGTCACATCCGGCTGCGTCGTTTCCACAAAAGGTGCGCCGCCGGGCTCCGTGCAGGTCTCCACCGCGATGGAAACTTCCTGCGCTGCGTCCACGGAAGCAACATCCGCAGCGTCTGCGGTCACAGCGTCCGTTCCGGTCGTGTCCGCCGTCACAATCGCGTCGTCTTCGCTCGTCGCCGTCGCCTTGGTGCCACACGCAAGCGCGCTCATGCCGAGCACGCCAACGACCATCCACGCCTTCCGCATCTGCATTTTCGCCTCCTGCTACCACACTCCGCATCGGCTGACCGGGTTCATCGCCGTTCCCGCCTTGCACTGCCACGCCGCCGCGAATTCCGGCAAGTTCGACATCGGCCCGTTCACGCGGAACTTCGCCGGCGAGTGCGGGTTCGTCTTCACTTGCGTCTGTTCCATTTCCGGGCGCATCTTGCCGCACCACGCTTGCGCGTTGGCGAGGAACAGCTGTTGTTCCTCCGAGTACCCGTCCGCGACTTTCAGTTCCGTCGCCTTCTCGTGCAGTTTGTGCAGCGCCGCGAGCGCCATCTTCAAGCCGCCCATGTCCGCGATGTTCTCGCCGTTGGTCAGCTCGCCGTTCACAAAAAGCTTGGGCTGCACTTCAAAGCCGCTGTACTGCTTGGCGACGCAATCGGTTCGCCCCTTGAACTGCTTCTCCACTTCCGGCGCCCACCAGTTCTTCAGGTTGCCCTTCGCGTCGAACTGCGCGCCTTCGTCGTCAAAGCCGTGCGTCAGTTCGTGGCCGATGACCATGCCGATGCCGCCCAGATTCACCGCGGGGCTGAACTTCGCGTCAAAAAACGGCGGCTGCAGAATGCCCGCTGGGAAGACCATGTGGTTGCGCTGCGGATCGTAGTACGCGTTCACCGTCGGCGGGCTCATCTGCCATTCTTCGCGGTTCAACGGCTTGCCGATGCGCGCCAGATCGTAGCCCACCTGAAACACCGCCGCCGCCATCGCGTTCTTCGCATACGACTTGCCGTCGGTCTCGAACGTGTACTTGCGCCACTTCTCCGGGAAGCCGATCAGGAACGCCATCTCCTGCTCTTTGTCCAACGCCTTCTCGCGCGTTGCCGCGTCCATCCACACGAGCGTCTTCAGGTTGTCGCCAAACGCCGCCCGAATCGCCCCCACGAGTTCCGTCGCCGCTTGCTTGCTCGCGCCGCCAAAGTGCAGTGCGACAAAACTCTGTCCCAGCAGCTCGCCCAGCGCATCGTCCGTGTCCTGCACGCAGCGCCGCCAGCGCGGCTTCTGTTCCGCTTGGCCCGTCACCGCTTTCTTCCAATTGAACGCCTCGTCGACAAAACGCTTCGGCAGCACATCGGCCAGCCCGCGCACGACGCGCCAGCTCAGGTAATTCTTCCAAGCTGGCACCTTGGTCGCCGTCAGCACGTCGTCCAGACCCGCAAAAAACGTCAGCGACGTCAAGTTCACGTCCGTCGGCGAGATGTCCAGCGGCAAGAAGTACGCGTTCCAGTCCAACTTCGCGTTGGCCTTGACGAGCTGTTCCCGCGTCAGTTTGTTGTACAGGCCCTTGGGATCGCGTCGTTCCACGCGCGTCTTCGAGATCTTCGCCAGCGCCGTTTCCAGGTTCACCACGTCGTCCGTCGCCGTCACCGCGTCCTTGGGCTTCCAGCCCGCCAGCTCCAACATCGCCTGCACGTGCTTGCGGTACGCGGCGCGCAACTTCACGGAACGCTCGTCGTCCTTCAGATAGTCGTCGCGGTCGGGCATGCCCAAGCCGCCCTGATCCAGAGAGGCAATCACGCGCGTCGCGTCGCCCATGTCCTGCTCGGCGGAGAGCCGGAACAGCGGTTGGATGCCGCGCCGGTGCAGCTTGCCGACGAGTTCCGGCACCTGCTTCACATCCTTGAGCGCCTTGATCTCCTTCAGCAGGTCCGCCAGCGGCGTCACGCCCGCCGCTTCCACAGCCGCTTCGTCCATGCACGCCGCGTAGTACTTGCCCAGCTTGCTGTCCCCGTCCTTGGCCACGTTGTCGAGGATCTCGCGCAGCGCGGTTTCATTGCGCTTGTCGATCTCGTTGAACGATCGGTACCAAGCTGCCTCGTCGCCAGGAATTTCCGTCTTCGCGATCCAGCCGCCGCACGCGAACTGATAAAAGTCCGTGCACGGGTCCGTCGTCTTGTCGAGCGCGCCCGCGTCCAAGCCGACGTCGGCCAGGGACACGTTCACAGTCGCCGCGGGTTGTTTCACGGGTTCAGCCACGGAGGTGATCTGAGCCGGCGTTCCCCCACAGGCGGCAACGGCAAGAAAGGACAGACTGGCAACGGCACGGCGCATGAGACCTCCAAGAAGTGAGGCCCGGAGGATGCCACGGACGACGCATCTGGGCTACCATGGCGCGCATGCACACCAACCTGTCACAACTTCAACCGTGCTGCGCCGACCACATGCACGTCCCGCCGGTGCACCCGTTGGCCGCGCCGACGCCGGAAGAGGCAGCGCGCGAGGCGCGGCGGATAGAGCAGGGCGCGCTGTCGGCGATGATCGATGCCCACGTCCACCTGTTTCCCCAGCCGCTTTTTGCCGCGCTCCACCGGTGGTTTGACGCGCACGCCTGGAACATCGCGTTTCGCGGGTCGTCAGAGGAGACGATTGCGCACCTCCACCAGAACGGCGTCGCGCGCATGGTCGCCTTGGTTTTTGCCCACAAGGAAGGTGCGTCGCGGACGTTGAACCGGTATCTGGGGCAGTTGGCTACGGCGGAGCCCTCGATCATCGGCGTGGGTACCGTGCTGCCGGGCGAACCGGACGCGCGGGGCATCGTGAAAGAGGCGATTGCGGTGCACGGATTGCGCGGCATCAAGCTGCACTGTCACGTTCAGCGCGTGGCGATCGACGATCCGCGAACCGTAGAAGTGCTGGCGGCGTGTCAGGAGTTGGGCGTCCCCGCGGTCGTCCACGCAGGGCGCGAACCGTCGAGCGCCGCGTACGGCGTGGACTGTCACGCGATTTGCAACGTGAAGCGGACGCGGCGTGTGCTGCAACAACTGCCGAATCTGCGTTTGGTCGTGCCGCATATCGGCGCCGACGAGTACGGCGACTACTTGCGCTTGTGCGATGAGTTTCCGCACCTCTACCTCGATACGGCCATGGCGTGCGCCGACTACTTTCCCGACGCGCTCGACTGGACGCAGCTGGAGCAGCATGCCGATCGCGTGCTCTACGGCACCGACTTTCCAATTGTCCCGTATGAAATGGGGCGCGAGCGTACGGTTCTGGCGCGGCGCATCGTCGACGACGTGAAGTTCGCGCAGATTGCGGGCGGAAATGCGGCGCGGCTATGGGGTGTCTGACGGATCCGCTTCTTCATCGGTTTCCGCGTCGTCTTCCGGCAAGTCCGCCTGAACGTCGACGTCCGGCATGTCCACGGGCGCCGCACAGCCGTCCTTCGGGCACTTGAACTTGATGTGCGTGTGGTTATCGTGCCCACCGCCGTGCACGATGATCGCCGCCCACTTTGTCGTTCGCGGGTATTGCAACCAGCGCGACAGCTGTTCGGGCGTCGCGCCTTGACGCTGCGCCTCGCGATACAGCATCGCCTGCACCTTGCGGTCGACGATGACCCGCGTCACCAGCCCAGAATCCAGCAGCACGCGCAGGAAGTGCCACTCGCGGCGGGCGTCGAAGTTCTCGCGCGTCGCGTGCGCCAGACGTTTGACCGGCTGCTTGTGGAAGAAGCCTACGTCCGCCTCCAGACCGCCGCGGTGCTCGCGATGGGGCACGAGACAGCCGCCGTGTTCAATGGAAACGTCCTCGATAACCGGTCGATTGCCGCCCGGCAGCTTCTGATACACCTGTGCAATGGCGCGCTTCATCAGGTCAATCGCAAACGGCTGCCCCCAAGCGCGCGACGGGTTGATCACGATGTACTGCGAAGTCGTCGGCCCCATCGACCGTCCACCTTCCAGGTGCTCGCCGTGCGGACCCGACGCCATGATGTAGCGCCGTTTGTGCGTCAGCGGCGCGTTGGGCGGAATCGACAGCCCGTTCAAGCGCAGAAACGTGTTGACTGAGACGTGGTTGCGCGCCGCGAAGCTCTGCGCGGTGTCGCGAAAGAGCGCTTTTTGCCGCCGCACAGGACACATGCCCGTCGGCACCACGCCTTTGCGAATCGGCGAAGTCCCGCTGCGCTGCGGCTCCGGAATCGCGGCGGGTGGCTCCCCGCGTGGGACCTTACGCTCAATCGGCGCAGTCTTGGGCACGTCGTTTGGTTCGATCCAGTGCGCCTTGCCGGGAATCACCCGCACGGTGACCTGTTCGTCGTCCGCGCGAATCGTCCGCTCGAACTCGTGATTCGCGGCCGTGCGACCTTTTTTTTCTGGAGCACCACAGCCTTGCAACAGCAGAGGCGCGGTCAGAATCAGGAGGCAGAGCTGGTGGGGGATGCGGTTCACGAATGGTGCCGAAGTGCTTGGCGAATCACTCGGAGCGCGACATCCCCCACCTGCTTGCTAATGCTCAGCGCAGCTGGATGGTGATGACGTCAGACTGGCCTTCAGCGCCGGCCTTGCCCTTCTTGCCCTTACCACCCTTGGCGGCCTTGGCCTTCTTCGGCGCCTTGGCCTTCTTGGCCTTCTTCGCCTTCTTGGCCTTCTTGCCCTTCTTGCCGGTGTCCTTCGCGCTGTCGTCTTCCACCGGAGCGGCTTTGACTTCCGGACCCGTCGTCGCCGGCGGAGCGGTCGTCGCCGCGGTCTCACCGACCGCTTCAATGCGCGTCGGGTCGATGCCGCGGAGCTGCAGCCACTGCTTCACGGCCTCAGCACGCGCCTGCGCGCCCGCCGCATCTTCCGTGTAGGAGACGAGCTTGATCGTCACCTTGATGCCCTCGTGCTTCGCGAGCACTTCGGCAATCGGCTTCAGCACGGCCTCGCTGGCCTTGTCTTCCAGCGTGATGCCTTTGAACTTCACGCCCGTGAACTTGGTCTCCAGCACCTTGGCGAGGTCGTCCGGAACGGTGTCCGGGCAGCCATCGTTGTCCTGGTAGCCGTTCTTGGTCTCGGCCTGGTTCGGGCACTTGTCCTGCGCGTCGAGCACGCCATCGCCGTCGTTGTCCGGCTCCGGGCAGCCGTCTTCGTCCTGGAAGCCGTCTTTGTCTTCCGCGGTGTTCGGGCACTTGTCAGCTTTGTCGAGGATGCCGTCGCTGTCGTTGTCCGGCTCCGGGCAGCCATCGGCGTCCTGGAATCCGTCCTTGTCCTCAGCCTTGTCCGGGCACTTGTCCTGGTTGTCGGCGATGCCGTCCTTGTCGTTGTCCAGATCCGGGCAACCGTCGTAATCCTCGAAGCCGTCCTTGTCTTCGGCGTCGTTCGGGCACTTGTCTTCGCCGTCCGCGATGGCGTCGCCGTCGTTGTCCAGCTCCGGGCAGCCGTCTTTGTCCTGGAAGCCGTCGCGGTCTTCCGCCTGATCCGCGCACTTGTCGTACGGGTCAAGGATGCCGTCACCGTCGCTGTCGCCCGGTTTGCCACCCAGCGTGTAGACGAACGAGAGCAGACCTTCAAAGTTGCCCGTGATGGCGTGGCCGGTCAGGCCCTTTGTGCTGACAAAACGCGCATCGAGGCGCACGCCCATGTCGTGGAGCGCCTGCCACTGCGCGCCGCCGCCGAGGATCCACGCGCTGTCCGCGTCCGCGGTGCCCTTCACGTAGAGCTTCTTGACGGCCAGCGTGGCGGTCGAGTCGGCCGACTTGAAGATGTCCACGCCGCCGCCTGCGAGCAGGAACGGGCGAACGGTGGCCGTTTCATCGAGGAACTTGTAGATGGCCAAGGCGCGCACGCCAAAGATGTTCGCGCGACCGGTCGCACCGTTGATGCCGGTCAGGTTGGTCGGCACGTACTTGCCTTCCAATTCCAAGCCGAGGTCGCCGATGCCGCCGAGGTTCTGGAAGAGCCACGCCGTGCCGCGCAGGGCCACAGCCACCGCGTCGCCGACTTTCACCAAGCGCGTGCCGGAGCCGTCCGCGAGGTAGTCAGAGTTGCCCAATCCCGTGTTTTTGGAGAAGACGTCGTAACCGACGCCCAGACCCAAGTCCCACTTCATCGGCCAGTGATCCGGCTTCGGCTGATCGCCGGTTTCGGAAATGGCTGGCAGGTTGGCTGCAGCCGGTGCGTCAGCCGCAAACGCGGGCGACGTGGCCGCGACCGTCAGAGCGGCCGGCAGTGAGAGCGTCGCCAGCAGAGCTGAGACGCGACGGGTAAACAAAGAGCGCATGTATCCTCCCAAGAACAAATCCGAAACCAACTTCAGTCCCGCACTACTTTCCGCCGAAGCGGGGCGCCACGACTCGCTTGTCCAAGTCTTCCAAAGACTGAGCAAGCCACGCAAAGATCGCAAGGCCCGCGTCACGCGTTGTGCCCAATGTGGACCACAACTGCGATTCTTGGGCGAACGTGCCGCGAGGATACGCAGGTTTTGGTCGGCTGGCAACTTGTCCGACCCCTACGGAGCGGCACTTTCCGACCCACTTCCAGCACTTCGGTCCGATTCAGCTTGCGGCAGGGCTAACGATGCACGCAAAGGCCGCGCTCGTCGATGTGTGCGAGATCTTGTGGAGAACTGCCCAGCTGTCGGAAACGGACCGCACACAGTCGTTGCCCGTGACAGTGTGGCGATTTGTGAAGCTTTGGGCGTTGGATTTTGCCGTACGCCGACCTACAGGATGCGCAGCGAGACCGGACGGACGACGGCGGGAACCTCAGTCTCCTTCTTGCCGCGCTTCTTGGCCTTGTTCTTGGCAGCCTTTTTCGGGTCTTCAGGTTCGACCGTCGTCGCGACCATCGGTCCCGCCGTGCAGCTGATTCGGTCTGCCTCGATGCCCTTGGTGCCAAATGCCGCCCGTACTGCTTGCGCGCGCGCTTCGGCCTGCGCCTTGCCGGCCGCGTCATCGGTTTCTGCGGCCACAGCGATGTTCATCTTCACGCCTTCGTGTTCCAGCAGCAGTTCCAGCAGCGGGTCGAACACGTCGTCGCCGCCGGGCACCAACTCAGCGCCGCGGAACCGCATGTCGATCGGCTGATCCAGGAGACGTTGCGCCGCGGGCGGCAGCGAATCCGGGCAGCCATCCTCGTCGTTCAGGCCGTTCTTGGTCTCCGCTTGGTTCGGGCACTTGTCATTCGCGTCCAGAATTCCGTCCTTGTCGTTGTCCGGATCTGGGCAGCCGTCATCGTCCTCAAAGCCGTCCTTGTCTTCCTTCACCTTCGGGCACTTGTCTTTGTCCTCCGGAATGCCGTCGTCGTCCGAGTCCGCCACGTCGGGGCAGCCGTCGTCGTCCTTGTACCCGTTGCGCGTTTCTGGCTGGTTCGGGCACTTGTCCTGCGCGTCGGGGATGCCGTCCCGATCATTGTCGGGTTCCGGGCAGCCGTCGTCGTCCTGGAAGTTGTCCTTGTCTTCCGATTGATTCGGGCACTTGTCCTTCTCGTCCGCGATGCCGTCCTTGTCGTTGTCCGCGTCCAGGCAGCCATCGGTGTCTTCGAAGCCGTCCTTGTCCTCAGGCTCAGTCGGGCACTTGTCCATTTCGTCCGGGATACCGTCCTTGTCCGTGTCTTCCGGTGCGCCGCCAAAGGTCCACGACAAACCAGCCAGAAATTCCCAGTTGCTGGACACTGCGGTCGCCGGAACCGCCGGTACCGCTTGATCGTCCTTGGCGCGCCCCTGTTGCAGCAGCCAATGGGCGTCGATGCGCGCGGCGAGCCGGTAGGTCAGCGGAATTCGCACGCCCGCGCCCAGTACGCCTGTTAAAATATTGTGCGGCGTCTTGATTGCCAGGCAGTTATCCGTCGGCGGCGTGTACAGCGGGCACTGCGCCTTGGCGTTGATCAGCACTTCTTCGCCGATGCCGAGGAGTGCGAAGGGCTGCACTTTGCCCTCCGGCAGGAAATTCCAAAGGCCCTGCAGGCGAAAGCCGAGCACCTGCCCCTTGGAATTACCCGATCGCAGCGTGTAGAACGCGTCGCGCGCTTCGAATTCGATGCCGAGGCGCCGTTGCATCCCGACCCAGCCAGCACGCAAGCCAAATTCACCAGAATTGCCCGGCACATCCAGCGGGTCGTGCGCCAATCCCAGGCGCGACTTCGCGCTGAAAATCGACGCGCCACCAAAGACGCCAACGTCGAACTGCAATGGAATTTCGGCGCGATCTGCTGTCGGCACAATGGGCGCAATGTACGTCGCCTTGGCGGCGGTCGGCGGTGCCGGATCGAGGGCCAACGCTGGCAGCGCGCTCGTCGCAAGAACGGCCGTGATTACCGTGTGCAGCAGGAGAGAAGGGGCTTTCCGATTCACCATGTCATCCTCGTTCGCAT
Source organism: uncultured Myxococcales bacterium (assembly GCA_903896545.1). Classification (GTDB taxonomy): domain Bacteria; phylum Myxococcota_A; class UBA9042; order UBA9042; family UBA9042; genus CAIYBN01. The sequence continues at coordinate 18,630 of CAITYF010000238.1, read as the reverse complement.
CGCAGGCGACGCACCCATGCTGGTCCGGCAGTTCTGCGCGAAGGCGCGATTGAACCAGCATTTGCTGCGCCACTCAAGCAGGGCGTTGGCAAAGCGCCCAGAAACTCAGGCCAGGTAAGGGCAAACCGGTGCGTGCGGCAACGTGGGAAACGGCGTTGTCGAGGTTCAGCGCGGTCTGCACAGCCTGGGTAACGAGCGACCCATGCGCCCACGCGATGGTCGGCTTGTGGGCGTCCCGCGGTGGTTTTACCCGTTCGGCGACGACGGTGGCGAGCCGCGGAAGCAGCAGCGAATGGAAAAGCCCACCCGACTGCACCACATTCAGACCCGCTTCTTGCAGCACGGTCCGCGCCTGCGCCGGTGCGTAGCGACGAAAATGGTGCAGCCAAGTGTCGTGGCGTGAAAAGAGCGGCTGCCAAGCGGGCACGGTAAACAGCAGCCAACCGCCCGGACGCAGCGACTCTTGCACGAGCGAGGTCAAAAAAGCGCGATCGTTTTCAACGTGTTCGAGCACGTCGAGTAGCAAGATGAGATCGTGCGCGCCAGTCGGTCGTTCCGCCGTCAGTCGAATCTCCGGCGGCAGTGATTGACGGAAACCGGCGATCGATTCTGCCGTGTATTCAGTGTCCCAGCAGTCAAAATGTGAAGCATCGCCGAGCAGTGGCCGCAGCGAGCGCGCAAACCAAGCGTCGCCCGACCCTGCGTCCAGAACGTTCTGCGCGTGCGAAACGACGTCGTGCCGCCGCAGGACTTCGGCGAGGAACTGGAAGCGCGCGACTTCCCAAGGGTGACGTTGCGCGGTCGAGCGGTGTTCGCGGAGATCCATGATTTATACACTCCGACCAAAGTTCGAGAGCCGACCGTTTCCATCCGCAGCGCGCCGCTGGAGGTTCACGATGACGGTCCCAGTCTGCGACCCAACAGGTCCGAGCGACGAATTTTGATGTTGGACTGAGGTCAGCATGGTTAAAGATTCGCCTGATAGTCGGTAAAGCCGTGGAAGAGAATGAAAAGTTGGCCAACGTGCCAAATCGACCGGTTGTCGAACTTGCCCAGATCAAACACGCCGCCGCCCAGCGGCTGTGGCACGTAGACGGCGGACTGCCAGCCGATGCTCACGTGGAAGTACTTGTCGAACGGAACCTCCCACTCCAACTGCAAATCGATTCCCGGACGCAGGAACACCATCCAGTCAAAACCCAGCGAATCCGAATGGATGAACGCAGTGGTCAAGTCCAACCCGGCGGAGAGAGAAAGCGGCGCGGCCCCGCTGACCAGATTGAGGCCCAATTGCAGCGGACGCCACGTGACGCCGTACATGCCGGTGTGGGCGAACTTCGGCGAAATGATGAGCTCTTCTGGCACTAAAATGGACGGTCGATAGCGCACTTCCGTCATGCTCATGGCTAGCTTGCGATAGTTCGCGGGGACCTGATTGATGTGCTGCTTGATGAGCTCGCGCGAAATGATCGCTTCCAGGCGAATCTTGAGGCCGAAGTGCGCGAGTTGGTCGTTGCCCACGTCGCCTGTCATCCACAAGCCAGCGGGACCAGCGGCAATATCGACGGGAACGGTGATCGGCGCGGCGAACGCAGGCACAGACGCCCCAAATGCCATATGTAACATCACAATGATGATTGGAACCTTCCGAAACAACACCAGAAACCTCCCGATCAGACTGGTCTATCGGCTGGCTACGAGCGCGCGTCCCACGTGCAGACCGAGCGCGTAGATACTGAGTTGTGGCGGGCCGCCAATCGAAGTCGGAAACAGCGAGCCGTCTGCGACCCAGAGCCCACGCAGGTGGTGATGGCGCCCTTGGCTATCGACCGCGGCCACCGTCGCGTCGTCGCCCATCGGCACGGTGCCCATCGGATGCACGGCAGTCAACTGCAGCAGCCCCGGACTCCACTGCAACGCGTCCAGCTTCTGGATCTCATTGGGCGATTCCAGAACAATCGGCGTCGCAGTCGGGATGACGACGCGGCGCGCACCACTCGCGAAGTGCAGCTCCGCGCAGGCGCGCAGGCCGACCAGAAGTTCTTTTTGGTCGTCCGGAATCGGGCGATAGTCAATCTTGAGACCGGTCTCGCCGTCTGGGCGCACCTGTCCGCGCGTGTGGTCATGCAGCATCGCGGTCAGCACGTTCAAGTGGGCATAGCGGCCCATCCAGCGTCGGTGGTTCGCGCCGTGACCTGGCATCAGCGTTGCGGTCGCGGCGGGGTGGCCAAACGCCGGGACGATCCAGAGCCGACTGGCGCGCTTGCCATGGGATTGGCCAGAAAGGTCCAGCAACTCGGTGCATTCAATGGTCTGCGGAATGCCCTGCCACGCGTTCACCGGATCATCGAATTCGCCCGCGGCGACGACAGCGGGGTGAATGCGCAACGACTCGCCCGTTTCGCCGCCCGGATCCGGAACACGGGAACGCAGCAGCAGTGCCGCCGTGCCCGTCGCGGAAGCAGACAGGCAGACCATCGGCGCATGCACGCGCACGCGCCCAAACGCGCGACCTGTCTGCGGATCCAGCGCGCGCGCAAGCACGCCCGTCACGCGTTCGCTGTCGTGCTCCACCGTAACGGCTTGGCACCGCGTGAGTATCTGCGCGCCCGCGTGGATGGCCCGCGGTAGCGCGACCTTTGCGGCGTTATTTTTGGCATCAAACGCGCACCCGAGTGCGCAAAATCCAGATCCGACGCAGCCGGTCCGGTTGTGTGAGAGGGCGGCCCATCGCCAGCCTAAGCGCTCACAGGCCGCCTGAAGCAGTTTGTTGGACGCGTTCCGGAGATCGGGCGCCGGCTGGGTAACCGTTAGCAGCGACTCCACTTCGGCGTACAGCTTGTCCCATGTCTCCAGAGGCAAGTGCGCCAAGCCGCGGTCGCGGCGCCAAGTCGCCAGCAAGCCGGGATCGATTCGTTTGCAGAGATTCAGGTTGTGCAGCGTCGAGCCGCCCACGCCTTTGCCTTGGTGAATGTGGACTTGCCGATCCGTCGACGTGCGCCCGCCGCCATCCCAGTACAGCTTGGGCAGCATGTGTTCTTCGCGCTGGGTCATGTCGTCGGGGGTAACGAATTCACCGGCTTCCAGAACGACGACACGCATGCCCGCTTCGGCCGCGACCATCGCCACCATCGCGCCACCCGCGCCGCTGCCGACGACGCACAAATCGACGGTCAGTTCACCTTCGGGCAATGTGGAAGCGTCAAAGATCACGCAAGCTCCTCGGTTAGTCGGGCCGCATCCCGGTGGGCAAACGCCCGGTCGGCGCGACGAGTTGTGCGTAGATCGCCCGACGCGGGCGCGGCGTGTCCGGCACCAGCGGCCCTGAGAAGCCGATCGAACTCCACGACTGTGGCAGCGCGTAGTAGCCCAGAACGACCAGGTCCCTCAGCCCGCGCGCCGCATCACCGACGACGTCCTGCCGACCGAGCAAACCCTGCAGGTACGCGGTGCGATCGTTGGCGGGCAGGGCGCTCATCCGGTGTAGCGTGACCGCAAACGGCGTCGCGGCCTCCTCAAGCAGCCAAATCAGCGCGTGCACCTCCGTGCGCATCTTGGGCGGCAGCGCGGCCACGTAGCGGTCCAACGGCTCGGCGACGGCGGTGTGGTCCGCTGGCAACGGCGCGCCGACGAGCAACGCTTCAGCCGCCGACGCCAGAATGTGCGCTTCAGCGGCGGAGAATTCCTTGCCTCGCCAAGCGGCCAACGTCGGGTAGCCAGAGAGCCGTATCAGCGCGGTGGCGGAGACAACGGTTGCCACGCCGCCGACCAGGAACCAGCGACGGCTGCGGCGCACGGCGCGGTGCGCGGCTGTCAGCCCTTCTTCCTGCTGCAACCGGGCGATGAGCGCGGGCGGCAAGCGCGTCCGCCAGCCATCGACGACTGGCATCGGTTCGGGGCGCCGCACGGTATTCCAGAAGAGCCAAGCGCCCATCGGCCGGTTCTCGCGCCGGGCGATGTCGGCATCGACGAGCAGCGCGGCCATCGCCTTTCCGGTGTAAATGGGCTCCAGCCCGATTCCCTGGCGCTTCAGCACGCCCACGGCGTCGAGCGACGATCCGGATGCATGACCGTAGCCGGGGCCGACTTGCGAATAGTTGATGACGACCGCGTTGGGTTCGACGTCCGCCAACTCGCCCAACCCGATTTCCCGCAGGTAGTCGAGTAACCCGTGCATCTGCCGCCGCAGCCGCGTACGCGTCGCCAGCGCGCGTTCGACCGCCGCGACCGCGTGGACGACCGTACGCAGGCCACCGATTGCCAGACCCACAGCGAGGCCCACCGCCGTGCCGCCCGAACCGAGCGAGACGTAGACACGCTGCGGCTCTGGCAACTCGCCGCGGTGCACTTGTCCAGCGAGTTCCAGACCCGCGCGCACAAGCCCAAGCATCGCCACGGGCGTCGTGCCGCCGGGCGGAATCACGGGAACGCCGGCCATGTGCAGCGCGGTCAGCACGCCGGGACGACGCAGCGCCAGGGCCACCCGCGAACTGTGATAGACGAGCGACGTCGGTCCGCTCGCCGTGTAGGCGAGGTTGTCCAGAACGCCGGCGGACAGCGGTTCCCAGAACAAATGCGCTTCCAATTGGCGCCCCAGTCTTTCCGCCGCCGCGGTGCACGCCACCAGGTGTCCCGAGCCGATCGCGCCAACCGAAATCCACTTGGGCGCGTCCCGCCACGGCGGGGAAGCCAACAGAAAATCGAGCTTGCGCGTCTTGGTTCCGCCCGACCCCGGCTGCGTGAGGTCATCGCGCTTGCAGCCCAACCACGTAATGCCCAATTCCTTGGCGAGCTCCGGCATCTGCTGAATCGGCGTCGGCTCGGCCGCCCACCCCAGCCGCGGCAAGCGGTCGAGGATGTCCAATGGCGGCACGGAGCGTTGCGCAGGCGCAGTCACGGGCAATCCGGGGGCGGGAAAATCCGCCGCAGAACGTCTAGCATGCCGCCGGATCGCGCTGGCGCAAAGTCCCCCTGTGCAGAGTCGCGAATTCGGGATGCACCACGCGCGGCGATGGCGTTGGAAACAGCATGAAAATGCGCGATAAACTTGGCGATCGCGGCGCGAAAGAATCAGCAAATGTGAAAGTCGATTGCGGACACGGCGTGGTGAATGCTACAGAGAAGGTGCGGGAGTCCGCCTTGCGTCAGGGACGGGGAGAGCAGGGTCATGCGCGATGTGAAGCGGTTCTTGGCGGAATTGTCCTGTTGTCGCGGTCGGTTGGTTGTTGCAACGCTGCTGCTTTCACTGGCTACACTGGCCGCATGCGGGCAAAAATCCGGAGCGAGCGGTGAGGATGCGGCAATCGCTGCGGACACCGGCGGTTCTGGGGGCGACATTGCGCCGAGCGACACGCCGAGCGACACGCCGAGCGCAGATGCACCAGCCGATGCTGTTTCCGACGTGCCGTTGTTGGACGTTCTGGACGATGCCGTCACGGACGTCGCCGACGCGATCGATTTGGACCTACAGGACGTGGAAACGGACGCAGCCGTCGAGGTTGGCGACGCACTGGATGCGGCGACTGATGTCGCGCCGGACGTGCAAAAAGACGTGCCTTGGGACGCCTCGTTGGGCTGCGAATTCGCCGCGAATCCGGCAGCTGGGACAGGCGGCGCCGCGTGCTCCAGCGACGGCGAGTGCACATCCGGCGTTTGCGCGCTCGCTCCCGAAGGCAAGAAATGTGCGCCAGCCTGCGCCGGCGCGTGCTGCCCGACCGGCTGGGCGTGCGACAGCGCGGGAGTGGCGCCCGTCTGCCGCCCGAAGTGGACAGCCGACTGCGCGCCGTGCACCACCGATGACGAGTGCGAGGCGTTCACTCCCGGTAGTTTGTGCGTCAAGCACGGCGCCGAGGGCTACTTCTGCGCAACGCCGTGCAACGCGAACAACGACTGCCCGACCGACTTCAAGTGCTCGTACAGCTACGGCGTCGTCGGGCAGGGCAAGGTCTGCACCCAACCCGGCGCGTGCGAGTGCAACGCCGCGGCGATCGCAGCGACGGCCAAGACGACCTGCTACAACACGAACTCCGCGGGACTTTGCAAAGGCGAGCGCGTCTGTGCGGCTGGCGGACTGCAGCTCTGCGACGCGCTGGTTCCGTCACCCGAGAAGTGCAACGGCATTGACGACGACTGCAATGGCAAGACCGACGAAGGCATGCCCGACTTCGACAAGGACGGCTTGCCCGACTGCGACGACCCGGACATGGATGCCGACGGCGCGTTGAATGGAAGCGACTGTGCGCCGCTTGACCCGCAGGTCTTCCCCGGCAACAGCGAGAAGTGCAACGGCGCGGATGACAACTGCGACAGCAACACGGACGAAGGGTTCAGTGACACCGACAGCGATGGCATCGCGGACTGCGTGGACACGGATCTCGACGGCGACGGCGTATCCAACGTCCAGGACTGCTCACCGACCGATGGCGGCGTTTTCCAAGCCAATCCTGAGATCTGCGACGGCAAGGATCAGAACTGCAACAAGAAGATCGATGAAGGTTTTGCCGATGGCGACAAGGATGGCCTCGCCGATTGTGTGGATCCGGACATCGACGGCGATGGTGCGTTGAACGCCGCGGATTGCTCGCCGACGGACGCGCAGGTGTATCCGGAACAAGTCGAGGCGTGCGACGGAAAGGACAACAACTGCGACGGCAAGACCGACGAGTCTTTCAGCGACACGGACAAGGACGGCATCGCGGACTGCGTGGACGACGACATCGACGGCGACGGCGTGGTGAATTTCTTTGACTGCGCGCCGACCAACCCGGCGATCTTCCTGGGCGCGGTCGAAGTGTGCAACGCGGTGGACGACAACTGCGACGGCGTTACGGATCCGGGTTGCGATGACGACGGCGACGGGTATTGCGACGCTGCGTTGCCGGCGGATCCGACGTCAAGCGCTTGCCCGCAAGGCATCAACGACTGCGACGACGCGCACGCCGACGCGCATCCGGGTGCCAAGGAAATCTGTGACAGCTTGGACAATGACTGCGACGGCGCGACGGATCCGGGCTGCGATCAGGATCTCGATGGGTATTGCGTGGGCGCCACGCCCGTCGGCCCGTCGTGCCCCAAGGGCGGCGGCGACTGCAACGACGCGGACGCAGCGACGCATCCCGGTGGTGCCGAGACGTGTGACAACCAGGACCAGAACTGCGACGGCAAGACGGACGAAGGGTGTGACGCGGACGCCGACGGCTACTGCGCGCAGACCATCCCCGCTGGCTCCAAGTTCCCGGCGTGCCCAAGCGGCGATGGCGACTGCAACGACGCGGACAAGGCGATCAGCCCCGCGGCGACGGACGGCTGCAACGGCAAAGACGACAACTGCGACGGCATTACCGACCCGGGCTGTGACAGCGACGGCGACGGCTACTGTTCGGGTCCCGTAGGCGTCAGCACTGGGTGCGTCAACGGCGGCGGCGACTGCGATGACGCCGACGCCAGCATTCATCCCAAGGCAGCGGAAGTCTGCGACGACCTCGACAACGACTGCGTCAACGGCACCGACGACGGCTGCGACGGCGACGGCGACGGGTGGTGCATCCTCGGTGCGGTCGTGAGCGGCACGCCAGCTGCGTGCGTGAACGGCTTGGGCGACTGCAATGACAAGAACAAGTCCGTCTATCCCGGCGCGCCGGACTTGTGCGACGGGCTCGACAACGGCTGCAACGGCAAGATCGACATTGCGTGTGACCAGGACGGCGACGGCTGGTGCGACATCAATCGCGTGACAATTGGCGCACCCTACGTCTGCCTCTACGGCGGCGGCGACTGCAACGACGCGGAATTTGCCATTCACCCCCAGCACGCGGACACGTGCGATCTATTGGACAACGACTGCGACGGGACGACCGATCCCGGTTGCGACGTCGATGGCGACGGCTACTGCGCGTCGAACAAGGTCATCGTCGTGGGCTCCGGCGCGTGCTTGAAGGGCGGCGGCGACTGCGACGACCTCCACGCGGCTGTTCACCCCGGACTGCAAGAACTGTGCGACGACTTGGACAACGACTGCGACAAGGCGACCGACCTGGGCTGTGACGACGACGGCGACGGCTGGTGCGACGGCAACATGACCACGGAAGGCACGCCGAAGATCTGCGCGCACGGCGGCGGCGATTGCAACGACTTGAACACGTCGGTGTCTCCGGGACACGTTGAACTCTGCGATAACTTCGACAACAACTGCGACGGCGCGACCGACCTTGGCTGTGACGACGACGGCGACACGTTCTGTGACGCTTCAATGACGACGATTGGCGCGCCCAAAGTGTGCGTCAGCGGCGGCGGCGATTGCGACGACAAGAACGGCGCGATCAAGCCCGGCTCGGTAGAGACGTGTGACGGCAAGGACAACAACTGCATCGCGGGCATGGACGAGGGCTGCAACGACGACGGCGACGCGTACTGCGACGCGGCGATGACGACGGTCGGCAATCCCAGCATCTGCTCCAGCGGCGGCGGTGACTGCGACGACGCGAACGCGCAGGTCAACCCGGGCGGCTTGGAAGTGTGCGACGACTTGGACAACAACTGCGTCAAAGGCACCGACGAGGGCTGCGACGACGACAAAGACAAGTACTGCGACGGGCAGATGGTGACCTTGGGCTTCCCGAAAATCTGCTTGTACGGCGGTGGTGATTGCAACGACACGGATCCGCTGGTCGGGCCCATCAGCAGCGGCGGCTGCATTGAAATTTGTGACGGCAAGGACAACAACAACGACGGACTGACCGACGAAAACTGTGATCAGGACAAGGATGGCTTCTGCGACGCGAGTCGCACGACCGTCGGCAAGCCAGCCGTATGCCCGCAGGGCGGTGGCGACTGCGCCGACGCGAATGCCGCCATCAACCCCGGCAAGACCGAGAGCTGCGCCACTGGCTACGACGACAACTGCGACGGCTTGACCGACAGCGACGGTGCGATCGGCTGCACGAACTACTACTACGACGTCGACAACGACGGCTACGGCGGCGCCAAAGTCTGTTACTGCAGTTCCCCCAACTCGAAGCAGACGTTTGGCTCGGCGACCATCGACACGACCAAGACGATTTATCTGCCCGTCATCGGCAGCGACACGAGCGGCGTTCCGTTCGACAACGACTGCCCCAAGGGCTACCTCGCTTTTGGCGTAAGCGGTCAGGTCTTGACCAGTCCGACGTACATGGCGTCCTTTACGATGCTTTGTAAAAAGCTGAATTCTGACGGCACTTTGGGTATCACCGGGAACGCGCCGTCCTCCGTTGCGGGCAGCGGTCCGCCGTTTGGCGGGAGTTGCCCCAACAACGAAGTGCTCGTCTCCGAGTGGGGCGATCAGAACGGCTCGACGCCGTCCACCATGTCGATTTCCCGCATGGGAGGCCACTGCTCGACGATGTCGCGTATCGCCAACCAGTACACGGGCTGGGACGACCAACTGCCGAATTCTCCGCTCCTCTTTGACGGCGGCGGCACGGGGCTGATCGAGCAGGTTTGCCCAGTCGGCTACGTTGTGACCGGATCGTACGGCCATCTCTCGACTTGGCACGGCGACTTTGGCTACAAGTGCTCACCGGTGACGATTTCCACGACGTTCCAGGTGTTTGTCACCACAGGCGGCGACTGCAACGACATGGACGCCGGCGTGAGTCCCAAGGCGACCGAGCAGTGCGACAACCAGGACAACAACTGCAATGGCGGCACGGACGAAGCTTGTGACGCGGACAGCGACGGGTACTGCACGGCGACCAAGCAGGTCATCGGAACGCCGAAGATTTGCCCGCTGGGCGGCGGCGACTGTGCGGACGCGGACCCATCCGTTCACCCCGGCGTTACCGATATTTGCGACGCCATCGACAACGACTGCAACGGGGTGTTGGACCCCGGTTGCGACGACGACGTGGACGGCTACTGCGACAGCAGCAAGACAACTGTTGGCAAGCCGACCACGTGTCCGCAGGGCGGCGGCGACTGCAACGACGTCAACGCGGCGATTCATCCGAACGCGGCAGAGGTGTGCGACGACGTCGATCAGAACTGCAACGGCAACGCCGACGAAGGGTGCGACGACGACAGCGACGGCTACTGTGACACAGCGTTCACCGTGACGGGCACGCCCAAGTCGTGCGCCAAGGGCAAGGGCGATTGCAACGACAGCAACGCGGCGATCAATCCGGGCGTAACCGAGGTGTGCGACAACATCGACAACAACTGCAGCGGCAAGGTCGACGAGACGTGCGATGACGACGGCGACGGCTGGTGCCGCAGCACGGCGACGTTTGTCGGCTCGCCCAGCATGTGCACCAAGGGCAAGACCGACTGCAACGACAGCAGCGCAAGTGTCTATCCCGGCGCGGCGGAGCGGTGCGACGGCCTGGATAACGGCTGCAGCGGCAAAACCGACACCGGCTGCGACGACGACGGTGACAAGTACTGCGACTCCGGCATGCCGTACGATAGCCCGGCGAGCTGCTCGAAGGGCGGTGGCGACTGCAACGACATCAACGCCGCGGTGAATCCGGGCGCGATCGACAAGTGCGGCAACGGCATTGACGACGACTGCAGCGGCGCCGGCACGATGACGGCAGCGTCGGTGAATCAGTCGTTCGGCCAGAACACGGACCTTGGCTACTCGGCGTCGAATTGGACGGCGTTCGCGTTCGTCCCCAATGTCAGCGGCACACTTGCCGGCATCAACGGCATTCAGTTGAGCAAGGCCAGTTGGGGCGGCAACAACGTCTCCACGACGCTGCGCATCTACGGCGGTGGCTTGCCGAACAACGGCGGCACGCAGCTCGGATCCGCGACACAGTCCGTCAACAAGTTTGGCTACAACGGCTACAACTTCTCCTACGGCGGCATCGCGGTCACCAAGAACACGACCTACTACGCGGTCTTGTTGGCCGCGGACGGCAATTCCGGCGGCATGCGCCCCAACAAGGACTCCGGCACGGCCTACCAGAGCACCAACACCGGCGCGGCGTGGTCAACGCTGACCAGCGGCTCGTACCCGTACAGCGCGGTCGTGAGCGTCAGCGGCATCGACGGCCCTGTCTGCCAGTAGCCCTACATCGTTTCGAGAATGCGCGCGCGGACCTGGGCGAACTCATCGGGCGTAATCAGCCCCTTCTCCAGCATCACGCGGGCCTTCTCCAGCCGCACCACCGGATCGTCGGTCGCTGCCGGTTGCGGCTGCGCGCTACCCAGCGTTGGCGCCGCCGCGTGGACTTCACCCATCGCCGCGGTCGCCTCCTGAACCGCGTGGCGAAACGCCAGCGGCTGCGCGATGTCGTGGAAGATCTCCTTCGTACCGCCTGTGCCCACAACTTCCAAACTGCCGAAGCCAAATAGCCGACCCCAGAAGCCCTGATCCACGCCGATGCTCTCGACTTTTTGCAGGTTCAACTCCAGCGTTTGCCGTTGAATCAAGCCGATCTTCACGACGACACGGCGATTCGTGACCGCAAATTCGCTCGTCGCGCGTCGCACCCACGCCCACAGCGTCAGCGTCACCAAGGACCGCCAGTTGAAAAAGAGTCCCCAGTGCAAGTGCGCCTCGTAGGTCACTTTTTCGCCGCTCAACAGATTTTCCGCCACGTAGCTCATCGTTGCCTCCGCCCCCATCGTGGGCTGCGCGGGATGCGTCCGTCAATGACTTGCGCTAAGCTGCCGCTGGAGGTCCCGATGTCTGAGTTGAGTCTGCAAGAGCGTTTTGCCCCGCATAATCAGTGTTTTGGCTGCGGTCCCAGCAACGGCCAAGGGCTGCGTTTGCGTTCGATCCCGGTCGGCGCTGAGCTCGTCTGCGATTGGCAACCTGAGCCGCACCATCAGGCTTTTGAAGGCATGCTGAACGGCGGAATTTGCGGCGCGCTGCTCGATTGCCATTCCAATTGGACCGCGGCTTGGCATCTGATGCAGTCCCGCGGTTTGGAGACGCCGCCTTGCACGGTGACCGCTGAATTTCACGTGAAGTTGCGGCGACCGACGCCGATGGATGCGCCAGTGCACCTGCGCGCGTGGGTCGTGGAAGCGGACGGCGACCGCGTGACGATTGATGCGGAGCTGAGCGCGCACGGCAGGATGACATCGACGTGTCGCGGCGTTTTCGTGGCAGTGAAAGAAGGTCACCCGGCGTTCCACCGTTGGTGACGGCAGCCGCGGCTATTCGGTCAGTTCAAGGGCGTCCAGAAGCGCGTCCAGATCGGGCACAGACACGAGCCGCCCCTTGAACTTCGCCGTCCCGGTGTCTTCCAACGAGCGCACCGCACGCGCGACCGTCTCCGGCCGCGAGCCCAGCATCGCCGCGATATCCTGACGGGAAAGCGGCAGATCGATGGTCAGATCGCCGTTGTCTTCCACTTTGCCGAAGCGGTCCTTCATGACCAGCAGCAGGTGCGCCAAACGCGCGCGCACGGGCAGGGTGGCGGCCATCAGACGCTCTTGTTCGGCATCTTCCAGATTGTGGGCCATTTTGCGCAGGAACGCGAGGCCAACCGAGGGGTTGTGTTCGAGCAACCGACGCACGGCGGCTTTGTCGACGAAGCAAACGCGCGCCGAGACGAGCGCTTCAGCGCTGGCTTGATACGGCTGATCGGCGAAGTAGGAGCGGTAGCCCAGCGTGTCGCCGCGGTGCGCGAGGCGGACGATGACGGAGTTGCCATTCTGGTCGTTCTTGCGGATCGCGACGGTGCCGGATTCGACGCAGAAGATGCCCAAGCAGGCGTTGCCTTGGTAGAAGATCGTCTGGCCAGGCAGGTAGGTGTTGGCGACCTTGGCCTGATTCAACAGGTTGAGGTCGTTGCCTTCCAGCGCGCACCACTCGGAATCACCGCGGCCGGCACAGGCAAAACAACTCGTCGATCGGAGCCCGTGTGACGTTGAAGACGCGATTCGCTGCATCATTTCCCCGTCGTTCGTGGTTCGCGCGTCGTCTGCGTCGCCGATGGCCCGCAGTTTCGTCGTGTCGTTGTCGCTGGAAAACCCAGCTGCTTTCGGAAGAACCAGCGGTGGATCCGCATCACCGCCTGACCGGCATAGGATGCGCTACTGGGCAGCAAAGGTCAAGAGAAACCTGGACTTGTTTGCTCAATTCTGGCGCGAACCTGCCGCATCATCACGGGCAAATTGAACTCAACGAGCTTCTTCATGATCACTTCTGGCACAGCGACTTGGAATTCCATCTTGATCTCAAGGGCCAGCACCGCGCCTTCTGGCGTCTCCAGAAACTCCCAACTGCCCATGTTCTGGCGCTGCAAATCGCTGCTCACGAGTGTCCAGGTGATCCGATCCGGCGCGAAGGCCAGCATCCGCAGCGCATATTCGAGACGTCGCGGCGCGCGAACGACGTAATGCGCCACAATCTCGTTGGCCGTCTCGCCCGGCTCAACCGTCGCGTCGACCACGTCGCTCAAGAATTCCGGATACCGCTGGACGTCCCACAGAACGGCAAATGCCAACTCGCGCGGTGCGTTGACTTCAATGGACGTGCTGAGCTCAAACATGCTTCCCCACTTCCGCAAGCGTACTCGACTCCAGATGCGTTGCAATCCCGAATTGCACGACCTACAACTGCTGCGGAGGTCGATGATGACGACGCAGAAGCCACAGCCCAAACATCGCGCCGCTTGGGTGAATGAACGCCAGGATGAGCGCGGCGATATGCGCGTGATGCAAGGTTTCGCGGCGATGCGTGCGGAGCGCGTCTACGACGAGGCGACGCGCTGTGCGGCCTGTGACCAAGCGCGTTTGACCGATGGCGAAGACGCGCTTTGCGAAGAGCATCTGGCGCAAGCGCTGGGTATGCAATCGAACTGGTGAAAGGTCAGTGAACGAGTGGCGTCGTTGGCGTTTCGGCTGGAACTGCCTCGGCGACCGGCGCGGGTTCTTTGCCAGCGGGAGCCTGCGTCACGCGCGCGTCGGGCACGCGTTTGCGATCGCGCGTCGACGCCATGTGCACGTCCAACGAACTTCCATCCTGATTCGCCCGCAGCGACACAAAATCGTCGACGCTCCAATCCAGCCGCGCGGAATAGCTCTTGTGCGGCGTCACAATGCGCAGCGTGCTCGCGCCGTCGGCCATGTCGCTGCGGCAAATCGCCAGCGTGACGCGCACGCCGTCCCAGTCCGCGTGCGTGCGGGATCGCCAGTACACGCGTTCATCGCCTTCATCGCCGCGCACAACCGGACCGATTCGGTCACTGGGATCGCGTGCCGCCGGGTCTTTGCTCAGATCGGGGACCATCGACGGTGCGGCGAGTGGCGCATCTTCGATCCCCAACGTTTCGACCTTCTCGATGTCGCCGCAGTCCAGCGCCAGGTAGCCATCCCACGGTGTGCCGGCTTGATTGGGCTCGTCGTCAGCGGGAGACGCCGTCGTATGTCCCCAACGCAAGGTGACAATCACCCGTTCGGCGTCGTCTGGCGCGTGGCGTTCCACCGGACGAACAGGCGCTTCCACGATGGGCATTGCGGCGGCCGGTTTGGGCGGCTCCACGCCGTAACGCCAGCCCACTCCTGCGACGACGAGCGCCGCCAGCGAACCCACGATCAGCGGGTTGCGCACGCGCACGAGCACGGCGGAAAGCCGCTGCAGATTGGTTGGATGGGCCGAACCGGGCACGCACGCCTCCTGCACACTTACCCACACGTTACCGACGCCCGCACTGTCGGGCAAGTTGTCAGGTAGGACGCTTTTGGCGCGCCGAAGGTTCAACCCGCAAGCGCAAAAAAGTATTCCGGCGACGCGCAGACTTGGCGCGACCGAAAGCGTGTGCTGAGGTGGAAAGGGCGCCAAACCGCCCCGGCTCCGCGAAAGGCTGCGGAGCCGGGGCCGTGGCTTGAACTACTTGAGGTTCTCGATGACCGCGTCGGCAAACTCGCTGCACTTGAGCAGCGTCGCGCCTTCCATCTGACGGTGGAAGTCGTAGGTGACGCGCTTCTGCGAAATCGACTGCTCGATGCCGTGGACGATCGAGTCCGCCGCTTCCTGCCAGCCGAGGTGTTCGAGCATCATGACCGCCGACAACACTTCCGAACCCGGATTCACTTTGTCCAGACCGGCGTACTTGGGCGCCGTGCCGTGGGTCGCTTCAAAGATCGCGTGGCCAGTCAGGTAGTTGATGTTGCCGCCTGGCGCGATGCCGATGCCGCCCACCTGCGCTGCCAGAGCGTCCGACAGGTAGTCGCCGTTCAGGTTCAGCGTCGCAATGACGTCGAATTCTTCCGGACGCGTCATGACCTGCTGCAGCGTGATGTCGGCGATGGAGTCGCGAATCAGCAGCAGCTTCTTCCACTTGCCGTCACCGTGCGTCGGCCAAAGGGCCAGCGCCGTTTCGATTTCTGCGCGCACTTCCGCCTGCTGGTCGGGCACCATCATCGAGTAGCCCGGATCGATGGCGATCGCGTTCGCTTCGACGGTAATGTCCGGGTTCTTCTCTTTGTTGCCCAAGATCCAGCTCTCACGCTCCGTGACAGTCTCATGACGGAACATGGTCTTGGCGACGTCATAGCCCCAGTCGCGGAACGCGCCTTCCGTGTACTTCATGATGTTGCCCTTGTGGACAATCGTCACGGATTTGCGTTTGTGCTTCACGGCATACGCGATTGCCGCGTGCACCAAACGCTCCGTGCCGAGTGCGGAGACGGCCTTGATGCCCAAGCCGACTTCGATGATCGCGTGGCCGTGCGTCTGGCCAACAGCAGCGAGCTGCTTTTGCCATCCGTCGACCGCACTCTGTGTGCCGAAGCGGATTTTCTTGAATTCCTTCGGGTAGTTGGCTTCCAAGAAGGTGAGCATCTTGTTGGACTCTTCCGAGCCGCCAATCCACTCGATGCCGGCGTAGATGTCTTCCGTGTTCTCGCGGAAGATGACCATGTCGACCAATTCCGGGTGCTTGACTGGGCTCGGCACGCCGGTGAACCAGCGTACGGGGCGCAAGCAGACATACAAATCAAGCTGTTGGCGCAGGGCCACGTTCAGCGAGCGGATGCCCTTGCCGACG
The DNA here is from genome assembly GCA_903896545.1 of uncultured Myxococcales bacterium. Classification (GTDB taxonomy): domain Bacteria; phylum Myxococcota_A; class UBA9042; order UBA9042; family UBA9042; genus CAIYBN01. The sequence continues at coordinate 2,647 of CAITYF010000238.1, read as the reverse complement.
GGGGTCGTGAGCGGACCTTTGATGCCAACGAGGTACTTGCGGAACGCGTCCAGCGTCTCGTCGGGCAGCCAATTGCCGGTCTGGTTGAACGCCTTTTCACCGGCGAGCACTTCCAACCACTCGATCTGGCGCTTGCCGCCGTAGGACTTCTTCACCGCTGCGTCGACGATGCGGACCGCGGCGGCCCAAATGTCGGGGCCAGTGCCATCGCCTTCGATGAACGGAATGACTGGATGATCAGGGACTTGCAGCTTGCCATCCGAACCAACGGTGATGGCAGAACCTTTTGACGGGACGGTCAACGACATGGGACTCCTCCTGCCGAGAATCTGGGTGTTCCGGCGGGCCGGGAGGATAATCCAACGGCAAGGGAGCGACAACTCCGCGACCGTGACGATTCCATGTTGGGGAGCGCTTCCGCCGCGCCGCGGAAGGTGTACGATCGGAGCGTGGAGGCGCGTCGACGGCGATGGGCGAGCAACGCGAGAAAACCAACCCTGACTATCCTGTGACGCCCGCTTGGCGCCCTGCGTCCGAACCGGGCGTGCGCCTCCCGGCGCCGTCGCTTGAACCACTCTGGCCGTCTGCTACGGGCGGCGAATCGAACTTGGGCCTGAACGAGAACACGCAGCCCGTGCAGCCACCGCCGGAGGCAAAGAAGCCCGCTGCGCCGCCGGTGCCGCCACCTGAGCTCCGCAAGCCGTTGCCGCACGCTTCCTACTCCATCGTGCCGCCGGACGCGCGCAAGCCGGTGTCCCACTCTGCGTACTCGCTCGTGCCCGCGGAAGTGGAGAGCATCCGGCCGTTGACGGGCCGTGGCGCCTCCGCCATCACGTCGCTGAATCCGCCTTCGCACCACGCGTTCAATCCGGCGTACGTTGCGCCAGTCACCGCGTCGCGCGTGGACCTGACGCAGGCCGCGCGCGGGCAGATGCGTGCGGTGTCCCAACCGATGTACCGGCCTGCATCGACCGGCTACGTGCATCCGGCGAGCGCCCATCCCGCGCCGGTGCCTCCCGCGCGCCGTCCGGGCGACGCTGAGCGGTTGATGCCGTGGTTACGCGATATCAGTCGACCGCTGCGCGCGCTGACGGAAGCGCAGTGCGCGTCCATCTTCAAGTTTGCGTCGATGCACCGCGTGGAAGCGAACACGGTGTTGCAAGCGCTGGATGCGCCGCCGACGGCGTGTTTTGCCATTACGTCAGGGACCATCGTCGTGCGCGTGCGGCGGTCAAATGGCGCGCTTCGAGAAGTAGACCGCTACGGTCCCGGCGATATCGTCGGTGTGCTTGCGCTCGTGAACGCACAGCCCTCGCCCTACGAGATGGTCGCCGCCACGGTTGTGGAAGCCGTTGCGTTTGAAGCGGACGAATTGGCGCAATACGCTGCAGCGCTGCATCCCGACGCCGTCGCGGCGCAGAACGCCTGGGCGCCGATTGTCGTGGAGCAACTGCGCGCGGTTCAGCAGCGCGTCGCGCGTCTGGCCAGCGCCAAGCGCACGCGCGTCGCGAACGCCATCGACGACGCATGGAAGGGCGTCAAGTAGCGCGCGCAAAACCAGCACAAATTTCAGGATTGGGTGGAGGCGGCGAGAGTCGAACTCGCGTCCGGAAATATTAGGCAGGGCCGTCTACGCGCGTAGTCGCATGATTTGTACGGCATCCAGGGCGTCCATGCGACAGACTCCCTTGGCGACGACCCGCATAAATCTTACTCGCGCACGTGCAGGTGTCGTGCGAAAGCCAGCCCACCTAAATTGCGGTGACGACATGCAGCAGGCGCCATGTCATCCCCGTCGCTGTTAGAGGTCTTTTGGAGACTTAAGCAGCGAGAGCGAACTCAACGTTGTCGTTGGCTCTTATTGTGTGCCTTTTTTTGACGCGGCCAAAGACTCCGCGGCGCGCAAACCATGGTGCATATCCCCGTCGAAACCGGTACGCCCCCTGCGGACAACGCTTCTGGCGCATCTCGGCGTTGCTTCGCCGCCCGGGCCGCTTGACGTACATGAGTACGCCTACGCGTCCCGGTCGGCTTGCGCCTTGCGCTGCATCCAGAATCGTTGCCCGCAAGGACATCGTGGATGAGACAAGACTTCGCGCCGCACTCGCTTCGCTTGTGTGGCGGTAAGCCGGGATGGAGCCGGAATCGATGTACGCGGAGCACTTTGTTGGGCAAAGTGTCTTCGCGGTTGGAACAGTGTGGCCGACTCCGCTCAGGCGTCGACCGACACAGCATAGGTGTCAACGCCGTTACGTCAACCCAAGGCCATCGCAAGCTCCCCCGACCCGAGCCTCCCACGGTGACCCGCTGAAACAATTCCCGACCGCGGTCGCTTCCCGCGGTCAGGACCCGATATCGGACGCGTAAGTGACTGACTCGCCTCGGACCCGAGGTTCTTGAGTCTGCCAGCGTCCTGTATTTTCACGTCACTTGCGTTTCCTCGTGACGGCCGCCTCTTTGGCCTTGCGGTACTTGACCGGTGCGACTTTCAAGCGTTCGAGCGCGCTGACCTCGCCGGCGAGCACGCGCAAGATGGTGTCGGGGTCCCAGGCGCAGTCTTCGCGGACGCCTTTGCCGCTCATGCCCCAGCCGACGGATTGTTTGACCATTCCGGCGCAAAACCGCCGCAATCTTGCCATGTTTTCTG
>CAITYF010000237.1 GCA_903896545.1 uncultured Myxococcales bacterium | reverse complement strand
TGGGCTGGGAAACGCTGGTGCCCGACGGCACCGATCTGGACACGCAGACTTGGCTGGCGCAACCGCCCGCGGCGCACTGGTCGACCGGCGCGAGCGCGCTGCGCGGGACGCCGCTGGAAGTACACACGGCCTGGGCGCAAGCGCGGCTCGATGCGGTGCGCGCCGGCCAGATGCCCGCGGCGGACGTGCTCGACGTGGACGCGACGGCGCGCCTCCTGGCTTTGGCGGAGCTGACTGGCCTGACCGCGCGCGTCGTCGACTGGCAGCGGCTGCGCTGGTACCTGAATCCGCAGTCGCTGCGTTTGGAGCCGGTTGTGGCGTTGGGTCCAGAGCTGCCGGGGCCGCAGGTGCGCGCCGATGCGTTGCTGCCGCTGCTGCTGCGCTCGCCGCCGATTGCCCACGCGTTCGCGACGCACCTGCGCGCAGAAGCCGAGCGCGTGCTGGCTCACGACGCCGAAGAACATCTGGCCAAGCACGTCGCCATCATCTGGCCGACGCTGACGCCGGCGACGTGGCAGCGCGAGTGGCTCGTCGTGCGGCAACGTGCGGCGCGGCTTCTGGCCGCTGAGAGTCTCGCCATCGACGCGCCGTTGCCGGTCACGCCGTCCGCCGCCGTCCTGGCACCGACGCCGCCGACAAGCGAGGTGGCGCGATGAGCACGAGCGTGTTCCTCGCTGAAAACGTTGAAGTCTGCACGTGGCCTGAGCCGCACGACGTGCGCTATGAAATCAAGTTCGTCGCCTCGCCGCGGGAAATGCCGCGCTTGAACGCGTGGCTCTCGACAAGCGCGTGCGGCTGGCGTCAGTTGCACCCCGACCGCGTCGTCAACAACGTTTACCTGGACACCTGCGACCTGCAGGCCTACGTGCAGAACCAGGCCGGCGACAGCGAGCGGCGCAAGCTGCGGTTCCGCTGGTACGGCGCGACGTGGGCGGGCGCAAACGGCGGCACGCTGGAAGTGAAGTGTCGGCGCGACAGCATCGGCTGGAAGTGGAACGCGCGCGTGGACTGGCCGTTCGACCTGACGCGGCGCACCTGGCAGAGCTGGCGCGATGGCCTGCGGCCCTTTGTGCCCGGACCGCACCGGATGCTGCTGGACGCGCGGCCGATGCCGGCGCTGGTGAACCGCTACGAGCGGAGTTACTACGGGTCGCGCGATGGCAAGCTGCGCCTGACGGTGGATCGGAACTTGCAGTACTGGCCGCAGTTGGGGGCCGGTCGGCCGCGACTGGGGAGACCGGCGCAGACGGTGGATGTTTTGGTGATTGAGATCAAGTGTGCGGTGGCGGATAAGGACTACGCGTCCAGCGCTTTGAGGGATATTCCTTGGCGGGTGGGGCGGAATTCTAAGTATGCAACTGGCGTTGAGGCTATTGGGAATTTGTAGGGTGCGGGGGCGGCCGCAGGCGCCGCCCAGCGAGAAGGGAAACGAAGTTTCCCTTCTCGCGCTCTTCCCTTCCTTTTGGCTCGCTCCGCAGGTCGGGGGGCGCCACGCGCCAAAGGCGCGCGGCGGCCCTTGCTCGCTCGAGGAAGATTGCGGGCACTAGGATGGTGAATGGCACGACTGATTGGGTGAGGCTGCGCGACTGCGGGGTGCGCCAGCGCGCCAGAGGCGCGTGGCGGCCCGTGCTCGCCTTGGACGGGGGGCTCCACGCTTCGCGTGTCGCTGGGTAGGGTAGGGTCAGGCCTCTGGCCTGACCGGTTCTCGCGGGGGCACGCTGATGTTCGTCTGACCCGACTCGCTTCGCGACTCGCTCGGAACACCGCTCGTCGCTTCGCGACTTGCTTGAGGGCACGCTCGTCGCTTCGCGACTTGCTTGAGGGCACGCTCGTCGCTTCGCGACTTGCTGGGAACGCCGCTTGTCGCTTCGCGACTCGCTCGGCAATTCTCAGAACGGGCGCTTCTCGGCGTTCAGCAGAATCCCCTTCACAAAGTCCTGCTTCATCTCAAGCTCGTCCCACTTCACCTGCGCGCGCGTAATCACGTAGTACACCTCCGGGTGCGCGAACTTTCCGGTGATCGGGATGTCGTCGAACGTCTCCACAGGCCCCTGCGGCACCGCGCTGACGCGGTATTCGGGGGGCAGCGTGCCTTTCAGGCGGCTTTGGTGGCGCGGCGGGTTGGCCAGCGCGGTGCTGGTCAGGGCGGTGAGGAGCAGGAACGTCAGTGTGCGTCGCATGGGGCCTCCGGTGTGGGTCTGGATTCAGAGTACGCGTCGGCGCGCGGTTCGATCTTTGCGTTCACAAACCTTCATTGGAATTCGGGTGGGGCGACGGCCGTGCTTCGCCACCTGCCGACGCGCTGGCGCTGACCCTGCATCAACCCCGTCAGGGGTTTCTTGAACAATAGCCGCGGACTTCAGTCTGAAGATCCCGCACAACTCGCGAATGCCCATTCTGGTCAACAACTTGACCTCCACCCGTTCGCGTGATCTAACGCGGTGAACGGGAGGTGCGATGATGGAGTCGTGGGGATTGAAGAGTGCTGGGAGCG
>CAITYF010000236.1 GCA_903896545.1 uncultured Myxococcales bacterium | reverse complement strand
TCCGCCAAAGCGTCGTGGAATTTGACCTTCGCCAGCAGCAGCTTCTCCTGCTCGCTCACGATCGCCAGCGTTCCGGCGCTGACCTTGTCGCTCATCTCCATCCGCGACTGCGTGGACGTTGCCCCGCGTCCATTCGGGCGAATCCGTCCGCAAGCGGCCGGACCGCGTCACGCGGCGTCAGAGCACAACGACACCCAAGAAGAAGAACCAGCAGCACGCTCTACAGCTCACGGCTACGCCGCCCCAAGTCAGTACTCCACGTGGCGCCACTGCACCGCTCGCCGCTGCACCTTGACAGGCTGCGCGTTCAGGGGACGATCGCAAGGCACCAACGCAGTGGAGGCCCCCGTGTTGTCGAGTTCGACCGCCCATCAACCACCATCACTGCGACGCCTGATTCGAGTTCATCCTTACCCTTCGCACGCGATCGGCTCGCGGCAGCCGCTGGCCTGCGCCGCGGTGGTCGGCTTTCTCGCGCTCGCGGCGTGTGGGTCGGGTTCATCATCCACCGCCGAGGATGGGACTGCTGTGGTAGACGCCTCAGGGGAGTTGCCCGATGGCGACGCCCTCGCCGCAGATGCGCTCGATTCCGCGCCAGATGTGGTCGACGTCGCGCCGGTGGATGGCGGTCCCGCCTGCGGGAATGGCATCTGTGATGAACTGGAGACGCTGGCCAACTGTGCGGCAGATTGCGCATTCTTGGCCGATCGTTATGGCGGTGCCTGCACCAAGCCCGGTACGCGATCCGAGTGCGCCGACGGGTTCGTATGCATCCCGCTCGGCCAGACGGTCGACACAGCTTTGTGCGTCGCCGATTTAGACACCTGGCCGCCCATCCCAGACAAGCGACTGCCTGATGATTTTGTTGCCGGGGCGGGAACGGTGACAGACGCACACACGGGCCTCACGTGGGCCCAGTTGCCAACGTCGCCCGTTTCAGCCGTTGATGCGCTGGCGGCCTGTCTCGCGCGCGCGGATGGTGGGTTTCACGACTGGCGTCTGCCAACGCTCGCTGAGCTTGTCTCCCTTGTGGACCGCAGTCATGTCTCGCGCGCCGTGACGGCTCCGGCGTTCACTTGGTCCACAGATGATCTCTACTGGACTGCGTCTGCCGAGCCATCGCTCGCGTCCGTGTGGACCCAGGACTTTTCTGTGGGCGAATCTTACATGGAGATCGTTCAGATGGTGGACGGCACGGCCATGCTCCATCCAGTCCGGTGTGTCCGCAAGCCGGGCAACCAACCGGCCGGCCTCGGCGAGCGATTTGTGAAGGAAGGGAGCGGCCTGACTGTGTTGGACCGTGCCACGGGGCTTCACTGGCAGTGGTACTACTCGAGCACCAAGATGCCCCTCGCCGATGCCGTGAGTTGGTGTAGTCACAACACGCCCGGTCTACCCGGTGAGGGTTGGCGACTTCCGACTGCGGGCGAACTCTTTCGGCTGACCGATCGGGGCGGGCACAACCCATCGATCGCGCAGCCATTTGCAACCGTCAACGAGTTGTTCTGGACGTCGACGCCATACGTTGACCACGCGTACCAGTGGCTCGTGAGCTTCGACTTTGGCGGGTATGTACGCGAATCGACCGTGTATTTGGCGCGCGTGCGATGTGTGCGATGAGACGAACGATCTCTTCTCAGTCACGCAGTGCCACATCTGCTTGAACAGCAATATCCCGCCGACTTTGGACTGTGTAAGCGGCGATGGGCACTCCAGACCGGGTGGATGTTCACGGGGCCTTTGGCCTTAGGGCTCGTGCAAGAACGAGTCGATCGACTCGAATTCCCGGCCAACC
>CAITYF010000235.1 GCA_903896545.1 uncultured Myxococcales bacterium | reverse complement strand
GCACAATAACTCCCAGTTATCGCTCTTGCGACGCTCGAAGGGTAACATCCAGTCCCGAGTCTAACAAGCTGACCGAACGCGCACTTACCGTCTGAACGGCCCGGGCACCCGTCGCCACCTTCTGCCCAGTTAATTCAGGGCAGGCGTCGACTTGTTCCCAGATGGGAATGTGCTTGGCTTCACGAGCGTGCACGACGGTGGTGGCCTACGGGAGTGAGCGACACGCGGGCGAGCCAGGCGGTTAGGGTCGAGATTGGCGACAAAGCCGCCCCAGGTCTGCTCCAGGCCCTGCAGTACGGATTCCAATACAGCAGCGTTTACGGCCGGCCTCAGCCGAACTCAGCCCGATCTGGGTCAAAGACCGAAAGCCGATTCCATGCGACCCGAAATTGCCCGACCAACTCGACGCGCGAACCGCGGATATCGATCACTGCTTTTCGTGGGTCGCGGCTTAATGTCGCAACCGCAATTAGGTCTTCGCCCAGTCCGTACGAACAAAGACGATGAACACGAAAGTCCGAGGAATACAAATGTATCTTCACGTATCCGAGTGGCGTCGTCCTCGCCAGCAGCGACGAACGCCGCGTCTCGGTCACCGCCGCCGCGGATATTGAAACCAGGTTTTCCCGAAGCCATCGACGCGAGCCGCCGCGAATAACGACATACGCATCCACCACGAGCCGCGGGTCGCGGTGGGCTCGTGTTTTGCGCACAATGAAGTGCGGCGCCTCCACGGCTGCGACCGCGTCCAAGTGCTGCCGCCGCAACTGAAACGCAGAAAGCAGAACGTCTGCCTTCGAGGTGAGCCACGCCATGCTCCGATTGGGCACGAAAAATACCGGTCCTTGGAGTGCAGACGCGTATTCATGCACATCTGTCGCCCCACCTTCTCTCAGCTGTTTGAGGATTTGACCATTGAAGTCCGCCCACCCCGGCCAAGCGTGCTCCGACTGAATTGACAGGAAGTATCTCGCGTAGCCAGGGCACAGGTTCTCCGCAAACGCGGCAGTCTGAATCGAGGAGAAAAGCACTTTGTTGAAATTTCTGGTACTTACCCTGACAAAAACGTCTAGGCGGCTACCAACTGCGGTGTCAGATGCCAAGGCCGTCTCAACGGTCCACCATGGTGCTGCCACCAGCTCCCGTAGTGCCAGCGTCGCAAGTTCTCGTGGCAGCGGCGCACCCCTAGCTGCGCGGGCGAGCAAGAACGTCTTGAGACAAACGGCGATTCCGTTGCAGTCGTCGATGGTCGCGTCCACCCTAGCTCGAACCTGCGCACGTCGGAGTTGCACTGAGTTTCCTCGGTTTTCGTAAATGACATCATCCCCGTGGTACCGAACATGACCGTGCCCGATGCCATTTCGCATCACGTGATCGTAGTTTCGCGTCGTGCGGGCCAACCCGCGTGCGGCGAGCTCATCGACAACATTGAAAATGTCTAATTTGTCGGTGCCAACTTTTCGCTCTTGCCGCGAAATGGCTGCAAATGGTCGCAGGAAGCCGTGCATTACGGCTTCGACCAATCGCAGATACGTCGGATGAACGTCCCGGTCGAGGAAGCGCAGCTCGTCCGAGTTTCGAACGTCGTTTTCGTCGTGCCATTTGAGCGCACAGACATCGCTCAACACGCCAAATGCATTGGATAATAACTCGGGCTCGTCGCGTATCAGCTGCTCCAACGCTGACACACGGCCGCCAACCGCCATCCAGGCCCACACCTCGATCTCCACCGCACGGTCGAAGAAGCGCTCTGGAATCGATTCCAAGTAGCGATAAAGTGCGAGGTCAGCGGCAGAGCCGCACAACCCTTTTGGGCCAAAAGTGGCTTGAACCATCGCGCTTCGAGTTGCGTTCAGTTGCCTGGTCAGCGGATGCTCGAGCGTCACTTTGGTATACCCCCCGCCCCGCACGGCAGAGAAAAATCAGTTCGCGAACTGCACGCAGGCAAGAACGTACAGGCACGACAACAAAGCGTTTGCTCAAACGCCCACAGCCTGCAAAGTGCTCGCGCCGACGAATTGTGGAGTGAACGGGCCGCGGTTCCGTCCGTTATCCCGCCGGAAGATCGCTTGACGGCTTCTACATCCGCGTGCGCGCAGTGACGAACGTCATTCGACGGAAACAATGACTGCTCACCTTGCTCAAACACCCCATTTTCTCGTGCAACGCCCGTGTGTTGCGCTGCCTGCCAATCGTGCCCTAGGCACACAGCGACCGTGGTATTCCCGATAAAGTGTGGTCGGTCGCCGGTCACCAGAAAATGCCGCGGATTCCGGGACCAATGAAGGCGGCGATGAAGGTCTGAGGTTGGTACGATTGGCAGTTCCCGAGCGAGTTTCCCTTGTATCGCTGCCAAGAGTCTCGACGATTGGTCTTCAACCTCCTTCAGGTGCGGCCGCATTTCTGCGTCGCCGGTTCGCGAAGGAACGGTAGATGTCTCGCGGGAATTCACGCGAATCCAAGCATCAAATTTAGTCCCCAACGCGACAACCGGCGAAACGTCCGTTCGCGGCTTCGGGCGGCCCATCAATTGCTCGTCCATCGTGTGGATGACGCGAAGCCCCTTGGCAGCTTCACAGACATCGTTCGGATTGACAAAAGACAGCAGGTCAGCCACCGAGCAGTCTTTCGCTTCCCGCGACACGGCGGAGTAGCTCAGCGTACGAAAGAGGTCGCCCGCCCGATCTTCCCAGTCTTGCCTCGTCAGATACACGTCAATGTCTGTTGTTGACGGTTGTCCCTCCACGAAATGTTGTTGTGGCTTTCGAAACGCAATCAGCCAGGAGCCGTTGGTTATGAGCAATCTGGCCGGCCCGTAGGGGTCCGCCTCGCCGGGCGGCGACGATGTCGCGGCAACGTACTCGCGAACCTGTTCCAAGGCTTCCACCCAGTCCTTCGTCAAGTCCTGGTCACCTGAATTAACGAGCAGGTCCGGAATTGAACTCAATTCCGACCCCTTAGATCTGCGAAAAGGTAGCGGAAATGAGGGGCGTTTTGTCTCGACGACCATGAGGGGACGGTTCGTCTCCCGTTCGAAGCCAAAGTAGTCCAGTCTCAGCGAGCTTCCTTTTGATCTTGACCTGACCGTCGCTTCAACGATCGCACTCGGAGGCAGTCCTTTTGGATCCATGTCCATGCGCCAGCCCAGTGCGGCCAGTGCGTGGTCGATGAAATAGCTCCGCGTGTGAGCCTCCAAAAGGTTGGCTTCCAGGGCGTCCGGACTGGCAACTGCGCGAGTTAGAGCGGGAACGTACGACTCATCAAAGAATTTGCGCGCCTGCACAAGCGCATTTCTGACTTCCTCTTCATTTCGTGGAGGCGAGCGGCTCACCGATAGATCTCCTCCAATCGGTATGCCAGCCGCCGGGCATCGGGCCAGCCGGCAGACACGAAGGCATCGAGCACGTCGAGCAACGCCGTCCTACTCGCCTCATTCTGGCCGAGCACGTCACGATAGGATACAAGATACATAGTAACAATTTCGGAAATGACCTTAGAAGCCAAATCTTCCATGTCCAGCCCTGATGCAACTCCTCCGCGAACGACGTCCGCAAGCAGCAGTAGGACTTTTGCCGGATCAGCCGGCACCAATGCCCGCAGCATCTGGCTCAGTTCGTGCGCTATTCTGGGATTCGGCAGCTCGGCTAGGGGACGCACGAGCGGCTCAACGTTCGTGAGAAACAGCGTGAGCGCATCGGCAGACAAGGCGCGGTCCCCGTCCTTCCCGTGCCCGTGGCCTTCGGCCGCAAATTGAAGTCGTACGGCCAAATCGTCCGCGATATGCACGAGCGCAACGTGCGGACCCTGCTGCTCTTCCGTCCGAGAACCGCCGACAGATGGTTCAGCCCTTAGCCTGTTCCAGTGATTGGTCAGCGACCTGGTCAGGTTTGTGCAAAATGACCACGCACGACGCGCCGCTTCGACTTCGGCGTCGTTCTTGCGCCATGTGATGTACCCGACGATTCGTACCGTCATGGTGATTGCTGCCGACTGATGTTGCAATGGCGAATCAAGAACTTCGCGAACAAACGCGTCTGCGCGTCGGCAGTCCCGCCACAGGTACAACTCCGCGATGAGATTGTGGCAGGCCTCTGGCAAATGGTCCCGCTCTCGCTCTAACGCGACGTCGACTGCTTTCTCAAGAATCTTAAACAGCAACGTCGATGCACGCTCCAAATCTCGGCCGCACAACCACTCCAGCGGCGCGTGAACAAAGCCTAGAAGAACACCTCGATTGCACTCTTCCTCGGTGCAGCGCTCCGCAAGCTGCCAAGTCAGACCCTGATCAGCTTTCCACAGCAAGTGACACAGACGGAATATCTGCCATCTAACCGCCGCGCGTTTGTCCTTGGCGAGCCGGAACACAGCCTCGACTACCTCGTCGTCGAGGCGAACGTTTGCGAGGAACATCAGACCCTCGGCCGCGTGAATCCGGGCACTCGGGAAACCCCAACTGGGACTCGATTCGAACTGAGCGTCCTGTTCGGGATCCTCAGAAGGTGCCGGGGACCGAGACGCGTCAAGCAAGATCCGGCGCAGTAGTTCCGCTTGTTCTGGTTCAAGGCCTTCGGCCAGAACGGCGCGTGCCGCCGCTGCCGCTGCCATTCCGACTGCGTATTGTCGTACGTCATCGTCCAAGCTTCTGGATGCTTGACAGGCGTCGCCGAGGTTTCGCAGGAGGGGTTCGAGGACGGCAACGTCCCGGCTGTCCGGCGTCTTGTTCTGAAAGTCTGAATGCCAAGTCTCGATTGTTCCTGCAATTGCCATCACATTCTGATGGTCGGGCGTCGAGGTGTCGATTCCTTTTTCCCCAAACCATTTCTCGGTTGTGAAGGGTTCGCTGGACCACTCGCCAACCTCAAAGTCGGGTGTAGTCTTACGAAGTTGATTGGCGTTCGCCAGCGCTCGCCACCGCTCGATGGAATCCGGAGATTGCAGCAGGTCGACAGGAATCGACGCCAACAGCGTGTCTCGCGCGTGATCTCCGAGGTGTGGGTGCAGCGAGGGCAGTGTGCCGATCAAGTGTTCAACGGAGAGCCGCCGATCTAGCGGAAGTTGTGGAAAGAGAGCCGCCACGAGCTTGGCAGCCTCGTGCCTCGTGTCAGGAATGCACAGAATGAAAGACGACAACAACATTTCGTACAGCAATTTTCCGAACGAACCTGAATTGTTGGCGCCAACACGGAGCGTTCGCCGCCAAATTGCCGCGGTAAGGTTTTCGTGCACTAACAAGTCCAAGATGCGTTCGAGACGCGCCACGTCACCATCCCTCGCCAGGGCGTTCAAGAAACCCTCGAAAGTCTGCAACATTTCGCGGGCTGGTTCATGGTAGGTTTCGCCGGCGTCCCAGATGTAGCAGTGGTCCTCCTCGATTGTGGCGATCGCCGAGCGGAACTGGAACTGTGCAGTTCTCTCCGCCTTGGCGATTCGCCTCTCTTTTCTGCGGACGTACGCAGTGGCAACCCGACAAACGGCCCGCGTTGCCTGTTCGAAGTCGCGTCTTAGAAAATTCTCGAACGACCGTTCCAGAGAATGCAGCACGCTCTCGAAGTCCTGTCGTCGATTGCTTGTAAGAACTAGCAGTTGGCTGTGCCCCATTCGGGTGGTTTCGTCGGAGGACGGCAAATCGTGGTCGAATGACCTGCCATAGACTTCTCCTGCAAATTCGGGGTCCGACGCAATCAGCCTGTCTATTTCCCAGCCGAGGACGGGGACGACCTCGAAATCTCGCTCAGCAAGGATTTTCGGGTCGAAGCAGTGCGTGAGAAGTTGTCGCGACTCCGCAGGGGCGGTGCCGTAGGTCTTGCAAACAGCGCGGATAGCTTGGAGCAACAACACCCTCGATGCTCGCTGTAGCGACCACGCAAATGCCAGCAGCGCGCGTGAAGCCGTTCCAGTACTTGCGAGTTGCTGCTCGGTCAATTTGTCCGGCCATTCGGAGAGGAGCAGAACCATGATGCGGACGTCATTCTGGCGTGCTTCATCATCGGTGCTTAGTGTCGCCGCCAACTGGGCGGCCATGAACGCCCAAGGGCCGGCGGACCCTCCGGCAAGGCGGTCCGGTGCCGCCGCGACGAGTGCTCCAACAATGTGACGCACAAGAATGCCGCCGGCTTCGGTGTCGGTCGGCGGTCCAACGCCTGTCACTTGCCTGAGAACGGGCTGGATATCATGTTCACTCGCAGCAACTTCGACACCTCGCGTTGGGCCAATGAGCTGAATGTACTTTCGTGTGCCGGAACAACAAACCAGCGCCGCGGCGTCCCAAAACGCGCGGCGTTCAGAGTCCTGAGACCACAAGAAGTCATAGTGAATTCGCACGCTTGGCAAAATCGCGATGATCGTGTCTTGCTGTTGGGCCAGAAAGCGTGCGAAATCTTCATTCGAGACGCGAAGTTTGGTGCGAGCGACCGCGTAGTCGAAGAGGATATGGTGCTGGAACCCGATGGAGTTAGTGGTGTCGTCAACGGAGAGCACGTTGTTGGCGAGCAATTCTCTGGCGATGTTTCGGAATGCGTAGCTGGTTACGGCCCGCATCCGTCTCGCTTCGAGCAGGCAATTCACGAGTTCGGCCACAGCTGCTTCTCGGTCGTTGAATGTCCCGACTCTGGCGTCCCAAAATTTTTCGAGCAACGATATCTGTGTAGTGAAAGGAGAAAACGCGTCCGACGCGAGTCCGTCTGACAACAAGTGCGCGGCGATCTGGAGATTGAAAGGAACGCGCAGTAGCCCCGTCAACTCTGGACCGGCAGAATCAAACAATTTAAGTATCTTTGAGGACTTGTCACCGACTTGAGCTAACTCCTCATTCGAGAGCACTTCCAAGTGCAAATGGCGAACGTGCGCAAACTTGGGGTTCTTGCATGTACCGACCGGAGTGCCCGCAAACAGGTCTCTCCAGTTGGCGCCATTGGCCAGGTCGAATGTGCGAATCGTGACAACGATGTGCCAGCGGTCGATGCGCTGAAGGTCACGCAGTAACTGCTGCAACATTCTCGCTGTGCCAGACTCTCGGGCGGCGTCCAGCGCATCGATGCAGAGCACCCCGAATCCAACGCCGCGCCAATTCGCAAGTACGTCGGACAAATCATGGTGTAGTCCGAGTTCGACTTTCAGCTGGCCGGTGCTGCTGGCGTCGAGGTTGTCGGCGGAGAGGAATACCACGTCGCGTCCTTCGCCTCGCTCATGAATGACGAAACTGGCTAGGACGCCGGTCTTGCCGGATCCGGCATCGCCCACGAGGGCCAAGGCACGTGACGCCGTTGCGGAATTCGACAAAACAGCCACCGCATCACGATTGATCTGGATGGTTGCCCCATCAATCGACAGCAGTCGGTGCGACTCAAGACGGTCGAGAGTCTGGCGGGTCAGATCACGAAGCCGAGTGATGTCTGTTTCGTAACTTGGCGTGTTACCGACGGCCACGCCCGCCTGCTCCAAAGTTTTCACAATCGCCGAACGGTCCAGCTGGCCACCTGTAGATTGTAAGCCGGAAATCGTGGTCTGGATGGTGCTCCACGCAGCAGACGTGTTCGCGTTGCCACCGATATGGCGTGCCAAAAGGTCGCGTGCTTCACGCCATTCAACTTCATTGTCGTAGACCGCGACAACTTGAATTCGTAGCAACCGGTAGAATCTCAGGAATTCGTCGCCCGCAGGCGTACGCCCGAGCGCAGTAGTTAGTTCTGATTTCGCGATTCTATCGAGCATTGCAAACGCGGTTTTGTCGGCCGTGCTGAATGCGACTTGCTGCGCATCTGGTTCTGCGCCTGTACCAAGTGCTCTAATGCGCTGGAGGATTTCGACCAGCGTGTTTGTGATAGTGGAACTTGCGCCTCGGTCTAGCACTAGGACGAACCGATCCCGATCGGGGTCCGGCGGTTGCAGCCAAATGCCGTTCGGATCGGCGCTGGGCGGCTTCAAGGCGAAGTATGCTGCGAACTGACGGATCACATCACGGAAGGGCGAATCCTGACTTTCGCTCGCGCTGATACGACCGCTTTTGCACTGGAACAGGATGCGGCCGCCTTCAGAAGTGAGACAGGCGATGTCGTCTACTGGTAGAGGTGCTTGAAACCACAACTTCTGTAGCATGACGTGGTCGCGAAGGTCCCAAAGCGCTGCAGCGTGTGCTTCCGCGAGCATGCGTGCGGCGAGCCAGCCGCCGAAGCGGCGCTCGAATTCGCCGCCTCCTGCGGCAGCGCGACCTCCAGTCGAATTTCTTGTCAGGTTTGAACTCATGAAAATCTTCTACTTACAACGCGCTCTCACGTCGATATCGCGGCCGGTCGCGGGCGCCCCTTTGAGTGTTGCAGCCGGACCGAGCAAGTGACGCTGTCATCTTACCCCAGCCGACCGGAACCTGACAACGACAGAGTCAGCTGAAAACGCTACCCTAGGCGCCAGTTGTGAACCAACACCCTACGCATCGTGCGCGGAAACCCCAGCCTGAACTCGCTATCCGCCTGGCAGGGCGTCAGTGAACGCTGCTGGTCGACGGCGCCGCCGGTCTATTCTCGCGGGAGGATGCATTCGCGGATGCCCCACGTCCTGCGGGTCGCGCTGGGACGCCTGAACCAGGATCACCGACTGGTCACACCGGCGCCGCTGCTTCGCAGTCGGTCGCCATGTCGTTGAACAGTTGCGCTTGTACGCTTTTGAGTTCCTCGACAAGAGCCGGCACACGGGTCAACGCCGCTGCAAGTACTGCTCTGCGATTTGGGTTCGCATTGACGCCGAATGCGTCGAGCTGTTGCTGTGCGTCGTGAACAAACACGTCGAGGCGGTCGCGCAGGCGGTCGTCGAGCGCCCGATAATAGGTGCGCGTTTCAGTCGTCAACGTGGCACACACCTGGGTGTTTTGCTTCGTGAGCGCTTCTTCCACCTTGCTGATTGCCTTGTCCGCACTGGCGACTTGCCCCTCCCGGGATGCCCGCCAAAGGAACCTAAACCCCAAGACGAACCATCCCAATGGCGTAAATTCGAGGGCCGCGGCGGCAAGCAAGCCAAGAACACCGCCAATCACCAAATCCTGTACGAAGATCTCGCTGATGTCCGGTGTCGGGAGACGGGCATTCGCCAAGTCGTCCGTGACTGTCTGTGTTGACGAGTCGATCCGTACTCGGAAGAGCACTTGCTGAATGCGAAGGTCGATTTCGGCCGCAATCGAGGCGAGGTTGGTTCTCGTGGCGTGCGCCAGACGCAGTACGTCGGCGCGGAGCAGCCCCTCTGCCCGGCTCTGAATCGCGATCTTGTCGGGGACTTCGCCTGAATGACGGACCCAGGATTTGAGTTCTTCGCGGATTGCACGAGGTGATGTCTTCCGCCACGTCTCAAGCTCGGCCTCTTGCTCCAGTCTCCGTGCTCCGAGCCAATCGTGTGCCGCGGCCACTTCCGGGCGAGCGGCGAGGAGTCGATCCGCGAGCGTCCGCGCCTTCGCCGCGTCCGCCGTCGCGAAGTCCAGAAACGTGGAGAACGCGCCCAACGCCTTCGCGAGCTCCGTCACCGTGCGCGCGAGTCGGCCCACGCCGGCCGCGTTCTCGCGAAGCAGATGACTCCACAGCATTGATTCGAAGGCGTGCAATGGATTTGGGCTGTTTTGACCGGTCGCAAGCCACGCAGCGGCCGCCTTTGCGCTGGCGAAGGAAATGCGCGACCCGTCAGCGAGCTGCTCTGTTCCGCGAGCGGCTGCCAGGTCACGGCAGATTCGGCGTTTGACTTCGTTGCACTGTTCCTCCGTGAGGGCATCAGCCTTGTGGCCGACGATCAGAACGTGCGCGCTGATTTGGAGGAGATCTCGGAGGTCGTCGAGGTGATGACGCATGACGCTGAATCCGCCCAGCGCGTGTGAGCTGACATCGATAACGTAGACGAACGCGTGAGCGGTCTTCAGGTACGCTCGGGTGATGGCGACAATTGACTCGTCGGGGTCGTGGAGCCCAGGGGCGTCGATGAACTCAATGCCGACGTGGCTCGCAGTCGATTGAAGTCCGACGGCAACGACGCGGACGCGAGGCGACTTCTTGTCGAATCGCTGGGCGGCGACGTCGTGCAGACGGTTCGGGTCGAGGTCGTAGGCCGCTTCGTGGCCGTCGTCGTGCAGAAACCGCATCTCGTCGCGTTCGGCGGCGCCCACTACGATCGGAATTGCCGTCGTCCGATCATCGCCCGTGGGCAGCAGGTTGTCGGTCCGGCGCAGAAGCGCGTTGATGAGCGAGCTCTTGCCGGCTCGGGTCGGCCCGGCGATCGCGACTCGAAAAGTTGCACCTGCGATTCGTCGCTCGATCTCGTTTGCCTGGGCGGCAACACTGGTGGCATGCGTCGCGTTCGCAAGTTCGCGAACCTTCCGTGCGACGTGCGAAGCACGCGACTGCAATTCCATGTATTCACCGGGCCGGAGCACGGTGAACGGCTTTCGCACATAGCTGGCCGCGTAGGCGGCGACTTGTGCCTTCACGTCAGCTGACAGGCGGAACGACCGGGTCAACGGGATGCCAACCGTCTCCTGCTGCGACCAGTTCTTGGACTTTTCCGAGATCGCGCGCAGCAACGGCTCGTCGATCCAGAGGGCCCAGAGTTCCCGCGTCGGTATGACACAGTACACAAGCAGCACGAGGTCGCCCTGCAGCCAGTAGCGGAGCGTCTTGGTCTTGACCGGGATTCTGTCGGGACGCGCTGCAGCGCTTCCGCTCTTGAGCTGGACAGCGAATCGAGTTCCGGTCGGCGTCGCAGAACCGTTCGGACCGGGATTCCGGACCTCGACGATAGCGTCGATGCCGACATCTGCCGGATCACGCCAAGGCTGAATCGCCCATGGACGCAAGGTATCGGCAAGTGCCAGTCGCGATTCCTCTTCTAGAATAAGTCCTTGTCCAACGCTTGGAAGTGTTCTCGACTGTCCCATACCTCTCCTTTCTTGCAGCGCGTCGCGATCCGTGGCGTGAACAACGCGCCAAGTTCGCCATAGATTCAGTCCTAGGTTCGAGTATCGGAGGAATTTCCCTTGCGCAGCCACTCCCACATTACCAGAGATGCGGGTCCGCCCGCATCCGGATGTTCGTCATGTTGACGTTTGCCCGAGAAGCAATCTGAAGACACGCTCAGCCTTCAGTCTCGGCACTTCGTAGGTGGCTGCCGAGTGGGCATCGGGCCGCCACAGCGGCTCCCGCTGGCTCCTTGAAGGGTACTCGAAGGCCCGACCATCCCTGTCGGAATTTGTCATCACGGCTCGATCGGACTCAGCTGACGTCCTTCCACGGCAGTCCCGCGAAGAAGTCGCGGATCTTCTGGATGCGAGCCAACAGCCCTTCGATTTCGGTCCTCGAAGCGGGAGTGTCGTCGATGATCCGGGTAAGTTCCGCGATCTGCTCGGCGTACCTCTTCTCGACGTCATCCGCGGCTCTGCGGAATGCGGTACCGGTCGACCGCCAGTATTCGCCCACGCCGGTCTCGAACTTGGAGTGTACGTCGTGTTTGCGCAGATGTTGGACGACGTTGTGGCCCAGCCGTTTTTGCCAGGAATCCCCAAACAACGCGCTGACCAACCACCCGACTGCTGCAGCCACCGCGACCCCGATCACAGCCGGCCCACCCAAGCCGGCGACGAACGAAACGAGGGCTGAGGACCCGCCAAGCCCGATCCCAAGCGACGCAAGCAAGCCAGCGACTTTACTGACGATAATGTAGCCGCCCAGGTTGCCGAGCGATGCTGCCCAAGCTCCCAAGGCGCCCAATGTGCCCAGCCCCGCCATGCTCCCGAGGAATACGCCCTTGGCGTCGAAGGCGACTTCCACGGCGGCGGACCCGTCCGGCCTGGCGATGCTATGTGTAGCATCGAACTGCCCCAAGTACGCGGAAATGTTCTCGGAAAGGACCTTTGATCGCTTGTCGTTGTACTCCGCCACTCGGCTTTGCAGCACGTCGATCAACGCGCCTGCAGCGTACTTCTGCGCATCTTTCTTGTCGTTGTACCGCCGCGTGATGAACCGCTCCACGGCCTCATCGTTCACCAGTTGTGCGAACTGTTGGTGCACAAACTGAACGCACTGCTCCTCTTCAGCGACGACCTGTCGTTCAATCGCCTGCCGTTGACGGTCACGCTCTTGCTTCCGCCTCGCCTCGTCCAGCCGCCGCCGCTCCAGATCTGCCTTCGCCGCCGCGATGTCCTCCAGAGCCTTGCGGTACTGGGCGATGTGCCTGTCACACGCGCCTCTTGCGCCTTCCCGGAACTCGTCGACCTGTTCGTCGGCTGCCGGGAGCCACGCCTGCGGAAGTTGATCGTGCAAGAGCTTGCGCACGGCTTCACGAAGTTGATCACGGCGGTCTGGTGTTTCAAACCAGAACGGAAAAATGCGGTCCTGCACGTGCTTCAGTGTTATTGCATCGCCTGTGCGATCCGCGCGCTCGCGAAAGACTGTCTCGCCGAGTTCTCGCATCAGTGTCACGGCGCCATCCGTCAGCACGTGTTTGAGGTCTGCGTCCTTGATGTTCGGATGGGCGTGCGACACAACAAGCAGAAAGTTGCTGAGCGGCGGCAGGCCGAAGCGCTCGATCGGCGCAAGCTGCCGGAGGCGGGCACGCAAATGCACCATGTCTGAAGCGTTCAGGAACCCAGTGACCGTCGATAGGTACACCAAAACATCTGCGAGGTTCAGCGCTGCGAGCGCGATCTTCTCGTCGATCTCCTTATTCTGGTGCCCGGGCAAGTCGACCAAATTGCACGCCTTCAGGAGTGGCGCGTCCAGGAAGACGACAACCGTGTACTCGGTTTCGTTGCCGCGGCGTTCCTGATGCATGACGTAGCTCGCCAGGATTTCCATCCCGCCGCATTTCTCGATGTACCTTCCATACGTATCCCTATCCGCCACACCAAGCGGATCGAAGCCCGCCTTGAACACATGAACCGAGTCCGAGCCGGCAAAGTCTGGACGGTCGTCCACGTGCAGGAGCCAGGTTGCCGCTGCCGTTGTTGGTCGGTAGCTGGTTGGCAATGCTTCTCGGCCGAGCAACGCATTGCACAAGCGCGACTTGCCAGCATCAAAATGGCCAGCGAGCACGACGTTGGGTTTGCGAGACACACGTCGGCACAGGTCATCAACTTGCCCAGGTGCGGGCACGCCGGGTGGTGTTGGCGTCTGTGTCGTCGCGTCCAAGTACGCGCGAAGGAGGCCGACGTTCTTCCGGAGCTGACCGTATGGGTCACCGGCGTCAACGGCCATGTCATCCAGTCCGATCGGCGCTTCGAACAAGGCTTCGACCGACACGCCTAACGCCTGAGCCAACGCGCGGACCATCTTGGCCGGAATCGAACCGGGGTCGTCCTCCCAGCGGCTGATTTGCGACTGATTCACGGGTGCGTCGGTGATGCCGGCGACGATGCTCGCGATGTCTGCCTGACTTTTCTCTGACTTGGCGCGGTGTTGCTTGAGCAGTGGTGTGTCGTTCATGGAATCCTCGCGCGGCCGACACGTGGCCGTGAGTTCGCAGGATGCCAATGCGCTCAGCGTCTGTCAACGCACAAAACATGCAGATGTGCATTTTCAAGCTGATGCCATTCGAATTCCGCGCTTCTGCCAGATCCCGCAGTACGGTTCGGATGGGGTGGACAGGGCGGAGGGCTAGCCGCGCCGGCGGTGCGGCTGTCCCGAGAATTGGCCGCGCGCTTCTTCTTCGAGGAGCGGCTCAAGCCACCGATGCAACTGGTCCAGCTGACGGAAGCGAGGAAGTGGATTGTCGTACCAAGGCGCGCACTGCAGCGACGCCATCGCGAAAGCATCGCAACTTCGACGGGGAAAGCGGAGGATGTGTGAACTCGAAAGCCGCCGCCAGACTACGCTATGATTTCGAACCACCAAGTCCCTCCAGGTCTTCTGGACTTGTCGCGCCGGCCGTATGTCGATGATTTCGATTTGCGCCAGCTCCCGGGTGCCGTTGGTCCGCCAGGTGCCAAGCATGGCGTCGCGCGCGACGGCGTCGGTGACTGGAGCGCTGTAACCAAAGACAGTCACCATGTACGCACGGGACAATGTCTCGCGGAACTTGCTCCACTCGTTCTTGATCACCGGGGCGCTGTCATAGTCCTTGTGCCGAACGGGATACAGTAGTTCGACTGGTTCCAGCGGCTTGCGGCACCCTGGGCACAGGACTCCGCGAGTGCCGAGTTGGCGGTCCTGAAGGCACGCCCCGATCCCAACGTTTCCATGCAGGAACACGACTTGCGGTGGCGGACTCGACAGGCAGTTGCGGTGAATGGCCTGGAGCAACAACGGATCCCAGTTGAAAGTTGCGATCAGGTCCTTTGGCCTGAGCGAAACGACCAGTTCGTCATACAGCGTCACACGTTCCGGCAATCGCAATCGTTCGAAGTAGCCGCGAAGCTGCTGCCGAATCGACGCCGCGGCCAAGTGGAACCCAGCATCTGCGGCCAAGTCCGCGTATGCACTTTCGAAATTGGCACCGAGCAACTTGCGCCATTCGGCCGGGAGCTCCTCGGGAAGTTCGAGGTGATTGACCAGTTCGTTCATCACCGGAATCGGCTGCGCTGATGGGTTGCCGTGCCTCATCGTGGCCTCGCTCGCACCGGCCCCCAAAATGACCACATGTGGAGAATCATTCACCATTGTCGACGGGTTGAGCCGCGGCAGCCATCGCCGCGCCTTCTGTTCGTGTTTCAACGCAGCCTCCAACGGGTGCTGTCCGGCCCGCGCTACTTGGTGGCGCCGGCGATGACGGAACACGCGACGAACATCCTCCGGGGCCATCCTGACTGCGCAATCTCGGCGAATCCGAATTTGGCATAGAATTCGAGCGCACGTTGGTCCTTCGCGTCGACAACAACGCCGAGACACCCGACATGAGACGCGGCCTCAAGAACACGCTGCAGCGCGTCGCCCAGCAACCGGCCAGCCACGCCACGACCTTGAACCTGCGCGTGAATCGCGAACCGCCCAATGAGCGCCACGGGCAACGGGTACTTTGGCAACTTCGTTGCTAATGCGTCGCTCAGGGCCTCCGCGCGAATCTCGGCCATGCTCAGCGTGTAGAACCCGAGCACGGCGGGGTCCTCCTCTGTTCCACGCAGTACAAACGTCTTGCCAACGCCTTGCGCAGTGTTCCCCTCAGCGTGGCGCGCAAAGTAGTCGTCGAGCGCATGCACGCCGCAGCGAAATCCAGACTGTGCGTCGCCCGGAGCGATCGGCTCGGTGATGTACGTTGCGCTCATGACGCCTTCATGATCCGTTTGAGCGCCGGTGTCGGCTCGGCCTGAGATTGCAGAAGTTCAGCCACGCGCTCGACTTCCGCGGCGGGCAGCGTCAGCACCGTCCGGTGCGCCGTCCATTCCAGCTGCGTCAACGTCGGCGTGACTAACTCGCACTCCGGCTCCTTGCCGCCCTTGCTCACCAGCCGCCGGCCGCGACGGACTTCCATGACGGCCTTGAAGAACAAGGTCAACGCCTCGTCAACAAGTTGACTGCGGCTCGCGCCGAGTTCCTTCGCCAGTTCGGCCAGGACTTCCCCGCGGCTGTCCGGCACCGTTGCTTCTACGCGCATTGCCAGTTCCTTCGTCCCTCAAAATCGAGGGGCTTCTTTGGCATTGTAGTCGAGCACGCCGGCAGCGCAAGTTGGTTTTCTGCCGCTTGCAGTATGAGCGGTTGCGCGCTGACGCTTGGGCTGCTGGAACATCGCAGGACCGCGCATCCGGACTGAGCCTGAAACGCGCTTCGTCATTGGTTGGTCATCACAGTCAACACGCTGCAATCATGTGTGATATGCACGCGCTCACACAAGTCAGGACGCAGGTCGGTCGAGCACTTAGGACACCGCGTACAGAGCACTCGAGCGGGGCGGGCGAGCGACTCGGGAATCCGCCTTATGGAACTCTCGAAAGTCTTCCGCGCGATGGCGAACTTGGACCCGATCCGACGCCGGGCACCGCAGTCGGCACGAGGTCAAACACGAGTCCGTCGAGGTCGTCAGGTCGAATGCCAAGCGCGTCGGCGATGGCCGTTCGTCGTTGTCCATCTTGCGCAAGGATAGCGAACGTATTCGGGAGCACGAGCGAAACTTCGGGGGTCGCCATCGGATTGGGCTCCTGCCGGTGATACCCCCGCTCGCGCGCTTCGATGTTCAGCATTCGATACCGCCAGTCGTTGACGAGCCCCAAGAAGTGCAGACGGTACAGCAGCGCCAGAACAGAGACCCGCCATTCAGATTTTCGCGCAATCAGCGTTTGCATGTTCGGTTCCCGAATACCCGACGCCCGGATGGCGGCGCGCGGCATCAGGAATGCCGACGCAAAGGCGTCTGCTCTCCGCTCAACGACTGTGTGCTCCGGGCTCCGTCGGCGAGGGCTTCCATAGTGATCCAGGACGAGATGTCCGAGTTCGTGCGCCGCATCGAATCGGCGACGTTCGCCGGTTTTTCGAGTGTTGGCGAACACGAACGGCCGCTCCCCGTTCCACGTCGAGAACGCGTCAACCTCACGGCAGGAGTCGGCGAGGCTGAAGACCCAGACTCCCTTGGCCTCAAGCAAGTGGATCATGTTCCGGATGGGGCGTGAATCGCCGATTTGCCACTGCGCACGGAGCGCTTCGGCGGCATCTTCGGGTTCAAGGTCGCCGAGATCAGGAATCTCTGGGCGCGGAATTTCAACCCATTGCTCCAAGTAGGCGGCCAACTCGAAGGCGAGCGCTCCAGACGCCAGCGCGCTATCCCTGGTCGCAGCCGGCATCTTGCTGAGCGCCCGAAAACTCGCAGCAGCCGGCGTTAGCAGGTCTGGATCGTCCCGCTCGAAGAAGGCTACCGGGAATTCGAGTGCATCCGCGAGCTTCTCCAGCAGCCCCTCGGTCGGTGCCTGCCGCCCGTGCTCAAGTTCCGAAATCCATCGGCTCGTCACGCCCAAGCTCTCGGCGAGTGCCGTAATCGTCAAGCCGCGCTTTTTGCGAGCAAGTTCGAGGCGTTTGAAGTTGAACATTGAACCGCCTGATCAGGACTTTCGACGGACCACCGGGACGATTTCCGGTCCTTCATCTACCGCCGCCGGCACGGGCTGGCGCGCGCTTGCGAGATTCATGGCGGGAAGAATGATCCGCTTCGCCCACTGGTCGACAACGCCAGCGGTAAGTCCTTGAGGCAACGAGAGCTCCGCCTTCACCACGTCTTCCTCGCGGTACAGGAGCAGAATCCAGAGCGCGCGGACACGCTGGACTTTGCCGGGAAGGACCCTGACGTCGGGCAGATCGAGTCGAAGCTGCACACGGTTGACGTTGATCGCGTCGACCGTCATGAAGCCCTTCGTATTCCTTGTCTTGGGGCGCTTGTCGGGTTCGCCAACTTCCTGGCTGCCGGACGAAACGACAATCGCGACTTCACCGTCAGGACTGATGATCAGCGGCAGATTCCCTGGTTCTTCGGCGGTCCAGCCCTTCGGCACATAGAGCTCGCACAGGGCAGCGCGGGTTTCCGCCCAAGCGCGAGTTCCTGGATACGAACTGGGGTGAAACGGATTGGTCTGGTCCCGAAAATACTGACCGCGTCGAATAGCCTCCAGAAGTTCGGCTTCCGAAACCCCCAGTGCTTCGAGTTCGTTTCTCCCGTCTGCATCACCTGCTAAGTACGTGTTCATCGATACCCTTGGCGACCGGCACGTCGCGCTTCCGGTTTTTGTACCACGACTGTGGTTGAGAAACAAGAAGTATCTTTCGGTGGATGTTCGACCGCTCGCGTCGAGCCACGACGTCGGACGCAACGCCAAATCTGGCTGCGACGATGCGACGCTGACCGAAATGATTGCGCCGTCGACCGCTATGGCGCCTGGACCGGTCGGGGCGGCACAAGTCCTTGGTCGACAGCAAGTTGATGAAGCATCTCGCCCGATCGACCGCCGAGCCTATACAAGGTCCAGAGCACGTCGTGCAGTTCCTGCGGCGAGAATGTGAGCAATTGACCAACGGGGACAGCTTTTTCGACCGGCTCTTCCAGCCGAACGTCCAGCGTATCGACCGCCCGCATTTCCGCCGCCGTGTCTTCATCGAATTCGCCGGTCGTGCCGTCCGAGTACTTCACGAAGATGACCATCCGGGCCCACCGACATGGCATCGCTTCTGCGCCTGGTCCGGCGTCCTGTCGGCCAACGACGCCGCCGCGATGCACATAGCAGTTTCGCATTGCATTGATGGACTGCGTGCAGAGTTCGAGGTCGGCCAAGACCTCCTCGTTCGGAAGTCCGAGCGTATGCAGTTCGGCAAACTTCTCGGGCAACCCGAGCTTGTGAAAGCGCTTCACCGCGGTCGCGGACAACAGACCTGTGCGCCAAAGTTCTGGATCGGGCGTCGTCGTTCCACCGGCGAGCAAGACGACAATGGTGCGAATGGACTCCAAGTGCTGATTGACTAAAGTGATCGCGTCGGTCAGCGAATGGCGCACCAGCCAGATACGGCCAAGCGTCTTGACGGCCGGAGTCGGCAACGGCGCGCTGAGCGCCATGTTCTTCGCGGTCCCGGGCATCAGAGTTCGGCCAAATGTGCCGATCGAAAAGAGCGCGCCGGGCCCCAGCGAGACCGGCTGAGAATCCGGGAAACCGTCGACCGCGGTCAGCGTCAGGGTGGCGAATTCGAGGATGCGCTGGAGCCCGGCGTGGAACCCAGCCATCGGCCCAGAAATATCAATGTAGTAGTGGCCCGGCTCCATGTGCGATCCCCCGCGTCCTCAACGCCTCAGGCCTCGACGCGATTCACACGACTGGCTGCAAGGGCAGAAGGGTGAAGGCCACGAGGGTATTGACCGCACATCCAGAGGCTGGATACTTCGTGATCGTCGCCGGGGCGATCGCCAGCGCCGCCGACTTCGGCTACGCTGCGGCACTCTAGGGCAAGTTCTAGGGCAGCCCTAGAATGGAGAAGAAAGACGTTGCGGCAGCGTGATGCGATGACACGGAAGAGCCTGAAATTGTTAGAAGGTGGAGTTGCCGGAAGGCCAAATCGCTGTTTCCCAAGCTGAATGTTGCGGGTTCGAGTCCCGTTTCCCGCTCCAAAATCGCAGCGCGATTTTCTCGCTCGAAAGTTCGGGAGTCGAAGCAGTGTGGAGTTGCGCGAGCGACCTGCCGGTCGCCGCGGTGCTGACGCGCGGGGTGGAGCGCCTGTGGCGCTTGTCGCCTGCAGGTATTCGCCGACGAGCCCCGCTTGTCCGTTCGAGTCCCGATTCTTGGTTCGCGAGTTCGGTCTACAAATCCTGACCCCATTCGAATACCAAACTGAACAGGCTGAGGCCTGCCGCATTTCGGACTGGCACCGCGAAGCGTGCACCCCCGCTGGCACGCCGCGGTGTCGGCGGCTGTGACGTTGGAATTCGGTCAGCGTGTATAACCTCGGTTCGACAGCCATCTCGAACTACTTGTGGGGCATCGGGCGTCGATGAGGCGCGCGCGAATCGCCGAGATTGCCCCACGACTGACGTGAGCGTAGTATCCGAGGGGGAACGGAAACCCCAACGGAGTAACCGTCATGCAGAGACTGGAAATCGTGATCGACGATCACCAGCACGAGGCGCTCCTACGTTTGGCTGATCAGATGGGAACAAGCCCCCAGTCGCTCGTCGTTAGTGGTATGGTAGGCCTTTGCGGACTTGGGAGCATATTCTCGACGACTATCGCTCTACTGCTGCTGCACCTCAGCCAAAAGCTGGTGCGCGCGTAGCCGCGTCGGACTCCGCCGCAACGCCTGCGGAACTCGTTCATGCGTGGGGCGAGTCCGGCGACCAGGCTCATGTACCGCTGTTGATTGAGGCACTCGCCGATCCGAGTCCCAATTTGCGGCGCTTGGCGGCGTCGGCCTTAGGCAAACTCAAGTCGAGGGAGGCGGTCGAGCCGCTCATGCTGCTTGTCCAGCGCGATCCCGCGCCGCAAGCGCGCCAGTACGCTCTAAAGTCCCTTGGAATTATTGCGGATTCGCGAGCGATTGAGGTCATTCAGCGGGTCCTGCAAGACGAGCACGAGAAGCCCTACAACAAAGTCGCTGCGAAGGCCGCGCTGCGCGCCTGCACGAAGCGCGGTTGAGACTCTTTGCCAGTTCTTGCCTGTATCGCTCCGCACCGCGGGGTTCTGGCGGAGGTGGAGAGAAGGTCGCCAGCTGGAGCGGGAGACGCGCTTGACCGCGGTTGATGCCGACACCACACTTCGGAGCGTCATGTGCAACCGCGCGTGAGGGAATCGATGAACACGGTAGAGATTCTCACGCGTCTTGGACCCAAACTTGGCACAGGTCTCGGTGAGCGACCGTTCTTGACCGGCGTTGTTGCGCTCATGCCGAACGACGCTTTTGATCCCAATAGCTTGGACGCGCAGCGTCACTTCTTTGGAATCGACGGCGGCGACTGCTGGATGGATTTCTGCATCGTCGAGAGCGATGAAGTTCGCGTGTCCATCGAAATCGACGGCTACGACAAGCGCGGGACCGGCACGTTTGAGCGTCGTGATTGGCAAGCTTGGCTGCACCGGCAGAACGCACTTGTGGCGCAGGGATGGCGCGTGGTCCGCCTCGCCAACGCGGAAGTGCTGAACAATCCAGGCCGCTGTTCGCGCGTTGTGCTCGGAACGCTGCGGGAGGCCAGGAAAGTCGCGCGTCATAGTCTGGCCCTGACGGGGGCCGTAAGGGAGCTTGAGTCCGCGCGGGCGCAACTCGTCTGCGCCGAGGCCGAACGCGGGGTCGCGCAATCGCAGTTGGACGAACTGCGGCAACTCTTGCTCGCCAAACAAGAGGCCGTCGCTGTCGCCACAGCTGGTGATTCATCGCTGGCAAATCAGTTGAAAGACGGCGATAGGCTTCGTGCTGAGCAGGATGCGGCGCTCTTGAAGAGTTCACTGGACGAGGTGGAAGGCATGAAAGTGTTGGGTAAGTGGTTTGCCGTGGCCATGGTGCTGACCGTGGCGATGCTGATCGGCTTCGTTGTCTACTGGACCGGCCGTTCCACTGGCGAAGGCGTCGCTACGCCGCAGCCCTCGTCCGAGCCGGGGCCAGGCGAAGATGCTGTGCGTCCTGGCGCGGAAGTCGTCGCACCGCCTGCAGTTGCGGCGCTTCCCAGCCCCGCGAGTCCGGCGGTCGTTGTTGTCGTCAGCCCTGAGCCCGCACCGCCGGCGACCCCATCGGTGCCCAAGGCAACTGACGATCCGTGCGCAGGCGACGTCCCGTGGAATCGCGCGTCCGCGTGCGAGGGGCGCGTGGTGACCGTGGTTGGAGCCCTGGCTGGCATCAAGCACCTCGGCACTCAGACAGCGCTCAACATTGGCGAAGACTTTCCGAGCGGGTTCACGATCTTCTTGCAAACCAAGATTGGCGCGCCGCACGACACAGCTGCCTTACTTGGCAAGCAGGTCCGGACCACCGGTGTCGTCGTCGGCCGCGAGTCCAGGTACGGCGTCCGCCACGAGATCGTGCAGAAGTCCTGGCAAGACATCCACTTCTAAGATCACGGCCAGAGTTGCCAGCGATTTCCCTTGATGTGTAATTTTAACAACCTTGTCATTTGACAACATGGTCGAATCGTGGCAAGCTGCCGATCGTCGCGCCAAACACCGCCACGCTCAGGAGCCCACAACCATGACCACAAGCACCTTTCCCTACGACGACGTCGACTTCACCTATGCGCCGGGGCCCTTCGTGGATCTCGCCGAAACCGATCTCGGCCAGACCCTCTGGCAGTTCCTTACCCAGCCGCACATCGTGCACGCCATGGTGATCGCCGTGCGCTTGGGCGCAGCGCCTGTGTCGGCGATCTCCGAAGATCTGCTGACCGCCTTTGGCTCCGGCGATCCGTACCAACAGCCCAAAGAAGCGCTAATGTCGGGTCTGCAGCAGCGGTTTCCGATCGGGCAATCGGTCTCGCTGGATCAGATCAAGCGCATGATTGGCCACATGATTCGCCAGATACTCGGCCAACTCGGCTTGACTATCCGGACGCGCAATAGTCCAGCGAATGATCCGCTGGGGATCTTCACGACTTCCGCTCGCTATGAAGCCGCGCGGACGGCCAGCACGCCATGAGAGTTCGCATCCACCGTGGCGCCCGACAAGTCGGCGGGACCTGCGTCGAGTTGGAGAGTCAGGGCAGGCGATTGCTCCTTGATCTGGGGCGTCCCTTGGAGGCGGAGCGCGACGAGTTCGTGCCGCTGCCGCGCGTGGCGGGTCTGTTGGAGGCTGATCCGACGCTGCTTGGGATTGTGCTGTCGCACCCCCATCAGGATCACTGGGGGCAGATTCCTGACGTGCATACCTCGGTTCCCGTTTACACAGGCGGCGTCGCGGGGCGAATCCTGCGCGAAGCGGCGTTTTTCGGTGCCGGCGCCTACGCGGTCGCAACGGCCGCTGAGCTGCGCCACGCCGAGCCGCTGCACATCGGGCCATTTCAGGTCACGCCGTTTGCCGCCGACCACAGCGCCGCGGATGCGTACTCGCTGCTTGTCGAGGCCGATCACCAACGGCTCTTCTACACCGGCGATCTGCGTGCTCATGGGCGGCACCACGGACGCTTCGATGACCTGATCGCGGCGCCGCCGGCTGACATCGATGCGCTCCTCATGGAGGGAACGCACGTCCAAGCGAGCGGTGCGCCGACCCCGCGTGGACCAACAGAGGCAGACGTTCAAGCGCAGTTTGAGAACACGCTCGCGGAAACGAAAGGCCTCGTGCTTGCCGCTTTCTCCGCGCAGAACATCGACCGTCTGTGTGGCGTGTATGCCGCGTGTCTGGCGACGGGACGCACGCTGGTCGTCGATCTCTACGCTGCAACGATGGCCGCGGCCGTGGGGGATCCCGGTGCGCCGCTGCCGGGATCGCCCAACTACCGGATTTGGGTGCCGCAGAACCAGCGGGTGCGTATCAAGGAAGCCGGCGCGTTCGAACGGGTCAACACGCTGGGTGCCGCCCGCATTTTTCCAGAGGAAATGGCACGGCTTGGCGCAAAGGCCGTGGTGCTCTACCGTGACGGCGTGGCCGCCCAACTGGCGCGGATGCTGGCACCGGACGGCGCGACGCTGGTCTGGTCGATGTGGCGCGGGTACTTGGACGGTGACCGCGGCGCGCGTACGCGACAACGTATTCGCCAGCACCACTGGCACGTTGCGCACCACCATGCGTCCGGTCACGCTTCCGTCGCGGACCTTCAGGCGCTCGTCCACGCGCTGACTCCGCGGACAGTCGTACCCATCCACAGTTTTGCGCCAGAACGGTACGCGAGTTTGTTCAACAACGTTGTCGTGCACGCAGACGGCACCTGGTGGGAGGTTGGTTCATGAAGTTCGATTCAACAGATTTGGCGCGGCTCAAGCATGCGGGTTTTGACTTTGAGTCAGACAAGAACGGCAAATCCAAGACGGATGACGTTCTGCTGATTTCCAGCCACGTCGTCCGCGCCGGCAGTTTCCGTGGGATGCCGACTGTTCTCATGCAGGGCCCGGGCGACGACGCGCTGCACGCCGTTGTCGACGGCTTGCACTGGGTCATTCACACGCTTGGACTGGTCGAGGTGTTCGGTTCGTTTCGGGTGGCCGTTCGCAAGAACGACGCAGCCGCGGCGGTTCCCGATCACACAGTGGCTGCCCTTGCGCGGCTGGCGGCGGTTGTCGGCTGTGAACTCGTGCAGTTTGAGCTCGACGATGCCGGCCTACGCTTTTCGCCGATTGCCTTGCCAGTGAAGAGCCCCGAAGCCGATCCGCGTGCGACGGACGACTGGCCAGATGCAGTGCGTGGACGACAGCCCAAATTGCCGCAGTCAGCGCAGGATCTCGACAAGGCGCTGAACGGTTCCGTTCCGTCCTTTCGCTGGTACCAATCCGTCACGGGCAAGATTTGGTCCGGCCGCGTCGCTGGGTGGCAGGTGTGCGAGGCGAGCGGCGGTTCCAGCGACATCATCTGGCGGACCCAAGCAGCCAATTCACCGGTTCAGCTGCCTGTTGGCGCCGTGTTGAAGCAGAATATTCTGGACTTCGCAAAGCTACGCGCGAAGCAAGACGAGGACGAAGGCAAACACAAGCTCGAACACATGCTGGAATCAGCCGTGCTGCGCGGCGCGATTCAGGTTCAACCCAACGCCCAAGGTCCGACCTTGAAGCCGTTGTTTGCGCCCTCGCAGGTGCCGTTTCAGTTTCCGACTCTGTACGCCCACGGCGGTTCGGCGCGCTACGTCGATGCGTTGATGCGCGATTGTGACACGCTGTGGGCGCTCGAATTGAAAGTTCCGACGGGCGGCGAAGGGCAATATTACCGCCACGCACTGACTCAAGCGGTGCTGTACCGCGAGTTCATTCGCAACGCCGTGGCTTTCCACCCGTGGTTTCAGGGACTGGATCAGGGGCAACCCGCGCTTCAGCCGAAATTCTGCCAAGCGGCCGTCGTTTTTCCCAAGCTCAAGTCGGACCGCAAGACGCTCCTGCCGATGTTGCAGAAGACAGCGCTGCATCTGGGCGTCCGCATCGTCGAACTGGACCTCACCGTGGACGCGATGCGGACGCGCGCGATGGCGTAGCTGGCGCGAACGGAATTGGCTCCTCACCCGATCGCCACAATCCCTCTCTCCCCGAACGTCTCCAGATATCCCTTCCGCACGCCCGGACAACGTCCGCGCTGGCTGCATCCCGCGCACGCATCCGGGTACGACCGCGGCAGCAGGTCCTCATCCGCCAGCATATCGAGCGACAAGGGCGCGAACAAATCCAGCACGTCCGCCACCGCACACAGCGGAAAGCCACACGCGCCAACGGGGTGCACCGCGATGCCCGCTGCGTGGAGAATGCGGACGGTTTCTTGCAGGCACGGCCGTGCTTCATCGAGAGGCACCATTTGTTCCAGCCACAGCTTGCGGTCGAGGAACGACTGCGGCCAGGCGAAGCCGAAGCCAAGCTGCCCCGCCTGCTGCGCCAACGGCAGAAAATCCGCGACGATGCGCCGCGCCACCTCCGGCATTCCCGCCAGCGTCCGCCGTTCCACGACGCCGTTCAGCGCCACTTCCAGCCCCGCTTGTAGACACGCGCGAATGCCGGCTTCGGTTCGCACGTGCGTACCCGGCGCGCGCGTGACGAGATCGGAAATGGCTGCGTCCGCGCTGTGGTAGGAAATCAGCACGCCTGTAAGCCCCGCATCGATTAGCCGCTGCAGGTACGTCGGATTCGCCAGCGCGATGGCGTTGGTTTGCAGCCACGACTGCAGGTCGCGCGCTCTGGCGTACTGCATGAGCGGCAGGAGCGACTTGTACGCTGTTGGTTCTCCACCAGAGAACGTGACTTTGTGGGTGCGAAACCGCACGAGGTCGTCGATCCACGCGTGCAGGATCGCTTCGGGAGGGTCTGGATCCTGCCGTGCCTGCCAGCAAAACGAACAGTCCTGATTGCACGCGAAGCCGAGCCGAATGAGCCCGCCGCCTTCGGAAAACTCCCGCAATTGTCGGTCGTGGAGGTGCTGCCAGGACTGCCACTGCTGCCACGCGGCGCGTAGTTCTGCCAGCGGAGCGCCGTCGGCACCGAGTCGGTCCACGGCTTCGAGACGACGGCGCAGAAAGCTGAGCAAAGCCCCGTTGTCACCGTCCGCGTCGCGGTAGCTGAAGCTCAGGTTTGTGCCGCGGAAATACGCCTGACCCGCCGACGGCGGCACGTGCAGCTCCACGCGCGTGCCCTCGCCGATTGTCGCAATGACGTCGAGCTGCTGTCCGCGTGGCAGGTCGGTTCGCCACGTCAGCGGCACCGTTTCCGGCACGCCCAACAGGCGCCGCAGCGCCGCCGTCACGTCGTCTCGCCACAGGGGCAGCTTCTCGGCGAGAAACGGGGTGAATTCGATGCGCTGGTGGTCGGTTGCCATGCGGTGTCCTGCCCAAGTGCGGTGGCTCGGACCGCGCACGAGTCTTGCTGGCACCCCGCTCAACGTCAAGAACGAAAGGTGCCGCCGCGTCGTGGACGGCCGATTCCCCGCGCTTGACCCGCCCCGGCCCCGCCGTCAGACTCGAACAGACGTCCGCTTCCGCGACACCACACGGTTCTGATGACTCCCGCCGCGCCCCACGATTTGCTTCTCTCCAGTGGTTTTCTGGCGTTTGCCCGGCACATCGGCGTGCTGCGCGCGTTAGAAGAACGACACCTGCCGATCGACGCGCTGCTGGGTACTTCATCTGGCGCGCTTGTTGGTGCGTTGTGGTCTGCGGGGCTCTCCTCTCACGACCTGGAGCGCCTGCTGACGGGTCTGCCGCCGTGGAAGCTGCTGCGCGCGAGTCCGTTGCCGTGGCGCGGCGTGCTGTCGACTTCGGCGTTTCTCGCTTTCGTCCGTCCCCATCTGCCCGCGACGTTTGCCGACCTGCCGCGGCCTTTTGCGGTGGGGGTCGTGGACGCGAACGGACAGCACCGACTGCTGACTTCGGGGCCGCTCGCGGAAGCCGTCGTGGCGTCCTGCGCGATGCCGCACGTGTTCTTGCCGGTTCACGTCGGCGACGCCGTGTTTGCCGATGGTGGTGCCGCGGATCGTCTGGCGTTGGGTCCGTGGCGGCAGTGGCGTCCCGGGCAGCGGGCCATCGCGCACCAAGTGCAGCGTTCCGCTGGCGTGGATCTGCCGCTGGATCTGACCGACGTGACGCTGATTCAGACGCCGCGTTCGGGGGCGTCGTTCTTCTCGCTGGGCGACTTCGCCGCACAAGTCGAGCAAGCCCGTTCGATCGCGGCCGCGGCGTTGGTCAAGTCAACGTAACGCCGAGTTCCAGCAACGCTTTGGTCATCAAGGGTGCCCAGCCGGCGTTGGCCAGCGGGCTTGCCGGGCTCGGATGGGGCACGCGTCCCACGCGAATCTGCGGGTTGTTGCCGACGACAGTACGCAGGCGCGCTTCAGCAAAGTGCCCGACGCCAATGACGAATTCTGGCTGAAACTGTGCAATCGTCTGGGCCAGCGCGCGGTCGCACACGGCAAACAGCGCCTCGCGCTCGGCGGCCCGCAGCTTGTCGGGGGTTAGGTTCGCGCCGCTCTCGACCATGAAACAGAGCGGGCAGTAGTTGGTCACAAAAAACTGCGCGAAGAACCGTTCCGGCGTGACAAAAGTGTCGCGCGCCCAGCTCCAGAAACGCTGGCCGCTGACTTCGCTGCGTGGGCAGTCGAAGCCTTGAATGGGCCGCTTGGGATGTACGATTTCAGGCTGACCGATCGCCGCGTGGATGCCCAGCCAGTCGCGCGCCAAGGCAACTTCGCCAAAGGGAACGCCAACTTGAGCCATACCAAAAGGTCCGGGATTCATACCCAACATCAGCACCTTGCGCGGACCTTGGCCGAACTTCTCGCAGTACTGGTTCCACGCGGGGCGCGCGTAGGTCAGCGGGTTGTAGACGTGCGTCACGGGCGCGCCAAAGCGCAGGCGTGCCAGATCGCGGTTCAATTCGTCGGTGATGGCGTGCAGGCTGTGCGACATGGGCAGACTCCGGGAGCGGGAGTGACGTCTCACTGGACGTTGCGCAGGCTCCGTGTGAGGGCAAGTGAGGCGTCACTGGAGGTGTACAAGCGCCCGTTCATGGGTAAGTGAGCTCTCTTCAGTGGTGTAACGGGAGCTCTTCATGGGCAAGTGACATCTCTCTGAGGGTGATACAGCCCCTTTGATCGGCCCAGTCACGTCTCACTCCTCCGCTTCTGGGTAACGCGATCGCCGCGCAGATGCAAGCTTGCCAAGCACATCGCGTGCGGCTACACGGTCATTCGCTGACGCGCCTTGTCCGGCGTGCGCCCAACTTCAACACGCGAGTTTGCCCCATGTCGCTGACGGTGATTTCCTGGAACGTGAACGGCCTGCGCGCAGCGGCTGGAAAGGGCTTTGCTGACTGGCTGGCGCAAAATCCGGGCGACATCGTCGCGGTGCAAGAGACGCGTTCGCTGCTGGATCAACTGCCCGAACACGTGCGTTCGCCCGCTGGGTGGCACTTTCACGTGCATCCGGCACAACGGCTCGGTTACAGCGGCGTGGGTCTCTACGCGCAAACGCCGTGGGATGCGCTGACAACGGCGACGGGCCGCGAGGAGTTCGACGTCGAAGGCCGCCTGCAGATCGCGCGTTTTGGCAAGCTGTGGGTCGTCAACGGCTATTTTCCCAACGGCAACGGTAAAGAGCGGGACAACTCGCGGATTCCGTACAAGCTGGACTTCTACCGGCAAGTCTTTGACCTGATGGCGCCGCAATTCGCTGCAGGCGAGCCGATCCTTGTCATGGGCGATTACAACACAGCGCACCGGGAGATCGACTTGGCTCGACCGCGTGAGAACCGCGAGATTTCCGGGTTCCGTCCGGAAGAGCGCGAAGAACTCGATCGCTGGATTCGCGCTGGCTGGGTCGACACGTTTCGCCACTTCCATCCCGATCAGGTCGGCGCGTACAGCTGGTGGAGTCAACGCTTTGGCGTGCGCGCGAAGAACGTCGGCTGGCGCATCGACTACGTGCTGGCGTCGCCTGGCGCGGTGCCGTTCTTGAAGGACGCGTTCATTTGGCCGCACGTCACCGGGTCGGATCACTGCCCGGTCGGCGTCGTGCTGGATCGCCGCGTGCTATCGGCGTGACTTCGCCGTAGACTTTCCCCGCGGTCGCCGGTGTGGCCGCTCGCATTGCCCACCAACGGAGGAACCTCGATGAGTTTTGGCTACATTCTGGACGCCGTGCGCACGCCGCGCGGTCGTGGTCGCGCAGGCAAGGGCGCGCTGTCGGGCATTCATCCGCAGGAGTTGTTTGCGCAGTCCCTCAAACAGCTCATCGCGCGCACCGGGCTGGATCCGGCGGACGTGGACGACGTCGTCGCGGGTTGCGTCTCGCACGCGGGTGAACAGGGCGCCAACCTGTCGCGCAACGCGGTGCTGAGCGCCGGCTGGCCATTGAGCGTGGGTGGCACGACGTTGAATCGCTTCTGCGGTTCGGGCGCGCAAGCCGTCAACTTCGCCGCGATGGGCGTGGCGTCGGGCGCCCAGCAGCTGGTGGTCGGCGGCGGCGTGGAGAGCATGTCGCGCGTGGCGATGGGCTCGGACGGCGGCGGTATCGACGGTGACAACCTCTACCTCCGCGAGCGCTTCTTTCAAGTCCCGCAAGGCATCAGCGCCGACTTGCTCGCGACTTTGGAAGGCTTCCAGCGTGAAGAACTCGACGCCTGGGCGCTGCGTTCGCAGCAGCGCGCGGCGGTTGCGGCAGCGGAAGGGCGATTTGCCCGCAGCCTCTTCCCGGTGGTCGACCCATTCACGGGTCAGGTCGCGCTGGATCGCGACGAGCATCCGCGCGCCGACACGACCGCCGAGTCGCTGGCCAAGCTGCCTGCGGCTTTTGTGGCGATGGGCGGCGTGAACATTGGGCCCAAAGGCGAAACGCTGAACGAACTGGCGCTGCGTGCCTACCCGCAAGCGGGTGCGATCCAGCACCTGCACACGGCGGGCAACTCGTCAGGCATCGTGGACGGCGCGGCTGCGGTGCTCGTCGCGTCGGAAGCGTTCGTGAAGAGCCGCGGGTTGAAGCCCCGTGCGCGGATTCGCGCGCTGGCGACGATTGGTTCGGAGCCGGTGCTCATGCTGACAGCGCCCGCGCCGGCGTCAGAAAAGGCGCTGAAGCTGGCGGGCATGAAGGCGTCCGACATCGACCTGTGGGAGATCAACGAGGCGTTCGCCGCTGTTGTCCTGCAGACTGTCCGCAAGCTCGGCATCGACCCGGACCGCGTGAACGTGAACGGCGGCGCCATCGCGCTTGGTCACCCGCTGGGCGCAACGGGCGCGCTCTTGATCGGCACGGCGTTGGACGAGCTGGAACGCACCGGCAAGTCCACGGCGCTCGTCACGCTGTGCATCGGCGGCGGTCAGGGCATCGCGACCATCATTGAGCGGGTCTAAACAGTCCGACCTTTGGCCAACACCAAGCTCTGTGGGTCAAGCCTGTGGCCCTCTCGGACTGGACCGCGAGCGTGCACCTCCGGTGGCACGCCGCGGTTCGGGCAGGTTTGAGCTCGAACTTCGGT
>CAITYF010000234.1 GCA_903896545.1 uncultured Myxococcales bacterium | reverse complement strand
TTTGGCCAAAGATGGGGCGCGCCGCCCCAAACCCCGCGCCAGCACGCAGCCGCGTGCTTCCAGTACGGCGCAACAACCCGTTTTTTGATGCGGTGCGAACTTGAGAAGCGCCGTACTAGCCAGCTACCTTTTGTAGAGCCGCGAGGATCGAGTCCGGCGCTTGCCCACCTTGCAGCGCCGTTTGACCGCGTGGTCCGCGAATCGCAAAATACGGCACACCTGTCAGACCTTGAGCCGACGCCGACTGTGCCGCCTTTCGCACCGCCTCCCGTGCTCGGACGTCCGCGAGCACATCCGCCGCCAACGCGGTCTCAAGCCCAACTTCCTGCCAAGCCGTCTGGAGCACCGCCGCCGCGCCGATATCGGCACCTTCCTCAAAATACACGCGGTGAATCGCATCCAGCAGATCGGACTGTTTGCCCTGCGGCGCCGCGAGCACAAGCGCGTGGGAGATCGTCGTGTCGGGCGTCCGCCGAATCTTTTGGAAGTCGAATTTCACGCCGTAGCCCGCGCCCGCCTGGGTCACGCGCGCAAACATCGTCTCCAGTTGCGCCGCCCCGTAACGCTCCGTCAGCCGCGCACGGAGGTCGACGCCTTCGGGCGGCACGCTCGGGTCGAGCAGGAACGGGTGCAAGTTCACGGTCACCGCGGCGCCTTTCCACTGGCCGAGCGCCACGCGCAGGTTGTGGTGGCCAATGCGGCACCACGGGCAGATGACGTCGTGGACGAGGTCGATGACGATCGCGGAATTCTCGCTGCTCATGCTTTCTCCAGAATCTGCCGATGGCATCGACGCCTTCACCGGCGCAGTCGGCGCGCTCACAGGTTGCTTGGCGCACGCCGGCAACAGCGCGAGCCCCGCGGCCGCGTGTCCCAACTGCTGCAGTGCGCGTCGACGGTTCATCACGGCATTATGTTGCCATCCTGCCGGATCATCCGCCAGACGAATCAGTCAACAACACACTGTTTCCGCCAGCGTACAATACAAAGCCTTGCACAGCGCGCGAACCTGACTACCTTGCTGCCTCGGTTCACGCCCCACCCATGCCAGGAGATCTCCATGAAGCTGTTTATCGCCCCAGGCGCCTGTTCCCTTTCGCCCCACATCGCCTTGCGCGAATCGGGGTTGCCGTTTGAGCTGGTCACCGTCGACCTCGGCGCCAAGCGGACGTCGGACGGCCGCGATTTTTGGACGATTAACCCCAAAGGGTACGTCCCAGCGCTGGAGTTGGACAACGGCGCGCTGCTGACCGAAGGCACCGCGATTGTGCAGTACATCGCGGATCAGGCGCCGACGAGCCACCTTGCACCTGCCAACGGCACGCTGGAGCGCTACAAGCTGCAGGAATGGCTGGGATTCATCAACTCGGAGCTACACAAGGTCTACGGGCCGCTGTGGAACCCGAAAGCGGCGGATGAAGCCAAGGCGCAGGCGCGCGCGAATTTGCTCAAGCGTTTTGCGTTTGCTGCGCAGACACTCGCAGGCCAACCGTGGCTTTTGGGTGACACGTTCACGGTGGCTGACGGCTACCTCTACGTCATGTTGGTGTGGGCAAAGTTCACGGCCGTCGACCTGAGCGGTCTGCCCGTGCTCGCGGAGTATCAGGCGCGGATTGAGGCGCGCCCGGCGGTTCAGGCAGCGCTTGCAGCGGAGAAAGCGCTGCGGGCGCACAAGTAACATCCTGACCCAATTCGAATTCCAGACCGATCACGGTGAGACCTGTTGCATTTCGGACTGGGACCGCGAAGCGTGCACTTCCGGTGGTACGTCGCGGTGCGGGCGGCGGTGACGTCGGAATTCGGTCAGCGTGTAGACCAACGGGCGCCGCGCGACGACCACGTCAACCCGCCAAGCGCGGCTCCAAAGCCACCGCTGCGCGCAGTTGCGTCAGGGCGTCGTCAAATTCAAACGCCTCCACCGCGCGCTCCAACGCCTCAGCTGCCGCGCCGAGGGCCGCGCGGAGCATCGGCAGTTCCGTACGGAACGTCTGCAACGCACGCACGTCGTCGTCCGCCAGAAGCTGCTCCAACCGTGCGATGCTGGCGCGCACCGCCGGCCAATCGACCACGGTCACGACCTTCGCCGTCCACTCCGGAAGCGCCGCATTGAGCGCAGCGACCAGATTGGCGTGGAGTTCGCTCAGCTCCGCCACGTGATCGGCCAGCGCCGCGCCACCGTGGTCGTCACGCGCGAGTAGATCCTCAACCGCCGCCGCCGCCGCGCGCACCGCGTGTGCGCCCAGCGTTCCGGAGACGCCCTTGAGCGTGTGCGCCTCGCGCCTCGCGTCCTCCCACCGCGTCGCCGCAATGTGCGCCCGCAGCCGCGCGACATCGTCCGCGCGTTCACTCGCAAACTTGCGCAACAGCCGCTCGTACGTCTCCCAACGCTCCTGCACCACGTGCAGCCCGGCCTCCGCGTCGAGCCCCGGAATCGCTTCGAGTCGCTGGCGCACTTCCGCCGCGCTCGGACCAAGCCCCGCGAGCGCTGCCTGGGTCGGCTTGGTCACCTTGGCACCCGTCCAGCGGCAAATCGTGGTGAAGAACGCCTCCGGGTTGATCGGCTTGGCAACGAAGTCGTCCATGCCGGCGTTGATGCACGCTTCCTTGTCTTCCGCAAAGGCGCTCGCCGTCATCGCGAGGATCGGTCGCTGCGTGTAGGCGTCCATCAAACGCAACTGCCGCGTCGCAGTCAGCCCGTCCATGACCGGCATCTGCACGTCCATCAGCACGGCGTCGTACTCGACCATCCCCGCCATTTCCACGGCCAGCGCGCCGTTGGCCGCGACGTCCACGACAAAGCCGCGCGTCGTCAACAGTTCCGACGCGACTTCCTGATTGATGAGGTCGTCTTCGACAAGCAGAATCCGCACATCCTCCGGGGATCGGTCCGCGCGCACTGCCCGTACCGAGCCGCTAATGGCCGAACGCGCGGCTTCCTCCGAATACGACGCGGCGCGCCCAAAGGGCAGCGTGACCCAGAAAGTGCTGCCCTCGCCGACCACGCTGTTGACGCCAATCGTGCCGCGCATCAGTTCAACCAAGCGCCGACAAATCGCCAG
The DNA here is from genome assembly GCA_903896545.1 of uncultured Myxococcales bacterium. Lineage (GTDB taxonomy): Bacteria > Myxococcota_A > UBA9042 > UBA9042 > UBA9042 > CAIYBN01. The sequence goes on along the minus strand of CAITYF010000234.1, from coordinate 3,416 downwards.
ACCCAGTCCCGTGCCGCCGTACTTGCGGGTCGTCGAGACATCCGCCTGCTCAAAAGGCTGGAACAGCCGCTGAATTTGGTCCTCCGACATGCCAATGCCGGTGTCACTCACCTCAAAGCGCACCGACAGCGGCCCCGGCACCTCGGTATCGCGCCGTACCCGCAGCGTCACGTTGCCGTGCGAAGTGAACTTCACCGCGTTCGTTGCGAGATTCAACAGAATTTGCATCAGCCGCAGCGGATCTCCGTTCAGCCGAGTCGGCAGCCCGTCGTGGCTCACGATGCTGAGCGACAGCCCTTTCTCCTGCGCGCGATCCGTCAGGCTGTCGCGCACGCCCGCCAGCACCTCTTCCAGCTCAAAGTCGACGTTCTCCACGCGGAGCTTGCCGGCCTCGACCTTGGAGAGGTCCAAAATATCATTGATAATCGCCAAAAGGTGCCGCGCCGACGCGTCGATTTTGCGCAGCCGTTCTGCGTGCTCCGGCGTTTGGCTACCCGGCCCCAACAGGTGCGTCAACCCGATGATGGCATTCAACGGCGTGCGAATTTCGTGGCTCATGTTGGCCAGGAACGCGCTTTTGGCCAAGCTCGCCGATTCCGCGCGTTGCTGCGCTTCTTGCAGCTCTGCCGTCCGGATTCCGACCAACTCTTCCAGATGATGGCGGTGCTTCTCCAGCTCGTCGCTCATCCGTTTGCGTTCGGTGATGTCGTCCTTGATCGCCACGTAGTGCGTCACGCGACCTTTCTCATTGCGGATGGGCGCAAGCGTCGCGAGTTCGGTGTACTCCGTTCCATCCTTGCGCTGGTTGATGAACTCTCCCTGCCAGATCTCCCCGCGAGACAGCGCTGCCCACATCGCCTCGAACGTCGCGCGCGGGGTCTTGCCCGACTGCAGTTCTCGCGGATTCTTACCCAAGAGTTCTTCCACCGTGTAGCCTGTATGGTGCAGGAACGCGGGGTTCACGTACTCGATCTGGCCGTCGAGGTTGGTCACCATGACGCTACTCGGGCTCTGCTCGATCACCAGCGACAGCTTGCGGTTCTCCTGCTCCGTCGCCTCCCGGGCCTTGCGGTCCCGCAGGCCGCGCACGCCAAAGGCCAAGCTATCTGCCAAGTTCAGCAGCAGCTTGGTCTCCTCCTCGCCAAACGCGTCAGGCCGCGACGCGTAAACGCAGAGACACAGGAACACCTGCCCCTGCGCGTCGAGCAACGGAATCGCGATGCTCGACTGATACCCGTGCTGCAGCGCCGATTCCCGCCAAGGCGCATAGCGTTCGTCGGTGACGATGTCCAGCGCCCGGACCGGTCGACCACTCCGAAAGGCCTCACCGGTTGGACCGTGGCCATACCGGCCGAGTCCCCAACTGATCTGCAGCCCCGCTATGTAGTCAGCCGCTTCCCCAACGAACACAAGCGGTTTTACTGTCTTCTCGGCGTCGTTCAGCGGCTCGCCCAGCCACGCCAACGTGTAGCCCCTTTGCGCGACCAAAATCTCACAGACCACGCGCATCAGCGCTGCTTCTTCCGATCCGTAGAGAATTGCGCGGTTGGCGTTGGCCAGCATCTGCTGGTTTTGGCTCATCTGCCGCAGTTCCTCTTCCTTGGCCTTGGCCTCAGTCATGTCCGACCAAATCGCCGCCAGGTAGGCGTGACCGGCCACCGTGATCGGACGCGCACTCACACGGACGTCGCGTAGACTGCCATCACGGTGGCGAATCTGCGTCTCCACAGATGCACCTTCCGGCTCGCCCATCCGCCGCACCGCCGCTGCCAACTCGTCCGGCGCGAGCGCTGCGTCGAGATCGGCGATCCCCATCTGCAGGAATTCTTCGCGCGTATAGCCGAGGCTCGCGTGCGCGACCTCGTTGAAGTCCACAAACTTCGCGGTGCCGCGGTCGACGGTGACAACGGCGTCGCGCGCTTGGTTGACGATGGCGGAGTAGCGTTCCTCGCGTTCCTTCAGCGTCGCCTCGGCTTCGCGCGCCGCGCACATATCGCTCAAGCGGGCAGCAATCGCCTTCAGCAGCTCCACTTCTTCCGGCAGGAAGGCGCCGTCTGGGTGTTCGTCGTGCGGGTGCAAGTAGACAACCGTCAGGTCACCCTTCGCCCCACGCGTCGAGAACCGCGTTTGCAGCATCCACGGGGTTTCAACGAAGCCGGGCGTCGCGGCTTCCAGGTTGCCCAGCCTGATGCGGGCTTGCGTGTCGACCTCATACCGCCAGCCTTGGCGAGTGAGCGCCGCGACGTTGCGGATGACCTCGTCGATCGGCAAGTCGCGACGGTCGGTCTCTCGAAAAACGGCAAGAAGACAACGCATTTCCTTGACGCGCTCCGCCAACGCGCCGCGCACTTCGACTTCATCGGTAATGTCGCGCAAGGTTCCGATCGTGTGGGAGATCACGCCGTCACGTCCGCGGACGCTGACCGAACGCGAGCGCACGTGACGGATGCCGCCGTTGCCTGTGCAGATCCGATGCTGAACGTCGTAGTCCTCACCGGTACGGGTTGCCTTGATGTACGCGCGTCGCACCCAATCGCGGTCGTCCGGGTGCACAAAGGAGAGCAGCCCCTCAGGCGTCGCGAAAGCAGGGACCGAGTCCACCCCACCAATCCGGAGCAGGCCGTCCGACGCCGTGACCTGCCCAGTCAGGAGGTCCATGCGCCAGGAACCGGTGTAGCCAATTGCTTCTGCGCGTGCGAGCAGTGATTCGCTGGCAGCCAACTCCTCCTGAACGTGTCGCCGCGCCAGACGTTCGCGAAGCGCGTCGACCTTCGCCATGACGTCTGCCGCCATCTCGGCCAACAACTGCGCTTCCGTTGTGCCAAATGCACCGGCATCCATGGCGTACATCGTGAGCGAACCGGCGACGTGGCCATCCGGCCCACGCAATGGCAAGGCGATCGCCGACTGCAGCCCAAGGGCCTCACCCAATCGCTGCCAGACGGGATTCGCTGGCGCCGCGGCAAGTTCGTCTGACGTGACCAGGCGACCTTCGCGGATCGCAGTGCCGGTTGCCCCTTGGCCTCTCTCGTTGTCGCCCCAACTCAGCTTTTCCGCGAGCAGGAGTTCCTGGCCCGGTCCAATCCAATGGACCAGCTCGATCGTCCGGTCCACATCGTCTTTCGCGCGCCCCACCCACACGATCGCGTACCCGCCCGCGTCGATAATCGCGCGACAAATGTCCCGCAGCAGGTCCGCCTCAGAATCCGTTGTGGCGCGCGTCGCCTTCACGGCGAGCAGCACCTTGAGCGCACGATTTGTGCGAACGGACTCGCTCATCGTCGCGAGCGACTCGACGGTACGGTCAAACGCGTGCGCCAAGCGCGCCAGTTCGCCGGAGCTCTGTTGCAACCGCACCTTGGCTGAAAGGTCGCCCGTGGCCAAACGCTGAAAAGCCTCCGTCAGGCGCTCGACCG
>CAITYF010000233.1 GCA_903896545.1 uncultured Myxococcales bacterium | reverse complement strand
TAGGAGTGTGTCGGAGAACGTCCGACACGCTCCGTCCAAGCCGCGGCTGCGGCTTGGCAAACGCGTGAAACTGCCTGAATTCACTTCAGGCAGTTCTTGCGCGTTTGGCCCAAAACTCAAGCTAGGAGCCTGTCGGGGAGGCTCCCCGACAGGCTCCTAGCCGTCCAGCAACCCCAACGTCGCCGCGGCGTCACGTACCATGCGCAGCAGATCGCGGTCGGGATGGATATTCAGCACCTGGGCGAGTTTGCTCGGATCGGAAACCAACGCGGCCACGTCACCCGGACGCCGACCGTGAACAACGCGCGGAACCGGCTTGCCCAGCACGAGTTCGCACGCGGCGATGACCTCGTTCACGCTTGTGCCGTGACCGGTGCCGACGTGAAACACCTGAAATTCCGCGGAACCGCTCGCGGTTTGGGCAACAGCCAGCCGCGCTGCCCGCGTAAACGCCTCGACGACATCGCGCACGTGCACGTAGTCGCGCAAGCAGGTGCGATCGGGCGTGGGAAAATCATCGCCAAAGACGTGGAGCGGCGGAAGTTCGCCCGCAGCAGCGCGCAACGCCAACGGAATCAGGTGCGTCTCTGGATCGTGCCGCTCGGCAAGCCCGTAGGCCGCGCCCGCGACGTTGAACAGCCGCAGTGCGACGGTGGACATTCGCCCCAACTGCGCCGCGGCGCGCAGCGTGTGCTCGCCAGCCAGCTTGCTGGAACCGTAAGGACTCTCCGGACCCACCGGCGCGTCTTCGTCCAGACGATCGCCGACGCCTTGCAGCGGACGCAACACCGCGGCGGACGACGCCATGACAAATGCAGCGACGCCCGCTTCCAGACACAAATCCGCAAGCACCTGGGTCCCGACCACGTTCACGTCGTGATAGAGCTGCGGGAACAGCGTGGACTCGCCGACCTGAATCAGCCCCGCGAGGTGAATGCAGGCGTCCGGCGTCCGATCAAACATCCCCAGCGCCTGCCGCACCGAATCCGGGTCGCGCACATCGCCCACGATCAACGGCACGTCGCGCGGCAGTTGTTCGGCGTGACCGCGCTCCAGATTGTCCAGCGCGATCACGCGCGCGCCGTCCGCGAGCAAACGACGCACCAAAGTGGCGCCAATGTAGCCCGCGGCGCCGGTAACCAAGACGGTGGAGGGAGAGGTTGTGCGCATCGCGTCCATCAGGTCTGACACCCGCAGGCGGTCGTTTGTACCACGCACTTCGCGGGTTCACCAAACGTTCACTCCAAAGCCCTTGACCCTGCGGACGCGCTCCCCTACCGTCCGCCCGCCCCGCCAATGACGGGGGAGTGGAGTCGCGATGGACGGCATCCTGGTACTTGAGGACGGCCATTTCTTCCGCGGCAAACGATTTGGCGGAGAATTCGCTGTTTCCGGTGGCCACGGCGCGGGCGAAGTGGTGTTCAACACCTCGCTCACGGGCTATCAGGAAATCTTGACCGATCCGAGCTACGAGGGGCAGATCGTCACGCTGACGTATCCGCACATCGGCAATTACGGCGTGAATCCAGAGGATTCTGAGTCGTCGGGTTTGCGTGCCGCAGGTTTGATTTGCCGGGACTATCACCCCGTGCCGTCCAACTGGCGGTCGGATCGCTCGCTGGGCGACTACCTTGCTGCCGCGAACGTCCCGGCGCTTTGCGGCGTCGACACGCGGCGGCTTGTGCTGCTGATTCGCGATGTTGGCGCACTGCGCGGCGTGATTCGCGCCTTTGACGATCACTCCAATCTGCCGATTGCCGGGCGCGTTCGTCTGGATGTCGACGGTCCAAACCTCATCGATGAGCCGCGGATCGCCGCGCTCGCGCTGGAAGCGCAAGGTCATCCGTCGATGGCGGGTCTCGATCTGGCCAGTCGCGTGACGTGCAAGAAGTCTTGGACGTTGGGTCCGGCTGACGCGAAAAAGCACGTTGTTGCAATGGATTTTGGCATCAAGCTGAACATTGTGCACCAGCTTGTGGCGACCGGCTGCCGCGTCACCGTGGTGCCCGCAACGACGACGGCGATCGAAATCCTCGCGTTGCGGCCAGATGGCCTGCTCCTGTCCAACGGTCCGGGCGACCCTGAGCCGGTGACGTACGCGGTCGAGACGATCCGTTACTTGCTGGGCAAAGTGCCGATTTTCGGCATTTGCTTGGGCCACCAATTGCTCGGCATCGCGTGCGGCGGGCGGACCTACAAGCTCGGCTTTGGTCACCGTGGCGGCAATCATCCCGTGCGCGATCTGGATACGGGGCGCGTGGAAATTACGGCGCAGAATCACGGTTTTGCGGTCGCTGCGTCGTCTTTGAACGGGCGCGAAGTTGTGGTGACGCACACGAACTTGAACGACGACACGGTGGAAGGGTTGCGCCACAAGCGTTGGCCGGCATTTTCGGTGCAATTCCATCCGGAAGCGTCGCCTGGTCCGCACGATAGCCACCACTTGTTCAAACGATTTGCTGAGTTGATGGAGCGTCCGCGATGAAGGGTCAAGGTCGCAAGATTCTCGTCATTGGCTCAGGGCCGATCGTGATTGGTCAGGCCTGCGAGTTCGATTATTCCGGCACGCAGGCGTGTCGTGCGCTGCGTTCTGAGGGCGCGACGGTCATCCTCGTCAATTCCAATCCGGCGACGATCATGACGGATCCGTCGGTCGCGGATCGCACCTACATCGAGCCGCTGACGGTCGAAGCGCTGACGGACATCATCGCCAAGGAGCGCCCGGACAGCGTGCTGCCGACGGTGGGCGGTCAAACGGGCTTGAACCTCGGTTTGGCTTTGCACAAGGCGGGCGTGCTGGACAAGTACGGCGCGAAGTTGATCGGCGCGAGCGTGGAAGCGATCGAGCTGGCCGAGGACCGTCAACGGTTTGCCCGCGCGATGGAAGAAATCGGCCTGATGACGCCGCGGTCGATCATCGTGACGTCGCTCGATCAGACCCCGGAAGCGCTCGAACGAGTCGGGCTGCCCGCGATCATTCGTCCGTCGTTCACGCTTGGCGGAACGGGCGGCGGCATGGCGTACACCGTCGAGGAATTCCGCGCGGCGATTGCCAAGGGCTTGGAAGAGAGTCCGACCAACCAGATCCTGGTCGAGCAGTCGATCGCGGGTTGGAAAGAATACGAGCTGGAAGTGATGCGCGACCGCGCCGATAACGTGGTCATCATCTGCTCGATTGAGAACCTCGACCCGATGGGCGTCCACACGGGCGATTCGATCACGGTGGCGCCGGCGCAAACGCTGACGGATCGCGAATACCAGATTATGCGCAACGCGGCGCTCCTGATTATCCGCAAAGTGGGCGTGGAGACAGGCGGCTCGAACATTCAGTTCGCCGTGAATCCGGTCGATGGTCAGCTGGCGATCATTGAGATGAACCCGCGCGTCAGCCGGTCTTCGGCGCTGGCGTCCAAGGCGACGGGCTTTCCGATTGCGAAGATCGCGGCAAAGCTGGCGCTGGGCTACACGCTGGACCAAATCCCCAACGACATTACGCGGACGACGCCGGCGTGTTTTGAGCCGTCGATCGATTACGTTGTCGTCAAGATTCCGCGCTTTGACTTCGCCAAGTTCCCCGGTGCCAAGGACAGTCTCGGTCCGCAGATGAAGTCGGTCGGCGAAGTGATGGCGATTGGCCGCACGTTCCGCGATGCGATGCGAAAAGGCCTCGCATCGTTGGAAGCGAAGCTGCCGCCGAACGACAAGAAGTGGCTGGACGAGGACCTCAGCACGCCGACGCCGCAGCGGATCTACGCCGTGCTGGCCGCGGTTCGCAACGGCCGCAGTCTGCAGGAGATCTTCGATCTCTCGCGCATCGATCCGTGGTTCCTGCAGCAGTTTACGCTGATGGCGACAATGGAAGCCGAGATTGGCGCGCGCACGGTCGCGGGCACGAATCGGGACGTGAGCGCGCACGACTGGCTGCGCTACAAGCGCGAAGGCGTGACGGACGCGGAACTGGCGCGGCTGTTGCAGCGCAGCGAGAAGGACGTTCGCGAGGATCGCCACAAGAAAGGCGTCGTGGCCTCGTTCCTGCGCGTGGACACGTGCGCGGGCGAGTTCGAGTCGCACACGCCCTACCTCTATTCCAGCTACGAAAGCGCGTGCGAAGCCAAGCCGAGTAGCCGGCCCAAGGTGATGATCCTCGGATCGGGTCCGAATCGCATCGGGCAGGGCATCGAGTTCGACTACTCGTGCTGCCACGCGGTTTACGCGCTCAAGGAAGCGGGCTACGAGACGATCCTGGTGAACTGCAATCCGGAGACGGTTTCCACCGACTACGACACGGCGGATCGCCTGTACTTTGAACCGGTGACGCTGGAACACGTGTTGGAAGTCGCGCGGCTGGAGCAGCCGATCGGCGCGATTGTGCAATTGGGCGGGCAGACGCCGCTGAAATTGGCGCACGGTCTGGAACAAGCGGGCGTGAAGATTCTGGGCACGTCGCCGGATGCGATCGATCTGGCGGAAGACCGCGAGCGCTTTGGCGCGCTGATTACGCAATTGGGTGTGCGGCAGCCGGAAGCGGGCATGGCGCGGTCGGCGGAAGAAGCGCTGCAAGTGGCGGATCGCATCGGTTACCCGGTGCTGGTGCGGCCGTCGTACGTGCTGGGCGGTCAGGCGATGCGCATCGTCTACAAGCCGGAAGCGCTGACGGAATGGCTGCGCGTGGCGACGGAAGCGACGTCGGATCGGCCGGTGCTGATTGACCGCTATTTGGAAGACGCGTTTGAGTACGATGTGGACGCGCTCTGCGACGGCGAGAACACCGTCATCGCCGGTATTCTGGAGCACGTGGAAGAAGCGGGCGTCCATTCGGGCGACTCGACCGCGCTCTTGCCGCCGTTCAAGGTCAAGCCGCACATTTTGCAGGAAATGAAGGACGTCACGCGGCGTCTGGGCAAGGCGATTGGCGTGCGCGGACTGATGAACGTGCAGTTTGCCGAACAAAACGGTCAGTTGTTTGTGCTGGAAGTGAACCCGCGTGCGAGCCGCACGGTGCCGTTCCTCGCCAAGGCGATGGGGCTGCCGCTGGCGCAACAGGCGACGCTCTTGATGCTGGGCCAGACGCTGGCGGACATCGGTCTGACCGAAGATCCGCAGCCCAAGCACTGGTTTGCCAAGGCGCCGGTGTTCCCGTTCAAGAAGTTCCCCGGCGTGGACGTGCTGTTGGGGCCAGAAATGCGCTCGACAGGCGAAGTCATGGGCGTCGGCGAGACGCCGGGCGAGGCGTTCCTCAAGGCGCTGCAAGGCGCGGGGATTATCCTGCCGACTTCGGGCTGCGTGTTCATCTCGGTGAACGACCGCGACAAGGCGCACGTCGTCGACGTCGCGAAGTCGCTGCACGAGCTGGGCTTTGGCCTCATCGGCACGCGCGGCACGGCGCTGGCGCTGTTTGACGCGGGGCTGCCGGCGCAGCTTGTCTTCAAAGTGAACCAGGGCCGCCCGAACGTCGCCGACCTGATCCGCGACGGCAAGATCCAGATGGTCATCAACACGCCGTTTGGCGACGTCAGCTTCTTTGACGACAAGGCGATCCGCGTGGCGGCTTCTGCCCACGGCGTCGCGTGCATGACGACGCTCTCGGCGGCAGAAGCGGCGGTTGAAGCGATGCAGCGCGCGCGCACCGGTGGGATGCAGCGTTACGCGGTTCAGGACTGGCTGACGAAATGAACGCGCTTTGGGCGGACCCGTTTCGTTTGGCGGCAGCTGTTGCGACGCTTGTCGCTGGGCTCATCGTTTTCTGGCAAGGTCACAAGCGTCAGGAAACGCCGCAGCGGATCGCGGGGACGATTATTGCGCTTTCGCCTTTGGCGATTCACCAGACGGACCACTTGCTGGGGTTTGTGGGTGGAGTCGGGCTGGGTTTGTGGATGTATTTGCGGGTGAAGTAGGGCGGGTGTCGCTCAAACCTCGGCCTTGAACCTCGCCGTTCAGCGAGCGGGTGACGCTTGGTTCATTCACCGTCCAGCACGCGCTCTGACCACCTGCAAATCGCCAACGCATCCGCAATCGCCACCCGCGCGTTGCCTTCGTTCGCATCACCTGACGGGCCCGGATACTGCGGCCCGACGCCATACAACGACAACCGCATCGACGCCTCCGCGATCTCGCCCACCGGCCCAACCTCTTCGAGTCGCTGAGCGAGCAGCGCCAAATCGTGGGTGCGCGGCACCGGGAGTTCGCGGGCTTCCAGCACCGCTTTCAGTGCCTTTTCCGCGGCCTGCTGCGCGTGAAAACACGCGACGTGCCACTCAGGCGGTTGCAGTGCGAAGACCACACGCGCAACCCGTAGGTCCGACGCTGAGAGCGCCCACCACGCCTGCACTTCGGCCCGGTCACGCCACGTCATGGAGCCGCACCGATTCTTGAGTGACTTGTCGGTCGTACCACGCACGCGATGCCTGAAGACGCTGCCAGTCCGTTGGCGTCAGCACGAGCACGTCGAACCCACGATCCATGCCCCACAGGCTGCGCCGCGCGGCGACGCCAACCGCGACGCGATCCGCACCTTCGGGCACCAACAAGATCAGGTCGATATCGCTGTCCGCACGCGCTTCGCCGCGGGCTTGTGAGCCAAACAGCAGCACATCGCGCACCGATGGCACTGCGGCGCGGATCCGACTGGCAATTTGCTGGCGTGTAGCGGTGTCGAGCGTCACGGGCGATTCTCCAAGCGCAACAAGATCAGCGTACCATGGCGGGGGACGGCTGCAAGGTTGAATAGCGCACGTCAGTAGGCGGGTTGGTGCCGGTGTTCGGGGATGGCGGCCCGCTTGCTTACGCGCGCGGCTCGATGGCCGCACGGTTCCAACTTGCCCGCCCCTCGCCGCCCGTGGTACCGTGGCTTCAGTCTTGCAGCGATCCACCCACAGGATTCAGCGTGTTCCACCGTACCACCCCACACCTGCTGGTTGTCCTGATCCTCGCGACAACCGGGATGGTCGTGACCGCCTCGCCGGCTCTGGCGCTGGACGCACGCAAGACCTCGGAAGCACTCGCTCAACGCGCCGCCAAAGCGTTTGAGTCCGGCAACATGAGCGAGGCATCGGCGCTCTACCGGGAAGCCTACAAGATGGACCCCGCGGAATCGGCCTACCTCTACGGCGCGGCACGCGCGTCGCACGCGGGTCGCGACTTGGCCCACGCGGAAGAGGACTACGTCGCGTTTCTCGCGCTGCCCAACGCCGATCCGGCGCGCGCGCAGAAGGCCAAGGGATTTCTGGACACGCTGCGCGCGGAGCTGTCGGTCGAGAAGATGGCCGAGGCCAAGAAAGCCGAAGCCGCAGGCGACGCGCTGCTGGCGACGACGTTTTACCTGGAAGCGTGGCGCATGGCGCCGGATCGCGCGGAGCCCCTCTTGAAAGCGGCGATTCTGGAGCGGCAGCTGGGCGACAAGAAGGCGGCGATTGGCCACCTGCAGCGCTATTTGCAGCTCGCGGACGCGGGCGCGACAGGTCGAGGGACGGCGGAGGCGTTGCTGAAACAGCTCGGCGGTACGCCGGTTGCGGCACCGCCGCCCAAGCCGGTTGTGGTGGAAACGCCCAAGCCCGTGGTCGGACCGCCCGTGGCGCAGCCCAAGCCGGTGGTCGCGCCGCCCGTGCAGGTCGTGACGGTGCCGCCCGCAGCGGAGAAGGCGGGTTCGTCGCGGCGCGTGCCGGGCTGGTCGGCGATTGGTCTGGGCGGCGTGGCGGTCATCGGCGCGGGCGTGCTGGCGGTGCTGGCGAGCGGTCAGCAGTCGACGCTGGACGGCAACAAGCTGGCGAACGGGCATTTTGACGGCTCGAAGATTTCTGTGGAGCAAGCCGCGAGCGAGCAGACGAGCATCAACGGCAAGTGGACGGGCGTCGGTATCGCCGCGGGCGTGGGCGTGGCGGTCATCGGCGTGGGCGCGTGGTTGGTGGCGGGAGCGCCGAAGGATGTGGCGGTCGTGCCGACCTGGGACGGTTTCAGCGTCGCGGGGAGGTTTTAGATGCGGTGGGGCTGGCTGGCGGTGATGGTGGTGGTTGCGGTGGGCTGCAAGGCGGTACCGACGGCGGCGGATTTTGAGTTTCCGGATGGGGATGCGGGTGTTGGGGCGGAGGATGTGGCGTTTGGCGGAGATGCGGTTGATGTTCCGGGCGGGACCGATGCTGTGGATGTGGCGGATCAAATCGACACGGAGGACGCGACCGACGCTTCAGTCGACGTCGATGCCTTGCCATTTGATGTTGCAGACATCGTTGACGCGACGGTGGGCCAAGACGCCGCTGTAGACACGCCGAGTGGCACGGACGCCAAGTCCGACGCAGATGTGCCCGTCAACCCATGTCTGGGCAAGAACTGCTCCGACGGCGTTCCCTGCACGATCGATAGCTGCGACCTCATTGGTGGCTGTGTGCACACACCGGACAACACCAAGTGCGATGACAGCCAGCTTTGCACCGCAGACACGTGCAGCACGACGGGTTGCCAGCACGTGAACAGCGCCGCTGCGTGCGACGATGGCGACTCGTGCACCGCGGACACCTGTGTGATTGGCGCGGGTTGCGTGCATACGCCGGACAACACCCAATGTGACGATGGCGAGGTTTGCACCTCGGACTTGTGCCAGGCAGGGGCTTGCTCGCATCTCGCCAATGGACTCGGCTGTAATGACAACAGCGCTTGCACGTATTCGGACCAGTGCGTGGGCGGCGCGTGCGTCGGGGTGTCCAGCTGCGACGACGGCAACGCGTGCACAAACGACAGCTGCGCGTCAGACGCGTGCCAGCACGTGAACAACACCGCTGGCTGCGATGACGGGAACAACTGCACGACCGCCGACGCTTGCGTCGCGGGAGTGTGCAAGGGCAGCGGGCCGGCGTGTGGCAACGGCACGTGTGATTGTGGCGAGAGCATGGCGAGCTGCGCTGCGGATTGTGCGTCGGCTGGGATGGTCCTGATTCCAGCAGGTACATTCTGGATGGGGTGCAATGCGGCGAAGGACGCGAACTGTGCCGCCGACGAAAAGCCGCAGCACAAAGTGACGCTGTCGGCGTACTACATGGACGTGACGGAGACGACGGTCGCCCAGTACAAGGCATGCGTGGATGCGGGCGTGTGTACCGTGCCGAGCTCGCAGTCGCCGACGACGACCTATGCCACGTACCCCGGCTTCCCGAACAGCCCGGTGAACTTCGTGAACTGGACGCAGGCCCAGAACTTCTGCAAGTGGCGCGGGGCGGATTTCGACTTGCCCACGGAGGCGCAGTGGGAGATGGCGGCGCGTGGCAGCTGCGACAAGAACGGCAGCACGGCGGGCGACGCGGGATGCGCGACGGCGATGCGGACGTATCCGTGGGGCGAAACAACCCCAACCTGTGCCTATGCGGTGATGAACGATGGCACAAAGTTTGGCTGTGGCACGAACGCGACATGGGCGGTTGGCTCCAAGACTGCTGGTGATAGCCCTTACGGCTTGCACGACATGGCGGGCAACGTGTGGGAATGGAACCGTGATTGGTACGCTACGTACAGCGCCGGTGCGGTGACGGATCCGGTTGGTCCGGGTAGCGCCTCTCTCCGTGTCACTCGTGGCGGTAGCTTCAACTACCTCTCGTCCGCCCTGCGTGCGGGCACTCGCGACAGCCACATTCCGTCCGGCGCCGGCGGCGACTTCGGACTGCGCTGCACGCGTGCGATTCCCCCCGCCAACCTCTGTGCCAGCATCACCTGTCCCGCCATCGCGTGCGCGACCAACACTTGCGACGCCACGACTGGCCAGTGCGTGGCCACGCCCAAAGCTGACACCACGCCGTGCGACGACGGCAACGCCTGCACCACCGGCGACGCGTGCAGCGCGGGCGTGTGCAAAGGCACCGCGCCGGTGTGCGGCAACGGCACGTGTGACTGCGGCGAGAGCAAGACCAGTTGCATCGCAGATTGCGGCAGCGCCCCTGCGGGCATGGTGCTGATTCCGGCGGGCACGTTCTGGATGGGCTGCAACGCGGCGAAGGACAGCCAGTGTGCTGCGGACGAGAGCCCACAGCATAAGGTGACGCTGTCGGCCTACTACATCGACCAAAACGAAGCGACCGGCAACGCCTGGCTGGCCTGCGTGAATGCCGGCGCATGTACGGCACCGGACAGCGCTTGCGGCGGCGCAAGCCTCGGCTCCATCAACTGGGACAAGAGTGCGGGAATGCCCGCGCTCGGTCGCGGCCAGCACCCGGTCAATTGCGTCAACTGGACGCAAGCGCGGGCCTACTGCCAATCGCGCGGCGCGGGGTTCGACCTGCCGACGGAGGCACAGTGGGAGATGGCGGCGCGCGGCAACTGTGAGCAGAACGGTAGCACGGCGGGCGCCCCGACTTGCGCCGCAGCGATGCGCACATACCCATGGGGACCGCAGTCGCCGACCTGCGATGTCGCCATCCTCGCAATTGGCGGCTTGGAATGCACAGGCCAATCGACGGCCGCTGTAGGCATCAAGAGCGGTGGCGCGAGCCCCTTTGGAATCCAGGACACGGTTGGCAATGTCTCCGAGTGGGTGCGCGACGCGTACACAGGCTACGGCGCGGCGGCAGTGGCCGATCCCTACGTCGCCGCGACGGGCAGCGAGGCGCGATCCTTGCGCGGCAGCAACTATGCCGCTGGCCTTTTCTGGGCAGTTAACCGCTCGAGTGACCGTCTGTCCGGGACGCCAGGTTGGCTTGGCAGCACGGTCGGCTTGCGCTGTGCGAGGCCGGTGGATCTGTGTGCCGGCGTGACATGCCCCGCGGTGGCGTGCGCCAGCAACACCTGCGACCCGGGGACGGGGAAGTGTGTGGCCACGCCCAAGGCGGACGCGACGCCGTGCGATGATGGCAACGCGTGCACCGGCGGCGACGTCTGCACCAGCGGTACGTGCGCGGGGACGGTGAACTGCGACGACGGCAACGCTTGCACCAACGACAGCTGCGTGAGTCTGGCGTGCCAGCACGTGAACAACGCGGCTGGGTGTGACGACGGCAACGCGTGCACGACCAACGACGCGTGCAGCGCGGGCGTGTGCAAGGGCACCGCGCCGGTGTGTGGCAATGGGACGTGTGATTGCGGGGAGAGCAACGCGACTTGCGCGGCGGACTGCACGTCGGCGGCGCCCGAGGGCATGGTCTTGATCCCCGCAGGTACGTTCTGGATGGGGTGCAACGCCGCCAACACAAGCTGCAGCCCCAACGCCAATGAGAGTCCGCAGCACAAGGTCACGCTGTCGGCCTACTACATGGATGTAACCGAAGTGACGGTCACGCAGTACAAGGCGTGCGTGGACGCCGGTGGATGCACCGTCCCGAGCACGCAGTCGCCCGCGGCGTACGCGACGTATCCGGGATTTGCGAACAATCCGGTGAACTTCGTCAACTGGACGCAAGCACAGACCTACTGCCAATGGCGCGGCGCGGGCTACGACCTGCCGAGCGAAGCCCAGTGGGAGATGGCAGCGCGTGGCAGCTGCGAGAAGAACGGCAGCACGGCGGGCGATCCAGCGTGCGCGGCGGCGATGCGGACGTATCCGTGGGGCGAGGCCGCATCGACTTGTGCGTACGTCGTCATGGCCGAAGGCACGGGGCCCGGCTGTGGGACAGGCGGGACCTGGGCCGTAGGAAGCAAGACCGCGGGGGGCAGCCCATACGGTTTGCTCGACATGTCTGGAAACTTGTGGGAGTGGACACGCGACTTCTACAGCGCGACGTACTACGGCATTTCGCCAGAAAGCGATCCAATCAATACAACTAGCACCTCCTTCCGGGTTCGTCGGAGCAGCCGATTCGATAACTACGACGGCCTCTCGGCGCGCGTGGCCGCTCGATTTGGCGTTGGTCCGGCGACATCTGGACTAGGTTACGGCTTCCGCTGCATGAAGCCTTACCCATGATGCTATACAATGCCCCCTAATGATCTGTGCTTGATTTCATTAACAAACTTTCTCGCGGCACGCTGGGACAT
>CAITYF010000232.1 GCA_903896545.1 uncultured Myxococcales bacterium | reverse complement strand
TTGCCCGCGCCGCCCGACGCAATCAGCGGCACGCGCACGCTGCGCGCAATCAGCCGGTTCAGTTCGTTGCCAAAGCCGCGTTCGGTGCCGTCGGCGTCCATGTCGTTGATGAGCAGTTCGCCCGCGCCCAAGGACGCGACGGTCTTGGCGAATTCAAGCGCGTCGATGCCCGTGGGCGTGCGTCCGCCGTGGCTGGTCAGCTCGTAGCGTCCGTCGATGCGGCGGACGTCCAAGGACACGACGATGCACTGGTTGCCGAACTCGTTGGCGGCTTGCGCGACCAATTGCGGGTTGTTCGTCGCCGCCGTGCCGATAGACACCTTGTCGGCGCCGGCGAGGAGGACCTGGCGCATGTCGTCCAACGTGCGCATGCCGCCGCCGACGGTGAACGGGATGAAGAGCTCGCGCGAGACGCGGTTGACGAGGTCCAGAAGTGTGGCGCGGCCTTGGTCGGACGCGCGGATGTCGAGGAAAGTCAGCTCGTCGGCGCCTTCGCGGTCGTAGCGCGCGGCCAATTCGACGGGATCACCGGCGTCGCGCAAGCCGAGGAAGTTCACGCCTTTGACGACGCGGCCGTTTTCAATGTCCAAGCAAGGAATGACGCGGCGGGTCAGCATGCTGCCTCCGTCGCGGCCTTGAGCAGGTCCAAGCCGACTTGTCCCGACTTTTCCGGGTGAAACTGCGCGGCAAAGACGTTGCCATGCTGCACCGCGGCGGTAAACGGCGCGCCGTAATCCGCGGTCGCCACGACGTCATGCGCGTTTGTCGCGACCGCGTGGTAGGTGTGCACGAAGTACAAGAATTGGTCGTCGGCAATCGCGTCCATCGGCGAGCCCGTGCGGGCCTTTTGCACGCGATTCCAGCCGATCTGCGGCACTTTCAGCGGCTCGCGAAATGCAACGCAGCGACCACTCAGCACGCCCAAACCGGGCACGCCGGGCGCTTCGTCGCTGCCCTCAAACAACAGCTGCAAACCGAGGCAAATGCCGACAAACGGCGTGCCGACGTCGATGACCTCGCGCAGCACCGCGTCCAAACCGGTGGACGTCAAGCGCGCCATCGCTTGGCCGAAGTGGCCCTGACCGGGGAAGACAACGCAGGACGCGGCGCGCAGGACGTCGGGACGCGCGGTGATGACGCTCTCGCGGCCGATGTGGCTCAGGGCTTTTTGCACGGAGGCGACGTTGCCCGCTCCGTAGTCGACGATGGCGATCATGCTGCGCTCGCGGCCAACGGGGCCGCTGGGGATGCGGTTGTGGCGTGATGTGGTGCGGGTGTCAAGCGTGAACGGCGGACGCGACGCACGATGCGCCGCCTCGGTCACAAGCAGAGGCACATCGTGGCGAAGTGGCACGACGCGCCGGCGACGACGAAGCAGTGCCAAATCTCATGGAAACCGAAGCGTCCCGGCACGGGATTGGGCCGCTCCAGACCGAAGATCGCGCCGCCGACGGTGAAGAACAGCCCGCCCGCGGCCAGCGTCAGAAACCCGGCCAGATGCAGCGCGGCGTAGACCTCCGGCACCAAAATGACCGCGACCCAGCCCATGCCAATCGTCATCGCCAGCGTCGCCCACTTGGGCAAATCGGGGTACAGCGCCTTCGACACAATGCCGCCGAGCGCCAGCAGCCACACAACCGCAAGCACGCCGTGGCCCAGCGGAGTCGGCACGAGGATGAGGCACATCGGCGTGAACGAACCGGCAATCATCAGAAAAATCGCGAGGTAGTCGGCCTGGCGCAAGAGGAAGTTCTGCCGGTCGGTGCCGTGAAAGCCGTGGTGGAGCGCGCTGGTGACGAAGACGCTGAGCGTGCCAAAGCCGTAGACGAGGAAGCTGAAGATGCGAATCGGGCTGCCGAGCGACTGCGAGACGAGGTAGCTGACGCCGATGACGGTGAGGAGCGCGCCGAAAGACGAGATGCGGGCGTTCCAGACTTCGTCAGTGACGTGGATGGAGCCGTCTATGGAGAGGGCGGGGAGGGTGGTCATGGACGCGGCTCCGGTGGCGGGCGAAGTGCCGGCGGGGCGCGAGTTTAGGCGGGAATTTTGGGGGAGAATAGGGGTGCGGGTGGTGAAGGATTGTGGGGCGTCAGGATCACAAGTCAGGGCGTTCCTGCCGGAAAATAACACGCCACATTGTCTGCACGACAGCGACCTTTGTCGCAGACCGGCATCAACGTTCCACCGGGCACGAAATCGCAGTCATCGTTGACAGAGCACGCATCCCCCACCCGCTTCACAGGGCATGTGCCGTCTGCGTTACACACGGCGACGCCGCAGCTGGCCATCGCACAGGGCTGATAAGTGCACGTGCCATCGGGGCCGCAGACGCTCAAGTCGCAGTCGTCCTGCGCCCACACGCACTGTTCGCCGACCTGCTTGTGTTTTACGCAGCTGCCATGGACGCACGTTCTTTTGCTGTCGCAGACGGCGCTCCCACATGGCGTCGTGTTCGGGTTGCTCCAACAGGTTGCTAACGGTTTGCCGTCGGCATCGAACATCCCGGTGTACGTGCAGGCACCCACTGCGCATTCATCGCTCGCGCAGGTGGCACCGGGCGGAAGCGGGACTTCGCAGTGGCCGCCCGTCCTGCACGTCAGTCCGTCAGCGCATTCGCGCGCCTCGACGCACGTCGCACCGAGCGGCAAGTTTGCGGTACAAAGCCCGGTCACAGGGTCGTCTACGCTACCGCTCGCGGTACAACTCGTACAGCCTGGGCCAAAAAGGTCACAACTCCGACCGCTCGGCGACGCGGCGCCAATCGCCAGTTGCGTGAGGCGCGTACACGCATAATGGCCGTTCTGTCGTACGCAGCCGTCGGTGTCAGTGCAAGGTTGGTCTTGCCCACACTCGCTGCCCGTTGGCGCGGCGCCACGGCAGACCCCTGGGCATCCCGAGCAGCGCCCCGTGGCGCACTCGGCGTCGTCGTCGCACGCGCCCCCTAACGCCACCGTTCCGCCGCTGAAGGTTGAGGAACACGCACCGGGAATCGGCAGATCGATGGGACGACGGATATGCAGCCCACTCTCTGCCAACATGATCTGAGACACAGAAATTCAGATAGTTTAGCGTAGGGCCTCGAGGTGTACCGTGTCTGAGCGAAGCGAAGAGATGGTTCCAGGCGACAAGCGCAGCGAGTCGCCGTCCGGCGAGTCCGCCAATGCG
>CAITYF010000231.1 GCA_903896545.1 uncultured Myxococcales bacterium | reverse complement strand
CTAGGCTTTTGGCCAAAGATGGGGCGCGCCGCCCCAAACCCCGCGCCAGCACGCAGCCGCGTGCTTCCAGTACGGCGCAACAACCCGTTTTTTGATGCGGTGCGAACTTGAGAAGCGCCGTACTAGTGGGGCACGCGACCGGCGTCCTCGCGACCGTCGCCGCCCCTTGACGTTCGCTTGCGTGCGCCTACGCTGAACACCATGCAGGTGCATTCGCCACCGCCGAGGTCTTCCATGAAACGCGTTCTTTCCGCGTGCGTCCTCTCGTTGTCCGCTCTCCTATCGATGCCCGTCGCGTATGCTCAGGTCGCTGCAGGTGCCGAGCGTGCTCCCGCCCCGCCGCCCGCGTTGCCGTCGATGCCGGTCGAGATTCAATCCGGCAAGGTCGTCCTCGCCATGACGGGACTCGCGTTGGACCTCCCCGCCGACGCGCGCAAAGCTGCCAAGTGGTCGTTAGCCGGGAGTTATTCATTCACCGACGGCGGTACGTCCTTTGATGCGCGCGACGTCATCGACCAAAAAGTCGACGGGGCGCTGGTCGCAGGAACGTGGGTGCACGTGGGCTACTTCAACGCCGGCGATTGCGCCGCTGTTGTCAAAGAACTCGACGTTCCTGACCGTTGGACCGAGCAACGGGATATGTGGGGACATCACTGGCACGTCGCGGGCGGTACGTGGAATTTTGAAAATGATCTCGGCAAGAAACCGGTGATCGCCCTGTGCACGCCGCGACCGAATCGGGCGAGCCTGCTGCTGTACCGCTTCTACATTCAGGATGGGGTGGCGTTGGACAAAGATGCACGGTTGGCGGCGCTGCCCAAAGACCCACTGTTGGCGCGCGTGACCGCGGCGTGGACTAAAGAGGCGAGTGAACCCGTGCAGTCGCTTCGTCGCCCGGAAATCAAGCGCCGCGGCGACGTCGAGGCGGTGCGGACCGTGCACCTGCGGCAGGCGAATTTGGACGTGAAGCTACCCGACGATGGCTTTGCGTGGCTGGCGCGCGGACCCGGCAAGGAGGGCGAGTCGGACTTTCTGGACCGCATGGCGCCGGCGATGCCAGACCTGTCGTTGGAAGTCGCCCGTGCGCCCGGGACGCGCTGCGCTGAGGTGTTCCCGACCGGAGCCGATGCGCCCAAGCGCGCCACCGAACCGCCGCCGCGCAACATTCCGGCGGGCTGGACTTCACTGGGAACGCTGGTCCTGGAAACGACCCAAGAGCGCGTCGTTTGCCATGAAGCGAATGGCGCGGCGCTGATCGTGGGCTTCCTCGCCACGCCATCCTTGAGCCTGTCGAAGGCCGATTACTCGCCCTTCTCGCCGATCCTCGACGTGCTCGCCAAGGCCTCGGACGCGGTTCCGGCCAATCGCTGACTGCGACGTCAACTGCACACCGTCGCGGCGTGGGGGCTCAAAACCGCCAGGGAAGCAACGACCCAGTCCGCGCCACGTAGGCGGCGTAACCCGGACGTTCTGCCATGCCCTTTTCCAGAAGTGGAACGCCCGACACGCGCATCAGCAGAAATTGAATGACGACGGGACCGATGAGCCCCGCGATCGCGCCCGGCGCGGTGCTTGCAAAAAGCCCGATACCCCACCACAGCACGATTTCACCAAAGTAGTTCGGGTGCCGACTCAGCGACCACAGCCCCGACGTCATCACCTGACCGCGGCTCTCCGGTTTGCGCTTGAACAGCCACAGCTGCGCGTCGGCGACCGTCTCCCAGGTCCAGCCGATCAGGAAGAGCGCGAGACCAACGTAGTTCAACGCCTGCCAACTCGTCGCGTGCGGCGCCTGTCCCAGCACCAGCGGCAAACCCACGATGAGCGTCAGGACGCCTTGCAGTAGGAAGACGATGAAGAAACTTTTCCACCAAAATGGCGCATTGCGTGCGCGGATCGCGACGTAGCGCTTGTCTTCGCCGTGGCCGAGGTTGCGCACCGCCAGGTAGCCGGCGAGGCGGACGCCCCAGAGGAGCGCCATGGCGGTCAGAAGATCGGCGTGCCAGTCGCCGGCGACCGTCAAACGCGCGCCGACAGCGAGGATGCCAAAGCCAAGGCCCCAGAAGATGTCGATGATGCTGGCGTTGCGGATGGCAAGGCTGACGAGCCAGAGCGCGGTCAGGCAGGTCAGCAGCGCGAGGGCGGGTAGGGCGTAGTGACCAAGCATCGGTTGTCCAGTCGCGCAAGACAGGCGCGTCACCTGTGAGATGCGCACGGAACTGTTTGGCTACGGCTTGAACCCGTCGATGATCGCGTGCTTGGTTTCATACTGGTACGCAACGGAGAATGCGTCGGCCACACCGTCGGCGTTCGTGTCGATGTCGAGCTTGATCAGCGTCGGCATCAGCTTCTTGACCGCTGCAGCGCCGCCCAAGCCGTTGATTGTATTGGATGGGATCTTGTCGATGGCGTCGTTCAAACTCGCCTGCGTGACGTAGCCGCAGAGGATTCCCGAGGCCGTTGCCTTCCAGTTGGCGCCGTCAGTGACGGTGCCCTTAAACGTGACGTCGTTCACAACGCCGCCCAGGAACAGCGCATTCATCGAGCCCGCGCCCGCGTCAAGCGCCAAAGCGTAGGCGGTCGCGTACAACTGCCCGCCGGAAATGAAGCCGTTGGCCTGGGACACCGGATAACAAGCGCCGTTTGCACAGTCCGCGATGTTGTAGCTGTTCTTGTCGATGAGGAAGTGACAGTCGGCGCCCGGCGTGCAGGTCGGATAAGCCGTGTTCGGGTGGCCGTTGAGGATGGCGAAGTTGAGCGAGGAGACATTCAAGCCGTAGTTCGTCGGGTCCAACAGCACGTTCAACTCACCTTTGTCGATGGAGTCTTGCAGCGACGAGCCAACGAGCGATCCCGCGCCGGCAAGCGCGTTGTCGATCGTGCCATCGCCGTTGATGTCGCAGCCGCTGGTCTTGGGGGCGATGCTCAACGTGGTGATGCGTTGCACGCTGCCGCTGCCGCCGTCGGTGCCCCAAGCGTTCGTGGCGTAGAAGCTGACGCAATAGCCCGGCCCCGATCCGTCCGCGCCGAGCTGGCAGGCCACGTTCGGGCCGATGCAAGTTCCGTAGCACGGCGTGAAACACGAACCGGTGGTGTAGTCGCAGAGCTGGCCGGTCGGGCAGGCGTCCACGCACGCGATGGCGCCGCTGCCGCCGCCGTCCGACGAGCCGCCGTCCGGGTAGTAGCCGCTATCCCACGCGCCGCCGTCGCTGGGGTACACGGTGTCCCAGCTCCCCGCGTCAGAATAGCTCACGTCCGCCGAGCACAGGATGCTGTAGTCAAAGCAGCAGTCCTTGTAGGTGAGGCATGCGGCGTCGCAGTGGCAGGAATCGCCGCTGGTGTAGGTGCCGCATTTGCCGAGACACGAGCCAACGACGCTCGTGTCGTTCGGGAGCCACGTGTCACTGGGGAGCCAGGTGTCACTGGGTGGCCAACTGTCGCTGGGGAAGCCGGTATCCTGGCCGGTCCAGCTGTCAGGCACCCACGAGTCGACGAGGAATCCGTCGCCAAAATCCCACGTATCGGCGGGCGTCCATGCGTCGTTCGGCGTCCACGTGTCGGTTGGAGTCCACGTGTCCGTCGGATTCCAGACGTCCTGAACCGTCCCGCTGTCTGGCACGTCCGTGTTCGCGTCGCTTTGCACGTCCGCACCGACAGCCGCGCCGTCCGCGTCGACTTCACCCGCGCTCGCATCCGATGCATCCGTGGGCGTGCTCGTGTCACCGGGTTGCGTTCCGCCCGCGTCCACGTTGGTCGACGCCACGCACGCAAAAGTACCGCCTGCTTTCACGGTGCATTGGGCGCCGACCTCACAGGCCTCGACTTCCGCCCACACGCCGTTTTCGCAATGCAGGTGGGCGCTGTGACCGGCCGAAAGGCCGCATTGGTCCGCGGCTGTTGCCAGACACGGGGTGCCCGCGGTCGCTGCGGCAGCGCCGCCGCCATTGTTGCCGGACGTGGCGCCGCACGCCGACAAAAGCAACGTCGCAATGCACAGAATTCGGATCTTCATCGGAGCTCCCCGGCTGACAACGCAAGGCCCGTGGCCGTGTCATTTCGGGCAGTTTGTCCGCGATCGACCGCACCTGTCAAACAGTGGCGGAGAAGCGTGCCAGTCCGTCGTTCGCTTTGGGCAGGTGCGCGTCAAACGCCATCGCGAGCGTGCGAATCAGGATGCGTCCCACGAAGGTCGCCTCGATGCGTTCCGCCGTCAACGTGCACAGCTCATCCTTGGCGAGAGGCTGCAGGGACACCAGCGCGTCGGCGAAGTACGTGTCAAAGTCGATGCCGAACTTCTTTTCCAGATCGCGCTTGGTCACGCCACCGCGGCACATCAGGTCCTGAATGAGGCTCGAGCGAATCTCATCGTCCCGCGTCAGCCGCCAACCGCGGGTCACGGGGAGCTTGCCCGACTGCACTTCGCGGTAGTACGGGTTCAGCTTGTGCTGGTTCTGCGCAAAAGTGCCGTCCACGTAGCTGATCGCAGTCATACCGAGCGCCACGAGATCCGTGCCCGCGCGGGTCGTGTAGCCCATGAAGTTGCGGTGCAGCGTGCCGTTGCCCGCCGCGATCGCCAGTTCATCGTCCGGCTTGGCAAAGTGGTCCATGCCGACGTAGCTGTAGCCCTCGCTCAGGAACACTTCCAACGCGTCGCGGAACAAATCAAACCTCAGATCCGGACCGGGCAGCGTCGCCTCGTCGATCTTCTTCTGCGACGGCTTCACCCACGGCACGTGCGCGTAGCCGTAAACCGCCAGACGCTCCGGCGACATTTCACACACCGAATTGAGCGTCCGCGCGAAATTCTCGCGATCCTGCTTGGGCAAACCGTAGACCAGATCCACGTTCAGGCTCTGGAAACCGTGGGCGCGGCAACGCTTCACAAAAGCCGCGGTCTGCGTCGCCGTCTGCAGGCGGTGAATCGCCAGCTGCACGTGTGGGTCAAAATCCTGAACGCCCATGCTCAGCCGGTTGAAGCCGAGCTCGGCCAGCATCGCCAGATGGTCTTCCGTCGTGATGCGCGGGTCGACTTCAATCGACTGCTCGGCATCGGGGGCGAAGGTGAAGGCGGTCTTCAAGAGGTCGTGCAGCCGCTTCATCTGCGCCGGCGTCAGGTAGGACGGCGAGCCACCGCCCCAGTGTAGCTGCGCCACGGGCGCCTTGGAGAGCGACGGACGCAGCAGATTCAGTTCCATCTCGACGTGATCGAGGTAGACGTCCGCCAAATCCGTGCGATCGGTGATGAGCACGTTGCACGCGCAGAACCAGCAGTGGCTGGGGCAGAACGGAATGTGCACGTAGACCGATTGCGGACGATTGGGCGCGAAATCGCGGGCATGTTCGAGCGCCGCACGGTACTCGTCGGGGCCGACAGCCGTGCTCCACGCCGTCGCCGGCGGGTAGCTCGTGTAGCGCGGTCCGCGACCGGCGTAACGCTTGAGCACGTCGACCGGCAAGTCGGGCATCTCAAAGCGCGGCTTGACCGGGTCCATTTCCAACGTAGCGTCCTTATCCGTGACCTTGCTCATGGTTCGCTTCTCTCGTTCGTTTTCCGCCAACTGTCTGCGCCCCGCCGACGCTTTGCCACTCACGCGGCTCTGCCGCCGAGTCTACGCGCATAGCGTGCACGTCGCCTTGATCTGGATCAAGTGTCTCGCCGATAGTTGCCAAGGATATCCGTTCTTGGCGCAACACGCTAAGCTTGCACAAGGAGGTGCCCGTGCGTTCAATCCTGCTTTTGCTGCCTGTCCTGCTGAGTGCTTGCGAACTGAAACCGATCGCGGATCCCGTCACGGATTCGGTGGAAATTGCCGACGACACGCCGACGGTCGCCGACGCCGACGATGGAACCGCCGCGGATGTTGAAGCGGTGGGTTGCGCGTTTGCGTGCTTGCCGTCGCAGACGTGCGTTGGCACGGAGTGCGTGGCCAAAGCCTGTACCGCCGATCCAGAGTGCAACGACAGCGGCAACACCGATGAGGCGCCGTCCTACTGCTTCCACGGTTTCTGCGCTGGCTACCAATGCGCCAAGGACGTGGATTGCGCCGCGCCGCAGAAGTGCAACACGTTGACCTTCAAATGCTACACACCCGCCACCTGCTGCACCTACGACGCGATGTGCGTGGACACCGACGGCTGCACCAACGACACGTGCGACAAACCGAGCGGGCAGTGCAAACACACGCTCGCGGCGGGCTGCTGCAAGGTGGACGGCGACTGCGGCGGCGGATCGGCGTGCGTGGTCGCGTCGTGCAAGGCAGGGCAGTGCGATTGGACCTCGAAGGTGAACTGCTGCCAGAAAAGCGCGGACTGTTCGGACGGCAACGCGTGCACGACCGACACCTGCACGGGCGGCACGTGCGGGCACGCGGCGGTCGCGGGCTGCTGCATCAACGCTGGGCAATGTGACGACGGCGAGGCCGGGAGCGTCGATCTGTGCGCCGCGAACCAGTGCATTCACCAATGGAACGGCGTCGCCAGCGTGTGCACGGTCGACGGCGATTGCGCGGGCAACAGCTGCCTCGCCGGAAAGTGCGTCGTTGGCAAGTGCGGCTACACGCCCAAGGCCGGCGCGAACTGCTGCACGACGGACGACCAGTGCGTGGTCGACAAGTCTTGCCAGGTCGACGCCTGCGCGGCGCACACCTGCACGCACACCGCCGTAAGCGGCGCGGGCACGCACCTCTGGTGGCATTTCAACACAAGCATGGACAACTGGATCGCCGACATGGCGCACCCCACCGCGTACTTCCACAAGACGACGCTCCTGTACGTCAACGGCGGCGGCGCGCTCCGTTTTGGCATTCCCGATCAGGTCAATTTTGAGACCGGCAACGCCAACAAAGGCTCCGCACTTTCACCTGCCTTCACGGTGCCCAAGTCGCCGTCGCAGCTCAAAGGTTGGATCTACCTCGATGTGGAGCCCGGAACGGCCGTTCACCTCGCCGGGATCGATCTGGTTTCCGGCGGCACAACCACGCCTTTGTGGAGCAAGCTGAAAGACCTCAGCGGCAGCACAACCGGGCAGACGTGGAAGCCGTTCTCCGTGGACCTGTCGCCGTGGGCTGGCAAGAGCGCGCAGGTGAAAGTCTGGTTTGACCAGGTGAAGTACGATACGTCGAACAAGGCGAAAATGGGCTTTGTTCTGGACGAGTTGGAAGTTGTCGGTCCCTGTCCCTAGCGCCGCTACGTCCGAGCGCGCCGCTTGCGCCGCGTCGGCTCCAGCTTTTCCAGAACAGCGTCAATCGTCAGCGGCGCGTTCCCTTCCGCGCGGTTGTTGACGTAGGCAAAGAGCTTGCGGCCTTCCTCCACCGCGCGCTCGACGCTCTGAACCAATCCGTCGCGCAGTTCTGGATTTTCCTCCTGAATCCGTTCGTACGGCTGGAAACGCTCCACCGCCTCGGCGTACTGTCGCCCCGGCTTGAGCAGCGCCCGCAGCACCGCAAAATCCGCCGGCATCGCGCCGGGCAACTGCACCTGCTCTGCGATCGGCGGCATGCGCGTCCAATTATTCAGCACATGCGCGACGTTGTGGCGCTTGAGTACGTCCAAATACGCGGCGTGTAGGAATTCGTGGTTCCGCACTTCCACCGCGTAGTGGAACCCCGAAGGCAGCTGCGTCAAGAACGCGTTCAGGCGATCCGAAAAACGCCAGACGTCCATGCCCGATGCAGGCGAAAAGGTCGAGAACTCAAAGATGATCGCGCCCACCTTGCCGTGCAATTCCGCCAGAGGCCGGAGAAACGCGTCCTGAAACAGGTTCGCGTTGAGAAAATCCGGGTTGTCCCGCCCGGCCTGTGCGCCATACCGCGGTAGAGTTGGGTAGCGGAGAATGGTAATGCGATCAGTTACTTTCAGGGAAAGCGCAAAGTGCTGCGGCGTGGCGTCGGCGATCCGCCGCATCGTGGTGGCATGCGGGAAGTCGTACAGCGCAAAATCGGCACAAACTGTTGGAAATGTCTCGGCATACTCGCCGATGCACGTCTCTTCAAACGACTTCTGTGATTTGTAGGGCTTGTTGTAGATTTGCCCCGTCCAACCCGGGTATTTCCACGACGACGTGCCAAAATACACACCATCTTCCGCCCACTCGCGCAGGCGTGGCTGGATCCGCTCCAGAATTGCCGGTTTGGGCGGCGGCGGCTCGGCAAAAAGCCCCAGTTGACCGGTGTCGCGCTTGCCCATGGCGTGCTCCAGACGCAGCGTGCCGCCCGGTCGGGTCGATCGCCTGCGCAACCCAAACTCTACGGTTGCCATCGATCCGAGGCAAGTGCCCAATCATCGCGACTTTGGGGCTTGCTCGTCACGTTTGTGCAAATCAACTAGACACGCTGGATGGACGACCTTATCCTATAGGGCCGGCGCATCCCGCGCTTCAGTCAATGATTTGCATGGCCACGTCGCCCTTCAAGCAGCCCGGCACCGAGCATCCTTTCGGCACCGACCCGCACCGCGAGCACCCGCCGCTGGAAGTTGTACACCGCGTCGACACGCCCATGGAAGGTGTGCCCGCTGTGAACGTTACTGATCCGCCCGTTGTGGACGAGGCCCCACCGCCTCCGCCGCCCGTGGCTGCCGAACCCGTGGCTGCCGAACCCGCGCCTGAAGTGCCGCAGCGTCGACACCAGCGCCGCCAGTACGCGCCGTACGTCGACTTGTACAAGCCGACGTGGCTGAACCCGCTCATCAAGCTGATGATTCTGGACGAGCACGGGCCGATGCCGCGCACGGTGCAGGCGCAAGTCGGCTTTGCGTCGCTCTTGATGGGCGTGCAGTTCTGCATGGACTTTCTGGCGTGGACCCTCGGTTTTCGCTGGGTTTTCGTCAACGCGCTCGGCCCGGCGGGCTGGGGCCTGACGTTCCTCTTCGCGTTCCTCATTTCCGGCATCATCATCATCTTCGAACGGTTCGTTGTTACCGCCGACGTGGAAAGTCGCAAGACGCCGATCTTCTTGAGCCCGGCGATCCTGATGCGCGTGCTCGTGGTGATCATTTTTGCCACGGTCACGGCGATTCCCGTGGAGTTGCTGGTTTTTAACGACGTGATCCAAGGTCGCCTGAATGGCGAAGTCCAGGGAATCCGCGAGTCCGCGCGCCAGCAGTTGCGCGCCGATTTCAAAAAGGATCTGGAGGATTTGGAGTCCGAAGAAGGTATCTCGCGCAAACGCCTGAAGGACGAAGCGCCGGACGCCAAGCTGGAAGAGGTTGCGACGCCGAAGTTTGACACGCAGATCAAGGATCTGCAGTCGAAGATCGAAGCGGTGGCCATTGATCTGCGCCAGGAAGAGAAGGGCTGGCGCTCGGACTCCGCGGGCAAGGGGCCGCAGTGGTGGCGTCTGCACGACCAGAAGGAAGCGCTGGAGTCGCAGCTGGAAGAGGTCAAGAACCAGCGCAAGGCGGAGCTGGACCGGCTGACGACGGCCAATCGGGCGGCGGAGTCGAGCGGCGCGGACCGGCACTTTCAGGAACTGCAGCGGATCAGTGAGCGCTACGAGCCGCGCAAGCGGACGCTGGAGCAGAAGCTGCGTGACGTGGACCGGATGACCGACGATGAGCTAAAGCGCGCGACCAAGAAGGAATTCGCGGTGGTGGATGGCTTCGCGCGGCGTTGGAAGATCATGAATGATCTGGAGAAGGAAGACCCGATCTACAGCCTGGCCAAGTATGCCG
>CAITYF010000230.1 GCA_903896545.1 uncultured Myxococcales bacterium | reverse complement strand
GCGCGGGGAACGTCGGGCGGCGCAACGCGAAGACGCGGCGTGGGGTGGAGACGTGAGACGGGGATGGCGGCGGATGCGGAATTCACCGGATTCAGGCGGATTTGGGGAGCCGGTGACACTGCCCCCCATGTCCTCGAACCCGCCGTCTGCGACCTCGACGACGTCCAGCGTTCCGGACAGGTGGTAGCCACTGGAGTAGTCGAGGGTGTACGTGGCGGAGATGGACCACGCGCCCAGCGTGCACCCCACAGCCATCGGCGAGCACAGCATCGGATCCACCGGGTTCGTTGGAGTGGCCAACTTCGGGTCGAGGGTCACTGCGAAGATCACGGTGTCGTTCTCTTTGACCCCAGCGGGCACCGAGAAGGCGGAGGTGACCGTGGACTGGAACTTGTACGTCGTCAACGGGAGGAAGCCGTTGCAGACGTAGGTCGCGGTGCCGCTGCCGACCTGGACCTTGACGCCGCCGTACGTGCAGTTGGCGCCCGATGATTCGGGGGTGACGGTCACGCCCTGGCCCGCATCCCCGCTCGCGCCCGTGGCGCCGTTGCAGACGTAGGTCGGGGTGCCGCTGCCGATCTGAATCTTGACGCCGCCATAGCCGCAGTTGGTGCCAATCGCTTCGGGCGTAATGGTCGCGCTCTGCCCGGTGGCGCCCGGGTCGCCGGTCGCCCCCGTCGCGCCGGTGGCGCCGTTGCAGACAAACGTCGGAGTGGCGTCGCCGACCTGGACCTTGACGCCACCGTACGCGCAGTTGGCGCCGATGGATTCGGGCGTGACGGTCACGTTCTGTCCGGCGGCCCCGGTCGCACCGGTAGCCCCGGCATCGCCAGTCGCCCCCATCGCGCCAGTCGAACCATTGCAGACGTAACTCGGAGTCGAGTCGCCGACTTGGACCTTGACACCGCCGTCCACACAGTTGGTGCCGTTGGGTTCGGGGGTGACGGTCACACCCTGCCCGGCAGATCCGGTCGTGCCCGTTGCCCCGGTGTCGCCGGGCGCACCCGTCGCGCCGGTGGCACCGGTGGCGCCATTGCAGACGTACGTGGGAGTGCCGTCGCCGACCTGGATTTTCACGCCGCCGTCCGCACAGTTGGCGCCGCTGGGTTCTGTGGTGACGGTCACGCTGTCTCCGGCCGGTCCAGTCGCGCCCGCGGCGCCGGCGTTGCCATTCTCACCCGTCGCACCCGTCGCACCTGCGGCACCGCTCGCCCCGTTGCAAACATAGGTAGGCGCGTCGCCGCCGACCTGGACCTTGACGCCTCCGTCCGCGCAATTGGCGCCGTTGGGTTCGGTGGTCACGGTCACGCTTTGCCCGGGAGGTCCAGTCCCGCCCGTTGCGCCCGTCGCGCCGCTGTCGCCCGTGGCTCCGCTCGCTCCGGTCCCGCCGGCGTCGCCCTGCAGACCGTTGCACACGTACGTCGGCGTGCCATCACCCGTCTGGATTTTCACGCCGCCCGCCGCGCAGTTGGCCCCCGCGGGTTCCGTTGTGACCGAGACACTCTTGCCATCCGTCGCGCAGCCCGCTAGCGCAAATGCGATCCAACCACCCAGAATCAGTCCCGCTTTCGTCTTCATTGGCTACCTCCATTGCCGGACCTGTGCCCGACGCGATTGCCTTGACCAGCTTGCGCGCCCGCTCTTGCAAGCGCAATGAAGCGAGTCTCGACCAAACTGCCCGCAAACTGATCGTCGTCAAGACGCGACGCGTTTACGCTGAATGATAAGGCGTTATCGATCACTTGATGGATTGTCACAGCTACATCACACGGATCGATTATCGTCCCCTGTTTGCTCTGTCGCGCACCGCGTCGAATGTGTCCAGGATGACGCGGCTGACTATCACTATTTTGCAGATCCTGACTTGCCGCCTTCGCGCCTTGATCCGCTGTGGCTGGACGCGCAATGCCCGCCTGTGAGGGACGCAATCACCCTGCGCACAATCCGATTCGGGGGCAACGTCCGCCCCGCGTCGTTCAACACCGTCTCGCCGCAAACGACCGTGCCGAAGCGCGGTTGTCGCTCAGGTCGCCGTAGGTTGACCCGCGGGCGACGCGGTAGCGGCAGCGCTCCGTGGCCGCCGATTGGGGACGTCCTCGCCATCGTCGGGATCCGATTGTTGTGTGCAAAGGTGGCGGCAGGCACGGCGGGCTCCGGACGGCACATCGGCCGTCAGGATGTATTCGTGGATTCTCAGCTTTTGTCGCGGCAGCCCCGTCAACAGCACCTTGAATAAGAGCCGTGGAGTTCACTCCGGGCGGTCCTCACGATGGGGCGTCAATCCGATCCGCACGCGGCCGGGGACAAGTCCCGAGCGCGGCATTCGGGCCAAATGTCGGCATCGGCACTTCTTCCATCCAGAGACCGGGGTCGCACTTGCTTTTGACCAATAGCTTCACGACTCTACCTTTCTGATCAAGGTCTTTACGGCTGGCGACCGGCGTGGCCGAGGACCACCGCAGGTCGAATGCCGCTGCCGACGTGTTCTGCGCCGTGTCGCGCCCGATGTCAAAACATCGATTTTGACGAATAAACGCGAGAGATTACGGGACGACACCGCCGCGCGGCGCGTTGGACTTCCGATTGCGGCGTTCGCGACTACGAGACCGCGCTCACGCCCAACTCCACGCGGTTGCGCCCCGCCTGCTTGGCGCGGTAAAGCGCCGCGTCCGCACGCTGTAACAGCTCGGTGACGCTCTCTGGCGCCGTCCACTGCGAGACGCCAAAGCTCGCGGTCACGGTGAGCCGTGGGTCGATGTCTATCCACGCATGCGCCGCCAGGCCAGCCCGCAGGCGCTCACACGCACCCATGGCAGCGTTCATCGAGGCACCGCGGAAGACGACCACAAACTCTTCACCGCCGTAGCGCGCCAGAATATCGCCGGTCCGCAGGCGCGCCTGCAGCGTCTCCGCCACCCGTCGCAGCACCAGATCGCCGACGGCGTGCGAGAACGTGTCGTTGATGCGCTTGAAGTGATCGACGTCCACCATCGCCACCGCTACCGCCAGTCCCGTCTCGCGCGCCGAGTCCACGAGCTCTGCCAAGTGGTCGTCCAGGTACCGCCGATTGGGCGCACCGGTCAGCGAGTCGGTCATGGACAGCCGCTCGAACTCCTCGCGCTGCGCCTTCTCCTGCTCGCGTTCGCGGTTCACTTCTTCGGTGCGAAAGCGAATGAGCAGGGCCTGGTGGCGAAGCCGCGCGTGGTCGTCCACCAGCTGCCGCCGCGCCTCGTGGAAGGCGACGTGACTGTCCAGCGCCCGTTGGAAATCGCCCGCCGCTTGGTAGATCTGAAATTTCAGGTGCCACGCGTCCGAACGCAGCCGCAGCCACGTCGCGGCCGACGGTCCGCTGAGCACTTCGTCGAGCATCGGCGTCGCCTCGGCGTCACGCCCCTGATCGTGCAATAGCGCCGCGTAGCGAATGCGCGTGTCCGCCAGATCCAGCAGTTCCTTGCCAGTGGTCTGCCAATGCACGGCACTCTGAAAGTGCGCGTCGGCGCGGTCCCAGTCGCCGGTTTGGTGGTAAGCGCGCCCCAGAATGTGGTGGATCGCCCCCTGACCGCGCACGGACTCCAGCCGCTCACACAAGTGCAGCGCGGAGTGCAGCGGCGCAAATGCATCTTGGACCATGCCGTTTTCGAGCAGCACCAGCCCCAGATTGCCCTGGATCATCGCACGCAGGAAGTTCTGGTCCTCCGGGCGCAGCGCGTGCAGCGCGGTCTCGAAGCAGGCAACCGCCTGTTCCAGCTCGGACAGCTCGCGATGCACCATGCCCAGGTTGTTGTGGATCGCCGCCACCGAGTCACGCCGTCCGAGCGATTCCAGAAGCGGCAGCGCGCGCATGCAGTACTCCACTGCGCCCGCGTAGTCGTTCAAGTGATTGAGAAAGCTGCCGATGAGGTTGTAGAACGTCGAGGCCGCCGCCGGAAATTGCCGAGCCGTCGCCGCATCCACCCGCCGCAGCTCCTTCATTGCCAGCGCGACCGCGTCGCCCAGACGCCCCGCGCGCTGCAGGAGAATCGCTTCGAGTGTCGTGAGGCGCAGCCGAAGTGCGACATCATCCTGGCTAACGCTTGGCCACGTGGCGCGGATCGTCTGTGTGGCCGCGTCCATTTCCGACAGCGAGATCAGCGCGTGTGCCCGGGTCGCACGCAAGTGCAAGTACGTGTTCCGCTCATCCAGACTCAGCGCCAGTGCGTCTGCTTCATCGCACACGTCCAACGACCGCCGCGGGTCCGCAACCGCCGCCTCGCGCGCGACTTCCAGAAGCGCGTTGAGGCGCGACATTTCCGTCAGGTCCTGCGGAGGAACCTCAGCGGCGTCTGAGGATGCGTGACGGGAAGCTTGCAGGCCCAGAGTCGGAGTCGTTGCAGGCATGGGCGGTTGACTCGAGTAGGGCGCGAGCGCGTAGGATCTTAGGACACACGATCACGCCTCAAGGTGCGCGAGCAGGGCGCAGATTCTTGTGAATGGTTGTAGTTTGTCAAGCGAGCTCCCCACGCAACGCAGACCTGATCGATCCTCACCGCCAGACGCACCCGTCACGCTCACTCGCCCCCCGCATCCCCGCGCGCAGCCGAAGCGCCAGACAGATCTCACCCGTGGAATCGCCGATCCGGATGAAATTGCTTGCCTTGCGTCGGTAT
>CAITYF010000229.1 GCA_903896545.1 uncultured Myxococcales bacterium | reverse complement strand
ACTGGGAGCGGTTTCACGCGGCGATGGACGGGCGGGCGTTGGCCCTGCCGCCAACGGACGCGGGGCTCGCCGACGCGCAGGACCCTACACGCTGACCGAATTCCAACGTCACAGCCGCCGGCACCGGGACGTGCCACCGGAGGTGCACGCTTCGTTGTCCCAGTCCGAAATGCAACAGGTCTCACCCTGTTCCGTTTGGTAGTCGAATTGGGTCGTGGTGTAACGCTCGTCACTCATCACACCGCCACGTTTTCGTTCACCTGTTGCCGCGCAGGTCAGCGCCAGCGGTGCACAAGACTCTGGCGGAAAGACCGTCGACTTCGCGTCGGAGGTCGCTCCCGCGGGCGTTTGGGCGATCTCACGGTACTTGCAGCGTAATCTCCGCGTCCAACGTTCCCACCGTCGCATGGACAGT
Organism: uncultured Myxococcales bacterium; assembly: GCA_903896545.1. Taxonomy (GTDB): domain Bacteria; phylum Myxococcota_A; class UBA9042; order UBA9042; family UBA9042; genus CAIYBN01. The sequence goes on along the minus strand of CAITYF010000229.1, from coordinate 50,880 downwards.
CACCGACTCGCCGGACTTCAGCAGCGCGTAGTTGCCGCCATCGGATTCTTTGACCACAAGATGTCCAGTGCCGCTCTCCGTCCACTTCGCGCGGGCACCATAGACCGGCGTGCCGTTCGCGAGCGTCGTCACCGTCGTCAGGGCAAACAACTGGGTCTTGGGCGCCGTCGGCGCTGTGCCGGTAGCTGGTGCGTCGGGGCCTTTGTCCGGATCTGCCGGGACCGTTGCGCTTGTCTGCAGCGCGAACGACGCCAGCGTCAGGTGCGCCACTGCGGAGGCTTCGACGACGTCCACCTGGTACGCGTGCGTCGCCAACACCTTGCCGTCCAGCCCTAGCACGTTCACCGTCGCCGTCGTCGTTCCGAGCGTGGTCGGCGTCGCTTCCACGTAGTCGTCCAGAACCTTCACCTGCGCGCCCGGAAACGTCGCTTGGGTGATACCCACGTGGTTCATGCGCGCTGCGTTGGCTTCGCGCACGATCACCGCACCGACGTACCGGTTGTTCAGGACGAGCGCGAAGTGCGTCGGCAGCTCCGTCGGGACGTCCCACACGGTGTTCCACACGACGCCCAACGACACTGCCGCCGGGTCCGCCACGCGGTATTCAACGGTGTCCACCGCGACGCCCGCCGCGTCACTGGCTTGGAACTGCGCTGCGCCAGCCGCGACGGCTTTGAATGCGCCATTGGCCTGCTTCTGCACCGCTGGCGTCGTTGCCGACACCTGCAGACCCTGCCAGAGGACGCCGCTGCGCCACGCGGTCACCTGAAACACCGAGCCCGTGGCTATCGCGTGCTCCTTGCCCCAGTTCCGACCCACGCCGAATTCCGCCAAGCCTTTGTCGCCCACGATGCCGCAGGCGCTGAGGCTTGTCAGCACAGTCAGTAGTACCCAGAGATTCTGTTTCTTTGCCCCGGTCATGTGTCGCTCCCAGAGGCGGGCGATCCTGCCGGGCCGGTGAGGAAGTTCCTTCTGGCCGGGAGCAAGAATCGACTGCCCGGATGCCAGAGTAGGTCGCGCTCAAGGCTCCCGCCACACCACGACGCTTTTGTCGTCCAGATTCTGCCAAGCCAACCAACGTTTGCCGTCGTTGCCCAGCGCGATGCGGCTCGACGCGGCGAGGTCCGCGCGGCTGTGCGCCGTGTCCGGGCTGCACGTGGTCCACGCGACGCCGTCGGTCGTCAGCGCGAGCTTGGGATTGCCGCACTTGCCGCCGCTGCCGCCGATTTTCGGGTCGTCGTAGGTGATGGCGCTGACGTCCTTGCTGCTGGTGACCAAGCGTGTGAACTTTTGCCCGGACGCCGCGCCGTCGACGGGCAGAGCGAGCGGCGTGCCCCAACTGTTGCCGTCGCTGGATGTCACAAACCACACAGCCGCGTTCGTCGTCGGCGACTGGTGCAACGTCACAGCCGCGCGCGGTGCCTGACCCTTGAACGCGAGGCTCAACGACGGACTCGGATCCGCGTAGCCGCCCGACGACTGAATCGTCCGCGCGTTCTTCTCATCGGGCCGCCAGAACGTCGCAATCACGCTTTCGTCCTTGCCGTGGCTGAAGTACGCGATGGCGGGCGCTTGCGCCGCATCCAGCGCAATCGACGGCGCAAACGGCAGCAGCTTGTCCGCAGTCGCTGCGGGCGGCGCTTCCTTGTCCGCAGTCCAATTCTTCGCCGGCGTCGACAGCGTCCCCGTCGCGTAGAACAGCCGCACGCCGTCCTGCAGCCACGTCACGTGCGCCTTGCTGTTGCCGAGCGCGATGGCCGGCTGCGCGTAGCTCGTACCCGCGGGCGACACGGCGATGGTCTCCTGCTGCCACGTCTTGCCGGCGTCACTCGACAGCGCCCAGTCCAATTGCTGGCCGTCCGCGCTCGCCCAGACCACGGCGAACGTGCCCGAACTGCCGGCGTGGTCAAAAGCAATCGCCGCGACCGGGCTGCCGCCCGACGTGTTGGGCAAAAAGTCGCTCGTGATCTTCACCGGCGCGTTCCACGCCGCGGTCTTGCGGTTCCAATTGCTGAAGACGACCGCGGCAGGCGGCGTGTCGCTCGCCACGTACACGATCGCCGGGTCGCCGTTGCCGTCCAGCGCCAAGTCGACGTCGGTGGCGAGCGCACCGGGACCCACGGCGGTGTGAAAACCAGGTGCTGGTGCGCCGACCGTCACTTCATTGGACGAATCGCCCAGCTTGTCGGCCACTTTGGCGCGCACGCGGTAGCGGTACGTCTCAAATTGCGTCACGGTCAGGTCGGCAAAGGTCAGCGTCTTGCCACCGACGCCAGGCTGAGCTTCAAATTCGCCGCTCAGCGTCGCGCGTTCCACCACGTAGCCGACGACGCCCGGCGTCGGGCTCGCCTGCCACGAAAATCCCGCGGCGTTCTTGCTGGCCGACGTGCACGTGAACTGCGTCGGCGCGGCGATGCCGGTGTCCTGAACGCCGACGGGGCCGCTGTCGATGCTGGCGTCGCTGCCGCCGCTGGCGGTGCTTGTCGTGCTGCTGCCGCACGCCGAGAGCGCGAGGGCCGTTGTGATGATCAGAAAACGCGAGGACTTGCGCTGCATGAGGAACCTCCGGCGGCGGAGTGTAGCACTTTGCTAATTCCACACGAACACCGCACCCAACACACCACCCACCGTCACTGTCGCATTCTGACTCACACCTGGCAGCGGCACCTGCGCCGTCAGCCCGCCGTGCACGCGCCACTTCGCCGTGGCCTGCCAGAGCAGCGTCGCGCCGGTCGACCACTGGCTGCGTTCGCTGTTCACGAGCGTTTGCGCGTTGACCGTCGACGCGCCCGCGCCGAGCCACGTCACGGCCAGCGAGCCAAACAGATCCAGCGGCAACTCGCGCACCACCGCCGCGGTCAGCGTTCCTGACAGTCCCTGGTGCGTGTGCAACTCGCCCACCGTGTGCGGCGCCGCCCAGGTCATCGCGCCCGCCACCTGCAGCAGCCACGGGTGCCACTGCCGCTCGAGGACCGTCGCGACGCGCACTTGCCACGTCCCGGTTCCCGTCACGTCAGTGGCCAGCCGCGCTTTGGCTTCATCCGCCGCTCGTCCAGTTGGCATCGTCACGCCCGCCACCACAGCAAAAGCCGGCCACGGACGTGCGTCGTCCAGCCGCGTCATGTCCACGCGCGCCGCCAGATCCAGATCGCCCAGACCGTGACCCAGCGCCCACGGCACGTTTGGCACTTGCCGCGCGGTCTCCAGCCACGGTACCGTCAGCGCCAGTTGCACGCGCTTGCTCAAACGTAGCGCGGCCAGCAGGTCCTGTTCGATGTTGACATCGCGCGTTCCGGTCGTCGCCGCTTGCCACTTGCCGCCTGCGTCCACGCTGCCCAAACCGCCGCTGGTTTTCCACACAAGGCCGGCGGCGGCGCGCTCCAAGTCGCCCAAGCGGATCGGCGTCACGGCTTGGCCGCCCGAACAACACGCCTGAGCCAACGCGCAGCTGGACCAGCAGACGGCGATGCAGACGCTAAGGCACGTCCACAGTCGGCACGACATGGCTCTCCCGCGTGCCCTTTTTGAGCTTCATGCGCAGCTGCCAGGTGCCGGCCATGAACAACTCCAGCGGGTAGCACGTGTAGTGGCCTTTGCCCTGCGGTGTGATGACCGGATCGACCTGCGTTCCGTGGTTCATTGCCGCCATCCATGGCACGATTTCCAGCGTCACGCCGTCGACGTCATGGCCCGCTGCGTCCGCGATGTGGACGTCCAGCGTCGCGCCAGCACGCGGTGGCGGTTGCGTCGGCGCAGTCCGAATCTCGATCTGGTAGAGTGTATCGTCCGTCGTGCCTGTCGTGAGCGCGGCTGCCGGGAAAGTGGAATCCGCGACTGCGGTCGTCTCGCACGCCGCCAAAGCCAAGAGACAGAACAAAGCCAGCAATCGCACGCAAAAACCTCCGGGGCGGCTGAGTGTACCCGACGAAAAAACCCGCGTCGATGCGGCGGTTTGTCGCAGGTTATGAAATGCGTGATGGATTTTCCGGGCGCGCAGCACGCAATGCGCTAAACTGGTAGAGGGACGCCGATTCACCGCTGGACCCGCCGGAGGAACCGATGAGCACCAAACGTCATGCGCAAGAGCTGGCGCAAGAGATTGCCGAAGACTTGCAGCGCAACGACCTGCCGACCGTACATGTGGAAGTCGACGAAAAGGACATCGCGTACCTGACAGGTGCCGTGGCCGATCGAGATGCAGAGGCGGACGCAGTTGCTGTGGCGCTCAAGCACGCAGTGACGCAAGTTCAGGACGGCATTGAACAGCCCGGTCACGTGCCGCCGCACATGGCGGGAACCGGCGCGCTGGGACCGCTTTCTCCGGAACACGCACCCGCTGCGGACCCGGTGCACGCGCTTCTGGGCTCGGCGCATTTGGAAGGCCGCATTTTCCACACGTCCGCCGGCGGTTCGAGCTTGGAGACGGGTACACCGTTGGCGTCCACCAGCCGCGAATAGCCCGTCGAGGGCGGGACGCTTACGCGCTGTGACACTTCCGCCACACGCGCCTGATTGCCGCGAGTCAAAAACCGCCTATCCTCTCCGCACGCGCCCGCGAGGCGCTCGGAGGTCCCACCATGACGATCGAGACGCTTGCCCGCTTGCCGGGGATTGCCAAACCGCAGGGGCCGCTCGTGCTGGCCATTTTGGACGGCGTCGGCTGGGGGCTCGGCGACGGCGGCGACGCGGTGGCATTGGCGCGCAAACCGAACCTGGAACGCCTGTGGCGGTCGTCGCCCACGTGTACGCTCGCGGCGCACGGCGAGGCGGTCGGCATGCCGTCAGACGCGGACATGGGAAACTCTGAAGTCGGGCACAACGCGTTGGGCGCAGGCCGCGTGTTTCGCCAAGGCGCAGCGCTGGTCCAGGACGCGATTCAGTCCGGGCGTATTTGGCAAGGCGCGACGTGGAAATGGCTGATGGATGGCGTCGGCAACGACCAGCCGCACACGCTGCACCTGTGCGGGCTGTTGTCTGACGGCAATGTTCATGCGCACATCGACCACGTGCTGGCGCTGGTCGCTGCGGCGGATCACGCCCGCGTGCACCGGGTGCGTCTCCACGTTCTGGCGGACGGTCGCGACGTGGCGGAAGGCACCTTTGAGATGTTCGTGCAGATGGTGGAGGCCGCGCTGCACGCGTACCCCGCCCGCGACTACAAGATTGCGTCGGGCGGCGGTCGCATGGCCATCACGATGGACCGCTACGAGGCCGATTGGCCTATGGTCGCGCGCGGTTGGGCGACCCACGTGCGCGGGGAAGGGCGCGGGTTTGAGAGCGTGAAGGCGGCGCTTCAGGTGCTGCGTGCGGAACCGGGCGGCAAGAGCGATCAGACGCTCGCGCCGTTTGTGATTGTCGATGCCAAAGGTGCGCCGATCGGTCGCGTGCAAGACGGCGACGCGTTCGTCTTCTGGAATTTCCGTGGTGACCGCGCGATTGAGATTACCCGCGCGTTTGAGGAAGCGACGTTCACGGCGTTTGACCGCGGGCCGCAACCCCAAGTCCGCTATGCCGGCATGATGCAGTACGACGGCGATCTCGCGCAGCCCAAGCGTTTTCTGGTCGAGCCGCCGGTGATTGAGCGCACGATGGGCGAGTTCCTTGCAAAATTGCGGCTCAAGACGCTCGCAGTCTCGGAAACGCAAAAGTACGGCCACGTGACGTATTTCTGGAACGGCAATCGGTCGGGGCTTCTGGAGCCGGATTTTGAGGAGTACGTTGAGGTCCCGTCGGATCGCATCTCGTTTGACCAGCGCCCACAGATGCGCGCGCATGAGATCACGGACCTCGTGCTGCAAACGCTCGCGGTGGCTGATCCGCCGGATTTCGTGCGGCTGAACTATCCCAACGGCGACATGGTCGGCCACACGGGCAACCTCGCGGCGACCATCGAGGCCATTCAAGCGCTGGACGTGGAGTTGGGGCGGCTGTTGCAGGTCGTGCGGGACATGAACGGCATTTTGGTCGTGACGGCCGACCACGGCAACGCCGACGACATGTGGATGCGCGACGGCAAGGGGCGCCCGCAAATGGACGCCGCGGGGCAGCACATTCCCAAGACGAGTCACACGCTGAATCCGGTGCCGCTGTCGATTTTTGACCCCGCGCATGCGGACGCGTGGCGGCTGCGCGACTTCGCGGCGAATGGCGAGGTGCCGGGCCTGGCGAACGTCGCGGCGACGCTGTTCAACCTGCTGGGGTATGAAGCGCCCAAGGACTATGCGCCGAGTGTAATCGAGGCCAAGACCCCGTGACGCAAGTGCCAGCGAACTTGTCCGCGCGCGGTTTCTTCTTGCCGCTGTGGCAGGAAAAGCCGTTGCGGCGTCTGGTGGCGCTGCAGTTCCTCGTGGTTCTCGTGACCGCGTGGCGTTCCGAGACTTTTTTTCACCCCGACGAACACTTTCAGACCGTGGAATTCGCGTCGAGCCTTCTGGGATGGACCGCAACGTCCGCATTGCCTTGGGAGTTCGGCGCGCAGATGCGCCCGTGGTTCCAGCCGATGGCGTACGCTGGCGTGATGCGCGTGCTCGGTGCGCTGGGCGTGCACGACGCCTTCGCGCTCTTGACCGCTCTGCGTCTCTTCACGGCGCTCTTCGCGTGGCTCGCCTACACGGCGCTGCTCTCGCGGCTGGTCGCGCTCCAACCGTCGCCACTCGCGCGCCTGCGGCTGGTCCAGGCGAGCCTCGCCCTCGGCTTTTTGCCGTACCTCTTCGCGCGGACGTCGTCAGAAACCGCGGCGGCGGCGTTCACCGTCCTGTCCCTGCTTGCCTTGGATCTACCGGCGGCCGCCCGACCCACGTTCTCCCCTCGTCGCCTCTTCGTTGCTGGTCTGCTCGCCGGCCTGGCCTTTGAATGCCGCTTTCAGATGGCGTTTCTCCTCGTCGGTACGACGCTCTGGTGGTTGTGGTACGAACGTCCCTCCGCCAGCCGCATCGGCGCATTTTTCCTCGGCGGTGCGCTCGCACTGGGCATCGGCACGCTCGCTGATCGCGTTGGTTACGGCGTTTGGACGTTCGCGCCCTACAACTACCTCCACCACAACGTCATCCTCGGTGTGGCCAGCAAGTACGGCGTCGAGCCGCTGCCGGCGCTCCTGTGGCTCCTGCCGGCGAACTTGTTTGGCCCCATCGTCTTGCTCTGCATGGTCCTTCTGGCGCGTGTCTGGTGGCTGCGGCCGCGAAGCGCGCTGACCTGGGGCACGCTGCTTTTTGTGCTCATTCACTCGCTGGTTGGTCACAAGGAAGAGCGCTTCTTGTTCCCCATCGCGTTTCTGCTCCCTTGGGTATTCGCTGAGACTTTGCCTTCTGAAATACCGACTTGGCCGCGCTGGTTGCGACCTCTCTGTGCGTGGAATTTCCTGTTGGTTCTGCTTTTTGCCGTTTACCCCGTCGGCTGGCGGCCGCATCACGCCTTTTTCCGCCACATGAACGAGGCGCCTGCCGCGCAGCACGTGTTGTTCCGCGGTCAGCAGCCGTTTGTCGACACGCCGTTTTTGCAACAGCGTCGCACTGAATTCCGCGTGGAAGGGCGCGACCCGCTGCCAACGGACTGGAACCAGTGGACGCTGCTGACGCCCGACCCATTTGTGGAGCCTCTGCCACCTGCGGGAACGCACCTGCGGCTGGCGTGGTCGGAAATGCCGTTCCGTCAGACGCCACTTTGGCCGTATGCGGGGCCGTTTCTGGAGCGCGCTTGGCACGCTTGGCAAGATCACACGTTGAGCGGAATGCCGCGGCCGACGTGGTTGACGCTCTGGGCGATCGAACCGGGGCCTACTGGCGAGTGAGCATCACTTCCGCTTGGGCGGGAACACCGTCAGCATCGCGCCGGTCAGCACGTTGGACACAAGGCACGAGACCAGAAGCCCTAACGTCGCCATCCACGCCATCGTCTGCAAGCCGCGGTTGGGTTGAAACAGCAGCGCCGCGAAGCCGACCATCGTCGTCAGCAGGGCCACCCACGCCGCGCCGCCAACCTGTTGCAGAATCTTCTGGACGTTGGCGTGCTCGCCCTCTTCATCCCAGCGGTGCAAAATGTGCGTCACGCCGTCGATGCCGATGCCGACGATGCCCGGAAGGGTAGTGACCGAAAACAGGTTCAATTCCAAACCCAAGCCGCGCGCGAGCCCCAGGAAAATGATGAACGACGCCGTCAGCGCGATGAACGAATAGGTCAGGAGCCACAACGAGCGGAAGTACCACAGCACGACGGCAAAGGTCGCGATGGTCGCCAGAACGACCGCCCAGGGGCCTTCCTTGCGCACGATGTGGTCTGCTTCCGCCAGAATGAAGAACGACGCGGTCGAGTGGTATTCGCGTTGACCAACCTTGAACGTGCCGACTTGATCGATGACTTCCTGCACCGCCTTGGCCTCAGCCAGGTTGCCGTTGGCCCAAATCAGCACGAAGCGGCCCAGCTGATCCTTCTGGTCCAAGAAGCGTTTGCGAATAAAATCAGGAAGTTGTTCTGCTGTGTACGGCTTGGCCTGCAGCCACTTCAGCGCGCGCTCGGCTTCGGCCTTGTCGTCGCCCTTGAGCAGTTCCATCTTCGCGTCGATCAGTGTGCGAATCCGCTCAATCGTCGGTTGTTTTGCCTGCTGATTCAGCGGCACAAAAGTGTGGATGGACAGGAACTTGTTGAGGCGCGTCGCGTGGCCTTGCAGCGCTGTCAGCTGGTCGTGCACGACGCGAGAATCGGCCATCGAGTCGGTCACGACGAGCATTGGCGTGTCTGAACTCTGGTCGGCGTTGCGGTGATACCGGTAAGCGGCCTCGACGTCAGCCGGAGCCTTCACGTTCGCGGGCGTCGTGCCCAGCGAGCGCAGCTTGCGGAAGTCGGTCTCGAACTCAAAACCGGAGGCGTTGTAGAGGGAAAAAAGCGTGACAAAACCAAGTCCGATCAAGGTGATTCGTGCAACTCCCGGTTTGGCGAACCAGCCGAGCCACTTGGCGCCTTCGACGTGCTCCTGTTTCGGCGGCGGATCGGGCCAGATGCGGTGCATCGCGAGCGTGAGCGGGCCAAAAAGGCCGAGTGTCGCAAAAAGCGACAGGGCAACGCCGACGCCGGCAATCAAGCCGAATTGGGAAAACCCTCTGAAATCCAGAACGATAAGCGCGAAAAATGCGACCGAAGTCGTCGCCATCGCCTGACCCAACGCGCCCCACAAACCCACCATTGTGCGCAGCACGGCTTCTTGTGGCTCGTAGCCAGCGGCGCGTTCTTCCAGGTAGCGACTCAACGTGTAAACATTGAAATCGTTGCCCATTCCGAACAGCATGGAGAAGATGAACGCCGTCACCATGTTCATGTAGCCGACCGCGCCGCGCGCAAACGCCAAGGTCAGCGCGGTGCCCGCGAGCAGCGGCACGGACATCAAGATCAGCGAACGAAAGCGGCGGAAGTGACTGATTTGAATCAACGAAATCAGGAGCAGGGCGATTACCGACGTGAAGACCAAATTGCTCTGAATCTGGTTGATTTCCTGGCGCAATTCTGAGTAATCGCCGGTGATACTGTGCACCATGTCCGGCGCGTACTTGTGTTCATCCAAGCGTTGGAATGTCGCATTGATTTTTTCCAGGAACTTCGCGCCGCGCTCCATGTCCTGCGGCGGAAAGGTCGGGAAAATCTTGATGCCCAGCGCGTCGCCTTCGGGGGTTTCGACCCACTCACGGACGTCACCGCCACCCAAGCGCGACTTCAAGTCGTCTTCGGTCGGCACGCGCGTCTTCTTCTTGCCCGCGTCGGGTGGCGTCGCGCCTGCTACAACCGCGGTCGGCGTCGGCGGATCGTCCAAGCCGGCGGTCAATTCATCGCCTGCCATGTCCTTTTCGGTCGCGTCTTTGATCAGCTTGCGGACGTCGGTTTCAATGTCCAGCAGTTCTTTCTCGCTCAGAAACAGCGCGGCATTCTTGCGGAAAAACTCGATGTCGCGGCGGCATTCCACCGTCGCCACTTCTGGCCATTTGCTGACTTCATCGCAGAAATCGCCGGCCAACTTGCGGTTGGCTTCGCGCTGCGTGCTGCCAAACACGATGAGCATCTGCGACGGCGACTTCAGGATCTTGCGCGCTTCTCGGGCGTTCATCACCGCGGGCGTGTTGTCCGGGAAGAGGTCCTCCATTTGCGAGCGAATCTCGATGCCGGAGCCGTACCAGCCGCAGACGGCGATGACGGCTAGCCAAATACCCAAGGTCAAGAACGGGCGTTTGCCGGTCCAATCCGCGTACACGCGGGCGACGCGGTCAGACAGCGGCGGCTTCTGCGAAGGAACATGCGACATGGGATGGTGCGCCTCAGGCCGGGTCGGCCATGTGGAACGTGCAACGCGCGGGCCGAACGGTCGATTCGAACGGCGGCTGAAGCTGTGTCGCAGGTTCGCGCTTCGGCGTCAATGCGCCTCTTCGCGGCGGATTTGCCGCGTCTGCTACCAGTCGGACGAACTCGAATCGCCCAGCACCCGGCGGTGCACAAGCCCTTGCGCGGCCGTCGCAAACACCAACAGCCACGCGCCGGACGACAACGCCAGCCAGAGGAGATGCAGATCTGGGCCATTGCCCAGCAGCAGCGCGCGGTACAGCTCGGCCAGGTGGTAGATCGGGTTGGCCTGCATCGCGCCGGTCAGCCAGGCGTTTTGCGTGTCGATGGGAAAGTACGTGTTGCTGATCAGACCGAGCGGCACGCCGACCAGGAAAACCGGGAAATTCATGTGGTCGATGCTGGGCACAATCGCAGTGAAGCAGAGACCAAACGCCGAGAACGACCAGCCGGCGAGAAAGCCGATGAGCGGGAGCGCCAAGAGCCACTCGGCGTGCACGTGGAGGATGCCGAGCGCGTTGGCAAGTGCCAGCACGACGCAGACGACGCCCGCGTTCATCACACCGCGTGCGCTTGCCCAGGTGATTTCACCCCACACGATGTGACGGAGTTCGACTTGCGTGGCCAGGAGCCCGTCCCAGGTTTTTTGGTAGAACATACGGACGTAGCTGGAGTAGAGCGCCTCAAAAAACGGCGTGGCAAAGACAGTTTGCGCGACCAAACCTGGGGCCATGTAGGAGATGTAGTCGACGGTCTGACCGTGCCACTTCATCGAGCCGACGTATGCGCCCAGACCGACGCCAAACGCGAGTAGCGAGACGATCGGCTCCAAGGTCGGCGGTAAGAACGCCGTGCGCCAATTGCGGAGGTAGACCTGGGCGTTGCGCTCAAACACCGCGCGAGTTCGCCAGTCAAAGAGGTCGCCGAGACGCGGACTCCACATCAGCGAACCTCCTCAGTGGCAGGCGCTGGGTCGACGGCCAAACGCAGGAACAGGTCGTCCAGCGTCGGCTGGCGAACCGTGAAACGCGTGTGTGCAAAGGCCTCGGAAAACGCCGCCAGCTGGTTCGCCGTCAACGGAATCTGCCATTCATCCAGCACGCGTGCCGGCGCGTTGCCGGTATGCGTCTGCGACCACGCTCGCAGCGTGGCCTCGCTCACATCGGCGACTTCAAGCACGGCGACGTGCTCACCCAGTACTTCGCCCAGGATCTCCCGCGGTGTCCCACGCGCCACGGCTTTGCCGCGCGCCAGCACCGTGATCGCGTCGCTGAGCCGTTCCGCTTCGTCCATGTAATGCGTCGTCAGGACGATGGCCATCCCCTGCGCGCGCAGCGTCGACACCAGCCGCCACACGTCCACGCGCGCCGCAGGGTCCAGCCCCGTCGTCGGCTCGTCCAGAAACAGCACGCGCGGCTGCTGCACGATTGACCGCGCGATCATGAGGCGCCGTTGGTACCCGCCCGACAGCGAGCGCGGCGGTTGCTTGGCAAATTCACGGAGGCCAAAAATGTCGAGCAGTTCGTCGATGCGCTTGTTCAGATCCGCCAGGCGTGGGCGGAAGTAGGACGCGTAAACGCGCAGGTTCTGCTCCACTGAAAAATCATGGTCCAGCGTGTCGTGCTGCGTGCAGACGCCGATCCAGCCCTTGAGTTCATCGCGGTTCGCGCTCAGTAATTTGCCGTCGTAGCGAATTTCCCCAGCGTCAGGTTCGGTGAAGCCGTAGAGCATGCGCAGCGTCGTCGTTTTTCCTGCGCCGTTTGGACCCAGAAGTCCGAGGACGCTGCCTGCGCCGAGGTCCAAGTCCAAGCCGTCGACGACGCGTTTGGCGCCGTACGCCTTCACCAAGCCACGCGCGACCAAAATGTCAGCCATGCGACACCTCGTTGTGGCCGCGCTTCTGCCGATGCGCGCCTGCCAATTGTCCGCACGCGCCGCCCACGTCGCGCCCATGGGGGTAGCGCACCATCACGCGCACGCCCGCGTCCAAAAGCTGCTTTTGGAAAGCCCACACCGCTTCATGGGTCGGGCTTTGCAGCCGCGGGTCTGGTCCCGGATTCGCCGGGATCAAGTTGAGCCTTGCCGGCACGCCGTCCAGCCACGCGCGCAGCAGTTCGGCGTCCGCCGGCGCGTCGTTCAGCCCGGCGAAAAGAATGTACTCGACGAGCACAGACCGACCGCGGGGCAGGTGCGCCACGAGCGCCGCCTTCAGGTCTGCCATGGACACGCGCTGATTCACCGGCATGAGTTCGCTGCGGCGCGCGTCGTCCGGCGCGTTCAGACTCAGTGCGAGGTTCGCTTGCGTGCCGGCAAAAAACGCGGCGAACTTTTGCGCGACGCCGACCGTACTCACCGACACTTTTCGTGCGGAAAGACCATACGTCCAGTCGTGCGTCAGGAGCGCGATCGCGTTGAGCACGTTCTCCAGGTTGTCCAGCGGTTCGCCCATGCCCATGAACACGACGTTGCTGATCGCCGGTAATTGCCCCCGCACGCGGTTCCACAGTTGACTGGCGAGGCGGAATTGCGCGGCGATCTCGTCCACACCGAGGTTGCGGACAAGTCCCAAGCGCCCCGTTTCACAAAATGCACAGCGCCTTCCGCAACCGACTTGGCTCGACACGCAAAGCGTCACGCGTTGTCCATTGTCGGCGGGAATGATCACGCTTTCGATGACGAGGCCGTCGTGGGTTTGCCACAGCAGACGCCGGGTTTGGTCAGCGGCGATGACTTCTTCAACCGCAAGCAGCGGCCGATCTTCCAGCAGAAGTGGCGCCAGAAAACGCGCTTGAACGGGGGGAACCAGGGCCAAGGCGGCTGCGCGGTCGAGATGGTCCCGGTGGTAGCCGTTCATCCAGACTTTGGCCGCGTCGCGCGCCTGCATCGGCCGCAGGCCAGCCGCGTGCAGCGTCGCAACGAGCGCGTCCGGACGCCAAGCGCCAGCGGGCAGAGGAGAAGTAGCGGTGGGCGGCGACGACGGCATCGAGCGCGGCAGTTTGCGGGGAAGTCGACGTGGGCGCAAGATTGCGTTGTGCTGCGGCAAATGCGCGCACCTTCATGGAACGCGCGATTGTCCCCTTGGCGCGCGCTTCGCAACACTGCTACCTTACGCGTCCGGTCGTTCTGAGAGGTTTCATGCGTTGTTTGCTCCTTGTCGTTGCCGCCCTTGTCGCGGCTGGTTGTGAAGAGTCCAAGTCACCCGCACCCGCCGCTGCCAAGCCCGCGGTTCCGGCGACCGTCGCTGCGCCTGCTGCTGCGCCGGCCTGTCAGGGCACTGGTTGTGGTCCGGGCGATCCGCTTGCGCCGCTGCCTGGCGCTCCGACGACGGCCGCGGTGCTCGACATTGCCGGCACGAAGTACGGCGCGGGCGTGACCCTCAAGGACAACACCGTCGTCAGCCAAATTCTCGCCAACCCCGAAGCGTGGGCAGGCAAGCGCGTGCGCGTGGAAGGCGATGTTGCCGACGTCTGCCAAATGGCCGGCTGCTGGATGGAAGTAACGGGCGATCAGCCCGGCAAGAAAATCAAATTCAAGGTCACCGATGGCGACATCGTCTTCCCGAAGGATTCTGCGGGTAAACATGCGATTGCGGAAGGCACGGTGCGGCTGATCCCGTTGTCGTTGGAACAGACCCGCAAAGTGAAGCAACACGAGGCGGACGAGCAGGGCAAGCCGTTTGATCCGAATTCCGTGACCGCGCCCGAAACGCTTGTGCGCTTGGACGGCATCGGCGCTGTGCTGTCGGAAAAGAAGTAGGAGCGCGCGATGGACATGCCGCTCGATTTTGCCAAGTGGCTGGCCGAGAACCGCCACGCGCTGAAGCCGCCCGTTGGAAACCAGCAGATTTGGCCCAACCGCGAGTTCATGGTGACCGTCGTCGGCGGACCGAATTCGCGGCAGGACTACCACATCAACGCGGGCGAAGAGTTCTTCTGGCAGCTGGAAGGCGACATGACGCTGCGGATCTTGGAGGACGGCGTCAAGAAGGACGTCGTCATCGCCGCAGGCTCCATGTTTCTGCTGCCCGGCAATGTGCCGCATTCACCGCAGCGCCCCGCGGGCACGGTTGGCCTGGTTCTGGAGCGCAAACGCCTGCCGCACGAATTGGACGGATTTCTCTGGGTGTGTGACGCGTGCGGGCACAAGTTGTACGAGGAATTTCTGCCGCTGAACGACATCGTCGCCGACCTGCCGCCGGTTTTTGAGCGCTACTGGTCCGACCCCGCGCACACGACGTGCACCGCCTGCGGGCAGACACACAGCCGACCACCGCGGCCCGCTTGATGCGCACGGTCGACGTCCACACGCACATTTTGCCGCCGCACTTGCCGCGTTGGGCGGAACAGTTCGGTTATGGCGGGTTTGTCACGCTGGATCACCACGCCGACTGCCGCGCACGCATGTTACGCGACGATGGCTCACTGTTCCGCGAGATCGAAGCGAACTGCTGGGATCCGCAAACGCGCATCCGCGAGTGCGAGGCTGTCGGCGTTCAGGTCCAAGTGCTCTCGACCATCCCCGTGCTTTTTGCGTACCACGCGCAGCCCCAGCACGGTCTGGACGTCGCGCGGTTTCTCAACGACCACGTGGCAGAAGTGTGCCGGCAGCATCCGACGCGATTTCAAGGGCTGGGCACGCTGCCGATGCAGGCGCCGGATTTGGCGGTGCGCGAGATGGAGCGATGCGTGCTGGAACTCGGGCTGCGCGGCGTGCAGGTGGGCAGCCACATTCGCGGCATGAACCTGGATGACCCGCGCCTGCGGCCGATTTGGCAACGCGCGGCGGAACTGAACGCCGCGGTTTTTGTGCATCCGTGGGAGATGATGGGCCAGGAGACGATGCCTCGGCACTGGCTGCCGTGGCTGGTTGGGATGCCGGCGGAGTCGTCGCGGGCGATGTGCTCCGTTATCATGGGCGGCATTCTCCAGGATTTTCCCGCGCTGCGGATGTGTTTTGCCCACGGCGGCGGCAGTTTCCCCGGTACGCTGGGGCGCATTGACCACGGTTGGCACGCGCGGCCGGACTTGTGTGCGACGCACATCCAGGAGCCACCGTCGCATTTTGCCCGGCGCCTTTGGGTCGACGCGCTGGTTCACGAACCGCGCGCGCTGGCTCTGGCGCTCGACGTATTTGGCGCCGAGAAGCTCGTCGTGGGAAGCGACTACCCGTTTCCGCTCGGCGAGTCGCGGCCCGGCGAACTTGTGCGAGCGCACGTCACGGACGCGGCGACTCGGCACAAGATTCTCTGGGAGAACGCGTGGACCTGGCTGGGACTGCCGACGCCGGATTGACGTGGACGCAAACGCAGCTACCTTGTGAATCCTTGGAGGAAACGCATGTCGACCCCGATCTGGCAATTGGAAATCCGCGTCCACGACCTGAAGCGGTCGGTCGCGTTCTACGGCGCGGTGTTTGACTGGCAAATCACGCCGGTTGCTGACTCGTACGCGATGTTTGACACCGGAAAGGCGCCGATCGGCGGAATTTGGGAGATTGGCGATTCGGGGATGCCGCTTGGCATTTGCCACTATCTGCGCTCCAAGAACTGCACGGCGGACGCAGCAAAGGCGCTGAAGCTCGGCGGGCGCGTCGCTGTGGAGCACACAGTTGTGGACGGCGTGGGCGCGTGGACGGACACCCTGGACCCATGGAATAACGAAGTGGCGTTCTGGCAGCCAGACGCCGCGGAGGTGCCGCAGTTGGTCGGTTCCGGGCAAAACGCGGTTGCGCTGATGGAATGGGGAACGGCGGATCTGGAAGCGGCCATGGCGTATTACGAGGCGCTCGCGGGTTGGAAATTCACGCGCGTTGTCGGTGCCACTGAATACGCGCTCTGCACCCAAACGCATCCGCCGGTCGCGCTCGTGGGTGGCGTCGCAGGCGCGCAACGCCGGGGCATCATTGACTACGTGGACGTCATCGACATCGTCGCGACTGCGGCGAGCGTCGCGGCGAACGGTGGCGCAGTCCTGGACAAGCCGCACGATTTGGGGGACGGCAGCCTGATGACCATTATCGTCGACCCCGATGGGAATCAGCTGGCGATTGTGCAGAAGGTGCGCTAGCCGCGCCCTACACACTCCGACCGAAGTTCGAGATCAAACCGCTTCCATCCACGGCGTGCCACCGGAGGTGCACGTTCCAAATCTGCGCTGCAACCGGTCTGACTCCCTTCAGCAGAGTGTTCACAAGCGGTCAGCATGTGTAGAATCGCGGCGAATGGTGCCCCGGTTCCAGCGACCGGGGCGTCGGGCGCTCGCTCGCGCGTGAGGACGGCTTGGGCATCGCAGCATTGGGGCCGACCGCGTTCGTGGCGGGGCGCTTCCAAATTCAGGAGTTAGCCAGTTCTGGTGGCATGGGCCGCGTCTATCGCGGGCTCGACGTCGTGCGTGACGTTCCGGTCGCCATCAAGCTCATGCACGAACAGCTGAGCCCGGTCGAAGTTGCGCGTTTTGCCCGCGAGGTGGAAGTGCTCGCGCAGCTGGACCATCCCGGCATCGTGGCGTACGTCGCGCACGGGCACACGTGGCAGCGTGGTTTTGACTACCTCGTCACCCACGGTCAGCAGTGTTTGTCCAACGGTTTGATCATCGCGCAAAAGTGGCAAGAAGCCGAGGAAGTGGCGCAAGCCGTGCTTGCACGCGACGCGATCTCCGTTGGATTTCAGGCCATGGCGCGGCACGTCGTGGCGCAAGTGCGCCTCGCTCTGGGCGACTTGCCACAGGCGGAAAGTGAAGTGCGCAAGGCCATCGAACTCTCCCCGCACACGCCGATTCGTCGGCTGCAGATGGTCGCGACCTTGCTGACGTTGTTGACGCAATCGGCGCGCGCAGCGGAGGCCTGTGTGCTCGCGGACGACGCGTTGACAGAAATGGCCGGTTTGGATGGCGGTGGTTACGCAGAACTGGCACTCTTGCACGCGGCGGCCGACGCGTTTCGCCAAGGTGGCGACGTCGACCGCGCCCGGGCGCTCGCGCACAGGGCAGGGCAGAAACTGCGCACCGACGCCGAGCGCTTTCAGGAGTCCACCGCGCGGGATCGTTTCTTGACCGCAGTCCCGCTGCACGCAGCGATCGGTGCGGCATCGTAAGGGCTCAAGACGCCAAAGGATTTCGACCATGCTCACGCTCTATCAAATGCCCCGCGCTTGGGGAATTCCCAACATCAGCCCGCCGTGCGCCAAACTGGAAACTTGGCTGCGTATCACGAACATTCCCTACGAACTCGGCCCTTTTGACCTTTCCCGCGCGCCCAAAGGCAAAGTGCCGTTCGTAGAAGACGGCGACGCGGTGACCGGCGATGCGACGCTGCTGTTGGACCAGCTGAAGGCGCGTTACGGCGTCGATCCCGACCAGCACTTGACGCCCGCGGAACGCGGCGTGGGTCTGGCGTTTCGCCGCATGTTGAAAGAGGATTTTTATTGGTCGATCGTGTATTTCCGCTGGCGCGACGAACAGAATTTCCTGACCATGCGCGACACTTTCCTCGGCATGCTGCCGCCCGTGCTGCCCGAAGAAGTGCGGTTGCAGATCGTGGACGGCGCCAAGGCCAACCTGCTGGCGCAATTGCAGCAGCAGGGGATGGGGCGGCACTCGCGGGAAGAAGTGGCGCAACTGGGAATCGCCGATCTGGAGGCGGTTTCGGATTTTCTGGGGGACAAGCCATTCTTTTTTGGCGAACAGGCGACGACCACGGACGCGACGGTCTTTGCCGCGCTGAGCAACATCATTGACGCGCCGATTCCCAGTCCTCTCAAGGACTTCGCGCTGTCGCGTTCGAACCTGGTTGCGCATACGCTGCGGATTGAGCAGCGGTATTTTCCGGAGATTTTGGCGGAAAAAGCCTAGAAAACCTGCGAACACGTGAGGATCCCGATGGCGATTGAACTGGACCAACTGCTGAAGATGTCTGGCGACGAACTCATGGCGATCGTCGCGCGCGGCGCGCCGTTGGACCTCGATGCGCTGGCG
Organism: uncultured Myxococcales bacterium; assembly: GCA_903896545.1. GTDB lineage: Bacteria > Myxococcota_A > UBA9042 > UBA9042 > UBA9042 > CAIYBN01. The sequence goes on along the minus strand of CAITYF010000229.1, from coordinate 32,593 downwards.
GACACGAGCTACACCGGCATTGATTTGTCCATGCCCGCGTGGTTTCACAAGCTCATGTGGAAGTCGTTTCGCAAGACGTTTCACCGCGACCCGGCGTCGGGGCGAATCCGCGGTTGGAACGTGAAGGTGGAGCAGGTGGGGTGGGACTCGCCGCCACCGGCGAAGGTCGACGGCAAAGGGAAGGCGCTGACGTTTGGCCACTACGAAGTGCGGGCGGCCGCCGGGCTGAAATTTCCGGGCGGCTGGACGGGCGGTCACTACCTGGACTATCGCTTTGCCGGCAATCACGCCCTCGATTTTCCCGCCAATTGCGGCTATTGCCCGTTGGTCGCGGTGAATTCGGGTCGCAGTGACTTGCTTCTCGGGTGGGAAATCTTCAACGTCGCCGGAATCCAGGTGCCGCTGCGCGACTTTTGGCTGTTGAAACGCGAAGGCCCGCTGCGCGCGGAAGATGTGCTGCCGCGTCCCAACGGCACTTCCGCGGACCCGCTGTTGCCGCGCTGACCTCAAGGAACTCGTATGCAGGACAAAATCATCGTCATCACGGGCGCGAGCAGGGGCATCGGCGCGGCGCTGGCGCGTTTGGTCGGGCAACATCAGGCGATTCCCGTCGTCGTGGCGCGGAGCCGCGTGGAACTGGAGGCGGTCGCGGCCGCAAGTCACCCGCTGGCGTTGGCCATTGTGGCCGACGTCACGCAACGCGCAGAGGTCCAACGGGTCGTGGCCGAGACGCTCACGCGCTTTGGCCGCATCGACGCGTGGGTGAACAACGTCGGTCGCGGGATCACGCGATCGGTCGCCGACCTCACCGATGACGACATCGACGAAATGGTCGCCGTGAACGTGAAGTCGGCGCTCTATGGCATCCAAGCTGTGCTGCCGCATTTCCAGCAGCGCGGCACAGGCCACATTGTGAACGTCTCGTCGATGCTGGGCCGCATTCCGTTCGCTTCACAGCGTTCTGCCTACAGCGCGTCCAAGGCGTTCCTGAACTCGCTGGCGATCAACCTGCGCATGGATTTGCGTGTCGCGTTCCCCAAAATCCACGTGTCGACTGTCTATCCAGGCGTCGTTGCGACCGAATTTGGCCTGCGCGCGCTGGGTGGCGGTCTCGATTCGCGGAATTTTCCGGGCGCTGCCTCTCCAGAAGAGATCGCCGCCGTGATCGTCGATTGCCTGCAGCACCCGCGTGCGGACGTGTACACGCGTCCGGGGCAACACGCGCAGGTCGCGGCGTATTTTGCCGCTGAAGACGTTGCCCAAGTCGAAGCTGGCTTTGCGGGGCCGCCGCCTGCGCGCAAAGGGAGTTGAGCGCGGCGACTCGGCCAAGCCGTTGACGCCTCTCTGCTGCCGTTTCAGACTGCGCGTGAACGGACCGCCAGCGCCTGAATCCCCCGTGTGCTGTGTCCGATGGGGTGTCCCATGCTCCAGCGTAAGCGCAAACGGTTGATTCTTGTCGTGTCCGCCCTCGCACTTGTCGTCGTCGCGTGGCTGGTCTTTTCACCCAAGCCTGGGCCGCCAGTTCAGGTGACGCATCCGACGATTCCGATGCCCGACGGCGTTCAGCTCGCCGCGACTGTGCTGCTCCCGGATCCGCCGCCTCAGCCGCGCTTGCCGGCGGTGGTGATTCAGACCCGTTACTGGCGGGTTTTCGCGCTGCGTTTTCCCGATCAGCCGGGGCAAGTTCCACCGATGCCCCGCGATGACGTGGCGCAAAAGCTGGTGGCGGCCGGCTACGCGGTGGTGCTGGTCGACGTGCGGGGAACGGGGGCATCGACGGGCAAGTGGCCGCACCCGTTTTCGCGAAGGGAAGTCGAGGACGCGGGAGAAGTCGTGCGCTGGGTCGCGCGGCAGCCCTGGTCCGATGGCGCTGTGGGCACGACGGGCGTGAGTTACGAGGGATCGACGGCACTGCTTGCCGCAGCGACGGCGGGAGCCGCATTGAAGGCGGTGCTGGCGCGGCAGATCGAGTGGGACCTGCTCGACGAGTTGCTTGCGCCCGGTGGCGTGCGGAACGTCTCCTTCCCCGCCGCGTGGGAAGAGAGCGTTGAGGCGTTGGACCACAATCGATACCCGAAGTTGTTCCCGCCCTACGCGCGGTTTGTGGTGGACGGCGTTCATCCGGTGGATGGCGACAACGACGGTGCGAAGCTCCACGCGTTGGCCGCTCAGCGCGACGCGCCACACGTCGACAAGGCCATGCAGAACGTGCGTCGGCCCGAAGATTTGGTTGGACCCGATGGACCGCCCGTCGCGACGTTGGGACCTTCCGCCTGGACAGAACAGCTCGCCCATACGCAGGCGGCAGTCGGCATCTGGGGGAGTTTCTGGGACAGCGCGACGGCCGACGCTGTGCTTCGTGCCACTGCGGCGATGCCCATCGCGGAAGCAGTCATCGGCGCTTGGAATCACGAAGGCACGGAGAGCGCTAACCCGCTCGACGACGCGAACACGCCGCTTGTGGACTTGGACGAAGTCGTGCGCTTCTTTGACCGGCATTTGCGCGCGTCTGCTCAACCGGCGAAGCCGCCACTGCGTCGGTGGTTTGTGGCAGGTGAAGGCCGTTGGCAGCAAGCCGCGGATTGGCCGCAGACCGCGCCGAAGACCTGGACGCTGCAGCCGGACCAGCACTTGACGACCAGCGGCACGAAGCCGTTCACCGCGCGTGTGCCCTGGACGGCCGAGGCGACGACCGGCACGCAGAATCGCTGGATGTCCGGAATGCTGCAGCCGGTGCGCTACGCGGATCGGTCGCACGCTGCCGGTGTGGAGGCTTGGCGGACGGAGCCGCTGGACAAACCGTTGCGGATCTTTGGCACGGTTGCGGTGACCTGTGCAGTGCAAGCGTCGGCGGGCGCGGGCGCGCTTCACGCCTATCTGGAGGTGGAGACGCCCCAAGGCGCAGTGCGCTACGTGACGGAGGGCCTGCTGCGCGTGACGTCGGGGCAGGCGACTGTGCGCATGCGTGCGGTCGCAGCGACGGTGCAGCCTGGAGCGCGGTTGCGCCTCGCGGTGGCGGCAGGCGACGCGGGGACGTTTGAGCGCGTGCCCGCAACGGGAGCGGCCGAATTGACGCTCACGGGAACGGCTGAGGTGCCGTGTCGCTTGGAAGTGCCGGTGCAGCCGTAGCCGCGATTACCGCACGCCGCGCCGCCGCAGGCCGATTCCCAACGCGCACAGCAGCAGAAGCCACGCGCTGGTGGTGGCACCCCCACGACTCGCCGCGCAACCACTCGTCGAGGCCGCATCGGGCGCCGCCGAGCCAGCTGTGTCCTGCGCTCCGTCCAGACCAGCGCTCGCGTCTTCGCTTGTTCCACCGTCCGTCGCACCCGCGTCGGGATCCAGCGGCTTGCCGCACGTCACCGTCACGTCGCCGTACAGATACGCTGGGTCGGCGTACGCGCCCGCGATGTGAACCCGCAGATCAACGTGGTGCGCGCCTTGCGCCAGCCCTGCGTCCGCGTACTGGGGCACGGTCTGACACGCGACGTGAAAGCTTCGCGGTCCATGTGGCACCGTTCCCGGATCGGTCGCGGCTGTTCCCAGCGGCAGATTGCCGTAGCTCGACTGCGACCACTTCACGCCATCCACCCACACTTCGGCGCGGGTCAGCGGTAGCCACGGCTGCCACAGCGGATTGGCCTCCAGCGCTACGACGCCACGCGCCGCGAGAATTGACTCCGTGCAACTGCCCGATGACGTCCAGACCGACACTTGATCCGGCGCCAGCGCGCCCAGATGCAGCGTTCCTTGCTCAGTCGGCAGCAGCGCGTCCTTGCCTGTGGTGAACGTCACGTCAGTCGGCACTGCGGTCCCGCCCGTTTGTGGATCCGTGCAGAAGTTCGTCGCGTGCATGGTGTAGGTCGTGTTCGCGGTGAAGCCTTTGAGTGGCTTGAGCAACTTCCAACCTGGCAACGTGTCATCGACGAGTTCTGTGGGCACGACCTGGCCACCCGCGTCGCGCAGCTGCGGCTGGATCGGCTCGAATGGCGCCTGCATCGGGGCAGGCAGCGCAAGCGGCAGACCCTGCGCATTGGCGGGGATCTGCGTGCCCGCCGGGAACGCGACCTGTGGCGCACAGAGAATGAGTGGGGAGCAAGCCAGTGCGTCGTGGGTGGCGAGTGGAAGGAATAGACTGAACAGGAGGAAGGTGACGCGTGTGGACATGGGGACCTCCGGTGCGCGAGGCACTGCAATCAGTCTGCTCGCGCTGCGGTGCGCCGTCAAAGGGCCACGCCCCGTTGCGCCGGACCGGCACGTCAACCCGCGATGCGCTGCCGGACGCGCATTGCATGCGTTCACGGACTCATTGTGCGCTTGACCGCGCGTCGGTCCTTCGCGTAGCGTCGGGGCGGTACGATACGATGGAGGACTCGAATGAACCTGTTTACCCGTTCGTTGGTGCTTGTGATGTGCTGCGCTTGGTTGTTCTCTGGTTGCGGTGCGACCAAGGAAACGCAAGCCGCCGGTGGCGATGATGCAGAGGCTGGCGACGTTGGTGTTGATGCCGACGCTGGGCCTATCGAGACAGCCGCTGGCGACGTTGCAGACATCGCAGGTACGGATGCGGTTTCTGCCGATGCCGACACAGCGCCGCCGGAAGACACGCAAGCGCCGCCCAAGGACGTGACCGAAACCGGCGCGGACGCCGTTGCGGATGTGGCCGACGTGACGGCGGTCGATGCCAGTAGCAGCGATAGTGTCGACGATGCGCTTGCCGACGACGCCGTTGCCAACGACATGCTTGCCGACGACGCTGACAGCGCAACCGAACCAGACAATGGGAACCCGCCCTGCGGCGCGCTCGTCGGTTGTGCGGATGGCTCGCCGTGCACCGATGATAGTTGCGTCAACGGCGTGTGCCTGCACGTGGACAACACCGCGACGTGCTCGGACGGTGACAACTGCACCGACGAAACCTGCGTGGGCGGCAAGTGCACGCTGACGGGCGCAGTCAACTGCGACGACGGCAACGCTTGTACGCTCGACGCTTGCACCCAGGCAGATGGCTGCACGAACCTGCCGCAGAGCGCCACGCCGTGCGACGATGCCAACGCAAGCACGACGCTGGACACCTGCGTCACGGGCACCTGCATGGGCTTGGACGTCATCGTCGTTCCAGCCGGCAATTTCTTCATGGGCTGCTCGCCGTTGGATCCCGATTGTGCGAACAACGAATCCCCCGGTCACCTCGTTGAGCTTTCCGCGTATGCAATGGACCGGAAAGAAGTCACGGTTGCCCAGTACAAGGCGTGCAAAGACGCTGGAGGCTGCAACTTTCTCCAGACTGGTCCCGGCTGCACGGGCACGAACGTCACGGCGAACGCAGCGTTGCCGTTGAGCTGCGTCACCTACACATCGGCCGTGGCGTACTGCACGTGGCTTGGCGGCCGCTTGCCGACCGAGGCAGAGTGGGAAAAGGCCGCGCGCGGCGGTTGCGAGAAGTACCCCGCGGGACAATGCGAAACACAAGCCACCGTCTACCCGTGGGGCAACGCGCCGATGACGTGCGAGCTGGCCAACGGCAAAGACGGCGCAACGCCGAGTACCTGCCCCGGCGTTCCGACCCTTCCAGGCTCCTTGGCGGGCAACTCGCCCTACGGCTTCAGCGACTTGGGCGGCAACGTCGAAGAATGGGTCTCCGACGAGTACGACGAGACCTACTACGCGCAGACGCCGGTCGGAGGCTGGGTGAATCCCAAGGGCGCGACGACCGGCACCGGAGTGTACGGCCTGCGCGGCGGTTCGTGGGCGTGGTCCGCGGCATTGATGCGCAACAGCTACCGCGACTTCACCGACGTGAACGGCAGCAAGTACACCGGTTTCCGCTGTGCGTTCGACGTGCCGTAGCGGTCGGAAAGTGTGAACGCTTCAGGCGCCGATCCTGTGAACGCGCTTTTCGCCGCTTTGCTTCCGCGGCCGGCGATTCACAGATTCAAGCGTTTTCACTCCTGCCATTCACTCGACCCGTCGCGTGGGCACAATTCTTTGGCTTGGCGCCCCGTTTCTTGCAAGTAGAACCATTGGATCACGTACGCGCCGGCTTCGTCCGTCTTGGAGCGACAGCCACCGTAGCGCCCGACTTCGCTGCACGCTTCGGTCGCCCACGTCGAGCCAGAGACAACACACTGCGTGCGCTCGGCGGCTTCGAGGTCGCTGCCGGGGCGATTCCAGAAGTCCTGACAAATGAGCGGGACGCGCGCGCTGTTCTGGATGAGGCAGCGGCCTGAAAAGCGGATGGCGGGGACGTTGGCAGCGAACGCAGTGCCGCTGAAAGACGGGCTGCGGCCGTTGCAGGCGCTGACGAGGAGCAAGGCCGGGAGGATGAGTATGGCGCGCATGGCGTCCTTGGGACTGGCGCAGCCGACGCGTGGGCTGTCAGTGCGGACAAGGTAGCACGCGGCGGAAGTGGCGCTGGTTCGTGGGCAGCGCACGCCCGCGTCGAGGGAAGAAAACGCCGACGAACCGTGGCTTGACGGTCCGGGGCTCGCTGGGCAGACTGCGGTCACAACGGCGCGCACACCAACGAGCGCGGCGGGGCCGGTCATGAACGAATTCTACTCGCTGCTGGACCGCTACAACACCTGCCAAAATCCCGCGGAGGCTGCCGAAATCGAGGCGCAGCTGTGGGCGCGCTGGGGCGTTCAGCGCACAGTTCTGGTGCAGGACATGAGCGGCTTCTCCCGTTTGGTTCGCCGCTGGGGCATCGTGCATTACCTGACCATGGTCCGCCAGATGCAAATCCTGACGCGCCCGCTTGTTCAGGCGATGGGCGGCGAGGTCGTCAAGTACGAAGCCGACAACCTCTACGCGTCGTTTCTTGACCCGGAGAGCGCCGTGTTAGCGGCGCGGGCGATCAACGCGGCGTTTCGCACCTACAACCTGACCCAGCCTGTGGACAAGGACATCCACGTCAGCATCGGCATCGCCAGCGGGCGGATCCTGCTTTTGCCGGGACAGGACTTCTTTGGCGACGCCGTGAACATCGCGTGCAAGTTGGGTGAAGATCTAGCCGAGCGCGGGCAGGTGCTCATCGAAGACGACTCGTTCAGTCTTCTGGGCAAGGAGACGCAGGCGGGGTTTGAGTCGGCGCAATGGGAAATTTCCGGGCTGTCGCTGTCTGGCTGGCACTGGACGACCCGCGTGCCGGGTGCGTAGACCTCGTTGCGCTGACCCTACTTTCGGTTCGCCGCAGCGAGCAAACGGCCAGCGAACCACGTGATCAGCCCGCGGTGGAGCACCTGACTCAGGAACGCGTTCACTTTGTTGATGAAGCCGGGCACGACCGTTCGCTTGCGGGCAAAAAGCCCGTTCAGCCCCATGCGCGCCACGTCGGCTGGACCGAGGATCGACAGGTCCATCGCTTTGGGCGTCTGGGCGAGGGCGACCGCGTTGAACTCGGTCGTCGTGATGCCGGGATAAAGTGTGGTCACGTTGACACCCGCGGGCGCGAGTTCAAAGCGAATCGCCTCCGAAAAGGCGAGGACGTACGCCTTTGTCGCCGCGTACGCGGAGACATAGGGCGAAGGCAGGAACGCCGCCGCCGACGCGACATTGAGGATATGCCCAGTGCCACGCGTCGCCATCTCACGGCCAAAAAGCAAGGTCAGTTCCGTCAGCGCCAGCACGTTCACGCGCGTCATTTTCTCGATGGCGGGCATGTCCATCTCGACGAAACGGCCTTGAATGCCGTAGCCCGCGTTGTTCACGAGCACGTCGACCTGAATGCCCAACGCGCGCACCGACTCGAACAACTGCTGCGGCGCCTGCGGGGCCGCGAGATCCTGCGCAACGACGTGCACGGGCACCTTGTGCGCGACTTCGAGCTCCGTTCGGAGCGCGTCGAGTCGATCCAGACGCCGCGCCGTGATGACGAGGCCATAGCCGCGCGCGGCCAGTTGTCGGGCGAGCTCGGTGCCAATTCCGCTGCTCGCACCGGTCACGAGGGCAAAACGCGGCGCGGTCATATCGGGACGTCCACGCCGAGCGCCGACGTGTCCAACAGCTGACCCGGCCGCTTCCGGTCCGCCTCCACGCGGCGGATGGGCAGGGACACGCCGTGGTGATGCATGAAATTGCTGGAGATCGACCAGTCCTCGTAGTACGTGCCCCACAGGCGATCCCAGAACGCAAAGGCCGCCGCGTGGTTGATCAGGTGGCCGCGCTTGCAGTGGTGTAGCTTGTGCGCGTGGTTGTCCATGAAGATCCAGTTGAGCCAGCCGATGCTGAACGTCGCGGACGTGTGGTCGGTCGCTTGCAGCATGAGCACCAGCGCGTAGGCCACCAGTGTTCCGCCAAGGTCCAGACCCAACAGCCAGGAAATCACGATCAGCGACGGCTGGAACTGACTCACCGCCGTATCCACCAACGACGACTGATTGCCGCGGAGAAAATCCAGCGCCGTGACCGCGTGGTGCGCCGAGTGCTTCTTGCGGTAGTAGCGCAGCACGGGAGCCTGACCGCGGCTGTGGCTCATCGTGCGGTGAATCCAGTAGTACGCGAGATCCGTGCCGAGCGTCGCGGCCGCGATGAGCCACCACGCGTGCGACAGTCCTTGGCGCACGCCCAACATCTCCCACAGCGGCACGTGCGAATGCGCCCACCAGCCGAGCGTGACCAATCCGCCGCCGACGCCCACGCCTTTGATGAAGACCATGATCATGCCGTCAAAGAACTCGCGCGCCGTTGGCTTGGGTAGTTCGATGGACGGATGCTGCTTTTCCGCCCACAGCGTGAACGTGACGAACGGGATCGACGTCAGAATGAAGAGTCCCAGGGCATTCCACGCGGTGACGCCAAAGATCGCCAGCAAGATGACGTACGTGAGCGGCGAGCCGAGGTGGCCGAAGATGCCGTACAGCACGTTCGTTGTCTGCTCAGCGGGCACGGGTTTTCCCTGCCACTTGGGGGTGGGCAGGATCTCAAATGTCTGTTCAGTCAGCGCCATGTCGGGCTCCTCTTCGTTCTAACGTAGGGGCTGGTTCAGTCGTGGCCCACAAGGCGGCTGCGCATGCTTTTGATGAGGTCCTTCATCGCGCCCTTCTGGCCCGAACGGACGAACGCGTTCGGCAGCATGGTCTTGAACGCGGAGTGCAGCTTGTACTCGACCCGCGTGCGCTTGCCGTCGTCGCCAAACGGCGTGAGCGTCCAGACGCCGTCGTTGCGGATGAAGTTGCCGTCCTTGTGGACAAATTCGCGCGTCCACTTGCCCGGCGCCGAGGAGACCGTGGCCTCGACGGTGGAAGACAAGTCGTCCATCGGCCAGGGCATGTCGACCAGGAACTTGCAGACGCTGTGGTTGCCCTCGCGTGAAGTTTCGCTGGATTGCACGACGCGCGGGATGTACGTCTTGAACGCGTTGCAGTCATTGACGAGCGCGAACACTTTTTCAGGTGGCGCATCGATGACGGCGCGCGTGTACATCGGCGGGATATCGAAGCCTTCCTCTTCGTGCACGCTCACGACGATGTCGCCGTTTGCGAGGCGCGCGTCGAGATCTTCACCGGCATCAGCGACGCCGACGACGCCCAATAGCGCCAACACAGGAAGCCAGACGCGGCGCACGCGCGCAGCGGGAGGGAGGAGAATCGACATCAGTTCCTTCAAGTCGGGGCGCAGCTCGCGGACGTGCAGCCGAGGAGTACCCTGACCGAGGTAGACCCCGACGTTCGCCCCTTGAACCTGCACGATTGCCCGCAGATCCGGAGTTTGCCGATTCCGCGGTTGGCGTCAAGCGGCAAAATTGTGCACACGAGCGCTGAACTTTTGGACGGCTGGGCAATCCTTCCGCCGTGACCGCCGCTGGCTTTGGCGCGGCTCTCTCCACGCTGACGGAATTCCAACGTCACAGCCGCCGGCACCGCAGCGCGCCAGCGGAGGCCCCTACTTCACCTTCCCATTCTCCGCATCCAGCCACACCTGCAGCGGCTTGAAGTACGCCACCATCGCGCGCGTCGACAAGTCCTCGCCCGTCGCTTCCTTCAGCACCACACGCCAATCGCGCGTCGCGCCTTGTTCGAGGATCTTCTTCAGGAACTTGCCGACTTCCTTGTTGCCAAAGTAGTTGCAGCTGTGTGGATCCTGTTTCAAAATTTTCGTCGCGATGTACTCGTGCAGCTGGTACTTCAGCACCGTCGCAATCGCGTAATCGTAATACTGCGCCGGATCGTCGTTGATGTGCGTCTTCGTGCACGCGTCGCACGCCGTCGGATCGGTCAAGCGCGCAGCATCCGGCGGCACGACGTCCTGATAGTCCGCGACCAACTTCCACCACGTCTCCTGCCACTTCTCCGGCGGCAGATTCTTCTCGTAGAGCTGGTACTCAAACTCCGTCATCACGCCCGCCGACCACGGCAGGAAGGAAATCGTGTGCTCCAGCGCTTCGTTGAGCAAAAACGCGGTTTGGTCGATCTTCAGGTCCGCCGGCAGAATCTTCTGTTGCTGCAGGTACGGCACTTGACCCGCGGCGATGGAAATCAACTCGCCGATGCCCTCGTGAAACGCGCGGTTCGCACCTTCCCGCAGCAGCGGCGGCACGCCGGGACGCGCGTAGCTCATGTAATAGTAAATGTGCCCCAGCTCGTGGTGCGCGGTGGAAAACCACTCGCTGTCGCCTTCCACGCTCATCAGGGAGCGCACGTCCTTGTCGAGGTCCATATGCCAAGCCGACGCGTGGCTGTTCTTGTGGCGCGTTTGACCCGCCGGGACCGGGTACAAATCGGACTTCTGCCAGAATGTGTCGGGCAGCGGCGCAAAGCCCATCGACACGTAGAAGGCCTCCGCCTGCTTGACGATCCACTCCGGCGTCCGATTCTTGAAGTACTGGTCCAAATCGACGCCCGGCGCGAGTGCTACCCAGTTTTGCGACCAGCGGTTGGTCAGCCAGTGCGCCGGAATCGCGCCTTTGGGCTCCGGCTGTCCGTACTTGGCCGCCAGGTTGCGCCGCGTCCACGTGTGGAGCGCCTTGTAGAGCGGCTTGATGTCGGTCAGAAAGCTTTGGTTCAGCTTGCGCATGTCGTCGACGCTCATGCCGTATTCGGACACTTGCAGGGCAAAGAACGACGAAAAGCCCATTTCACGCGCCAACTGATTGCGCAACGTCTGCAACTTCACGAGCCCCGACTTCAGCGGACGCCCCAGTTCTTTGCTCGCGTTCCACACGTTGAGGCGTTCGTTCATGTCCTTGGACACGCGCAACACGCCGTCGATGTCATTGGCCGTCGCCGTCTTGGCGCACTTGCCGTCCGCGCTCTTTTGCGTCAGGCAATACACGAAGCTGTCCTGAACGCTCGCCTGCTGGCTTTCCGCTTCAATGCGCGCGTCGACAACCTGCGGAATCGTGCCCGGCGCGCTGGCCGCTTTGAACAAGATGGCCTGCAGCTGCTTGATCTGTAGCGGTGTCAGCTTGTTCTTCTGATCCAGCCACTTGCGCGTCTCCGCGATGACCTGCGGATTGCCCAGAAACGCCGCCGCCATCTGCCCGGACGCCGTACGTCGACCATCGCTGCGATCGCTCACGTCGGTCGAGCCCGCCCATTGATTCTCCTGATCCACTGCGGTCAAGCGCTGGTAGATGCCGTTGTACAGGTCCAGAAACGCCTGCGCGTTGTTCTGGATCGTCGTGGTCCGCGGCGCTTGCATCACACCGACGTTGGGCACGGACAGCTGGCACAGGAAAAGGAACGCGACGAGCAACATGGGAACCTCCGGGCGCCGAGTGTAGGCGCGCGCAGGGGGCAGGGCAACACGCGGTTGCGCGATCACGGCGGCAACGAAGTGGCGACAATAGCGGCAGAAAGTCCACGAATCCGCCGTTCGCGTGCAGGATTTTTCGACGGTCGCGCAACCCCATGCTAGGTTTCCGCTCCGCTTGGAGGGCGCTGCCTTTGCGTATCACATTCATTCGTCATGGCGTCAGTGAGCTGACGGGCAAGCCTGTGCTGGTTGGCCACACAGATTCGCCGCTCTCGGACCTGGGTCGGCTGCAGGCCGCGCGTTTGGGCGAGCGGTTCGCGGGGCGTCCCTTTGACGCGCTCTGGGCGAGCCCGCTTCTGCGTACCCGCGACACAGCGGCGGCGATCGGCGAGACGATTGGCCACGCCGCGGTGCTGGACAGGCGCCTCATGGAAGTGAATCTGGGCGACCTCGAAGGCGCGCACTTCACGCAGCTGCAGAACGGTCCGGGCAGCTGGCGCGACCGTTGGCAGAAGAATCCCGGCCGCGTGCGCTTTCCCAAGGGTGAAAACCTGCAGGAAGTGGCCAACCGCAGCTGGCAAGTGCTGGAGCACCTCTACGAGCGGCATCCGAACGGGCACGTCATCATCGTTTCGCACATGTTCACGATTTCCACGATGCTGTGCCGCGTGCTGAAGTTGAAAGTCAGTCAGTTCCGCACGTTTGCCGTGGATCCGGCGTCGGTGACCACGGTGCAGCTGGACAACGGCGGTCTGCGGTTGATGCTGCTGAACGACACGAGCCACCTGGATGGGCTGGATGGCGAGAAGCTGCGGACGGGCGCGCTGCCGCCGCGTAAGTAGCTATGGACAGGACTGGTTCCAGGAAACGAGAAATCGCCCGTCGAGGTTCTGCCCACTGCCATAGCCGAACATGGTCGCGCGTGCGTGAATCTCGTGGCCCAGAAGCTGACACGGCGCCCCGATGACCAGCGGCAATTCAGGGGTTACCCACAGCGGACCGAGCTGCTCCAGCTGCACGTTGGCGAACACCGGCGGCACCATCGGGTAGCCGTCATTGCCGCGCTCCAGCCACAGCTTCAGCTCCAAGTGCCCAGGCCAGGGCGTCCACGCAGCGATGCGCGGGATGACCATCCAACTCCCCTGACCGCCAAGGGTAATCGGCAAAGTCGGTAGGTTTGTCGCCGTCGCGCTGTTCGCCATCTCCGTCGCGGTCACGTCGTTCGGCAATACGGCGACAAAAAAGCAGGGAGGCGCCGGCGACCCGTCACCCGAAGCGTCCGCACCGGTCAGCGTCACTTCCGTGCCCGTACACGCGGCGACACACAGCGTCAGCAGGATCAGGTACCGCAAAATCCGCTCCAGGTCGGGATGATGATGGCCTCATCGCTGCCGGGCAGGCCCACCAGATCTTCGACGCCGACGTGGACTCGCACGTGGTGGCCTTTGATTTTGCACGGTTCCTTGACGTACGCCGTGATGCCGGTGATTTGCAACTCGGTGCCGGAGTCCGTGAGCGTGCGCGTGAATGGAATCTGGCCGGGTTTTACCACGTCGCCGGTGTCGAGGTCCGTCATGTCGATGAGCAGGCGCATCTTGCTCGCGTTGAAGTTGCGTCCCGTGCGTACGCTGACCCAGATGTGCTGGCCGCCCTGCGGTCCCATGACGATCGGCGGTCCGACGGTGGACGTGTGCCAATCGACGAAGCCGGTGCCGTCGTCGTTCGCGCCGCCGACGATGACTGTGCCCGCGGGAACTTCCGCAGCCGTCGTCGTGCAGGCGGCGCAGAGCAAAGCAGTGAGCGCGATCACGGTGCGCATGGTTGGCTCCAAACGGGCGTGACGACGGCTGTGTCCGAGGTTGCGACGCCGTACAGGTCTGCCGCCGTCAACTTGATGCGAATCTTGTGGTCCGCCACCGCACAAGGCGAGCTCAGAAACGCTGTGAGCCCTTCGTACCGGTCAAAGGTCACGTCGCGCGAAAGCGTCACCATGCGCGTCACTTCACCTGGCGCGATGATGTCGCCGGTCGCGTCGTCGCGCATTTCCACGGTCAAGCTCAGCTTGTTGTACCAGAGGTTGCGCGTGTGGGCGCTCACCCAGATGTGTTGTCCGCCTTGCGGTCCGCTGATGATGTTGGGGTGCGGGTCCGTGCCATGCCACAGCGCAAAGCCGATCCCGTCCAGATTCGCGCCGCCAATCTCAACGCTGGGCTCGCCGACGACGTCCGCGCCGCTCCCCGCGTCCAAGCCCGGCTGTGCAGTCCAGCCGCACGTGCACAGGAGCAGACTCAGGCACCCGATGAAAAGTCGCGCTTGCATGGGCAAAACGGTCTTCCGCGGCCTCAGGGCCGTGCGCACACGATAGCGCGCTCGGCGCCGAGTCACAAATCGGCGCGTCTCCGGTGAACGTTCGTCAACGGCGCGTTGACTGTTGCGCGCGGCTGTCGCACTGTGCCGCGCGGGAGATGAGCATGATGACGACACGTTACCTTCAATCGCTTCTGACCGTGGTCTCTTTGACCGCGACCTTGACTGCGTGCGCGCCCGACACGGCGGTGACCGGACCGCTGTACGAGCCGGACGTGCAAAGCGACGTCTCCACCGTCGACGTGAAAGCCGATGTTCAACAACTGACGCTGGATTGCGTGCCAAGCCCATCGCCTGAGGCGCTCTTGAAAGTGGGCATGCAAGGTGGCGTGCGCATCCTACCCGGCGGCCGCGCGCTCACGCCACTGGGTACGGAAGCCATCATCGGCGGTTTCCCGATCGATGTGCGCTACCACCCGACGCTTGACGTCGCGTACGTCGCAAACACCGGCTATCGCAACCGCAGCGTGCAGGTGATCAACGCGAGCACGGGCAAGATCCTGCAACAAGTCGACCGCGACGAGGCATTCTACGGCATCGCGATTTCGGACGACGGCAAGAAACTCTACGCTTCTGGCGGGTATGCCGGCAAGGTGGAGATCTACGACATCGCCGCCGAAGGCACAGTCACCGGCGCGGCGAGCGTGCCGATCGACGGTTATCCCGCCGGCATTGCGCTCTCCAAGGATGGCTCGCGCTTCTGGGTCGGGCAGTTCAAAGGCGGCGCGATCCAGGAATTTGACGCGCAGACGCTCGCACTCCTGCGGACGATCAAAGTGGCCGTTCAGCCCTACGCGCTTCTTGAATTGCCCGGTCGCCACGAGCTGTGGGTGGCGAGTCTAGCCGACGACCGCGTCGCGGCGATTGACCTGAATTCGCCGACGACCGAGACGACGCTGGTGCAAGTCGGCATGACGACCGTGAACCTGGTGGCGACGCCGGACGAGTCGGTTGTGTACGTGGCGACGGCGAATGGCGACGCGGTCGTGGCGATCGACGTGAAGAACCGCGCGGTGATCGGCACGCAGCCTGTGGGCGAACCGACGATCGTTGGCGAAGACAAGAAGCCGCTGCCGGGAAGCAGTCCGGGCGGCATTGCGTACGACAAGAAGAGCGATCGCCTCTACGTCGCGCGCGCGGCTGACAACGCGGTGAGCGTGCTGGACGCCAAGGACCTGACGCCGCTGGGCGCGCTGCCGGTGAGTTGGTACCCGACGGCGGTGGCGCTGAGTCCGGATGCGAGCCACCTCATCGTGCTGAACGGCAAAGGTGTGGGCACCGGACCGCTCGCGTTCTACGCGGAGGAAGCGGAGAGCGGCAAAGAGCAGATGCAGGGCACCGTCTCGCTGATCGATCTGAAAACGGTCGATCTCGCCGCGGCGACACAACAGGTCGAGGACAACGTCCGGCGTCCCGACAAAGTGTTTCCGTTCAAGTGCGACGCGTCGTTCCCCGTGCCGGCGACGCCCGAAGGCATCTCGCCGATCGAGCACGTCGTGCTGATCGTCAAGGAAAACAAGACGTATGACAGCGTGCTGGGCGATCTTGAAAATGGCGACGGCGACCCGAAGCTGGCGATGTTTGGCGAGAAAGTGACGCCGAATCTGCACGCGCTGGCGCGAAAGTACGCGCATCACGACAACTTCTATGACGACTCGGAAACTTCAATTCAGGGCCACCTGTGGCTCACGTCGTCGTTTGTGGATGATTACATCGAGCGCACGTGGTTTGAAGATTACCGCAATCATCCCGGCTGGGGCGAAGACGCGGTGCATCCGTCGGGACGTCCGGCGTTCAAGACGTTTTTCACGCACCTGATCAAGCACGGCATTGATTTCACAATGTTTGGCGAGATCGTCGGCGCGCTGGACGTCGTTGCTGAAGGCGCCGTCGCCGATCACGTCGACGGGCAATTTCCCGGATCGTTCTTCAACACCGGCATCAGCGACGTTGTCAAAGCGAAATACGTCGCGGATGTGCTCGTGAACCAAGGCAAATTCCCGCCGTTCGTCTACGTGCTATTGCCCAACGACCACACAAATGGCATCGGCAAGGGCGCCAAGACGCCGGAATCGATGATCAATGACAACGACGTCGGCATGGGTGTGTTGATCGACGCAATCACGCACTCGAAATACTTCGCGACGACCGCGATCTTCGTCGTCGAAGACGACCCGCAACAGGGCGCCGACCACATCGACTACCACCGGTCCTTCTGCCTCGTCGTCAGCCCGTACGCCAAGCCGGGGTACGTGAGCCATGTGCACACGTCGTATCCCAGCCTGTTCCGCACGTTCGAGCTGATGCTGCACCTCCCGCCGCTCAACCGCTACGACGCGCTGGCGACGCCGATGTGGGACGTGTTCCAACAGAAGGCGATCATGCAAACGCCGTTTGTGCACGTAGAACGCACGATTCCCGACCAATTCAACGGCGGCAAGACGCTGGCCGCGCAGATTTCTGAGCGCATGGACTTCAGCGGACCGGACAAGAATCCCGATCTGGGCGAGCTTTTGCAGTGGCACATGACGGGCAAGACGCGGCCGGGTTCGCGGCTGAGTCAGGTGATGGAAGGGAAGTTGCCGCTGTCGGTGCTGGACCGCGCGGACCGTGACGAGGACGGCGATGACGACGCCTACGACGCGGCGATGAGCGAGATGCGGCGGTACGTGAAGGCGCATCCGGAGTTCAAGGTGGATCCGCGGTTCAGGAAGATGGTGGAACGGCGGGCGCGGGATTGATCGGGGCGCGCACCACTCCAGGTTCGACGCTTGCGCGGTTCGGCAGCGGCCAGCTCCTTGTGCAAGTGTGCCTCCGGCGCTTTTCCCGCAGCTTCGGCTTGTGCGTCAAGTGTAGGCCACTCGGCGCCCATCGCCTGGCCACCGCCGCACCGCCCTGATCGAAAATGTCTTCGGCCGACGTTCGCTTCCGCCAGCCTACCGCTGTTCGTTCTCGACCGCTTCCGCTTGCGCCCTCAAGCTTTTGGCCAGCAGCAAATTCACAATCGACCCGCTCGACCCTTCACCGCCTGCCATGATCTCCGGCACGAGCCGCTGACCGCTTCCCGCCAGCGCGGTGGCCACTGCGATCGCCGTGTAGTTCTCGTTGCCCATCGCCGCGACCTTCTGCTCGCTCACTTTGGCCTCAGACTGTCCGATCGACAGGATCTTGCCCGCCTCCGCCTCACCGTTCACGCGCGTCACTTGGGCGTCGGCTTCCGCGTCAATCTTCTTGGCCCGCGCCACGCCTTCTGCCTTCTTCACGGCCGATTGCGCGTCAAAATCCGCGATCTGCACGCGCCGCTCCGCCGACACGACGTCCGCCTGCGTGTCCGCCAGCGCCTTCGCCTTCTGCAGCTTCGTCCGCGCGTCTTCAGTCGTCATTTGCGTCGCGAACGTCGACTGCTGCTCTTCCGCGATCTTCCGATCCGTCAGCGTCTTCATCAGCTCTTCGGGCGGCGACATGTCGCCGATCAGCGTGTCCACCGCCACGACGTTGTACTCATTCAATGTCGCCGCAATACGCACTTTCGCCTCTTCCTGACGCTTGGTGCGCTCGCGGATGAAGTCAATGACGTCCGCATTTTGCGCGGCATTGCGGAAATCGTTGCCGATCGTCGGTTCCAGCATCTGCGTGACCAGGTTTTGCATGCTGCCCACGCGCGCAATGACCAGCGGCGCCTTGGCGCGCGGCACGTGAATGATCTGGCTCACATCCAGGTTGAACTTGAAGCCGTCCTTGGACCGTACGGAGATCGTCGACAGGTTCTTGTCCAGGTTGTGCGCTTCATTCTTGCCCGTCGCCCAATTCAGCACCACGTTCGCGGTGGGTACCAACTCGACTTTGTGCGTGCGCGGATTGATCGGGTACATGCCAGGGTCCAACGGCTCATCCCAGACGCCTTTGCGGCCTTTTTGCACAAGATTGCCATGTTGGAAGGAGTCGCCGCTCACGTCCTCACCCGGCTCGCCGACGTACGAAATCACCACGCCCACGTGCGCGATCGGCACTTCCGTCAGGTCAAAAAACTCCACCGACGCAAAACGCGGGTTGATGTTGTAGCGCCCCGCCATGATCACTTGCACTTGCAGACCTTTGAAGCCGCCCTGATCGATGAACGTCTGCCCGTCCTGGAACATGTTGTGGTTGGCCGTCTCTCCGCCCGCGATTTCGCCCGTCGCCAGCGGCGTCCCGTCCTTGGTCGTGACCACGCCGACCTTGTCGTCCGGGACCTCGGTGGCTTCTTCCTCCACAACCGAAAACAACTGCGTGTTGATGCGATACGTGCCCGGCGGGATCACGGCGATCTGCGGACCACGCTGGCCGCCGCTTTCCAGAAATTGCCGCGCGTTCTGGAACGAGTCGCACTCGACTTGGCGCGCCAGCACCCGACCGCCCGACAGCGTGATGCCATCGCGCGACTCCACGACGCCCAAACAGCCTTCCTGGATCGTCGTGAAGGGAACGACGTCCACCTCGTATTGCCACGGCCAAAGGCCGATGTGCAGACCGGGGGCCAGCGTGTCCGCCTGGTAGCCGGCTTCACCCTTCAACGCGATGATCGCGCCATCGGGTAGCGTGCGGTTGGAACCGAGCAGGACAAAGCGCTTGTTGACCAAACCCATTGTATTTTGTGGGATAATGATCACGCCAAAAAGCCGCAGCCACAGCTTGAAGGTCACAATCAGAAAGACGATCGCGATCAGCCACCAGTAGCTGGCTGCGGTGTGGAGGATGCTGTCCATGGCGAATTCCTAGTGGTGATGAGGAAGAAACTGGTCGGCTCGGTCGAGTGTTGCGCTGTGTCGTGCGCGCGTCAACGGTCGCTTCGTCGCGCCTTGTCACGGATTCGTCGGAGCCGCAGGAAGGGCTTCGCCCGTCGCGCATCTTCGCGATCTGCCCAAGGCGCGCCAATTCGATCACCGGCGCATCGTTTCAGATCGTCAATCATTTCAATAGTCGGTGTGTGTATGTAGAAACAACTCCGACACAATACCCGAAAAGTTCGCCGAAAGTGCTTGCTTCAAATGACGCAGTGCGGCAATCCTCGGAGCGGGTTCAGCACACAAGGAGACCGATGATCGCCAAGAAGTGGAAGAAAAGTCTGTTAGGTTCGGTGGTTCTGTCTGCCTGCGCGGCCGCGTCAGCGTTTGCTGAAGAAGCGCCGGTTGTCAACGAGGCGCCAGCGATTGAGTCGGCGATGATGGTTGGCTTGTCCGAAGGCGTGACGCTTTCGGGCTACGGCGAGGCGCACTACGGTTTTGATTTCAATCGGCCCAAGGGCGGGTTGAGCCTCCTGCGGGCTTTTGACCAGCGATCCAACACGTTCACCGTGGACAACGCTGTGCTTGACGTGGCGTGGCAGAAAGGTCCTGTGCAAGGGCGTGTGGGGTTGCAAGCGGGCTCGACGCCGTCCAGCTACTACCGTGCGGAAGCGGGCTTGCCTGGCACGGGTGTGAACGCGGCTTCGAATGGCTCGCTTTGGCAAAACATTCAGCAAGCTTGGCTGGGTTACAAGGTCAACGAGTCGGGTTCGGTCTTTGTTCAGGCGGGCATCTTCCTGTCGCCGATTGGCACGGAAGTGGTCCCGGTCAAGGACAACTGGAACTGGTCGCGCTCCAACTTATTCGCGTTCCTTCCGGCCTATCACTCGGGCGCGAAAGTGACCTGGACGGCGACGCCGGTGTTCTCCTTGGTTGGAATGGTCTGCAATGGCTGGAACTCTGCGGTCGATACCAACGAGGCCAAGTCTGTGATCTTGCAGGGGCTGTGGACGACGGAGAAGGTCCAGGCGGCGGTACTCTACATGGGCGGCAACGAGCGGGCGACCGACGCGAAAGAGGGGACGCCGTGGCGCAACCTCGGTGACGCGTGGGTGAGCGCCCAGCTCGGTGAGCGGTTTTGGCTGATGGCGCACGTCGATGGCGGTGCGGAATCGACCAAACAGGGCACGGCGAGCTGGTTCGGTGCAGCGCTGTACGCCAAGACGCAGCTGGCGGAGCGTTGGTTCCTGGCGTTGCGCGGTGAGACGCTGGGCGAGCAGTTGGCGACGGACGCGGCGGGCGTCACCTCCGATCCGATCCTCATGCCGGTGAAGCGCATTAGTTCCGCGACGTTGACGCTGGATTGGCGGCCGACATCCTTCCTGCTGGTGCGTGCGGAAGGTCGTGGCGACATGACCGACGGCAACGGTTTTATCGAGGGGACCCCGACGTTCACGGCGGTCGGCGACCCGATCGCCAACGCGTCGAAGCGCATCACCGCGACGCTGGGTGTCACGGCGTGGTTTTAAACAGGACGACCTTTGTGCAACGCCAAGATCTGTGGGTCAAATCTGTTGCCCTCTCGGACTGGACCGCGAGCGCGCACCTCCGGTGGCACGCCGCGGTTCGGGCGGCTTTGTGCTCGAACGTCGCTTGGAGCGTGGAGGCGCTCGATGGTCGCTGCTTCATGATTCTTCGGTAATCGAAACAAACTAGAAACAAATTTGCTGTACATCTCTCACACCTATTAGCTCGGAGGACTCAGTCATGATTTTCAACCGCTCGAAACCCTTGCGCCGCTGGCTCGCCTCGTGCCTCGCTGGCGTCGCGTTAGCCAGTACTGTTGCGCTGCCCATCGCCGCCATGGCCGACGAGGCCAAGCCTGCCGTCACCGCGCCCGCGCCGGATCCGTCGGGCGGCAACACGGGCGTCGCGTCGGACGTTGCAGCCACGGACAACGGCAAGAAGCTCGATGAAGTCGCCAAGGAACTCGGCCACCAGAAGATCTCCATCAACATCGTGTGGACGCTCCTCGCCGCGTTCCTCGTGATGTTCATGCAGGCGGGCTTCGCCATGGTGGAAGCCGGTTTGACCCGCGCCAAGAACGTCTCCCACACCGCGGCGATGAACTTCCTCATCTACCCGCTGGGCATGTTGGGCTTTTACGTCTGCGGCTTCGCCTTCATGTTCGGCAGCGTCGGCCCCGTACCCGCGTTGGGCGGTACACCCGGCCTGGCCACACCGGCGCTCGCGTTCACGCTTTTTGGCAAGTCGTTTGAAGTGCTCGGCATGGGCGGCTTCTTCCTCGGGCCAAGCGTGTACGACGTCGGCACGTTCACGTTGTTCATCTTCCAGATGGTCTTCATGGACACCACGGCGACGATCCCCACGGGTACTCTGGCAGAACGTTGGAAATACAGTGCCTTCATCCTCTACGGCATCGCGGTTGGCACCATCATGTACCCCGTCTACGGCATGTGGGTGTGGGGCGGCGGCTGGCTCGCTGACTTGGGCACCAACTTTGGCCTCGGTCACGGTCACGTCGACTTCGCCGGTTCGTCCGTTGTGCACCTGACCGGCGGCGTCATCGCGCTGGTCGGCGGCAAAATGGTCGGCGCGCGCTATGGCAAGTACAACAAGGATGGATCGGCCAACATCTTGCCCGGTCACAACATCCCCATGGCCGTCATCGGCACGTTCATCCTGGCGTTCGGCTGGTTCGGCTTCAACGCCGGCTCGACGCTTGCGGGCACGGATCTGCGGATCAGCGTCGTCGCGGTGAACACGATGTTGGCGTCCGGCACCGGCGCCATGGTGGCCACACTTTGGATGTGGTTCGTGCGCGCCGGTAAGCCGGACACCTCGATGATGTGCAACGGAATGTTGGCCGGTCTTGTCGCCGTCACTGCGCCGTGCGCGTTCATTACGTCCTGGGCGGCGTGCCTCATCGGCGCGGTTGCCGGTCTGCTCGTGGTCGAGGCGGTCTACTTCGTGGACAGCAAGCTGAAGATCGACGACCCCGTCGGCGCCATCTCCGTTCACGGCGTCAACGGGCTGTGGGGCATCATCGCCTTGGGTCTGTTCGCGGACGGCAGCTACGGCGACGGCTGGAACGGCGTGCCGGGCACGGTCAAGGGTCTGTTTTACGGCGACAGCAGCCAGCTCGTCGCGGAGATTATCGGCATTGTCGCCAACTTCGCGTACATTGGGCCGATGTCGATCGGCCTCTTCTGGCTGACCAACAAGATCGTTGGCAACCGCGTGCCGGTGGAAGACGAGATCGAAGGTCTGGACATCCCGGAAATGGGCGCGCCCGGCTACGTCGGTGTGGCGATGGACAAGGCGTCCGAGACCCCGATTCCGTTCTAAACCCCAATTCCTTGCGCTGAGGTTACTATGAAGTTGATTGTTGCCTACATCCAGCCGGAAAAACTGAGCGACGTGAAACAAGCGCTCGCGGCAATGGATATCAAGAAAATTTCCGTTATCACCAACGCCTTGGGTGCTGGCCTGCAAAAGGGCTACGTCGAGGAATACCGCGGCGTGCAGGTGCAGGTGAGCCTGCGCATGAAGGTCCGTCTCGAAGTCGCCGTCAACGAGGATTACGTTGAGCCGTGCATTCAGGCCATCATCACCGGTGCACGCACCGGGAAGGTGGGAGACGGCAAGATCTTCGTCACCGAGCTGGTCGAGTGCATTCGCATTCGCACGGGCGAGCGCGGCAGCGAAGCGGTCGGCTAGGTTGAGGTAGGCGTCCCGCCCGTTCGCATTCGACCGGGCGGGACGCAAGGCTTTCCGAGCTTCTGACTTGGACTGGCGATCCGGAACCCTGTGAAGAGCGTACAGGCGGTTTCGGCAACTGACAGTCTGCATGCCCGGCCTGTGGAAGGCGCTGACACTCAGTCCTCGTCACGCTCTTCATCATCGATCTCGGACGGTCCGCGCAGCTGCTCCACGGCGCTGAACGTCCACTCTGTCACACTGACCAAATCCGCGAGCGCGATCGGCGCCGGCTTGCGATCCCGAATCGCCGCGACCACCGCCTGAAGCTGCGCCTTGTGGCCCTTGTCCTGCAACAACGCCCGCTGGGTACGCGCGTGGGCACCGTCGAACAGCTTGAGCGAGGTGAAGTCGTCCAGCACCGCGCTGCGCATCCCGCCGTGTACTTCGATGCGCTCTTTGGGCAGCAGCGGGTTGCCACGCGCGGCGTACAGAATCGTGGTCAGGTGGCCATTGGCGTGCTGGCAAGTCAGCGCCACGGTGTCTTCGTCCGCGAGCGCAGCGTTACCGGCGCGCGTGCTGGCGGCGTGCAACGACAAGATGGGCGAACCGGTCAGGTAGACCGCCGTGTCGAGGAAGTGGCAGACCTCACCGATGATGCGCCCACCTTCGCGATGCACCGGACCGCCCGGAGGCGCGTACCCCGCGTTGATGCGATAGGCGATCGCCAGCGGCTCGCGCACTGACGCGAAATGCTGCCGCATCTGCACAACCAACGGCGCGAACCGACGATTGAACCCGACGTGGAGCAACCGTCCGCTTTCGGCGGCAATCGTCTCAATCTCTGCAAGCTCGGTCCGCGTCAGACAGAGCGGCTTCTCGACGAATACGTTCTTGTCCGCGAGCAGCGCCGCCTTGACCATCGCTGCGTGCGCGCGGTGCTGCGTGGCGACGACGATGAGGTCAACGTCTTTGTCCTCCAGCAGCTGGCGCCATTCCGTCGTCGTGTAGGCAAACCCTGCAGTCATGCCGAGCTTCTCGCCCGTCGCTCCCGACGCCGTGCTGATGCCGCACAAGCGCACGTCGCCGGCTCCCAGAATCGCCGGGAGAAGCGTCGCGCGTGTGAACGTGCCCGCGCCGATGAGGCCGACGCCGACTTTGCCGCTCCGGGACATGAACTTGCGCGGGAATTCGATGCGCCGCTGCAGAGGCCCCGGCACTTCAGTCATTTCAAACAGCACGCCAACCGCGTGTTCGTCGGGCTTCTTGCCCTCGACAAGCGCGTACGCCTCTTCGGCCTGCGTGATGGCGAAGCGGTGCGTCGTCAGGCTCGCGACGTCCAGCTTCTTTGCCGCCAGGAGATCCAGGAAACAGCCCAAATTGCGCTGCTCGGTCCACCGCACGTAGCCGATGGGATAATCCACGCCGTCCAACTCGTAGCTGGGATCGTAGCGACCCGGGCCGTAGCTCGTCGACATCCGCAGCTGCAGCTCTTTTTCATAGAACGGCTTGTGCGTCATCTGCAGCGGCACCGTGCCGAGCATGCCGATGCGGCCGCGTTTGCGACACAGCCCCACAGCCAATTCAAGCGGATCGTTGGTCGGTGCCGTCGCGGCGACTAGAACGGCGTCAGCGCCAATGCCGCCGGTCCACGCTTGCACGGCCGATTCGACGTCGTCCGAGCGCAGAATCACGCGGTCAAATCCGAGCTTGCGCGCGACCTCCAGCTTGCGCGGATCGAGATCGACGCCGATCGCGCGACAACCGGACGCGTTGGCAAACTGCATCGCGAGCAGACCAATCATCCCCAGGCCGATGACCACAACCGTGTCGCCCAACGTCGGTTCGAGGGTGCGCACCCCTTGCATGGCGATGGCGCCAATCGTGGCATACGACGCGTCCGCAAGCGCCACTTCAGGCGGCACCAGCGCGACGAGATTCTTCGGCACGAACACGTACTCCGCGTGACTGGCGAAGCCCATGCCGGCGCAGGCGACGCGATCGCCCACGGAGAACCCAGAGGTCTTGCCGGCTTCCACCACGACGCCTGCACACGAGTAGCCAAGCGCGGTTTCCACGTCGAGGCGCGACATCACCGCCTTGTACGTGTTCGCCAGCCCCTCTTTGCGCACCTTGTCCGCCACCTGCCGCACCAGGTCTGGACGCGCGCGGGCCTTGTCCACGTAGGACTTCTTGGCGAAGTCCATGATGTTGCGTTCAGTGCCTGCGCTGATACAGCTGACCGCGACGCGAACGACGACGCCGCCGTCGCGCAGGGCCGGAACGGGGACTTCTGCGATGCGGAGTTCGCCAGTTTTCATGTTTTGCAAGAGCTGTTTCACGCGTTTTCTCCAGGGGATGTAGGCACTTTGAGCGTTTCGTAGAGGCGTCGCCATCGCGACACGACGGCTCGCGGGGTGAAATGGTCGCGGGCGAAGGCTTGTCCCGCGCGGCCAAGTTGGTTGCGCAAATCGCCGTCCGCGATCAACTTTTGCAACGCGCTCGCCAATTCCGGCACCGCGTCGACGGGGACGAGGATACCAAAATCGGGCGTCAGCACATCGGGAATGCCGCCAATTGGCGTTGCGACGACCGGTAGACCCGCAGCCATCGCTTCGAGCAGCACGTTCGGCAGGCCTTCGCGGTGGGTCGGCAGGCAGAAGACGTCGACTTCGCGGTACACTTGCGCGCAGACCTGCGGCGACAATTGCCCCGTCTCCACCAGGCGTCCGGTCGCACGCAACTTCGCCATCGCGTCGTCCATGCGCGCTTCCGCGGCGGCATCCAGGCCCGTTCCCGGCGGTCCGACAACGACGAGCTCCGCGTCCACCATCAGCATCGCCTCGGCCAACTCGCCCAGCCCCTTCATCGGCGTGCGCATCCCGACGAACAGCACGCGCGGCAACTTCCGCGGCGGCAGCACATTCGGCTGAGCCTCGGTCTGAAGGTCGAGCATGTTCGGAATGCGAACGATGGTCTTCGTCGGAAACGCGGCGCGCAGGTACGTTTCGAATTCGCGCGACAGCACGGCGAGCACATCGGCCTGCTGCAGCGTCGCGTCCAACAATTTGCGGCGGAGAGGTGGCAGCGCGTCGCGCCACGGAGGGAGCTGGGACGAGGCGTGAATGTGTAGCACCGTCGGGATCTTGTGACTTCGACACAGCTTCAGGACCAAAGCCTCGCGCGGCGTCGCCCAGAACAGCGTTGTCGTCACGTGCGCGACGTCAAATCGCTGCGTCGCCAGCGTCCGCACGAGGCGGCCCAGCGCCCGCACGGCACTCAGCGATCGATCGAGGCGCAGCACGCTCTTCTCGTCAAATCGTCCAGGCGGCGGGGCGGTGTTCAGCAGCGTCACCGCCAAGTCGTGTTCCGGCGCGGCGTTCAGGTAGCGCTCCGTCCAGTATCCCACGCCTCCCGGCGGCGGTGGTCGAGGTGCCCACAACAGCACACGCAACGGCGATTTGGGCGGACGAATGGGCATGGGCGACGTAGCACCGGCGACGCGACCGGATGGCTGCCGAAGTGTGGAGGATGTAGCTGGTTTGGTCAATTGCCGCGGACTCCGCGGATCTGTAGCGGAGTCCGCGCTATTCTCCAGTAATCACATTGGGTTCGCGGCGCATGCCGCAGGGGAAATGGCCGTTCCGTCTGCGGGAGGTAGGCGAGTTCAACGACGCGGCCGATGGGACAGACCCCGCGCGAACGACCGCCGACGACGGAAGGCCCATCCGGCCCTCGGCGGCAATGAAAATGCGCGTTCAGATCGAGGAGCGCCGACGTTCCGCCTCGGTTCGGGAAGAGACTACTTGGCGACGGACGCGAAGGTGTCCGGCGCAAGCGTCCAACTCGCCGCCTTGCCGTCCGCCATCGTGAAGTACACTTTGGTCGCGTCTGTGCGAATGTTCCACACGGCGCCCGGCAAGTCGCAAACGACAGCCGTCGCCTGACCGCCCGTCTTGGGCACCTTGAAGATTGCCGCTTTGAGGAAGGGACCGTCGAATTTGGACGCGTAGAAATAGACGAAGCCGGTCGTTGGATCCTGCGCGAGCACGTTGGCGCCGACCAAGTCAGTCAAACGCGTTGCCGCTCCCCCTGCGAGCGGTGCGCTCCACACGCCGTCTTTGGACTCGCCGACCTGACTCCAGTACGCGAAGTTGTCGTCCATATCGGGACCGATGACTTGGGCGCCTTGTCCGAGCAACTTCGAAGCGTTGCCGCCTGTGGGGAGGAAGTAGATGCCGCCGTCGATGCCATCGGCGGGCGCAGGCGTCGCGTTGAAGGCCAGTCCGGCGCTGTTGAGGGTCGGGTACCCAGCAGTCTTCGGCGTGAAGTCGACGAGCGAAACGGCGCCGCCGAGGGTGGCAAGCTGCCGCAAGCCCGGCGGGAAGGTGAACGGTGAGAACTCGTCGTCGTGGAAATAGATGATTCCATTGAACACGGCAACTTGACGCGGTTGATTCGCGGTCATCAGCACGTTGGTCTGCGTGGCGGTCAACTGCGTGGGTACCGTCGACGCGTCGGCGTTGAAAGTCGTCGAATACAGCGCGCCGGGACCGTTGCCGGCAAAGTACAAACCGTTCGCGTCGACAGCGAGTCCTTGATACAGGCCACTCGGCGTTTTCACACTATCGGCCAGTACCGACGGTGTCCCCGCGACAGGTACGCCGGTGAGCGGCATCCCGTACACCCACGAGTGTGCGAGGAAGTCGGGCGCATACGCGGTCCAGTAGATGTTGCCGCCGTAGATGCGGAATTCCTGAATCCACTCCGTTGACGCATACAAGATGGTGGGCGTCGCTGCGCCACATGTCGACCAGGGATCGACCAGCGCCGCGGCGTCCGGTGTGTCTGCGACATCGGCTGCGGCGTCTTCAGCCAACAGGTCCTGGGAAACGGCCACATCCTCGGCAACGCCGACATCGTCGAGCGCGTCGGAGATATCGGCGAGAATGTCCTCAGTCGGAATCACATCCACAGCCACATCTTCGGTTTGCACGATGTCGAGCGCGACAACTTCCGTGGCTGCGACGTCCGTACTCGCATCTTCCGGCGCCATTGCGTCGTCGCCGACATCGGGGGTTACCGGCACGTCGACGACTGCGTCCGGGGCCACGTCTTCTGTCTGGACGTCCGGCGGCGCTGTGTCTGGAAAAAATGCGTCGGCTGCGTCCGGCGTTGCGACTTCGGAGCCTGCGACGTCGTTCAGTGCCACGTCCGTTGCACTCGCAACGTCCGGCGTGTCGCCGCTTGCGTCACCAAGCGCATCGTCGCAGGCACCGTTCGCACATTGCACGTCGTCGCCCTCCACGCCGCCCGTGGCACTGGAGGAATTGCTGCAGCCGACGAGCGCGACGGCCAAACCGAACAACCAAACACTTGCGCGTTTCATTGGGCTCCTTTCTATCCAACCGAAAACTCCAACTATCCCGACACGAAGTAACACCAGAGTTCAACTGTCAGACCTGACGTTCTGAACTTGGGCCGCGCGTGCACCTCACGCGGAACGCCGCGGAATAAGCACGGATGGCCTCGAACGTGGCGCAGACTGTATAGCCGCGACAAAGCGACCCCAGTCCTCAGTTTCGCGTTCCAGAGGGGGCGCGGTCAAGGGAAGTTGTGGCGTTCGTGTCACGGGTTTATCGGGATGGGCCGCCGGACGGTCGGTCGCACGGATGACATACGACGAATCGTCCGGGTTACCCACGAATGCGGCGACGTCGCACGAGGACGAGCATCAGAACTGCCCCCAGCAACCCAGCGATTCGGCTGGCGTCGGTTCCCACGCGTGTGGCCGAACACGGCGACGATGCCTTCGTCGGCAGATCGCCCGCCGTTGCATCTTCACCGTTCTCTTGCCCGTCCAAACCGGCATCGTCACCCAGCGTCGGCGAATCCAGGAACGTCGTGTCCGGCTTCGACTTCACGTCCTCGCCTGTGTCCCCGGTCACATCGGCGCAGGCACTGTCCGGCGTCCCCTTGCAGGCGCTATTCACGCACAGGTCGTTGGTCGTGCACGCGTTGCCGTCGTCGCAGGACTTTGCGTTGGCGGCGTGCGTGCAGCCTTTGCCAGGCGCGCACGCGTCGTCGGTGCACGGGTTGGCGTCGTCGCACACGGTGGCGGACTGTGCTGCGCAGTTGCCCGCGCCGCACGTGTCGCCGGTTGTACACGGATCGCCGTCGTCGCAAGCGCCGGTTCCAGCGACGTGGACACAGCCGATTTTGCCGACGCAACTGTCGTCGGTGCACGCGTTGCCATCGCTGCAGTCCAACACCTTGCCGCCGATGCAGGTGCCGCTTGCGCACGCGTCGTCGATCGTACACGCGTCGCCGTCGGTGCAACTCGCAGCGCCCGCGAGGTGTGCGCAGCCGGTCGTCGCGTCACACGCATCGGTCGTGCACGGGTTGGCGTCGTCGCAGTCTGTGGCTTGACCGGGCAGGCAGGTCGCGCTCCCGCAGGTGTCGCCCGCCGTGCACGGGTTGCCGTCGCTGCATGACACGGTATTCGCGACGTGCGCGCAGCCGCCCTGCAAGTCCGTGCAGTCGTCATCGGTGCAAGGGTTGCCGTCACTGCAGTCCTGAACCTGTTTGCCTCCACACACGCCGTCGCTGCACGCGTCGTTGATGGTACAAGCCGATCCGTCGCTGCAGCTGACGTCCGCAGGCAAGTGGGTACATCCCGTTGCGGCGTCGCATGCGTCGCTTGTGCAGACATTCTGGTCGTCGCAGGCGCCCGCCACGTCCGCATGAACGCAGCCACTCCCACTCGCGCAGCTGTCGGTCGTGCAGGCGTTGCCGTCGTCGCAGCCCGCCGTTGCGCCGCTGGAGCAGCCGCCGTTGATGCAGAGGTCGCCGGTCGTGCAGGGGTCGCCATCATCGCAATTGGCCGCGTTGGCGCTGGTGATGCAGCCGTTCTTTGCGTCACAGGCGTCGTCGGTGCAAATCTTGCCGTCGTCACACGTCTTTGGAGTCGCCCCGACGCACGCGCCCTCGGTGCACGTGTCGCCCTCCGTGCACGCGTTGCCGTCGTCGCAGCCGAGCGTGCCCGGCGCATGCGTGCAACCGCTCGCGGTGTCGCAGGTGTCAGTGGTGCAGGGGTTGCCGTCGTCACAGTCGGTCAAGGCAACGCCGACGCAGCTACTGGCCTCGCACACGTCGCCTGACGTGCAAGCGTTGCCGTCGTTGCAGCCCGTGGTGTTGCTGGTGTGGCCGCAGCCGAATCCAGGTAGGCAGCCGTCGTCCGTGCAGGGATTCCCGTCGTCACAGCCGATCGCGACCCCGCCGCCGCAGCTGCTGTTGCCGCAGACCTCCCCGGTGGTGCAAACGTCGCCGTCGCTGCACGCCGCGCTGTTGGCCACATGAACGCAACCGAGCGCCGCGTCGCACGAGTCGTCCGTGCACACGTTGCTGTCGCCGCAGCTGACGCCCGCGCCTGCTACACAGGTCGCCTCGGAGCACGTGTCGCCGCTCGTGCACGCGTCGCCGTCCGTGCACGTCGCGTCGCCGGGCAAATGCGTACAGCCGCCGTCAGCGCTGCAGTCGTCGCGGGTGCACGGGTTGCCGTCGCCGCAGTCCTGAAGCACGGTGCCCAGACACGCGCCATTCGCGCACACCTCGCCGACGGTGCATGCGCTGCCGTCGTTGCACGCGCCCCCGTCGATCGCCGTGTGGATGCAGCCGGTCGAGACGTCGCACGCGTCGGTCGTGCAAGCGTTGCCGTCGTCGCAGCCGTCGAGGGTTCCGCTCAAACACGCGCCGCCGCCGCACACGTCGCCGCTCGTGCACGCGTTTCCGTCCGAGCACGCGGTCACCGCGCTTGTGTGCGCGCAACCCACGCCTGTTTGGCAATTGTCGAGCGTGCAGGAATTGCCGTCGTCACATCCGTCCGTCTGCGTGCCGAGGCAGCTGCCGTTGATGCAAATGTCCAAGAGCGTGCATGGATCGCCATCGCTGCAGCCGGCCGTGTTGGCGCCGTTGACGCAGCCGCTCAAAACGCCGCACGCGTCGTCTGTGCACGGGTTGCTGTCGTCACACGTGGTGGCCGCACCCGCAAGGCAAACCGCGCCGCCGCAGACGTCGCCAATCGTGCACGCGTTGCCGTCGGAGCAGGGCAGCAGATTCGCGGTGTGCGTGCACCCACTCGTGGGTTCACACGCGTCGTCGGTGCACGGGTTGCCGTCGTTGCAGACCAACGCGCCGCCGGGTAGGCACGTTGAATCGCCGCACGCGTCGCCGATCGTGCACGCGTCGCCATCGCTGCACGCCGAGGTGTTGGGCGCGTGCTGGCAGCCGCTTGCCGTGTCACAACTTTCCGTGGTGCACGGGTTCCCGTCGTCGCAGAACGTGGCCGGACCAGCCTGACAGGAGCCGCCGCCGCAAGTGTCATTGTCGGTGCACGCGTTGCCGTCCGAACAGGGCAGGGCGTTGGCGGGGTGGACGCATCCGATGGCAGGCTCGCAGGCGTCGGTCGTGCAGATCTCGCTGTCTGTGCAGATTGCAGGCGTCGCACCGATGCAAGTTCCGCCTTGGCAGGTGTCGCTCAACGTGCACGCGTCGTTGTCGTTGCACGTGACCTCGCCGGCGACCGCGCTGTGGCCGCAGCCTTCGCCGGTGGTACAAACGTCGAGCGTGCACACGTTGCTGTCGTCGCAGAGCGCGTCATCGGCAGCATGGGCGCAGCCGGTCAAAGGCTGGCAGGCGTCCATCGTGCACGGGAATCCGTCGTCGCAGTTGGCCGCCGCGCCCGGAACGCAGCCGCCGCCGACGCACGCGTCGCCCACGGTGCACAAGTTGTCGTCGCTGCAGCCCGTGCCGTTGGTGACGGAAGGATTGCTGCACGCGCCATTGGCTGGATCGCAGGTCCCGGCGACGTGGCAGTCATCGCTCGCCGTGCAAACGATGGGATTGTGGCCGACACACCCGCCGCCTTCGCAGTTGTCCGAAAGCGTACAAGCGTCGTTGTCCGAACACCCAGACCCATTGGCCGCCGTGGGATTGCTGCACGCGCCGCTTGTCGGGTCGCAGGTGCCGGCAACGTGGCACTGGTCGCTGGCGAAGCACGAGACGGGATTCACGCCGAAGCAGCTGCCATCGAGGCACAGGTCCGTGAGCGTGCAGGAATCGCCATCGTTGCACGCGCTGCCGAAGAGCGCCGCCGGGTTGCTGCACGCGCCCGTCGCGGCGTCACACGCTCCCGCAACGTGGCACTGATCGCTCGCTGTGCACGTGACCGGATTCGCGCCCGCACACACGCCAGCTTGGCAGGCGTCGGTTTGGGTACACGAATTGCCGTCCGAACACGTCGTCCCGTTTGCCGCTGGTGGGTTGGTACAAGTTCCATTCGCCGGATTGCACGAGCCCGCAACGTGGCACTGATCACTGGCTGTGCAGGCGACCGGATTCGCACCCGTGCACGTGCCAGCTTGGCAGGCGTCGGTTTGCGTACACGAGTTGCCGTCCGAACACGTCGTGCCATTCGCCGCTGGTGGGTTGCTACAAGTCCCGTTCGCCGGATTACACGAGCCCGCGACGTGGCATTGATCGCTGGCTGAACAGGTCACCGGATTCGCACCCGTGCACGTGCCAGCCTGGCACGCGTCAGTTTGCGTACACGAGTTGCCGTCCGAACACGTCGTGCCATTCGCCGCTGGCGGGTTGGTACACGTTCCATTCGCCGGATTACAGGAGCCCGCGACGTGGCACTGATCGCTCGCTGTGCACGTGACCGGATTCGCGCCCGCACACACGCCAGCCTGGCACGCGTCGGTTTGGGTACACGAATTGCCGTCCGAACACGTCGTGCCGTTTGCCGCTGGTGGGTTGCTGCAAGTCCCGTTCGCCGGATTACAGGAGCCCGCAACGTGGCACTGGTCACTGGCTGTGCACGTGACCGGATTTGCTCCCGCACATACGCCAGCCTGACACGCGTCTGTCTGCGTACACGAGTTGCCGTCCGAACACGTCGTGCCATTCGCCGCTGGCGGGTTGGTACACGTTCCATTCGCCGGATTACAGGAGCCCGCGACGTGGCACTGATCGCTCGCTGTGCACGT
>CAITYF010000228.1 GCA_903896545.1 uncultured Myxococcales bacterium | reverse complement strand
GCCACTTGCGGGGACGGCTGCTCGTCGCTTCGCGACTTGCGGGGACGGCTGCTCGTCGCTTCGCGACTTGCGGGGACGGCCGCTCGTGGCTTCGCCACTTGCGGGGACGGCTGCTCGTCGCTTCGCGACTTGCGGGGACGGCCGCTCGTCGCTTCGCCACTCGCAGCATGCCGGGTAGGGTCAGGCCTCTGGCCTGACCGGTTTCGTGGATGCCAGCGAACCTTCTGCTACGCCCACCCCAGCATCACGCCTTCCAGCGAATGCGGCCCCACGCGCTCAATTCGCACCCGTCCGAGTCGCCCCGCCCATTCCGTCTGCGCGCGGGCGTCCGTCACGGCCACGTTCACTTTGACGTTCTCCGGCGTACGGCCCATGACTTGCAGGGCGCCAAACGACTTCAGCGCCAGTTGCGAATTCGGTCCCGCTTGGCTCAGCCGGGACGCACCTTCAAACAGCACTTCGACTTCCTGGCCTTGGAATTCCGCCATCCACGCACGCGTGATGCTGTCCTGCAGCGCTTGCACGCGGCCGAGGCGTTCTTTCTTGACGTTCATGGGCACGTCGTCGACGAGGTCATTGGCCTTCGTGCCGGGGCGCGCGGAGTACATGAAGCTAAAAATGGTGGCGTAGCGGACTTCTTCGAGCAGGTCCAGCGTCGCTTGGAAGTCGGCTTCGGTTTCGCCGGGGAAGCCGACGATGATGTCGGTCGACAGCGCGATGCCGGGGCGCAGCGATTTCAGCCGGTTGATCTTGACCAGGTAGTCGTCCACGCCGTGGGCGCGGCGCATGCCTTGCAGCACGCTGACGCTGCCGGATTGAATCGGCAGGTGGAAAAACGGCGCGAGCTTGGGCAGCGTTGCAAACGCGTCGATGAGCGCGTCGGTGCAGTCCATCGGGTGGCTGGTCGTGAAGCGGATGCGGCGCACGCCGTCGATGGCGTTCACGGCGGCGAGGAGTTCCGGGAAGTCGAGTTCGCCCTTGTTGCCGTCGCGGTCTGTGCGGTCTTTGCCGTAGCTGTTGACGTTCTGGCCGAGCAGCGTCACTTCGCGTACGCCGCTCGCGACGAGCATCTTCACTTCGCTCAGCACGTCGGCGCTGGGCTTGCTGACTTCGCGGCCGCGGGTGAACGGCACGATGCAGAAGCTGCATACTTTGTTGCAGCCCTTCATGATGGTGACAAAACTGGTGATGCGACCGTCCTCTGGCGGCTGCGCCGGCGGGAACGTGTACTGCTTGGCCTTGACGAATTCCGTAGCCGTCACGCGCTGTTGCTGGTTGCGCACCTCGTCGACGAGATCTGCCAGCTGCGGAATCTGGTCAGGACCCAGCACCAAATCCAGATACGGCACTTTGTCCAGCAGCTTCTGGCCTTCTTGCTGAGCCACGCAGCCCGTCACGCCCAGCACGAGTTCCGGGTTATGCACCTTCAGCTTGCGCAGCGTGCCCAGCATCGACACGACCTTGTGCTCAACGCGATCGCGAATGCTGCACGTGTTCAGCAGAATCAGATCCGCCATTTCCACGGAGTCGGTCGGCCGATACCCGCGGTTGGCAAGCACCTCGTTCATGCGCTCGGTGTCGTAGACGTTCATCTGGCAGCCCATCGTCTCGATGTAGACGTGGCGCGGCGGGTAGGCGATGGCGGAATCGTCGAGCAACGTCGGCGATCCGGCAGGCTGTGTCGGAAGCAAAGACATGAATGTTGCTCAGTTCTGCGCGGCGGTCAGTTCGGGATTGTGGATGCGCCAGGCGAGGCCTTCAAAGCGCATCGTGAGCTCGCGCGATTGGCCGTTGTTGCTCTTGATGCGCAGACGCTGTTCCACGGTGCTGCTGCCGCTCGCCGGCGTCGCCAGAAGCTGCAGCGTCTGGATCGACGGCAGGGCAAAAGTCGCCACGGCGTCAAATGGCGCCGCTTGGCTGATGTCCTGCGAAATCGGAATCTTGGACTGCCGCAGCACGTCTTCCCCGCGCCATCCGACCGCCTGCGCCTTCAGCGCCAGGGCCTTGCGCGTGTCCGACGACAGGTAGCGATACGCGATCTCGTATTGGCCCTCACGCAGCGCCACGAGGAATCGCTGGCAACCGTCGATCGCCGGGTGCGTGCGGCGCGCTTGTGGCAGCGTGAAGTTCTCCGTCGCCGCGGGCTCATCTTCCAGCCGTTCCAGCTCGGGCGCCGCGCAAGCGGTCAGCAGGACGCCGAGAGCTAGCTTCAGGATCAATGGTTTACGCTGAATCAAGGGGAGAACCTGTGCACGGGTAGAACGCGCGATTACGAGCCGGGCTGGCGTGTGGCGGTGAAGTCGCCCTTGAAGTTCTTGCCGCTGGAGCCCTGAATGACGATGTTGCCGATCCACACGCCGTCGATCAGGCGGTCGACCTTCAGGTCGAAGTTGCCGTCCTTGTCCGCGTCGTCGACCATCGTGCAGTCGCCCTTGAGCGACAAGCCGGAGTCGAGAGACAGGCCGCCGAGCATGGACTCCAGCGGCAGAACAATCAGCGAGATCGTGGAGTTGCAGAAGCCCGCCACGGCGTTCGCGTCCACGCCCGGAATGATGCCGCCGAGCGAGTTGCCCAAGCCCTGACAGTCGATCAACTTCTGCATCGCGCCGACGAACGACGTCTGACCGGTGATTTGCTTCAGCACCACGTTGGTCAGGATGTACAGGATCAGCTGGCCGTAGTTCAGCGTAATCGTGGACGAATCGATCGACATGTGGGTCTGCTGGTTGATCGAACCAGAGAGCTTGCCGCTGATGAGGTTGAACGGGAAGTTCGGGTCGGTTGATACTTGTGTGAGATCAAAGGAGATCTTGCTGCCACACGTGGCGAAGTTCGGGTCGTTCTTGTCGCAGCCGAGGTGCCACCAGAGGTTGATGCCGGTGAAGTCGATCTCGCCGTTGAAGAAGAAGTCGCCGTTCACTTTGTAGACGTGCAATATGCCTAACATCTCCAATTTTTTGACGATCTGCAGGACGTCCTGACCCATCTGGAAGAAGTCCTGCAGCCACGACGGCGAGCTGTTGAGCAGCCAATCCGTAATCAACTTGGACAGCTGCTTCTCAAACAGGCTGAACACGGCGTCGACGATGAAGCCAGCACCGAGGAACTGCTTCACCAGGTTCTTGATCTGCTCGATGATGAACGCGCCGGGATCATAGAAGATTTGGACTGCGGTATCGAGAATCTGCCCCAACTGACCGGGGATCGCGCCGGTGAAGTCGAAGTGGTTGATCATGTCGTACGAACCGGCAGCCTGCAGCGGCAGCACGGTCAACGTGATGGTCGTACTCGTTGTGCTCTGGTCGTTCACCAGCACCGCGTCGCCGCAGCCCGATGCCGCAAGATGCCCCGCGAGGTCCTTGCCGATCACGAACACGCCGTACTTCTTCTCCGCGGGCAACGGACCAAAGTGCGTCGGCTGGTCGCCGATGTAGGTCGTCTGCTTGCTGATGATGGTCGTCGGCGGGAGGATCGCCTTGAACGACGCACAGGCAAACGGCGCCGGCACGATGTTCACGACGACGTTGCTCAGCGGAATCTGGTTGTCGTACATCAACTTGACTTCGATCGTTCCGGTCGGCAGTGCGGCGACCTGAATGTCGAACGTCACGTCCTCGGCGCAGTCGGTCGAGACCTTGATCTTGTAGTGGGTCGCCGGACCCTTCATCGGGTTGAACAGGTTGTTCGCCGCGCCGTTCTTGACGTCGGTCACGGAAATTTCCGAACTCAGGATGCCGGGACCGGGGCCGTTGATGCCGTCATTCTCAATGATTTCCCATTTGACCGGCACTTCCGACGCTGGACCGCCTGCCGCGTAGTCCACCACGGTGACAAAAAGCGGGAACGGGCTGTTGTTCGCCGGCAGCTGCAGCGCTTTTGTCGTGTCAAACTGCGGGATGATGACTTTCTTGCAGCCGATGTCCGCGCCGTTGATGTCCGGATCGCCTTCCGCATCGAGCGGTTCCTGGATCTCTTCGCCGTCGTTGGTCTTCGTGTCGAACTTGTACTTGACGTCGCCGTGGGCATCCGCGGGCACGACGATGCCGCCCTGAACCGCGTCGCTGCACGCTTGGCCCAGAATGCTGATCGTGACGAGCAGAGCCAGCCACGCTTTTTGAGCACGGATTCGGCGCAGAATCGAAGTGTTACGCATCGCAACCTCAATCTCGGTCGGCGAACATGACGCGGGGCCCGTTCGCGCTGCAAGCCAACGCGAAAACAAGTTCCCACCATCTTGTAAGGTAACGGATCGGGCGGCAAATGCAAAGGTACGATTTCGTGACGAACATCGACCGCGTTGCGATGCAGTTTGGCTTGTGTCCGCAGGCGGTTTGGCGGTACGCTCGTGCGGCGTCGACGGCGACAACTCGGAGTCAGTCATGGCAGCTTCTCACAACGCAGCACTTTCCCACGAACAGCTCCTCGCGGCGCTGGAACGGCGATTTGACTACCTGAGCGCGCGTGCCGTGGCGTCTGAACTTTTGGCGGTTGCTGGTGTTGCGCCGGCCGATGCGTACGACGCAGCAGCATCGGCTAAGCTCCGCGCTGCGGTGGAATCTTCGCTGACGCGCGCGCACGCCGTGCTGGAAGCCTTGGGTCCGCAAGCACCGGTTGCGGCTGCCCCCGTGAAGGCCGCCCCGGCCGTTGAAGCGCCGGCTCCTACGGCGGAACCGGCTGTGGAAGCTGCCCCGGCGGATGACGCTGCGGCTGCCGACAAGACCGACAAGAAGAAGAAGGCCTGAATCGCTTATGACCGTACGCACCACTGACCCGCTCGCTCCCGCTTCCCTTGAAACGTCCGCGCCCTCGACAGAACGCCGCCCCCAGGTGAGTGCGCCGCGTTCGGTGCGCGAATGGGAAGAGGAAACGTTCCTGCCCGACACCGACGTGCACATTCGCGTGCCGGCGCGGCCGCTGATTCCCGACGATCCGGCCAACATGGAGCGCAAGCTCTCGCACCTCTTCACCAAGGCGTCCAAGGACTTTGGCATGCTGGAGGCGGGCGACAAGGTCATGGTCTGCATGTCGGGCGGCAAGGACTCCTACGCGCTTTTGCACTTGATGCAGCGTGCGCAGAAGCATTCGCCCAAGAAGTTTGAGATCGTCGCGGTGCACCTGGATCAGGGACACCCGGAATTTCCCACCCA
This sequence comes from uncultured Myxococcales bacterium, assembly GCA_903896545.1. Lineage (GTDB taxonomy): Bacteria > Myxococcota_A > UBA9042 > UBA9042 > UBA9042 > CAIYBN01. The sequence continues at coordinate 9,433 of CAITYF010000228.1, read as the reverse complement.
GAAGCTGGAGGACTACATCAAGTCGACCGGCGCGCCGTACGAGATTGTGCACCAGCACACGTACAACATCGTGCTGGAGAAGCTGGAACCGGGGAAAACGACGTGCTCGCTGTGTTCGCGGCTGCGGCGCGGCATTTTGTACGACACGGCGCAGCGGTTGGGCTGCAACAAGATTGCGCTCGGCCACCACCGCGACGACATCATCGCCACGCTGCTGCTGAACCTGTTTTTCTGCGGCCAGTTGAAGGCGATGCCGCCGCTCTTGCGCGCCGATGACGGCAAGAACGTGGTGATTCGGCCGATGGCGTATATCCCGGAGAATTTTCTGATCAGGTGGTCGGAAATGCAGAACTATCCAGTGATTCCGTGCAACTTGTGCTCGCGCCAGCCGGACCTGAAGCGGACGCAAATGCAGAACCTGATGAAGGATCTGGACCGCGTGTATCCCGGCGCGCTGCCGTCGGCGTTGAACGCGGTGACGGACGTGAAGCCGCGGTTCCTGCTGGACCGGAAGCTCTTTGACTTCACAAGCTTTCAGGCGGGACCCGAAGACCGCGATGAAGACGCGTTTGGATAAGCGACGCAGGTTCTTGCCAACTGACGCGAGCCAGCCGACGATAACGCCGTGAGTGACGCGACCCGCACACAATCTACGCCCCTGACGTTTGAAGCGACGCTCGATTTGCTCGTGGCGGCGCGCTTGATCACGCGTGAGCAAAGCCACGAGATGAAGCTGCACGCGGATCGGCGGCGGCGGCAGATCGAGCGCGAACGCAAGCAGCAGACGGGCGAAGATGGGCCGCCGGTGTCGCCTGCGGAACTGATCGCGGCGTTCCAGATGCCGGCGACGGACGGCCAGACGCTGGGCGAAGAACGCGTGCAGCGCGCGATTGCCGCGGCGTACAACATGCGGTTCACGCGGATTGATCCGCTGAAGTTGGACGCGAAACTGGTCGCCTCGCTCGTGAGCCAGGCGTACGCGCGGCGCAATTGCCTGTTGCCGCTCGGACGCGACGGACAAACGCTGATTCTGGCGGTGGACGATCCGATTTGCGCCGAGGTGCGTGCGACGATGGCGTCGCGTCCCGATCAGCCCGTGGAACTTGTGCTGGCGCTACGGTCGGAGATTCAGCGGCAGATTACCGACATTTTCCAGTTCCGCGCCAACATTCGCGGCGCGCAGGTTGACCTCGGCGTGTCCGAGACCGATCTGGGCAACCTGGAGCAACTGGTCAAGCTCGGCGCGTCGGGGCAGGCGGTCGCCGATGATGACAGGCACGTCGTGCGCGCCGTCGATTTCCTGCTGAAATACGCGCTGGATCAGAAGGCGTCGGACATCCACATCGAGCCCAAGCGCGAGGTGTCGCACGTGCGTCTGCGGATTGACGGCGTGCTGCACACGGTGAATCAGTTGCCCAAAGTGGTGCACGCGGCGGTGACGTCGCGCATCAAGGCGATGGCGCGGCTGGACATCGCCGAGAAACGGCGGCCGCAGGACGGGCGCATCAAGATTTCCCGCGACAGCGGTGAGGTGCGGGCAGGGCAGGCGGAGAAACCGGGGCAAGAAGTGGAGATGCGTATCTCCGTCATGCCGACAGCGTTTGGCGAGAAGCTCGTCATGCGTATTTTCGATCCCGCGACGGTGTTTCAGGACATGGGGCAGCTCGGCCTGTTTCCCAAGCAGCTGGAGCTGGTCGACACGTTCATTCGGCGGCCACACGGTTTGATCCTGGTCTGCGGGCCGACAGGTTCGGGCAAAACGACGACGCTGTACTCGGCGCTGCGGGCGCTGGCCTCGCCGACGCTGAACATCACGACGATTGAAGATCCGATCGAAATGGTCGTGGAGACGTTTAACCAGACCGCGGTGAACCCGCGCGTGGGGCTGACGTTTGCCGCGGCGCTGCGCACGCTGCTTCGGCAGGATCCCGACGTCATCATGGTGGGCGAAATTCGCGACGTGGAAACCGCGCAGAACGCGATCCAGGCGGCGATGACGGGCCACCTGGTGCTGTCGACGGTGCACACGAACGACGCGCCGTCGACGATCGCGCGCATGCTCGATCTTGAAGTCCCGCCGTACTTGCTGTCGTCGACGCTTGTTGGGGTGATCAGTCAGCGGCTGTTGCGGACGATTTGCTTGTCGTGTCGCCGGGAAACGGAGTTGACCGCTGCGGAAGCGCAGGCGCTGGGTATCGAGCAGCGGCCGGGTGAACGGTTCCGCGTTTTTGCGGGTGGCGGCTGCACGGTCTGCCGCGATACGGGGCTGAAAGGCCGCATGGGCGTGTATGAAGTCATGCCGGTGAACGACAAGATCCGCAAGTTGGTCCTGAGCAAAGCGCCCGCCGCAGAAATCGCGCGGCAAGCGGTGCAGGACGGTATGGTAACGTTGCGAGAGTCCGCCGTGCGCAAGATGGCGCTGGGTCTGACGTCCTTTTCTGAAGTGCTGCGGGCGACGACCGACGGCGATTTTTGAGGCGAAATGCCAGACAAACCTGAGAAGCCACTGGAACCTGCGACGCAGGACGAGCGCGATGCGCCGTCTGAGACGGCAGCGAGCAAGTACCGACGCAAGCAGTTGGAACGGCAACTGGGCCCCACGCAGTTCATCGACGAGCCGCCGCCCCTGACGCACGACACGCTGTGGCGCGGTCTGGCGCGCAAAGGTGAGGCGCGGCTGCTGGTCGTGCGCGCGACGGAAGCGGCACAGGAAGCGGCGAGCCGACTCAACGCGTCTGGTGAGGTCGCGAAGCTGGTCGGTGAACTGATCGTGGCGGCACTTCTGGTGCGCTCAACGCTGAATCCGGACGCGCGGATGCAAGTCTACATTCGCCACGACGGACCAACCGGGAAGATGGTCGCGGATGTCTGGGAAGGTGGCGGCGTGCGGGTGTACGTGAAGCAGCCGGAGGCGACTGCGGAGCTGGATGGCACGCTCTTTGGCCCCGGTTTGATGGAAGTCGCGCGGACGCACGCGGCGACCGGCAAGTCCTGGCGGAGCACCGTGCAATTGCAAGGCGACCGCATCGAGGACTTCATGATGCACTACCTGCTGGAGTCCGAGCAGGTCCTTTCGCTTTTGCGCGTGGAGGTGGAGGTGGCCAACGGCGTCGTGACCAGCGCGTTGGGCTATTTGGTGCAGTTGATGCCCGAAGGCACGCACGACGACCTCAAGCGCATGACGCAGAACCTCCAGACGATGACGCCGCTGACCGAGGGGATGTCTCACGGGGACCCGGATGCCCGTGCGTGGGCAGAACTGCTGATGGATGGCTTCCGCTGGGACCAGTGTGGCCGTGAGATGGTTGAATACGAGTGTCGGTGCTCGGAAGCGCGCATCCTGCAAATGCTCTCCACGTTACCGCCGGCCGATCTGCAGGAGATGGCCTCCGACACGAATGACGTGGAAATCTCGTGTGATTTCTGCCGGACCAAGTACCTCGTCAAGCCGTCGGCGATTGGGGAACTGCTGGAGCCGCCGTCGTAATTCGCGTCGGCTCTTCCAAACCGGTACATGCGGCACCAAGTGACCGTGCGCAGTTTTTTTGCCCTTCCACCGGGCCGATACGCATCGCCGGCTTCTCCATCGGCGCACCAAACTATCCGTTGACTTGATGCAGGGCTTGTCTCAGCATCACGTTCTCATGGCAAGAGATTGATCTTGCCCGTAGCAACGATGTCGTGGGGCATCTTGCGTCGCCTGATTGTGCAGGGGTAGGCCTGATGCCGTCCGTACGCGCTCTGCCAGCCGTCAACCCGCGCTACGAAGTGCTGAGTCACGTCGGCCGCGGCGGCATGGGCAGTGTTTATCGCGGCACTGACACGCAAAATGGCGAGGTCGTCGCGATCAAAGTGATGCGCGATGACCTGAATGAGGAAGGCGCGGACCGCTTCAAACGCGAGGCGCGGACGCTGAGCACGCTGCAACATCCAGCCATCGTACGGTACATCGACTTTGGCACGACGGAATCGGGGCTACCCTACTTGGTGATGGAGTGGCTGGAAGGGCTGGGGCTCGACGCCGTGCTGGCCAATGAGTCGCTCTCGATCTTTGACGCGCTGTCCGTTGCCCAGCGCACAGCGAGCGCGCTGGCAGCAGTCCACGCAGCGGGCGTCATTCACCGCGATCTGAAGCCGAGCAACATCCTCCTCGTCGACGGCAAGCCGGGTCGTGCGAAGCTCATTGATTTCGGTTTGGTGCGCGGTCTCGACGCGACGTTGGTGACGCAGTCTGGCATGGCGCTTGGTACGCCAGGCTACATGTCGCCTGAGCAGATCCGCGGAACGAGCGAGGTCGACGGTCGCAGTGACTTGTATGCGCTAGGCACCGTGATGTTTGAGATGCTGACTGGCCGCAAACCGTTTCAGTCACGTGAAACCGCGGCCCTGGTGACGCGCCCGCTGTTTGAAGATGCGCCTCGCGTGTCGTCGCGTGTTGCGGAAGTGCCAGTCCCGCTGGACAACCTTGTGGCGTCGTTGCTCGCTCGCGAGCCTGGCGACCGTTTGGGCAGCGCGGATCTGGTGCAGAATATCCTGACCGAAGTGATGTTCGACCTGCCGCTTGACGGCTTGGTGCGTCCGCATTTGGAGCCGATGGTTGGCCAAAGTGAGCGGCGAAACGTCCCTGTCGTGGTGTTCCGTGTCCCGCAGCCCAGCGCGACGCCCATCGCGGTGATGGGTTTGAGTCGCACGCGCCGGTCGGGGGTGACGGATCTGGACACGACGTTTGACGACTCGTCGATGCACGGCATCCAGTTGCACCTGCTGGACCGCCTGCGGACGATCGTGGCGCCGATGGGCGGGCAGATTCGCCACCTTACGGATTTGCGCGTGGCCATCACCGTGCGCGCGACGGGGACGGCGCTCGATCAGGCGACCCGCGCGTTGCGTTGCGCGCTCGCGATCCGCAAGCATCTGAACATCGGTTCCTTGGCCATCGCGATGATGCGGCGCGACGTGACGTTGGCGACTGGGGCTTTGGATGGAGACGAGCCGTACACGGCAGCAGCCAGGTTGTTGGACGGAGTGGAGGATGCTGGGGTCATTCGGCTCGATGAGGTGACGGGGCTGTTGCTGGCGAACCGCATCCCGGTTCATCAGGACGCCGCCGGGCACTGGCTGGAGCCGGATTCGAGCCACGACGGCGAGTTGACCGAGCAGACCGATCACACGTTGCCCTGTGTGGGTCGCGATCGGGAGCTGGCGACGCTGGAAGGTCTGTGGTCGGAATGTGCGGAAGACGAGCGCGTGCGCGTTGCACTGGTGACTGGCCCCGCGGGTATCGGAAAGTCACGACTCATCCGCGAATTCCTCCTGCGGCTGGACGCACGCGGCGTGCCGGCGCAAGTGTGGTTTTCACCGACGGACGAGCTTGGCGCTGGCATGCCGTTTGGCGTGGTCCAGCGGGCACTCGCGCGGGCCGCCGGTGCGCGGGGACTGACGGCGGCGGAGGCGCGACCGCGTTGGCGTTCCTGGCTCGCGACGCTGGTGCCGTCTGCAGAGTTGGACGCGTTGACCGACGCGATGACCGCGCTCACCGACACCACGGCGGCCGGCGAAGGACTGGTGAGCGGCGCACTCCAATCGACGCAAGCGACGGCCCGGATCGACCAGACGCAACGCGCGGTGGAACGTGTGCTCGCGCTGGCCTGTGAATCGGGGCCTCTGCTCCTGATTCTGGAGGATCTGCACTGGGCCGATGCCGCGTCGATTCGCCTGCTCGACCACGCGTTTCGGGCCCTTGCGGAACTGCCCCTGATGGTCATCGGCCTGAGTCGTCCGGAGCTATTCGACGTCTTCCCGCGCCTGTGGCAGCAGAACGCTCCGCAACACTTGGCGCTTCCGGGGTTGGCCCCGAAGGCGGCGACGCGGCTCATCAAGGCGGCATTGGGTGACCGGGTCGGAGATGCGACGTCCGAACGGCTTGTGGCCCACGCCGGCGGCAATGCTTTTTATCTGGAAGAGCTGATCCGCGCGGTGCGCGATGGCCGCGGCGATGCAATTCCGCCGACCGTTCTGGCCACCGTCGAGAGCCGTTTGTTGGCCTTGGATCCGGAGGCTCGGCGCTTGCTGCGCGCTGCGAGTGTCTTGGGACAGTCGTTTGCACAGGACGGTTTGGTCGCACTTCTGGGTGGCGCGGACCGCGACATCGACGAGCGCGCGTGGCTGGATCACCTCGTGCGGACCGATTTCCTACGCGTCGAGGAGCGCGCCGGACGCTATCGATTCGCCCACGCGTTGGTGCATGAAGCCGCGTACGCCATGCTGACGGACGCCGACCGCGCGCGGGCACACGCGCTCGCGGGCATGTACTTGCGCGACACGGGCCTGCGCGACCCGCAGCGCATCGCGCGTCATTTCACGTTGGGCGGCGATGTGGCTGAAGCGGCGCGGTTCCTCGCACAAGCGGCGCGGCAGGCGCTCCTTTTGGGCGACAAGGAGGCGGCGCGTCTACACGCAGAACAGGCGATTCACGACGGCGGTGATGCGCCGTTTGTCGGTGAAGCACACTTCGTTGCGGCGGAGGCGTGTCGGCAGTTGGGGCGTAACGAAGAAGCGCGGGCGCACACAGTCGCCGCGGTTGCGCGCCTGCCCACGGGCAGCCCGTTGTGGTACGCGGCGCAGCGCACAGTCGTCATGGTGGGCATGTCGTCGTTTTACGGCAAACGCTGATCTGGACTTCGCCGCGGCTCATGCACGCCGACGGAAGTTCGAGATCACCCGTTTTCGCTCCGCGGCGTGCCACCTGAGGTACGGCGGCGCGGTCCGAGTCCAAGAGCGCGACAGATCTGACCGACAGATCTTGAAGGTGGACAAAGCGCTTGGTTCTGGACGAAGGTCGTCCTCTTTAGAACTCAGACCAGCGATCGCGCAATTCTTCGGGCGTCCACTGCGCGCCCTTCGCGGGCACCGCGCCTTCGCCCTGATTCGAGTGGATGAGCGCCACGCGCGGTCCTTGAACGTCGACCACGGCACCGGAAATATCGGCGGCGAGCGGTGACGCGAGAAACACCGCGACGTCGGCAATCGACTCCGGGCGCAACAGATCCGCCGCGTTCGGTACGTCCGCGAGCATCGGGGCGGTCAGGCGGGTGTACGCGAGCGGGCTCAAGACGTTCACCGTGATGTTGTGCGGCTTCAGTTCCATCGACGCGGACTTGCTGTAGCCAATGATGCCGGCTTTGGCCGCCGCGTAACTGGGCAACCCGGCGCCACCGTGAATGCCGATCAGGCTCGTCGTCGTGAGGATTTGCCCCGGCGCGCCGCGGCTTACCAAGTGCTTGGCGACCGCTTGCACCATCAGATACGTGCTGCTCAGCAGACCGTGAATGGCAGCGCCCCAACGCGCATCGTCCAACTCCAGAATCGCGGCGTCGTTCACGAAGCCCGCGTTGTGCACCAGACCGTCCACGCGGCCGAACCGTGCGATTGCAGCCTGAAGCAGTGACTCGACGCCAGCGCGGGTCGACACGTCAGCGTCGTTCGCCAGAACGTTGCTACCACCGATTTCCGCAGCAACAGCGGCAGCAACCGTGGGGTCGTGCCCCGTGCCATCCGGCGCTGTGCCGTGGTCGTTGATGACCAACTGCGCGCCCGCCTTGGCAAACGCCAGCGCGTGTGCGCGCCCAATGCCGCGTCCGCCGCCGGTGATGATGATCACTTTGCCGTCAAGTACACCCATCCTGAACCCCCGTAGCCGACACGTTAAGTTGTTGCGTGCTAGAAGCCCGCAAAGCACGATGATTAAACCAGTCTTGTGCGGTGTGTCAAACAGGGCCGCCAAGTGTCCGATTTAGAATCGATTCTTCCTTGGCTTTCCGTATCCCTCCGATCAACACCTCCTCAGCACTTGTGCCCAGCGCCGTTGCCGCGCAAAATCGCCCCGCGCGTGCCCGGAATTTTGCGGCACTCGGAGGCGTCCATGCTCGGTCAAATGTCCCATCAGCCGCTCTTGATCTCCTACCAGTTGCGCTTTGCGGACCGCTTTCATCACAACGTCGAAGTGGTGACGCGTACCGTGGAGGGGCCGATCAACCGTTCGTCCTGGGGGCAGATTGCCCGCCGTTCTCGCAAGTTGGCCAACGCACTCGTGGCATTGGGTGTGAAGCCCGGCGACCGCGTCGCGACGCTCGCATGGAATACGCACCGGCACTTGGAACTCTACTTTGCGGTCTCTGGACTCGGAGCGGTGCTGCATACGGTGAACCCGCGACTGCCCGTAGATCAGCTGCGCTACATCGTGGACCACGCCGAAGATTCGGTGCTCTTCTTCGACAACACCTTCGCGAAGTTGGCCCAGTTCATCGCATCGCAACAGCTGGAAGTGAAGCACTACATCGCGATGACGGATGCAGCGAACCTGCCGACGGACACGCACTTGCAGGGTTTGACGGACTACGAGTCGTTCATCGAGCCGCATAGCGCTGACTTTGACTGGCCGGATTTCGATGAGAATACGGCGAGTTCCTTGTGCTATACGTCGGGCACATCGGGCAATCCCAAGGGGGTTCTCTACTCGCATCGTTCGACAGTGCTGCATTCGTACGCGGCGGCGATGGTGGATTCGTTGGGCATCAGCGCATCGGATGTCACCCTGCCAGTCGTGCCCATGTTCCACGTGAACGCCTGGGGCGTGCCGTACGCGGCGGCGATGGTCGGTTCCAAGTTGGTGCTGCCCGGACCTGGGCTGGACGGCAAGAACCTGCTTGAACTGATCGATCAGGAGAAGGTGACGAGCCTGCTGGGCGTGCCAACGGTCTGGATGGGGCTGTTGACGCACATGAAGTCGGTTGGCTACACGATGACGAACGTGAAGAAAGTGACGATCGGCGGCGCTGCGTGCCCGCCGAGTATGATCGAAGCGTTTGAGAAACAGCACGGCGCGCGGGTCATCCACGCGTGGGGAATGACGGAGACGAGCCCGATTGGCACGGTGACGACGATGTTGCCCAAGCACGAAGGGCTGTCGGAGGAAGCATTGATGGCGGTGAAGCGCAAGCAGGGGCGCCCGCTGTACGGCGTGGACCTGCGCCTCGTGGATGACGATCACAATGTGTTGCCGCATGACGGTGAACAGTCCGGGCACCTGCAGATCCGTGGTCCGTGGGTGGCGAGCAGCTACTTCCGCCGCGACCGCGATGACGCGCACGACGGCGAGTGGTTCTACACGGGCGACATCGCGACCATCGACGCCGACAGCTACATGCAGATCACCGACCGCAGCAAGGACGTCATCAAATCAGGCGGCGAATGGATCAGCTCGATCGATCTGGAGAACGCGGCGGTCGGCTGTCCGGGCGTTGCGCAAGCGGCGGCGATTGGCGTCGCCCACGCCAAGTGGCAGGAACGTCCGCTCTTGATCGTCGTGAAGGCGCCCGGCGCGGAGGTGACAGCCGAGGAGATCCTGACGTTCCTCACGACCAAGCTGGCCAAG
>CAITYF010000227.1 GCA_903896545.1 uncultured Myxococcales bacterium | reverse complement strand
GGGAAACGTCGGGCGGCGCAACGCGAAGACGCGGCCTGCAGTGGAGGCGTGAGACCGGGGATGGCGGCGGATGCGGAATTCACCGGATTCAGGCGGATTTGGGGAGCCGGTGACAGTCGTGGATGTCGTGGAGGACGTGCCTTTGGATATCCAGCCGGACGTCGTGATTCTGCCGCCGCACGTGACCTCGACGTGGCCGATTGACCTCGCGATGGACGTGTCCAACGGCGTGTGGGTGACGGCGACGTTCGACAAGCCCATGAACCCGGCGACGATTTCCAATCTGACGTTCACGCTGTCTCAGGATCTGACGCCTGTGACGGGTACCGTGACGTTTGACGAACTGACCAACACAGCGACGTTCAAGCCGGACATGCCGCTGGTCGTCGGTCTGGCGTACCAGGCGACGGTGACCGTGGGCGTGAAGGACGCTGGCAACGTGCCGATGGAAGCCGATTATGGCTGGAGCTTCATCGTCATCGACACGTTCCCGCCGATGGTGGTCTTTACGACGCCGCAGCTGTACTCGGTTGAAGTGCCGATTACGACACACCTCACTGCGACGTTCACCGAGCCGATGGACCCGCTGACGATCAATGAGCTGACGTTCACGCTGAAGCAGGGACTGACGCCGGTGACGGGCACCGTGACGTACGACGCGCTGACCTACACCGCGACGTTTGTGCCGGATGCGCCGCTGGGGCTCAACCTGCCCTATGACGCGACCATCACCACCGGCGCCAAGGACGTGGCTGGCAACGCGTTGGGCGGCGGCTACGGCTGGAACTTCACCACGTCGGAGTGCGGCATGACGCCCATCGTTCTGGCCGCGTCCAACGGCTACGCGATCCTCGCCGGTTCGACCGTGACCAACACCGGCCCCAGCATCGTGACTGGCGACCTCGGCGTCTTCGCGGGTACCGCGGTGACCGGCTTCCCGCCGGGTACCGTCATCGGCGCCATTCACGCGGGCGACACGGTCGCGGAGCTGGCCATCGCGTCGCTGACCGTGGCGTACAACGAGGCCGCTGGTCGGTCTCTGTGTGCGGTCACCGTCTCCGGCAATCTGGGCGGCTCGACGTTCTTCCCTGGCCTCTACAAGTCCACGTCGTCGCTTGAAATCTCGTCGGGCGACGTCTACCTGGACGCGCAGGGCGACAGTTCGTCGGTCTTCATCTTCCAGATGGCGTCCACGTTCACGACGACTGCGGGCCGCCAGGTCTTCCTGACGGGCGGCGCCAAGGCCAGCAACGTCTTCTGGCAGGTGGGCACGTCGGCGACGATTGGCTCCACGTCGGCGATGTTCGGCACCATCATGGCGGATCAATCCATCACGATGGTCACCGGTGCCTCCCTCACGGGCCGCCTGCTCGCGCGCATCGGCGCGGTGACGCTGGACAGCAACATCATCGTGCTGCCGGCCTTGTAGCAGTCCCCAAACGCGCGTCTCCCCACGCCGTTCGTCGAGTCCCTGTGTGCCCCACTTCGGCACGCAGGGACTTGGCGTTTTTGCCGACGTTTGCCGCCCAGAACAGTTAGACATTTCCGCGCGATTCTAACAGCTTATCTCCCACTCCGCGCATTGACCACGGGCGTTGCGCAGCTACATTGAGGGTGTGGCGAAAGCGCTCCGCAGCCCCGTCAATGCGACGCGGCACGGTCTGGGGACGTGGCAATCATTACTGACGCTGCGCTGCCCCATTTGGAAAAGGAAAAGCTCATGAATTGGACGACTGTTGAAGGCGATTGGAAGAAGTACTCCGTTGAAATCAAGAAGCAGTTCGGCAAGCTCACGGAACAGCAGCTGCACGCGAGCAAGGGCAAGCGCGAGCTGGTCTTCGCCGACATCCAGAAGGCCTACAGCCTGAGCAAGGAAGACTGCGAGAAGCAGGTCAACACGTGGCTGACCGCGCAGAAGCCGATGCATCACGCGATGTAGTCGGTTCCGCAGAGGCCAACGCATGTGCCCAGCCCGCCGGAGAGGTGTGCTGGGCATCGGCGTTTTTGGGGGGAACGCGTTGGTGATCTTTCAGTGAATCCTCCGCGATGCTGGCCGCTCTTGTATGGAGGTTTGGGACAGGACCCGCTTCGCCTGGCGGTTGGGTTGGTGGCGGAGAAGGCGGGAAGTCGCCCTCACCCCGCCGCGCCCACGCGATGGTCATCGAGTGAGGTGGCTTGCATCAGGCGGAAATTCTGCAAAACTGGCAGTGTGCGCAGCGGCACCAGCCGCTCGCCGCCATCGAACCGTTGCAGTGAGGTTGGCATGTGGCGCATCCAGCAATTTGAATTCCGCGGCGATTACCGCATCTGGGTGCGGTTTGCCGACGGCGTGAGCGGTGAAGTCGACCTGCTGCCGGATCTTTGGGGGCCAACGGGCGAGCCGCTGCGCGACCCGGCGGTGTTTGCCCAGGTTGCGCTGGATGAATCCGGCACGCTGGCGTGGCCAAACGGGTTTGATGTGGCGCCGGATGCGTTGTACGCGGAGTTGCGCGGCTGATGCCAGTTTGCCTCGCGGGAGTGCGCGGCCTGCCACACTCCGCCG
>CAITYF010000226.1 GCA_903896545.1 uncultured Myxococcales bacterium | reverse complement strand
GGTTGGGTCTCCACGGGGACTTGCCGGACAACCCGTCCGGCGAACAAGTCATGTCGGCCCTGCCAGCGTTCGCGCTCGTCCTGTTCCTTGAGGCCGTGTATAGCACCGTCATGGTTGGGCAGTGGGGCGGGACGATCGGCAAGCTCGTCTTCGGATTGCGTGTGGTCCGCAATGGCGACGGCCAACGGCCGACGTTTGGCATCAGCTTCACTCGTTACTTCGCTCAGTTCGTGTCGCTCCTGCCGTTCGGGCTCGGTTTCCTTTGGGTCATGCTCTCGCCGACCCGGCGCGCGTGGCACGACTACATGTGTGACACGCGCGTTGTGCGCGCCCGGGTGCAATGAGCCGATGAGTCCACTTTCTTACGTGTCGGTCGGCTTTGCACCAGGCCTGTTCTGGCTGTGGCAAATCTCTCGCCGCAGTCGCAATCGGCCGGATCATAAAGGTTTGGTGCTGCGCACGTTTTTGCTCGGCGTGGTGCTCGCGGTCCCAACCGTCATTGTTGAAGGCGTGATCAAAGGGAAGGAGGCCGAAGCCGGATCGGGGACGATGCTGCCCGGCGCGGCGGCGTTTATGGCGTTCGTTGTCGCCGGATTCGTCGAGGAATTGGCCAAGTTCTCGGTCGTCCGTGCCACAATGTACCGCTCACCGTATTTCGTGGAACCGCTCCAAGGCCTCATCTACAGTTCCGCGGTTGCCCTCGGTTTCGCTTCCATCGAGAACGTCGGATACATGGTTGCGGGTGGGCCGGTGGTCATCGTTCCGCGAGCGATACTGGCGACTTTGGGACACGTGTTTTTTTCATCCGCGTGGGGCTACGCGCTGGGTGCCCACAAGCACGCCGGGAGCGCTGGCGTTCGAGGAAGTAGCACCGTGCTCGCGCTCGGCGTGTTCACAGCGATCGCAGCGCACGGCGCGTACGACTTCTTCCTCTTTCTTGGCGCAGACTCAGCCGTGTACGCGATTGTCGTCTTTCTGTGCAGCGGCGCGATGTTCGCGACCCTGTTTTCCCGGGCATCCGAGAAGTCGCTCTTCCGGGGCCGAGTCGCTGCGGCAGTTCGGTCGTGCCCAAAGTGCCACAGCGTCAGCGTCGCTGGGCGGCGGTTTTGTACGACGTGCGGTACTGACCTTGACGCCGTGGTCGCGCAGCACCGGTGTGGGAGTTGTGCAGCCGAGCTGCGTGATGACGCCGCGTTCTGCACCCGCTGTGGGCATCGGGTCGAGCGATCGGCCGTATGACGGACAGGCGTGCGCTGGTCTGCGTGGACCATCACTCCATGAAATAGTCTGCGTCCAGCTTCGGAATCCGTAGCTCCCGGTGACCAATCCCGACGCCTTTCTCGATCATCAGTTCAGCCAACTTCTTGCCGTCGATGAGGACCAGCGTCGACCTGGCCCGTGCCGCGGCCTCGATGGCCGGCTTTGTGATCTCGCCGCTGGTCATCAGGACGCCACGGTCCGCGCCCTGGAGCTGCAACGCGCCCATGAATGTCTGGATCTCCGGGCTGCCTACGCCGCTCTTCCAGCGCTTGGCTTGCACATGCACTTTCTGCAAACCGAGCCGGTCCAGTGAGATGACGCCGTCAATTCCGCCATCCCCAGAGCGACCCACGCGCTGGAGATCGGCCCGGCTCGCACCGTAACCAAGTGCCAGCAGCAGGTCCAGCACCAGTTGCTCAAACCGCTCCGGCTTCATCTGTGAGATCTGCTCAAGCAGTTGCGCCGTGATGCTTGTCTGGATGGCCGCGAGGGCCGTGTTGATCAGGTCGTCCGGCGACGCACTGGCGGGTGGAGTAACATCGCCAGCGGGTTTGGAGTCGCCGCCTGCCAGCAAGTCTGACATCTTCACGGTCGAGCTCTCGCGGGCGACCTTCTGCAGTTCTTCTGCCGTGAACCCGGCCGGGTGGGCTGCGAGTGCTTCAACGCCCTTCTTGGTGATTCTCCAGGTCCCGAACTTCGGCGACTCCGACCAGAGGCAGCGCTTGAGCGAATCATGCGCCCAGCCAATGCGGTTCTTGTAGAGCGCTTGCGACCCGCTGGGAATCATGACCTTCCGCTCGTCCGCAGTCAGGCCCGCAGCATCGGCAGTCTTTTCGAACGCCGCGCTCGCCGCCAAACCTGCGGGGTGCTCGCCCAAAACCTTCAGCAAGTGCGGGATGAACTCCGCATACGTCAGAATCGCCACTGTCGCCTCCCGCCACACGCCGGTCGTACAAAGCCTGCGGCGGGAGCGTAGCCGACCGGCCGCACAATGTGCAACGCGTGGTGTCGCCGATGCTCAGTGCTGCGACCACCTGGAAGCGACGACTATCGGCTCCGCCGCTTGCGATGCAACGGCTGCGGTCGCTCCAGCGTGCGAATCCAACCGCGTGTTTCGCGACCGGCGATTCGTCGCTCTCGACTGTGAGATTATTAGTCAGTAGTAACAATCAACGTTCGTCCAGACACACCTTGACGCACGCACCCGCCCTGTCCACGATCGCGGCGCTACGCATGGAGCCCCGCAATGCACCAACTTCCGCTCGAAACCGTCCCGCTCTCCGCGCTCCAGCTGGAGCACGACGACCTTCCGCCCATTCGGCTGACTCGCGGCGACCTGACTGGGATGACGCAGTCGATCCGCGACCACGGTTTGCTGACGCCGCCAGTCGTCTGGAAACGTCTAGATCCCGGCGGCGAGTTCCAGTGGGTCGTGCTGGACGGGATCCGGCGGGTCCTTGCGCTCCGGAAGATGGAAGAGGCCGCCCGTGCCGGCCGAACGCGGTTCCCCCTGAGCCGGATCAAGGTCTTTGTCTTTGAGGGCGATCGAGAACACGCCATCCGGGTCAGTGCAATCC
>CAITYF010000225.1 GCA_903896545.1 uncultured Myxococcales bacterium | reverse complement strand
CCTTCCACGTGGAAAGTGCCCGAGGCCGCCAGTTGTCGTTGAGCGCTGACGTTAATCGTCGTCGCTGTTGTAGTCCGGGTCCCAGGTCTCGATGTGCCGGTAGGCGTCGCGCTCGTTGTACGAGTGCAAGAACTCCAGGATGACGCTGACCAACGCCGCGTACTGGCCTTCACCCAACAGCTTGCCGATGCCCGGACCGATGGAACCCCAGCAGGGCACGCCGTCGCTGCTGACGTGCGGATGCGGGTAGCTGAAGCCGCCGTCCGACCAGATGTGGACCTTGTCCGCCGTAATGGTCAGCGTGTACGAGCCCATGTGGTAGTCCGTGCTGTCGTGCTCCAACGTGAGGGGCTCCAGCACGATGGACAGCTTGCCATAATCGACTTCGACGCTAACCACTGGCGACGGCGTCATTTTCACCAGCGCCGCGAACTCTTCTTGCGCCTTCTGCTCCTGCGCCGGACGTGTCGTGGCTTCAAGCGCGACAATCTGCTCACGCAGCTCGCCGTTCTTGCGCACCAAGCCGGAAATCTGGCTGGTGATGCGGTTGGCCTCGTACTCGTTGTCGCGAATGGCGTTTTTCCAGTTGCGGACCATGCCGTCGACACTGGAAACCATCCACGCGGAGAACTCCGACTTCTCGCGCTCCCAGTCGTAGCCCTGAACGTACGATGCCGCCAAGGGCAACGCCGCTGACAGCACCGCGTCCAGGATGAGACCCGGCTGGATGTCGCCCGGAACCTCGAACAGGCGCTCCAAGTCAAAAGCCAGTCGCACACGTCGGCCTTCAACCGACGCGACCACGAAGGTCTCGCCATCAACGGTCACTTCGACGGGCTCTCCGGTGTGCGGCCGTCCGTGCACAACGCAAACAGTCTGCACGCCGTCCCGGTACGGCAACCGGCATTCATCAGCCGTGCCGGCAATCGGGCCGAGCAGTTCAATCTCGCGGCGGAACGGCGCCGGGTCCGTGTAGCGCGCGCTCCAGCGCTGGTAGCGGATGTTCAAGCCGAGTTTTGCCTGCCAATCCAGCAGGTACGCAGCCATCGTTTGGTCACAGTGATGCATGTTGTGGGCTCCCCGCCAGCCGAGCCGCTCCGGGCGCACCGGAAAGCGGCCCAGCAGGCGATGTTGTTGCGGGAATGGGCTACTTGCTGCCGCCCTCGACCTTCGGGACGAGCGTGACGACGTCGCCTTCGGACAGCGCGGTGGTGGTGGAAGCGCCGAGGCCGTTCACCGAGACCGCGTGACCCTGGGCATTCAGTTCGACCGCATCGAGTACCTCCTGGACGGTGGCGCCGGCAGCGGCTTCGTGGTGGCGGGCGGAGTGGCCGAGACGAAGGATGCGAATGTTCATGGTGTAGAAGCTCCTGGAACGAAGAATGGTCGAAGGACCTCACACGGCGAAGTTGCCGCGTGGGGTGACATGGCTGACTGGGCCATGTCATTATTCTTATTCCAGAATGATTAAGGGACTTTGCGCTGCTCTAGGGATTCGGCTCTGCGCGCCCGACCGTCTGTGGGGGGGGGCGAGGCAGTGTGCGTGCCGAGGCCGCATCGGGATAGCTTATTCCGTCATTGTGCGTGTCACGCGCAGCCGAACCCCGATGACACCCCAGGCGCACCAGCGGCGAGCTTCGCAAACGGCAAATTCTCATGCACAACTTCGCAAACGCCATGGAGCGTGTGGCCTCGTCCAATGTAGTCGTCCAGCACGTACACCAACTTAACTTCGGTAAGCCCGGCGTTGTCGAATTGCAGCGCCGCTGTCACGGCGGCAGCCGACGCAAGGCTGCCAAGCGAGCCAACCTTAGTGAGCTTCGAGGAAATGTCGACCGCATTTGGCCAGAGCTGTACCGCTGCTGCGACCAAACCGCCGGCGACGGCGGGCCGTGCAGACGGAACTATCAGGTACGCGTCCGGCGCACCGCTCGCGGAGTCTAGTCTCGCGCACAGTTCGTCACACGCCCGCGACCATTGTGTGTCTACGACCCGCTGCCACTGCGCCTGGTCACTGCGACCCAGCCTCGCCAAGCCGGCTGAAAGTCCGTAGAGACGGGCATACACCTGCTGGAACGGAATCGTGATGTCAGCTCGTTGGCATTCAGCGTGAACAAAGAACACTGGCACGGAGGCACCGTCGACCAACGAAATTCTAATCGGCTGCAGTCTTGGTCGTTTGGACATAGCACTCCACCTTTCAGCATTCGTCAGTGGTCTTCAGCGATGACTGCCGCCAGCGACCTCTCCCGCACCATCATGTCGGCGGAGCCCATGCTGTCCGCCACCGGAAACAGCGGGCTCCCTGGCGACCACAGCTCGCAGCTCTCCGGCTGGTCCTCGAAAAACGTGCGGCTGGTCGTCACACGAATGGGCTCTTTTACGCCCGGCACCGTCAGCGCATAGCTGCGGTTTTCCTTGGGCTTGACGCTGTACCCTGGCGGCAGCAGCTTTGGATTGCGCAGCACGGCGTCCAGTTCCTTCATGCCATACGACGGCGCAGGTCGCTCCGGCTGTTCGAGGTCTGCGGGCGTGATGGCGTCTAGGTCAAAGCCCGCCTGCTGTGCAGCGTCGATGTCCTTGGACAGGCTCTGGACCAACCCATCGACCTGCAGCTTCTTGTCCCGCTGCGGCGTCAGCGTGAACTCGGCGATGCTGTGCGGGAGCTTGGCGAGGATGGGCTGCAGCTTGCCGACGAACGTGCCGAACAAACCGATGCGCGCACGCAACGCTCGGTAGACGTCGGTCTCGACCGTGCCGTCGTAGTTCATGCTGGCAATCTGGATTTTCTCGAACTTCTGGCCCAGGCGGTCAATACGGCCGATGCGTTGCTCCACGCGCATGGGATTCCACGGCATGTCGTAGTTGATGAGCGCGCCGCAGAACTGGAAGTTCAGGCCTTCAGCGGCGGCGTCGGTGCAGACGAGGATGTCCGCGTCGCCTTTCTTGAACGAGCGCTTCGCCTCGTCACGGTTTAGGAGCTGCCATTTGCCGTCGGTGGCGAGCCGTTCACCGCCGCGGCCAGAGTAGCACATGACTTTGAAACCGGCGCGCACCAGCACATCGCGCAGGAAGTCCAGCGTGTCGGTGTACTGCGTGAAGATGATGGCCTGCTGGTAGCCCTGGGCCTGCAACTGCTGGATGACCTCCTGCGTGTCGCGGGCCTTGGTATCGGTCGGCAGCGCCTTCACCATCGCCAAGAGGCGGCCAATTTCGCCGACTTCTTCAGCCTTGAGCGACTGCGTGTCCAGCGTCTGCGCCTCGGCGGTGTCCATCTCTTCGTCGCGGATTTCGTCGTCGCTGACGTCTTCGTCATTCAGCAACGGCGCCGTGGCGTTGTGCAGTTGCTTCAGCCGTTTTTCCAGCGTCGCGCCGAGTGCGGCAAAACTGCTAGCCACTCGCCGCCGGTAGATGGTCATGACAAAGCCGACGGCGTTCTTGTCCACCGCCGATGCCGCCATGTACGTGCTTCCGATGTAGGCCTCAACCCCTTCGTACACCTTGCGTTCGTCCGGCGTCATCTGCACGAAGGTGTCCTGCACGTTGCGCTCGGCGACGCGGGTCGAAATCTTGCCGGCCTTGTAGTAGGCGCGCAGCAACTCGCGCGTGTGACGGGAGATGAGGTGTGCAACCGGTGACGTGGCCTTCATCATGCGTAGCGCGAGCTGCCGGTCGTCGGCAGAGAGCTGATGGCGCGGGGTGTTGGCGTTTTCCCGCAGCGCGCCAAGGATTCTGCGCACGCGCATCGAGCTGGTGCCCTGGGCCAAGCGGTCGATGGTCGCTTTTGACGCCTGCCCGTACTCGTACTCGGACGCGCGGAACATCGACGCCAGCCAGTCCATGTCGCCATCGGACGGACTTAACTCAGCAACTTTGTCGAAGAACTTCAGAAAGTTGTTGTCATCCCAGCTTGCCGGCATGCCAAGAAGGTCAAGCAGGTCACGGACCTCCAGCGGGCTAATTTGCATCGGCGTGGCCGTCAACAGTACCAGCGCCTGGGTACGCGGCCGCAGCCGCCGCATGAGCTGCAGCAGCAGGTTTGCACCGCCGATTTTGGCACCACCTGCACCTTTGCGCCGCGCGTGGTGCGCTTCGTCCAGGATGACGATGTCCCAGGGTTCTGCCTCGTCGGCTAGCACGTTGGTGCGTTCGGTGCGGCGCATCAACTGGCTGGAAGTCAAGACGAACGGCTCTTTGTGCCAGTCCTTCGCGCTGACGGCCTTTTCCGCCTTGCCCGTCAGCTCCAGCGTGCGCGTGTTGTACCACTTGAGCTTGGAACCGTCGTAGATGGGCCAGTTCAGGTTGAACTTCTCGCGCAGCTCTATCTGCCACTGTGTCAGCACGGACTTGGGCGCGAGCACGAGGATGCGCTTGGCCTTGCCCGACAGCCACGCTTGGCGCAGAAACAGCCCTGCCTCGACTGTCTTGCCCAGGCCAACTTCATCCGCGATGAGCAGCTTCGGCGGCCAATTGTCGTACAGGCGGTTGAAGGCCCGGATTTGGTGTGGCCAGGGCTCTACGGCAGCGGTCGCCTCGCCCACGCGCTCGCCGCCATTTGCCCAACCCGGTGCCTGCTGAATGATGCTCCACGCCGCGCGCCGTAGTTCATCCGGGTCGATGGTTGGCGTCATGGACGGCTCTGGCAACTTGACCGGCTTTTCCGGCGTCAGCTCGACGGGCTTGTGCTGCAGCCGCACAGGGATGTCCTCACCGGGCGGCAGGAACGCGAACAGTTGCTTCTCGATGGCTGTCCGCACGTCGACCACGAGCGCGCGCGGCTGCTTGTTCGCCCAGAGGCGCGCGAAACCTGTTTCCTCGCCGTCTACGTGCTTCTTGTCCTTGACGCCGTCCCAGTCGCAAAACACGTGAAACGTCTCAAAATTGCTCTTCCAGCCGCTGCCGGTCTCGTTGATGCTGCCGTTGAACGCCAGCCGGTTGCCTGCCTTGTCCTCAAGGATACCGGACTTGGCGTGGAAGATGGCGTGGCCCTCGACCGGCTTGCCGTGGTCGTTGGCCGGCACGGCGACCTTGACCTCAAGGTGGCCTTTGGCGACCATCCAGGCCAGCAGTTCCAGCGCGTTGCGCGTCTCTGTGTCGTTGGTCTGCAGTGGGACTTCTTCGAGCTTCTGCTGCACGAGCGTCCGCAGCTCCTCGCCGCGCTCGATGGCGTCCAGCTCCGGTTTGTCGAGCGTACAGCCGACCACAAGGCGCATCCGCCCGCCATTGCGCAGGAGACCCTCGATGCCGCGCGCCGCCAACGCCAATGCCGACGCCGAGAAGTAGCCGGTCGTGCGGTCGTAGCTGGTGGCGCATTCGAGCACTGGCACATAGAACAGCTTCACCAGGTCGCCTTCGCCGGGCGTGTACATGGAGAGCCATTCGTGGTCGTCGAGCAGTGCCATCGTCAGGCCCCCAGCATAAAGACGCGTGCCTCAAGTTCACGAAGCGTCAGGTTGGCGAGCCAGGTGTTGCGGAACTCAGGTCGCTGAGCCACGCCGGCCACTATCATTCGAAGAACGTCTGACGCGTTGACCATGGATTGTGCCCACGCTGACTTCTGCGAGTACTCCACCTTCGGGTAGCCCTTCATCGGCTTTTGGGTGCGGGAACTGACCGTTTGGCGCAACATCTGGCGAACTTCTTGCTGCGGGTCCAGGCTAGCCGCTTCCCACGCGACCACCTGCCGGGCAAGGAAGCGCGCCACGCGGCTGTCGTACATGACGTACCGGTTGGGGTTCAGGACGGCGTAGACTTTGGACCACCCCGAGTTCATCAACGTCATCCTGGGCCAGTCGCCGGTACCGAGAGCACGTAAGTTGTTGGTCAGCGTGGCACAAAGCGTTTTCGCTTCCACCAGTTTCCGTATCGGCTTGGCGCTGTTCTCGTTCCAGACGCCGCCCCAATCCATGACCACCGACACTGCGTCCAGCAATGCCCGGTCGTCCCCGTCGGACATCGCCTGGCAAATCATCTCGTTGGCGAGCCGCAACAACTCGTCGGTACGCTCGAACTTTGCGCCTGCTCGCAGATGTTCGGGCACCCAAGCGACTTGCACAGCGAGCGGCCGCGGCCCCCAGTTGTATTCCGGTGGTTGCATCTGCCGCAGTTGTGCCGCCAGGAAATCGGCAAACCGCATCAAGGTCGGGTCCATCGCGTGCCCTCCGGTAAAGCGCCTTACAGCGCCAGTTCCAACTGCGACGGCTTGCCCACCTGCTCGCTGTACGCCAGCCGCCGCAGGTTCTCCAGCACCTCGAAGTCGCTGGCCGCATCCGCCACCGCGCCGGTGCCATCGCTGTAGCCACCAAAAGCGCGCGACACGGGCAATACCTCCAGCACCGCACCCAAAGCCGCGTAGAACGCCGTGTCCTTGTCAGCGCCCGCGCGCTGAATCATGTCGGCTGCGGCCTGCAGATTCTTTGTCCTTGCTGTGTGCGCGGCATGATGGAGAGCGTCGAGCATCGACCTGCTGCCGTCGGGGCTGCCAAGGCCTCCCTTTGCGGCGCGCTTGGCGCTGTCCCACAGCACGACGTCGCTGGCTTTCTTCTCCGCCACGCGGCCGATGACGTCCTGGTCCAGGTCCAGGCCAACGACACGGGCGAGCCGCAAGGCTTCGTCGTACGGGAACTCGGGCGCCTGGAAGGCGTCCCATGCCAGCACAAACCACGTGGTCAGCGGGTCGAGGTCCGCGCTCGTTTTCTTGTGGGTCAGCCGCTCCATGCGCCATCGCTTCACTTCCCGGCGCGCCGACAGGAGCGCGTCTTCCGGCGTCACGGCGTACGCATCCCATTCCTCCAACATTTCAATCTGTTTCTTCTTGCCGCGCACCGATGGTGCCGGCAGTGGTTGACCGCGGCGCATGGGCCAGTGTTTCGCGAATTCCTCCAGCGCTGGGCCAAAGCAGGACAGGTAGAGGTCGACGCCCCGGATTCCTGCCTTTTCGTATTCGACGATGCGCGTGGCGACGGCCTTGGCGACCAGCGGTTCGACGTCTTCCCAGTAGGACACCTCGCCGGAGGTATCCTTCTCGCGTGGGCGGCAGACAAGGAAAATCGTGCTGTTCGCAGCCGACTTGTCCTTGATGTGCATGCTTCCTTCGGCCTCAGTGTTGATGGGCCACGAAGCGGTGATAGTAAATCCCGCCTCCATCAGGCCGCTGGTCAGCGCGTCCCAAGCGCCCGTGGCCTTGTGCGTGAACATGACCGTCAGGACGCCGTCCGCTTTCAGCACGCGGCGGCACTCGGTGAAGATGCGGGCCATCCGTTCTTGGTAATCCTTGCCGGCCAACTTCTTAGCCCCTCCTGCCTCGCCCTTGAATTTTGCCACGTTAGCGACGGCTTCGCTTTCCTTGTCCGTTACACGCCTCCGGAAGAAGTCGGGGTAGACGTACCCCGCAGTGCGCTTGAGCCAGACGTAGAAGAAGTCACTGAGTTCCGCGTACATGACGTTGTCGTAGTACGGCGGGTCCATGACGACGGCGTCGACGGTCTCGTCGCCTAGGTGGGCAAGGTCATCTCCCGAGCGATTTGTAACGACAATGTTTGGGGCGCGGTCGGTTTGTTTGGCGAAGAGGCCAACTTGCTTCCCTGCCCCTTTGGTCTGCTCCTTGCCATGCGCGAGAGCGACCAGTTCGCGGATGCACTTGCTGGTTTGGTGCACTGCCCAATCGATGCCAGCCCCTTCGATTACTGCTGCCATTTCGGCGAAAGCCCACTTGATGAGGAACGCATGGTCGCGGAATGTGTGCTCCATCACCTCGCGACCGCCGTGCCACGCGGAGACCCGCGAGTTGTAGTCGAGGAACTTGTCCATCGAGATGCTGAGGTAGACGAACGCCGCCCTTGAGACGTCATCAAGCTTCTTCGCGTTGCTGTATTCGTCCAACAATTCCCGAAAGACTTCGACGGCAAATCCGTGGACGAGCAACTGTCTCGGCGTGAACAAGTCGACCCAGCGGGTCATTCCGTACATTCGATGCCCGCGCTCATAGTTGGAGAGCTCGTCGATTTCCTCACTCGGCACAAAATCGAGCGCCTGCCAATCGGCCAGCTTTTCGGCCAGTGCTCTGGCGACGATTGCGCTGTTGTCGTCCTGCGGTACTGGGGCACGATACCTACGTTCCCACTTGTCGCGCTTGCCCGATGTATGCCGCTCCTTGAACACGACGGCGAAGAGTTGTTCGCCCATCTGGCCGGCCTGTGCCTGCCGCTTAACCTCATCGCCGTCGACAACGCGGGTGCAGTCCGGGAAGGGGCATCTGGCGTTTCCGTCAGCAACGGTCGCAGCGCTGTGGAATCTGGGTTCTACGACTATCTCAAATCCGCACCGGAGCAGCTTTCGGTCCGGGACCAAGCGAACCCCAGTGCCGTTCGGCGCAAGCCGCCAGTTAGGTGATAGGGGGATTAGGCCATCGCAGTACGGGCAGGTGATGGTGCGCGCCCACAGATATGTCGTGTCGATGCGATTTGGCAATCCCGTCTGCGGGAAATAGGCGGCCAAATGCTTCTCAAGCCGCTCACGCCAGGCGAACGCAAGCCGGTCGAACGTGCTGATAAGGTCCGTCCCAAACCTGAGCGGCCAGTCCACCGTCGCTTGGAGAATTGTTGCAGCAACGGGATTGAGGTCGTTGGCAATAGTGTCGAGCCCCAGACGCGCCGCCTCAAACGGGATGCTGCCGCCGCCCGCCGTCGGGTCCAAAACCTTTGGGCTCGGTATCCCGGCGCGGGCCGACTCATACGCGAACCATTCTTTGTCGTCGGTTGTCGGCACGTGGCCAAAAGCGCGAGAGTATCCGTACGGGTCATCAACACGCACCCCAGTTCGCTTTGCATTCGCCATCTTGACCTTGGCGGCAACCGCGTCGCCATGAATCCCCAGCATGTGCATGAACTTGTCGTGGTCCGCATCCTCCGGCAACAACGACGCCATCACCGCCGCACGCGACGCCACGAGTGGCCTTCGCGCCCACCAGACGTGCAGGTAGTACGTCGGCGGAAGCGCGGTCATGGAACGGCGCTCGCGCACGGACTCTTCGCCAAGCGCGGCGATGGGAAGCCAAGACTCGATGAGGCGGCGGGACGTGGTCATGTGCTAGACTCGGTGGCGGCTCGTCGTGAGCGTGCGTGCTATCGCATGATGCGCGGCGGGGTGCAAGAGCCGCCACGGCGGGTCAGGAGGTGTCTTGTGAAGTTCGTGACTTTGGCAGCAGACGTATATCTGGTCCGGCCTGCATCTGGGCCGCCGGTCCAGTTGCCGCGAAGCGGCGTGACCGTGGGCGGAACGACAGCCGTAACCGTTGATGCGGAAAGCAAAGACCGGTGGGGGCGAGAGTTTGCAGAAGCGTGGCAAACGGCGAATGTCTATGTCGAGGCGACGTCCGAAGACGCGGACGACCCAAGCGAAGCCGAGAGTCGCGTCGCGGCGGTATGGCACGCAATGTGGCTGCACGGCATCTTGAGCGTCGAGCGAGTCGACGGTGTGTACGGCGAGGTTGCTGACGGTGCGCGCCAGATTTGTGGACGCATCGACGACTTCGCGCATCCGATTCGGCTCCGCGGTGTAGACGGCTGGCCGAACTTAGACGCAGACATACTGGCCAGCGTCGACAACGTGGCCGCGGGCATCATCGCCAGAAACAAGCGGCCAGACGAGTTCCGGCGCCTGTGGCATGGCCTCCGTGCGCTCCTACGCGGATTCCGGGACAGCGGCGACAGCGACGCCATCGAGCGTTCGGCAAATTTGGTCCGCTCGCTGGAGGTACTCGTGTTTGGAGCCACGGAGAAAGGCGCTGGTGCCACACAGTTTGCCGAACGAGCCGCTTGCTTCACGGCAGATGGCAACGCCGCGCTGCTTCAGGACGCCTACAAGCTTCTGCGGAACACCGGCGTCCACATGCACGAGCGGCACCTGTACGTGAAGGACACGGTGAAGCTCCCGCAAATTCTTGAACTGGGCCGCTTCATCGACCTACTGGCACCGCACGTCTGGCGGGAGGTGCTAGGCAGTCCGCAGCGAATGGAAACGATGTCCGACGCCAACCTATCGAGCTTTCAAGCGCATCTCATCGAGGAGGCGGCTAAAAAGGACCCAACTGCCCGCAGCTTTGCTAGGTGGACGGGTGCGCGCTTCACCTTACTTCCCAAGGGCACGATGCCGGACGGCGCAATGTGACGCCACGCCATCAGGGTTGGCGCACCAGCGCCTTGGAAACGGCTATCTGGAAGCGGCCTTCGGTACCGTGGTACGTGAGCCGTGTGTGGCGCAAGAAGTCGCGTCCAAGAAGCCCGACGGGACGGACCGGTGAACCGTCCGACTGCCGGACGCCCATTGCGTCGTGGAGGCCCTGCATGTCGTGAATCGCCATGGTGGCCAATTCCTGTTCGACCGTGTGGATTTGGCCGTCCTCGTCGCGAACGCTAAGGCGGAACTTCGCCAGATAGACGCGGCTGGTCTGGCCGCCGTGAGCGCCGTACGTGGTGACGGTGTCAATCTGCGTCAGGCCCAGTTCCTTTGCGACTTCCTCTGCGATACAGGTGCTCGATGCCCCGGTGTCCACAAGAATGTGCCCGACGATGGGCGGTGGCACCGGTCGGTTGTTGAGTGCCAGAAACGCCGCATACCGGTCTGGCACTGCCCACTCGGCGATGACGTGCGGGCCAAATCCCTGCAGCATGTCCGGGCCATAGTTGTACTCGAACTTGACCCATGCCGACGGCACCGTCGTAACTGGTGGTGTCCCGCCCGACTTCCTTACTGCGTCCTTTCGCTTGAGCTTTTGCTTCGCGCGGTGCTCCGCTTGTCGCTTGTCAGCGTCGTGCTTGCTACCTGACATGCGACACGCCCAGATGCCAAGTCAGCGAAGCCACTTGCAGTCGACCTTCGGCTACTTCCCGAATCAAAAAGCCACCTTCTGGACCGTACTTGTCCATGGCGAAACCATAAGCGGATGCGGTGTCCGGAAAGAAGCCAACGGGCTCGCCACCCTTGAACACTACGAACTCGCCGCCGTGCTCTTTGAGCATCTCGGCCAGTCGGGCGTTGAATGCCTTTTTCTCGTTTTCGATGACGGTGTTGGTGTCAATCATGGTGTTTGCCTTGCCCAGGTGGTCGCGGCCCGGGCTGTACAGCGTAGTCGGCACGGTGAACTACGTCAACGGCGTTTCCGCGAGTTCGGTCACGAAACTGTTGTTATTTCAGTCGTTAATGTTTGGGCTCGGTCAGCAGGAACCGCAACGCGGTGAGCACGCGGCGCGGATTCTTCCGATGCAGCGCCATGCCCAGCCAGTACGCCGCCTCTTCGCGCGCCATCGCCTCGACGCCGTCCGCACAGGCACGCATGTTGTCGCGGTCGCGCATCGGCGCCAGCAGCCGGAACAGCAGGCCCAGCATCAGCGCCAGGTCCTCGTCAAGGTTGTGACGCACTTCTGCGCCGATGAGCACGCCAGTGGTATCCACCTTCGCAGCTTTCAGCCGACGCAGCACGCGGTGCTCAATCAGTTCCAGGTTGCGCCCGCGCAGACCCGCAACGCGACGTGGCGTTGTGAGGTTCGGCGTCGACGGCGACGGCAATTGCCAGACTTCCAGCTCCTGGTCACTCGGCGAGTGCCGATGCACGCGGAGTTGATACAGCGGCCGCGCTTGCGGAGCCGTGATTTCTTCTCGACGCAGACGGTGCGTGCTCATGCTCGCTCCTTAGCCTCTGCCTCAACGTACGCGTTGCCACTGGCGAACTTGACCAGACGCTCCGCCAGCTTCTCCGGCGCATCACCATCCAAGGCCAATCCGTCCGGGAACGCAAGGGTAAACGTCGCCTGGACGGCACGCTCTGTGGCTGCGCGGAGCTGCGGGTCCAGAAAGTCTTTGAGCGGCTTGGCGTCCTCGATGGTGCCGTTGAACACCGCGTCGCACTCGCTCCCGTCCGCAGTTTCATACTTAGCGTCCAGGACCACTGTCCGCTTGGGGCCAGACACCGTGCCGATGGCGCCAAGCAGCTTGAAGGCGTCCTGGAACTCGAAGACTTTGAGCCGGACCACTGCCAG
The DNA here is from genome assembly GCA_903896545.1 of uncultured Myxococcales bacterium. GTDB lineage: Bacteria > Myxococcota_A > UBA9042 > UBA9042 > UBA9042 > CAIYBN01. The sequence goes on along the minus strand of CAITYF010000225.1, from coordinate 15,929 downwards.
CGCAGCGATGCGACGCCCGCGCGCCTGTGTCCAGAGCTGCGACAACGCCGCCGGAAGTGGAGCCTCAGCATGTAGCGCCGCAGGAGGCACGTCTTGCGGTCGGATGCCACTTGGCTTGGGGCCGACAGGCGGGACGTATTTGTCGCCTCCACCCGTAGTGATGGTGCTGTTCTGCTGCCCGCTCTGCCCGCCCGTAGTCGATTCCGGCTCCTTCTCGCTTCGGCGCGGCCATATGCCTTGCGCGCGTGCGTATTCCATCGTGTAGACAAAGGATTGCTCGTCGACCCGGATGGTCGCGAACGGGTCGCCCTTGCCGACCAACAGTTCGCCGCTCTTGTAGACATAGTCGCCGGAGTTGATGCCGTCCCGGATGCCGCGGGAGAATATGTCGTCGCCGATGAGCATGGGCAGCGCAGTGTCGCGTCGGAATTCCTCGCGCAGAGAGGCAGTGGTAATCTGGCCACGCTTGAGCGGTGTACGGTCGCGCACGTACGACGGTGAATCCGGCTGGTCCTCGCCGGTTCGCAGCTTCTTCACGTCGCGCAGGGTGCGGACCACCTGCAGTTGCCCGTTGCCCGGTGAAGACGAAGACATCTGCTTCTCGATGACATGGTGTCCGAGGTCCACTGGCGCACCTTCAATCCGGTTGCGCGTCGGGTAGAACAAGTGGCGGTACGCTTGCTGGACCGTTACTGCGATGTGCTGGTCGGCTTTTGCGTACAGCTCCTGTACCTTGTCCTGCTGATGCTGTGCCAGTTCGCGAATACGGTCAGGATGACGCAGGTCGCGCAAGGCGAGGCGCCGGACGACTGCTTTCCGCATTTCGTCCTTTTGCGTTTCGTCAACGACAAGGAAACAGACGTTGTTCTGCAGCAAGCGGAAATCCGCCACGCCGTCGCTGCGGTGGCGGTACATCTTCTCAATCGCGGTCGGTACCGCGACCAGGTCGCCGTGGATGGAGACGGCATCGAAGTGGGTCACCACCAAATACGGCTTGCCGTTGCCGATGTCGTCGGGCACGTCACCCGGCCCCGCGGGGAACGGCGCGAGTTCAAGCGTACTGCCGCCAAAAAGCTGCCGAATGCGGTCATTCAACTCGGCCCGGACTTCACTCGGGTCCACGTTGTCCTGCCGACGCCGAATAATTTGCGTCAGGTTCGCCTCGGTCGAGAACCGCAAGGGTGCGTCGGGGCGGTCGTCCAGGTACGCAGATTCATCGACGAACTTCTTGCGCGCGTCTTCAATCCAGCTTGGGTTGAGGCCCGGCGCGAGCATCGCGTACCGCAGCTCAGGGCGCGTGACGCCCTTCAGGTCATCGTTGAAGGCGAACGTGTGCAGCAAAATCGTCCGCGCCGCGAAGGACGTGTACGGCGCGTCGCCGGAGAAATTCTTCTGGTCAAGCTGCTGCGCGAGCGCTACGGCCTGCCCGTCACCGGCGGACACGTCCACGCGGATGGCGGGCGTGTATGCGCTCATAGCGAGCCTGGCGACCAATTCTTGCTGGATGGCCTCGACGCCTGGGTCGACGTGATGCGGGTGAATGGCGTACGTGCCCGGAGGCTGTTGCGCCCACATGCGAGCCACGACGCGGGCGAGCAACCGCAGCATGCCGCGGACGCGTTGGAAGGTGCTCAGCGTGGACAGTTTGCTGGTGAGGACGCCCATCAATGCGGGATGGAGCGGATAGCCCACCAGCAGGTCGTGACCGCGGTCCTCATTGAGACGCAAGCCGGGCAGGTCGTCGCGGTTATGGCTCCACAGCTCCTGATACGCGGCGACAACTTCGGGCACGCGGGCGTCGTCGATGTACTTGAACAACCTGCGACGCAGCACCTGCGCAGTTTCATCCGCCGCGGTCGGGTCGAGGAGCGTTGCCTTGCGCGCCGCCACACTCTCCAACTCAGCCAACATCTCGGCAACGAACAGGTTTTCCGGCGAGTACGCGTCGGTGGCCTTGCCGTCTCTGCCGATGGCGAGGGTGAACACCACGCACGCGTTCTTCGTGCCTTCCACCGCCTTGAACAGCGACGTCATGAACGCCGTCATCTGCTCGCGTGCACCCGGACGATTGGCAACCTTACGCAAGTAGATGGAAATTTCGTCCAAGAGGATGAGCGTCGGCTGCCCGGCAAACAGCTCCCGTAGCGTGTCCGCTCCCGGTGCTTCGCCACTCACGTCGCTCTTCTTCACGACTTCATAGCCATCCACGCCGCCCAAGGCGAAGGCAAGCTCGCCCCATGGGGTAAACGCACGTAGGCCGCCGCCGAGCGGCCTGCCGTTGCTCGGGTCTGCGTTTTCACCGTCAAACGCGGCGATGCGCACGCTGCCCTGCGGAACCAGCGCACGGTCGACAAACTCGTCGATGTTGTTGACGCCGGTCATGCCACGGGCGGCATGCGACAGGGCAATCAGCGCGTGGGTCTTACCGCCGCCGTATTGGGTGTCGAGGCGGAACAGTGCCGCAATCTCGCCTCCGTCGCCGCGCAGCCTGAGCAGCACGTTTTGCAGCAGCGAGCGGAGGCCGCGTGTCGGATGCGTGTTCGCAAAAAACTTCACGGGGTCGCGATAGTCGTCTGGGCCTTCGCCGCGCAGCACCTGTGCAAGGTCGGCAGCAAAGTCCGATTCCTGAATGTTGCCGGCGAGTACATCGTCGCGCGGGGTGCAGAGGTCAAAGAGCGTAGGCAGGGACATGGTGGCTCCGGTGCACGGTTGAGACCGGCAGCGGTATAGCTTGTCGCGGCAGGGGCGACAAGTCCGTCGACCGATACCCGGCCGGCCGTGCTACCGAGGTGCTCCATCAAGACGCACACCCCTAAAAAGATTAGCCATAATAAGAAAACGGCGCGCAACACCGCAGGCCGAGGCCCACGATGTCGCACTGGCTGCCGCTTTCTTCACGCTGCCAAAGGCTGCGCCACATGAACCGGCACCTGAACGCGCGCCATCGCCGGCACGTCGCAATGCGGGCAGTAGTTGACCATGATGGCCCCGTCGTCAAACCAGATGTAGGCAAAGCCTTCGCCGCGCAGGCGATGCTGGCCAAGGTCGCGGACCAGGTAACGCACGCTCCAGGTGTGGTTGCAGGACGCGCAGGGGACGGTTTCGTGTTCGTTCAAAACGCCGATGAGACGCATGGGGACATCCAATCCGGCCTACTGGCCGGCAGTAGGGGAGGAAATGGACAACGCGCCCAGCGGACAGCCCGCGTGACGCATCTGCTCGTGATGAGCAGGGAGCCGTCCGAGCGGTTCCAGGTCGCTTATATCGAGAATGACTGGTGGTTTTGCGCTGGGGGCGCTGAGGCGGTCAAGCGCTGGGATGACGACGCTATCTACAAGGCTTTTGCGGCCACGAAAGGTGCTGGGGCATGTTCAGGTGCGGCTGTTTGCTTCTTTGCGACCCGCCGACCGTTGCCTTGACACCGGCGTGTAGCGGAAGGACGCTACGATGGCAGCTTTCATCGCGCGATAGGCGGGACGGCGTGCAGCGTCATTGCGGCTGTGACGTTCGAAATCCAAAGTTCCCGCGCTCGGGAACGGCACCAGCAGGGATAGTGCGTGGCAAAGATTCGCCGCCAGGCGACAGCGAACGAAGCCGCCGCGGACGTCATTCGTCGGTGGCGTGAGTCCATCGAAATTTGCTCAGGAGAGGCAATCGCGGTGGGCTGGAACCGCAAGTTGTTCCGCCTCATGCGCGACGTTTTCGACGTGAACGTAGCGCTGGCGCATTGGGGGGGATTCCTGTTCCAGTGGATGGCGCTAAACCACTTCACCTTCGTGGCGATGAGTCTCAGACGCGAACTTGACCACTGGAACCCCGGAAACCGGACCGGCAGCCACCGGCCGGTCTTGAAGCACCTTCTTCACGAAATCGCGTCCAGGCCGGAGATTTTGACGCGGGCGTGGTTCGTGTCCGAGTGGCACGGTCGGGACAACTACCACGTACAACGGGCGCACGCGGCATTTGACGAGTTTGACCTGACCCGGCATCCGCAAAACCGTGACGAAGACCACATCAGCGCGAAAGGCGTCAACAACGACCTTGAGCACTTGGAACGGCAGACAGACAAAGTCCGGGAGTTCGTGGAACGCACGGTAGCCCATCGCGGGGAGCCGCCAGAAGGAAAAGTCACGTGGGCTGAGTTGGACGCGGCGGTGGGCACATTCGACACGTATGTCAAGAAATACTATCTGCTACTGCACCAAGCGGGCATCGTCACGGAGCCACGAGCATCGTACAGCTTGTACGTGCCGCTACATCGTCGCTGGCTGAAGAAGGGCACCGTGTTGCCGCAAAAGGACGAATGAGCGAAGGCTAGCCATTTCCGCAGTAAAACTGCCACTTTCTCGTCACGTCCGGCGCGCTAACTGCTCTGCCGTATCCGCCCAGTCCACTACCTGCGCCAAGTCGATTCCGCGCCAGAGTCGTGCGCCGACCTACGCACTTTCAACAACTTACAGACTGTCTTCGTGACACTGCGCCACAATGGGAACACCAGGTGCGTCTGGTGTTCCCGCTGGTGTTCCCAGATGCTCAAGATGCTGTCGGCAGGCATCGTCATGTGTCAGCTAACTAGCTAATTGTCATGGAACTGCCTGTTTTCAAAAGCGTCTTTTCCGCTTCACACGGTGGGAGTCCTAGGTTCAAATCCTAGTGTGCGCACCAAGAAAGCCTTCGGAAACGAAGGCTTTTTTCGTTTTTGCCACACCGTCGGACTGCCGCGCGCGCCTATGCGCGCTTGCCGGTTCAAATCCTAGTGTGCGCACCAAGAAAGCCTTCGGAAACGAAGGCTTTTTCGTTTTTGCCACACCGTCGGACTGCCGCGCGCGCCTATGCGCGCTTGCCGGTTCAAATCCTCGTGTGCGCACCAAGAAAGCTTCTGGAACCAGAGGCTTTTTCGTCTTTGCCACACCGTCGGACTGCCGTGCCGCTTCGTGGCCGTGCAACTGGCCCGCATCGTCTGACGCTTGCGCGACGCTGCGTGAACACTCCAGATGCCCCGCGCGGGCGTAGCCCGTCCGTCAAATTCCAAGAAAATCGACGCAATGTCCGGATTGCCCTTGCCCGCGGCCGCAGCTGCCCGCATCCTCTTCAGCGGCAAGTCTTTTCTTCCCATCGCCCAAAGGAATCGCGCATGTTGCAGAACACCGGCTACTTCGTCTGGCACGAACTGAACACAACCGACCTGAACGCCGCCATCGCGTTCTACAGCCACGTCGTCACGGGCTGGAGCTTCGAGGGCAGCACCGAGGGCGAGCACGCTTATCCGCACATCCACAACGCCAGCGTTCAAGTGGGCGGCGCAACGTGGCTGCCGGAAGACGCCAAGAAGATGGGCGCACCGCCGCATTGGAATGGCTACATCACCGTGGAAGACGTCGACGCTGCGGCGGCCAAAGTCCAAGCGCTGGGCGGTCGTCTTTATTTTGGCCCGATGGACATTCCCAAGACCGGGCGGTTCGCCGTCGTCGCCGATCCGCAAGGCGCGGCGTTTTCCATCTTCACGCCGGAGTCTGCGGGACCGCTCGCGGATACCAAGCAGCACGGCGCGTTCAACTGGCATGAGCTGATGACGTCCGACCCTGCGGCGGCGCTGGCGTTCTACGGGGAACTGTTCGGCTGGAAGACTTTTGTCGAGATGGACATGGGACCGATGGGCGCCTACACCGTGATTGGCTTGGGGGACCTGCAGTTCGGCGGCATCCTCAAGCGTCCGCCGCAGATGCCTGCGTCCGCGTGGCTACACTACATCATGGTCGCGGACCTGGACGCCGCGTTGGCGCGCGCGACGTCGTCGGGCGGCGTGAAGCTGAACGGGCCGATGCCGGTGCCGGGCGGCGCGCGCATCGTGCAGCTGCAGGATCCGCAAGGCGCGATGTTTGCGCTGGTTGGGATGTAACTTTCCCGGCCGACCGCGTCACTGCGCGCAGCTGATATCGGAGGCGCACATCCCGCCGCTGCTACTCGGCACGCACCAGAAGCCAAGGCGGCATTGGTCGGTCGAGTTGGCTTGGCACTTTGCACCGCCGCTGAGCGGGGCTTGGCATTTGCCATTGACGCAGCCGTTGTCGCCGCCGCAGAGGCCGTTCTCGCCGCAAGCTTGGCCGGTGCCTGGCAAGTCCTGGCATTTGCCGGTTTTTGGATCGCACTGCAGTCCAGTCGCGCAGATCGGGTGGCCGGTCGGGGCGTTGGCACACGCCGCGCCTTTGGCGAGGAGAGGCGCGCACTTGCCGTCTGAGCAGACGGGCGCATTGCCCGTGCAGTCGCCGGCGTAGGTGCAACTGGTTCCGGACACGACGCAGGGCTGGCATTCGCCGGGAGGCCCGGCGCCGATGACGCAGCCGAGTCCTTTCTTGCACCAGCTGTCTTCAGCGCAGACCGTGCCGACGTACCCGGGCGCCGTGCACAGCGCGGGGCTGCCATCGATTTGGTCCATGCAGATGAGCCCAGGTTCGCACGACGACGGCTCCGACGTGTCGCACTGCTCGCCGGCGCCGGGCAACTTCACACAGCCTTGCGCGCCGCACGCGGTCAAACCAAGACAGCCGCTGATGCAGTCGGACGCCTTGGGCAATGCGCACTTGCCGTTGACGCACGCCTGACCGGGCGAACAGGGACAAGCCGCGCCGACCTTCGTGGCCGGTTGGCACGTGCGCGCTGAGCACATGCCCTGGGACATGCGGCAATCACCGGACGCGCATTGGCGTGGAATCCCGCAAGAGACGCCGTCGGGAAGTTGGCCCACGTACATGGCGCGGCAAGGCTCAGGCAAGCCACCATTGCCGATGCGGATGCCTTCCCACTTGATCAGGTCGCCAAACGAGCCCCACACGTACTGGAAGCCAGTGCCAGGTGTGAAGAGAGCAAAGCACTTCGCCTCCTGCACGGCGTCGATTTTCGTGAGTCCGGCCAGCATGTCCGCCCGAAGCGCCACCGCCAGATTTGCCGGTTGGAGCAGGCGCGCCTTCGCTTCCTCTTCGCACGTCTGCACGGCGCAGCCACCTGGCACGTTCTGGCCTTTGCAGATTGCCGCTGCGAAAGCGTCGATGTGCTTATCCAACGCTGCGTCCACCGCCGCGGGATCTGGAAGCGGAACGCCGCCCGCGTCGGTCGTGTCAACCGCGTCTTTGCCCTTGGCGTCCGCACCTGCAACCTCGCCAGAAGTCGCATCGCCGCCCTTGGCGACGTCGTCAGCAGTCGAATCGACCAACGCCGCGTCACCCGTCGCGTCCGCAGCAGCAGTTGTCGCCGTGGCCGCCGTTCCGCAAGCAACGCAGATCGCGCACGCAAAAAGGGCGGTGGATAGTTTGAACATTTGAATCCTCGCCAAGCGTAAAAAGTCATACGTCCTGAGTCAAATTCATCGTAATCGGAGGACGGGAGCCGCGTCAATCTGTCGCAGGCACGCTGGTCGCGTGGGACACAACGCAACAGTGCTGCAAGTGTTGGGCAATCTGCCGCCGATCGAACGTCGGCATTCCGGCCCAAGTCCGGCGCTTTTCGCCAAGAGTTCCATGAGCCTCACAATTCCACCGCGCAACAGCGCTTGAAGTCTTGTACGTTGATGGCTGAACGTCGGCTGGTTTTACGCCAAGACCGGCCGTCAGGAACGGAGAACCCATGCGCTGGCTTGTTGCGATTTTCTTGTGTTCATTTGCATTTCTTGCCGCCCCGCGCCCTGCCCGCGCCTGAGGCTGCAGCATCCCCGCCGGTCCGGCGGTTCCCGAATTTCAAACGTCAGAGGCAACCGACGTCACGCCAACCGACGGCACGGCGCGCGAAAACGTCGCGTGGACAACTGGTGCCGCTTGGGGCTGGATGCACGCAGACCTGAGCATGGGCACGAGCGGTCGCGCGACCTTGGAACGAAGCCAAGTGGCAGCGTGGTTGGGTCGCAGCTTCGGCGCTTGGACGGTGCGCGTCGTCGGCGGCGGAATCCTGAACGGCAAGTGGCAGGGCGTCACGGCAAGCGCAGATGTCCGACCCGGTTGGATCGCCGGCGTGACCGCTGGACGCACGTGGCTCGCGGCCGACGGCTGGCGACCATTCTTGCGCACAAGCGCTGCGCTCGCCGGAACGGGGCACGGCCTGTCTGACGGCAGTTCGCTCCTCGCGTTTGACCTGCGCGTCGGCGGTGACGTCGGCTGGCGCCTGCCTGGCGGCGTCGAAGTGTTCGCTGTCGCCAGAACGTTTGGCGGCCCCGTCCTCTGGTCGCGCCCCGGCTTGGCGCAGGACAGCGGCACGGACCGCTGGCACTACCAACTCGGCGCCGGGCTCGCTTGGTCGCCAACGGTGCGCTTGCCCGTCATGCCGGGACTCTTCGTGGAAGGCGTGCCGCTTGGCGAACTCGGCGTCTCCGCAGGCCTCGCCTTGGCGTTCTGAAGTCGCCCGTAGACAAGACGATTCATCCGATTTTTCTACACCACGTGAGGCCGTGTCCGTTGACGAGGCGTGGACTGACGCTCAGGACAACGGCGTACTCGGCGCGATGCGACAGGAATTGTCGCATCCTGAAGGTCGCTTTTTGCTCGCCTCGCGTGCGCCTTCGTGAATAAACTCGGAGCGTCGTGCGTCCTGGCCGTGAGCGGCCAACGCCGGTTCGTTCGGACACAGGGAGAGCGACGATGGCGTTGCGCGTAGCGATCTTGGCCCTCGCGTGCTGGCTGATGCCGGCCGCTGCGCTCGCCGCGAACGTGCTGGTCACGCCGGTTGGCGGCCGCGTCACCCAGGAACGTGGAATTCTCTGCGGCCCGTCGCCAGAAGGCTGGACGTACGACACAGATCGGCGTTCCGCGCGCGTCGACGCCAGCATCGCACCGGGCAGTACGGCACTCGTTCGCATCGCCGCCGACGTGACCGCGTGCGCGAGTTCACACGAAGTGGTCACCCTTCTCGCGTCGGCGCCGCTGCCCGCCATCGATCCCGGCAGCGTGAGTTGGTGGCCCGATGAGGGTCGCCTGGAGTTCGCCGGTTCGCACCTGAACGGCCTGCAGGCACACAGCCAGAACGACAAGCGCGATGGCGACGACGTCTGCCATTCCAGCACCGCGGCAAGCAACGGACCCGAACGTTGCACACTCGGCTTGGGTCGCAGCAACAGCCTCGACACGCCGATCACTTGGCTGCCCGCCGGACTCGGCGGCGGCGACACCTTCACGCTCTTCGATGTGAACGGCAAACAGCTCCCACCGTCGTTCCTGACCCTGCGTCCGCAGCGCATCATCCTGGCGCGCGCCCTGCCAGCCACGTCGGGTGTCGAACTGACGGACGGATTCGCGCGTATTCCCCTTCCGCATCCGGAAGCGATCGCGAGCGTGGACTGTGGCTTGGCGCGCTGCGAACTCACCGACGGCGCGATTCTCGTGCGCAGCGTGTCCGGGCAAGCGAGCGCGGTGCAAGTCCGTGTGCGACTCGCGCCCCACGTTTTTGTGCAACGCGGGGACGTGATGGAGCCGCAGGCGTCTTCGACCTTCACGCTCCTGCACTGCCCGATTTCGCTGGTGTCGGGGCCCCCCGTGCGCGACCTCGATGACGTGCGCGTTGTGGTCCGCATGGATGCGCGTTGCTCCAAGGACGTGCGGACGCTGCGCTGGACCGCAGACGGCGACCCGGCGGACGTGCTGCGCGTTGAAAAAGAAGGTGAAGCCGTGTTCGTGCTTCTGCGCGCCGGCCGCATCGTCAATGACCGGATGACGGTGACCGCGAGCCGCGCCGATCCAGATGCGCCGATTCTGGCCGCGCTGACCACGTTGACGCGGCCGCCACCGCACCCACAGGTCGCTTTAGAAATGCCCGGTTACGGCCCGATCGACTTCCTGCCTAAGAACCGCGACGCGCTGGTCAAAGTCACGCCGCTGGACGAACACACGCGGCTTGTCGTGTTGCCGATGACCGGTGTGTACCAGTCGCGGCCGCAGGTCGACGGCTTTCTGGTGCGTGGCGAGGAAACAGCAAACGGCGCCGTGGCGCTGCGCTATGGACTGCGCGCGGACACGTTGCCGCCAAGTCTGCAGGGCGTGGATCTGGCTGTTGTCGCCGACCCGCTCCAGCGACCGCTGCGGGAAGCAAGCGTTCAGGTGCCACTGGCCGGCAGCAAAACGCGCGAGGACATCGTGGAAATGCTGTGTTCGGATGAGCACGGCGGTAATCAGGTGATGCCCACGGGGGAAACGCCGCGGATTCGCTTTGACAAGCGCGATTCGTGCCGCATCGTCGTGCATCGGTCGCGGTTGAAGCCTGAAGATGGCCCGCAAAGCGTGCAAATCGAGGTCGACGTTGCGGCGCTGGACGGCGCCAATCGGTCAGGCACACATGTCAGCGAGCGCGCCGTACTGCGACCGGGGCTGGAGGACCGGACGTTCTGGATTCACGGTGTCAAAGCGCCATTTGACCGCATCAGCGCCCGCGTCTACCACGTCGTCGATGAGACCCGTTTTCAGGACGGCGCCGACGCCAAGACCAACGCCGCCGCTTTGCAATGGACCGTCATCACCGGCACTGGGCACGTCCGCTTTTACGCGACGGCGTCCTTCCCTACCGGTCTCTACCGCACCAACGCGCCGACGGGCCTCCTCACCCTCAACTTTGGCGTCCTTTCACGCCTCGTCTTCCTGGACCACGACGGCAAGGACAGCCTCGTGGGCATCGAGCTCGGTGCGATGGGGATCGGACTCGTCGGCACCGGCAACTTTCCCAACTACCCCGCGACCTTGGCGGCCGTCGGCGGCGTCGGCATCGCGGTGCCTTTGGGCAACATCGGCCAACCCAGCCAAGCATCGCTCAACCTGCACGCATGGGTCGCCTACGAATTCCGTCCCGAATTCCAATTCTTCGCCAACGCAGCGGACGCAACCGCCGGCGTCAACGGCAAGAGCGCCTCCCACTGGGCCTTCATCTTTGGCCCCAGCATCTCGATCGGCAACGTCGGCACCGTGCTTTGAACAGACGACCTTTGTCCAACACCAGGCTCTGTGGGTCAAGTCTGTTGCCCTCTCGGACTGGATCGCGAACGTGCACGTCATGTGGGGCGCCGAAGATGGCGAACGGGCGGTCGCGAACTTCGGTCTGAGCGTCTACCCATTTCCGTTGTGCCCGCGCCGTGCTATCTCCGTTGCCGCAGCACGGAGCCGAACATGAAGCCAACGTTTGAGATCCCTACCCTACCCCTGCAGAATCGCGATCAATTTTCCGATCCGTTCTTCCAGCGTTTCAAGCAGCGGCAAGCAGAGATCACCCTGACGCCGGAACGCAAGCGGACCTACGACTTCCCGACCTTCTACGGCGACGTCACCTCCGCGATGGGGATTTTCCTCTGTGATTACGAAGCGGCACAGGCGATTCTTCCGCATTCGGGGATGAAGCCCGTCCGCATGACGCAAGGTCGCTCGCTGGTGGTTCTGTCGTGCTACCACTACAAAAACGTCCTCGGCATTCCCGCGTACAACGAGATCGCGATGACGCTGCCGATCCTGGCGGGTCCCGGACGCGACTGGCCGGTGCTCCCGATGCTGGCGCAGGGGCTATTTCCGCAGATGGGCTACTACGTTTTTGGGATGCCCGTCACGTCCAAGGAGAACCAGCTGCGCGGCAACAACATTTGGGGCCTACCAAAGGTCACGCAAGCCATCGACTTGACGGTGGGAGACGGCGAATGCGTGACGGTTGCCCAAGAAGAAGATGCAACGCCATACTTTACATTACGCGTGCCAACCACTGGATCAGCGACGTCTTTCGACACGACAGGATGGATCTACTCCAAGCTCGGTGACCGGTACTTGCGCGCACAGACGACGTTCAAGGGCACTTACAACGTGACAAAAAACCTTTCCGCGCTCTGGAAGAAGGGCGGCAAGCCCGACCGGCCGTTTTTGGAAATCGGCACAGGACCGTCGGCGGCGATTTTGCGGAGCCTGAAGATCGAGGAACAACCGTTTCAGTTCCGCTTTTGCGCCAGCGCGAACAGTTCGTTTGACCTGCCTGACGCGAATTGGCAGGTGCCCTGGTAGGCCGTGACGATTCGATGGCCTTTCACGCGCTTCCGCCTCGCCCACCGCTTCCCTCCGCCGCAAGTTCGCGCTACTTTCTCGGTATCTCCGGCCTGTTGCCGGCTCTTGGTGCGTCATGTCCGCCACCTACACGTCTGACACGCTGATTTTGGGCGGCGGCCTCGCTGGCCTCGCCACCGCGCTCGAACTGCTTGACGCCGGCAAACGCGTCTTGCTCTTGGACCGCGCGACGCCGGACCGCCTCGGCGGCTTGGCCCGCATCTCGTTTGGCGGCGTTTTTGCCGTTGACTCGCCCGAACAACGCAAGTCGGGCATCAAAGACACGGTCGAACTCGCGCACTCCGACTGGCTCGCGTTTGGTGAGATCCCGCCGGAAGACGAGTGGCCACGCCGCTGGGCGGAAGCGTTCGTGAGCCGGGCAACGCCAGATGTCCGCGATTGGCTGGTTAGCCGCGGCGTGAAATTCCTGCCTGTTGTCAATTGGGTGGAGCGCGGTCTGTATCAGCCGGGCAACAGCGTGCCGCGCTTTCACATCGTCTGGGGCACGGGCTACGGCCTGATCCTCGCGCTGGTGGCGGCCATTGAGAAGCACCCGCACCGCGAGAAACTGACGATTCACTACAGACACCGGGTGGCCGAGCTGACCAGTCAGGGCGGTCGCATCAACGGCTGCACCGGCATCGACGAAGAGACCGGCAAAGAGTTCTCCGCAACGGGCGAGAACGTCGTTGTGGCGTCGGGCGGCATCGCGGGCGACCTGGAACGCGTACGCCGCAATTGGTACAAACCGTGGGGCAAAGCGCCGGATGTGCTGCTGAACGGATCGCACCCGGAGGCGGATGGCGCGCTGCAGGACGCGGCGCAAGTGCACGGCGCGCAGGTCACACACCTGGAGAAAATGTGGAACTACGCCGCGGGCGTGCACCACTGGAAGCCGACCCACGCCCACCACGGGCTTTCGCTTGTCCCGCCGAAGTCAGCGCTGTGGGTCGACGCGCACGGCAAACGTTTGGGACCGCCGCCGCTCGTGACGGCGTTCGACACCCGCTACCTCGTCGAGACGATTGCCCAGCAGCCAAAGCAGTATTCATGGCAAGTGATGAATCAAAAGATCGCTGAAAAGGAGCTGGCCGTTTCCGGTTCCGAGTTCAACCATGCGATCCGCGACAAGAGCTACCCGCGCTTCCTGGCGAGCGTGCTTTTTGGCAACAAGGCGCTGGTCAAGGACTTCGTGGACAACTGCCCGGACTTCGTCACAGCGGGTTCAGTGAAGGAATTGGCGGAGAAGATGAACGAGCGTCAGGGCGACGATTCGGTCGACGGCGACGTCTTGGCGCGTGAAATCGCCGCGTACGATGCACAGATTGCGCGCGGTGAGTCGCTCTTCAACGACGACCAACTGCGGCGGATCGCCCACGCGCGACGCTACAAGGGCGATCGGTTCCGCACGTGCAAGTTCGCACCGATCGATGACCCACGGTCGCGTCCGCTGATCGCCGTGCGTGAGTTCATCCTGACGCGCAAAAGCCTCGGCGGCATACGCACCGACCTCGGATCACGCGTGCTGGACGGTAGCGGCACGCCGATTCCTGGCCTCTACGCCGTCGGCGAATCCGCGGGCTTTGGCGGCGGCGGCATGCACGGGTTGCGCGCCTTGGAAGGCACGTTCATCGGCGGCTGCGTCTTCAGCGGTCGTCTGGCCGGCCAAGCAATCCTCAAAGGCTGACGCCAAGCGCGCGGCTCGGGAGTTTCCATGCATCGACGTCCGGAGTCTCCCAGCGGCACGGCCGCGTTGGCGGTTCTCTGCATTTTGCTCGCTTCTGCGTTAGCGGGTTGCCGCCGCGAGGCCGCGCTCCCTCCACCGCCTCAGACAGCAATCGCGGTTGCGCCTGCGGTCGGGCTTTCAGGCGCCGTCTCGCCGACAGACGCCGTGCCACAAGGGATGGAATTTGCCGACCTGAAGAGCCGCGTCGACTGGCGCGCGAGGATGCTCGCTTCGGGCACCCTCAGCGAACCTGCAAAGTCCAGCGTTTCTCGCGGGCAGGCGCTTTTCGCCAAGGTTTTCACACCGCAGAACGGCCTCGGACCGTTCTTCAACAACACAAGCTGCCTCGCGTGCCACAACCTGCCCGACCCGCTTGGTCACGGCAGCCCGGAAGTCACGACGCATTTCTGGGCAGGCGAATACCCCGGCAACGATGCAAACGAGGCGACGAACCCGCGCCTGATGCCACGCTTCACCGCGGAAGGACATGCGCCCTTCGCGATGCCGCCGCAGTTCGTGAAGTCGGGCGACCGTTTGCCGCCGCAGTTGATGGGCTTGGGATGGATCGAAGCCGTGCCAGGCGAGCAGATTCGCGCGCAGCCGCATCTGGACAAGCCCGAACCAGGTGTGCACACGGAGCCCAAGGGCTGGGTACCGGACAAGGTGGAGGCGGCGCGCGGCACGATGCGGTTCGGACTCAAGCCGGCGGTCGGGACGGTGGACGAGTTCATCATCGGCGCCCTGCACGCCGAACTTGGCGTGACGACGCCAAATCGCGCCTTCAACAAGGACGACGACACGACGGCCGACCCGGAGATGACCTTCTCCGAAGTGGTTGATCTGGCAAACTTTGTCGCGCTTTCGACACCACCTGCGCGTCCGTTGCCGGCCGAGCACGCTGCGGGTCTGGAGACGTTCAAGACGATCGGCTGCGCCGCGTGTCACTGGTCCGCGTTCACAGTAGAAGGCAAGCCAACGCCGCAGTTCTACTCAGACCTGCTCGTGCACGACATGGGCAAGGCGCTCGCAGACGTGCATCAAATGGAGAGCACGCCGCCGTCGTACTCTCGCAGTACGCCGCTGTGGTCGATGCACCTGAACCCAGGGCCGTACCTGCATGATGGCCGCGCGCCGACCGTCGAGGCCGCCATCTTGGCCCACGCCGGCGAAGGCACGAAGGCGCGCGACGCTTTTGCAGCGCTGGACGCCCCGGCGAAGAAGGTGTTGGTCGACGCCGTACGCGCGCTGTGACAGAATTTGTCATCGCACCACAGGCTCTTGATTTCATGAGCTATAGAGAACAATTCTCGCGCACAAGTTCCCCATATTTCGTCGCTGAGGCTGAAAACCGCCGAGAAACGTCACCTTTTCCGGCGATTCTGGCTGGACGTGACGGAAAGTGTCACAATCGACACGCATTGTTGGGAAATTTCTAGCTTTTCGCCGAAGATCTGATCGCGTTTTTGTCGCATTCTCCTGCAATAGCAGTGCTGCGGGCGAATAGACACGCGCTTGGCACGCCCCGTGCAATGCTCTGTGTCGTGCCTCGGCGGCGAGCCTCGGAATGTCTCAGAATCGCCGCGCGGGTATGGTTTCATCGACAGCGGTGGCAGCCAATGGATCTGTCTGACAACGGCGGAAACGGCGTTGCGGGCGAGCTCGGAAACGGGCGCATTTTGGAGAAACCGTCATGCTGAAGAATCTTCGTAGCAAAAAGGGCTTTACGCTCATTGAATTGATGATCGTCGTCGCCATTATCGCCATCTTGGCGGTGGTCGCGGTGCCGCAGTTCACCAAGTACATGCGTGCGGCCAAGGCGGCGGAAGCCACTGAAGCCCTCGACCTGATCAAGAAGGGCTCGGCGACCTACTACGCCACGCCGAAGACCGATCCGGCGGGCGTCCACATCGACTGCCGCTTCCCCGTCACCACGGCGCTCACGCCGGTTGGCGCGACCACCTGCTGCAACGGTCAGGGCGGTTCGGACACGGATGCTGACGATCGCTGCGATGCGAACGCGTCGGACTGGGACAACCGCACGTGGTCGTCGTTGAAGTACGCGCTCACCGAGCAGCACTACTTCATCTACCAGTACGTGGCCAACACCGCCTCGCTGTCGGCCGCCCTCGCGACCGGTAAGGCGCACGCTGACCTCGACT
>CAITYF010000224.1 GCA_903896545.1 uncultured Myxococcales bacterium | reverse complement strand
TGGCAGCGGTCTTGAAAACCGCCGAGGTGAAAGCCTCCGGGGGTTCGAATCCCTCCTCTCCCGCCCGCAGGACATGTAGAAGGGAGACCGAAGGGCGACGCCTCGAAGGCTTCCGGACAGGACGGAGAGGTGGCCGAGTGGCTGAAGGCAACGGTTTGCTAAACCGTCATAGGGTTTAAATCCTATCAGGGGTTCGAATCCCCTCCTCCCCGCCAGCAACTTTTGTTGCGGTTTCCACGTGTTGTGTCGTAGGTGTCTGGTTCCCAGTGTCTTCCCGTCTTTGCAACGGGCTCATAGCTCAACTGGATAGAGCATCGGTCTACGAAACCGAAGGTTGCTGGTTCGAGCCCAGCTGTGCCCGCCCCCTCAAGATTCACGCTTCCGACGCGAACGCTGCAGAAGCAGTGGCTCGAAACCGGACTTTTGCGCGATCAAGAACCGATGACCCTGCATTCCGATCAGCACTTCATGGACGTGGCGCTTCGCGCGGCGGTGGAAGCCGGTCACGCGGGCGACGTGCCGATCGGCGCGGTTGTGGTGCACGAGGGTGAGATCGTCGCGATCGCTTCCAATCGCCGTGAGCAAGATCAAGACCCGACCGCGCACGCCGAGATTATCGTGCTCGGTCAGGCTGGTCGCGCCCTCGGTTCCTGGCGCCTGAACGACTGCACGCTCTACGTCACGCTCGAACCGTGCCCGATGTGCATGGGTGCCGCGATCAACGCGCGCGTCGGCCGTTTGGTCTTTGCGTGTCGCGATCCGAAGGCCGGGGCGGCGGTCAGCCTCTACCAGCTGGGCCACGACGAACGCCTCAACCACCGCATGATCCTGACCGAAGGCGTGCGGAGAACAGCGGCGAGTCGGATGTTGACTGGCTTTTTTGCCAGCTTGCGCAGCGGTGAGCGCGTGATTCCGGAGATCGACCACGACGTCGATGCGCCGCTCACGGACGTACCACCGAGCTGACCGCTTGCACAGCCCGTCGCGCTGCGCTATCCTCCTGCACCTTGCCCGACCGGTTGCGCACCGGATTCAGGGCCGGACGTAAGGCACAATCTGAATGGCAATGCATTTGCCCCACTCACTGGAGAGCTGTCCGAGTGGCTGATGGAGCCTGACTCGAAATCAGGTGTACCGAAAGGTATCGGGGGTTCGAATCCCTCGCTCTCCGCCAGTGAATTTTGTAACATGTTGCCTCGCGATGGAGAGTTGTCCGAGTGGTTTATCGTACTCGCCTGCAGTACTAGCCAGCCGGGGCGCCCTTAACGGCGCCCGCACCGGAGGGTTCCAGGCGAGAGACAGTACGGAGAGATGTCCGAGTGGTTTATGGTACTCGCCTGGAAAGCGGGTGTACTCCAAAAGGGTACCACGGGTTCGAATCCCGTTCTCTCCGCCACGACCAGGGCGACGCACGGTTCGAAATGTGTCTGAAAGTTCGTGTCCAAGGCTGGCGGCAACGGTGGTGTTGTGAACCCCGCCAGGTCTGAGAGGAAGCAACGGTAGCGGCTAAGCCGTGTGCCGCCAGCCCTGGACATGAACGACCAAAAAGGCTCCGGAATCGGGGCCTTTTGTGTTTCTGGTTTGCACCACCTGTGGGGGCTGAAGATGGCGTACCTCGTCCTTGCCCGCAAATATCGCCCGGCGACGCTGGCCGAACTCGTTGGCCAGGAACACATTGCCCGCGCGTTGTGCAACGCCATCGAGATGAAGCGCGTGCCGCACGCCCTGCTATTTTGCGGCGCGCGAGGCACCGGCAAGACGTCAACGGCGCGCATCGTCGCCAAGATGCTGAACTGCGAGCACGGCCCGACGCCCACGCCCTGCGGCACGTGCGCCGCATGTCGGGAGATCGCGAGTAGCACGTGCATCGACGTCCACGAACTCGACGCCGCCAGCAACCGCGGCATCGACGAGATCCGCGAACTGCGCAGCGGCGTCGGCTATTCACCGGTGCGCGATCGCCACAAGATCTACATCATCGACGAAGCGCACATGCTGACCAATGAGGCGGCCAACGCGTTTCTGAAGACGCTCGAAGAGCCGCCCGCGCACGTGACCTTCATCCTCGCCACGACCGACCCGCAACGCTTGCCGATCACGATTCGCTCGCGTTGCCAACGGTACGACTTCCGCCGCGTAAAGGCCGCCGACATCGTCAAGCTGCTGGCCAAGATCTGCGAAAGCGAAAACGTCGTGGCCGAACAGGAGGCGCTGTATCTGGTGGCACGCGAAGGCGACGGCTCTTTGCGCGACTCGCTGTCGGTGCTCGATCAGGTCATCGCTTTTGGCGGCGCAAATCTCGTCGGCGATGAAGTCGCGGGCCTCCTGGGCGTTGCCGATCGCAATCGGACCCACGCGCTGATGCAGGCGCTGCTGACGCGCAACGCGAAACTGGCCATCGAGAGCGTCGCAGCGGCGCACGATCACGGCATGGACCTCAAGACGTTCGCGCGGACGATGGCCATGGAGTCGCGCGATCTGCTCGTGGCGCGGCTGACGGGCGCCAACGCCCGGGATCTGGTCGATCGCGCGGAAACGGAGCTGGAGCAGCTGCAAGCGATGGCGCGCGACGTGCCAACGGGCGAACTCGAACGACTGGCGCACGTGCTGCTGGAATTGGCGGAACAGGTTGCGCGCGCGAGCCACCCGAGGCTGACGCTCGAGTTGGGCATGGTGCGACTGTGTCGCGCGGCGTCGCTGGTCGACGTCGCCGATCTCGCCGTTCGTGTCGAGACGCTCTTGGCCGGCGGGCGCGGTCTGCCGTCGGGTCGGGGGACGCCGCCCACTTCGCAGGGCGCGCCGCCACGTCCGCCGACGTCCGGTGGTCTACCGTCGCCTGGCGGTCTGCCGCAACCGCCAGGACTTCCGCGTGCGCAGGCTCCCGTCGGTGTCCCCGCGCTGCCTCAGCGCACGACTCAGCCCCTGCCGGTCTCAACCGGTCTGCCATCGCCCAGTCCGCGTCCCTTGCCGGGCCCGCCGAGTCGCCCAGCGCCAGACATTGAAGTCCCGCAAGGCAGCGGTACCACCACGGTGGACGATCCGAAGCTCCTCGCGTGGGCGGCTGCCATTCGCGACGCCGGCAAAGCGACCGTCGCCACGCTGATTGAACGCGCCTTGGCCACCCGCGACGGCAACGTCGTGACGCTGCGTTTCGGCACCGAATTCCTTTCGTCGTCGGCGCGTGAGCCCGATGCGATCGAAGCGATGCAAGCCAGCGCGGTGCGCGCCCTCGGCGACGTTCGCGTGGAAATTGGCCCGCCAGACTCGCGTGCGAATCAGGAAAGTCTGAGCGGTCGCCGCCAGCGCGAGCGCGCCGTGAGCCGCACCGGACGGGAGGACGCGCTGCGCCGGGACGATCGCGTCCAACTGGTCGTGGAAGCGTTTCAGGGTGAAATCACCCACGTTTCGATCGACGAAGCGAGCGCCTGATGGATGCGCTTCCGCAGGCGCTTGAACGCCTGACGGCGCTCCTGGGGCGTTTGCCGGGCGTGGGCGAACGTTCCGCGCAGCGCTTGGCTTTGCACATCTTGGCGCAGCCGCCGACCTACGCGGAGTCGATGTCGCACGCGCTGGCCGGCCTGCACGTCGGCGTTGGGTTCTGCCAACAGTGCCACCACTTGGCGACGGCGCGCCTCTGTGCGGTCTGCAGCGATCCGCGGCGCGATGCGCGTACGGTGTGCGTCGTCGAGGGCATCGCCGACCTGCTCGCAATCGAGCGTTCCGGCGAATTCCACGGTCATTATCACGTCTTGGGCGGCGTTCTTTCTCCGCTCCGGGGGGTCGGACCGCGCGATCTGCACATCGACGATCTGCTGAGTCGCCTCGCAGCCGATAGCGTCGAGGAAGTTATCCTCGCGACGTCCATTTCGGTGGAGGGCGAGGCCACGGCGTCGTACGTCCACGGTCTCCTACGCAACCGCGCGGTGCGCACTTCCCGCATTGCCAGTGGGGTTCCGCAGGGCACCGATCTGCAGTACCTGGACCACGGCACGCTCAGCCGCGCGCTCAAAGCCCGTCAAACGCTGAACTGACACCTTTTTGTCACAGATTCGACCCGTGCGCCGATTTCCATTGCCGCGACTCGGCGCCGCGCGTTATACTTAGGCGGTTCTGACGGAGTGCATCGGTGCCGTCAGCTTGTCCAGATGCCGCGCGCCTTAAGCCTGCGGCCCTTGCCACGACCGATGCACACGCATCGATCTCCCGCGGAGGCTGTCATGATGTTCAAGATCGGCGATCGCGCTGTGTATCCCGGCCAAGGCGTTACGGAAATCACGGGCATCGAGTCCAAGCAGATTTCGGGCAACACCGAAGTGCTGTACATGCTCAACGTTCTGAATACCAACCGTAAAATCATGATTCCCGTGTCGAAGGTCCACTCGGTGGGCTTGCGCAAGGTCATCGGCAATCTGGAAGTCGATCGCATCTACCGGATGTTGAAAGACCGCTCGATGCAGGTTTCCCACCAAACGTGGAACCGCCGCTATCGTTCGTACGTGGAAAAGCTGAACAACGGTTCTATCTTCGACATCGCAGAAGTGCTGCGCGATCTGAGCCTGCTGAAGTCCACGAAGGCGCTGTCGTTCGGCGAGCGCAAGATGCTCGATCAAGCGCGCACGCTCCTGGTCAAAGAGCTTTCAGTGGCACGCTCGACGGAAGAAGGCGATATCGCTCAGGAATTGGACGCGATCTTCACGATTCCCGGCGTCATCGCGGAAGGCGCGACGGACTGATTCTCGCGCTGTCCTAAGCGAAAACTCGCTTGTGCACTTCGGCCGCCAAGGCTGCGTAGTCGCGCGCGCCCGTCGACTCCGGCGCTGCGGCAAAGACTGACGTGCCGTTCAACTGCGCCGTCGGTAGCGACGTGTTGACAGCGATCTCCGTTTCCATCGCCAGCCCCGCGTAGCGCTCCTCCACGGCGCGACGAATCGCGGCGTTTTGCTTGTGATTGCGCCGATCAACACGCGTGTGGAGGAGCCCCAAGATCTGCGGCGCGCGCCCAAACGTCATGTCCAACTGGCCGATCGTATTCATCAAATCGTCAACGCCTTCCAAGGCCAACACGCTCAGATCGCAGGGCACAAGCACCTGATCGGCGGCCAGAAGGGCGTTCAACGTGAGCAATCCGAGATTCGGCGGGCAATCCAGCACAATCGCGTCAAACTGCTGGCGACAAGCGCGCAGTGCCCGCGTCAGCAGCATTTCGCGCCCCAGACGAGTCGCCAGTTGCGCCTCCGCCGCGCCCAGCTGCTTGTCCGCGCCGGTCAGCCACAGGCGATCGAGGTTGGTCGCCACCACCGCCGGACGCAGATCCAAATCGGTACCAGGAGCCAAAAGTGCACTGGAAACCGTCTGCGAGGCTACGCCTTTGATATGTGCGCGCAAACTCGACGCGACGTGTCCTTGATTATCCAGATCAATCAAAAGCGTAGAAAGTCCATGCTGTTGCGAAAGAGCGACAGCGAGATTCACCGCCGTCGTGGTTTTTCCCACGCCGCCTTTTTGTGCAGCCACCGCGATCACACGTGCGCGCCCTGTCTGCTGCGCCGGAGCGGCCATCGGCACCAAGTTCTGGCGCAGATGTTGCTGCAATTGCTGACCAAAACCGTGAACGACCGCACTCATAACCGACATTGCAACCTCCAATTGGTGACGCAGCGCGTCAGAGACAAGCATCGGTCGTCGCAGACTATCGTCAACTTTTGTGCAGATTTCTATCGGACCCAACGGCACCCGACTTGCAGGAATCTTCACTGGATGCAACATTGCGGCTGCGCGACCATGCGCACGATCTTTATTGACGAGGGTGAGGATGAAAGCACACTGGTTCAACCGCGGAAGCATTTGTCTGACAACGCTTTTTTCAGCTGTCCTGCTTTTGAGCAGCGCCACGGCTTCCGCGCAAGAGGCGTTGGAGACCGACATCGGCGTTTTTGGCGGCTATAACTGGCTGAGCAAGACGACCGAGCTGGGCGACATTGGACCCAAGTACCTCGCCGACACCGCGAGCAACGCCGCCCTCTTCGGCGCGCGGGCGAGCTTCAATATTTTCAGTTGGTTGGGCTTGGAAGGTGAGTTCAAATACTCGCTTTCCCATGTGCGCAGCGCCACCACCACGAGCGACCCGGTCATCGGCATGCGCGCGCAGGTGATCGCTTCGCTTCCGATCGACAGCCCGATCCGCCCGTTCTTGACGGTCGGCTTCGGCGCGGAAGGCCTGACCAAGGCGTACGGCCACTCGGTCAAGGACTTTGACACCGACACCGCGCTCGGTGTGGGCGCCCGCTGGGACTTCCACCGCCGCTTTGGCGCACGCGTCGACGGCCGCATGTTGATCGTGCCGGGCTACAACACGACGACGCTGAAGTCCGCGTTGACCTTCGATTGGGAAACCCACTTGGGCGTTTACCTGCGCCTCGGCACGACGGCAGGCGACAGCGACAAGGACGGCGTCAACGACGACGACGACAAGTGCCTGAACGAGCCCGAAGACCGCGACGGCTTCCAGGACGCCGATGGCTGCCCGGATCCGGACAACGACGCGGACGGCATCCTCGACGCCGCCGACAAGTGCCCGACCGAAGCCGAGACCAAGAACGGCTTTGAAGACGAAGACGGCTGCCCCGACGTTGGCGACGACGACAAGGACGGCATCCCGAACGACAAGGACAAATGCCCGAAGGAAGCCGAGACGAAGAACGGCTTTGAGGACGATGACGGCTGCCCGGACGTGTTGGACGGCGACAACGACGGCATCAACGACGACAAGGACAAGTGCCCGAAGGAAGCCGAGACCAAGAACGGCTTTGAGGACGACGACGGCTGCCCGGACGTGCTGCCCGACCAGGACAAGGACGGCATTCCGGACAAGGACGACAAGTGCCCCAGCGAGGCCGAGACCAAGAACGGCTTCGAGGACAGCGACGGCTGCCCGGACGAACTGCCCAAGAAGTTGGCCAAAACGTTCAGCGGCGCGATCAAGGGCATCGAGTTCGACTTGGGCAAGGCGACGATCAAGACGAAGTCCTTCAAGGTGCTCGCCGTTGCGGTGAAGCTCATGAAGGAATTCCCGGAGATCAAGGTGGAAGTCGCAGGTCACACCGACAACCTCGGTGAAGCGGCTGCCAACAAGAAGCTGAGCCAGGAGCGCGCGGAGTCCGTGAAGACGTACCTCGTCGCGCAGGGCATCGACGCATCGCGCGTCTTTGCTGTGGGCTTTGGCGATGAGAAGCCGGTGGCTGACAACGCGAAGAAGGCGGGTCAGGCGAAGAACCGCCGCATCGAGTTCAAGCTGCTGTAGTTCTCAGAATGTGCGCGCCACGGGCGCGGTTCTTGGGCGAGCGATCGTCCACGGGCCGCGCCCGCGGTCTTTTTGTCCAGAATGGGTGATGGTCAGTCGGACCCGGCGCGGTCAAATGCGTCGGCGTGGCTTTTCCGGGAGTCCGAGTTCGGCAACGCGACGGTAGAACGTGGCGCGACTCCAGCCAAGAAGCGTGGCCGCGTGCGTGCGATTGCCGCGGGCGGTTCGCAGCGCTTCCTGAATGCGCGTGCGCTCGTCACCCTCCAAGTCCTGTACAACCGGATTCGCCTGCGCCTCGACGACTTCAGGCGGCAGGTCCTCAACCTGCATCACGGCGCGCCGGCAACGGATCGACGCGAACTCCACGGCGCTGCGCAGCTCCCGCACGTTGCCCGGCCAATCGTGGGCGCAAAGGGCCAGCATTGCGGCCCGGCTGACACGCAGAACCGGCGTCTCGCCTGGCGACCGACGATGCCCGACTTGCTGCAAAAAGTGCTGCACCAGAAGCGGGATGTCGCTGCGCCGCGCCCGCAACGGCGGCACGTCGATGCGCGCGACTCGAATGCGGTACAGCAAGTCGCGACGAAACAGGCCCTTTTCCACGAGCTCCAGCAGGTTCTGGTGGGTCGCCGCCAACACGCGCACGTCGATGCGCCGTGGCGTTGTCTCGCCCAGCGGCGTCACCTCGCGCTCCTGAAGGACGCGCAAGAGCGCGGTCTGCACAGCGGGGGGAATGTCACCGATCTCGTCCAGCAGAATCGTGCCGCCCTCCGCGGCGACAAATAGGCCCTTCTGATCCTGCAACGCGCCAGTGAACGCGCCGCGTCGGTGGCCAAAAAGCTGACTCGCCAAAAGCGACTCCGTCAGGCCCGCGCAGTTGATCGCCACGAACGGCTTGTCCCGCCGCGGACTCACACTGTGAATGGCCCGCGCCACGAGCTCCTTGCCTGTCCCCGTTTCGCCAACGATCAGCGCCGTGCTGTCCACCGCCGCCAGGTCGCGGATCCACTGCACCACGCGCTGCATCGGCTCACTCTGACCGATCAACCCCGAACTCGGCACGCGCTCCGCCAACTCCGCGCGCAGATCGTGGACTTCGCTCACATCGTAGCAGAACAGGATCTTGCGGCGACCATCGCGCGGGTCATCGTGCACTTCCACATCCAGCCAACGTTCTTCCCCCGACGGCAGCGCAAACTGTAGCGCCACCATCTCGCGCTGATCCGCTGGCCGCTGCAGCATCGCCTCCAGCTTGGTCAGCGTCTCCGCCGGTGCCGGGTACAGCGTCTGCCACGGGGTGCGCAGGACTTCCGCGGCAGTGAACTGCATCAGCCGCTCCGTCGCGTGGTTCACGTAGATGACCTGCCCTTGCTCATTCATCATGATCACGGACAGCCGCAGGCGATCCAGCATCGAGGCCATGTCGTCGCGCGAACGCTGCAATTCCTCCAGTGTCTGCGCGAGTTGCCGTTCCGCCAGATGCTTCTCCATGACGTAGCGCACGGTCCGCGCCAGCGTCATCGGCGCCAGTTCCTGCTTGGCCAGGAAGTCGTTTGCCCCCGCGCGCATCGCCTGCATCGCGAGTTCAATGTCCGCGTGGCCGGTCAACAGCACGATCGGCGTGAGAATGCCGGCGTCGCGTACGGCGTGCAGCACGTCCAGACCGGAACGATCGGCCAGGCGGTAGTCGAGCAACAGCAGGTCGACCGGTGAAGGCGCTTGGAGGCGACTGATGAGCTCGTCCGGGTCGCTGCACGTTTCGAGTGTCAGGTGCGGACCGCGCATCGCCGCCGCGTGAATCCGCAGCAACTCCACGTCCAACGGGTCATCGTCGACGACCAGCGCGTGCCAGGTCCAGTCGATGTTGGCCTGAGCTTCCCGCACCGCAAGCCTCACGCTGCTCAGTGGCCGCCGCGCAGTTCGATGACGCCGCCACGCGAATTGATCTCTACGAGCGCGTCACTGGACGGCGTAGGCAACGACCGCGAGCCTGACTTGTAGCTGGTGATGAGCGACGCCACCGCTTTGTCGAATTCGTCGTTGCCGCTCTTCTTTTCCCAAGTCCACGCCAAAATACTGCCGTTGATCGTCATCCGCGTGATGCGAACTTTGGCGCGCAGACCCGACCGTTCCCAAACCGGCACCGATGGCGGCAGCTCAAAATGCGACTTGATGGTCTTGCCCACCTCGCGCCAGTACACTGAGCCGGTCTGGTTGATTTTGCCCTCGCCGTCCTTCTGCCCGTCCTTCAAGCCGATCAGGTCACCCAACTTCTTCTTGCGCGCTTCACCGCCCTGGTCTTCTTGCTTGATCATGTTGCCGAGCTTGGAGTCGCCAAAGAACGCTTCCGTCGCCTTGGGTTTGGCCGCTGCCGCACCGCCTTCACCCGGTCGATTGCCGACGTCTTTTTTCTCCACGCCGTTGGGATTGCCCTCTGCCGCGACCAACTGCGCCTGCAAAATATCGACCGCGATCGACGGCGCCTGCTCGTGATCCCGCCGTTGCAGCCGCCGGATCGGGTCCGGACAGCGCCGATCCGCCATCACTTCGTCTTTTTGCGGCGCCTGAGGACTCGACGTCAGCTGCTTGGCACCTACACAGGACGGACTCACGACAGACGCACAGCCATCATCCGGGTTCGCCGCCGCGCGCGCTTCCTGCTCGATCTTTGGCGCGAACCACAGCGCACCGATGAGCAGCAGGTGCACCGCAACAGCGACAACAAGGCCAACCGCGACGTCACCCGTCGCGACGCCCGTATGCCCTGAATGAATCGCCGCCTGCGCCAACGCCGCCTCCGTCTATTTCTGCGGTTGAGTCGGCGCGGGCGCTTCCGCGATCAGGCCAAAATGCTCGATGCCCGCTTTGCGCAGTCGCGACATGAACGCCAGCACCAGGCCGTAGTCCAAGTGGCGATCCGCGCGCAGGTTTGCATCGCGCAGACCCTGTGCCCGCGGCTGCTTGTGCAGGGCGACCTCAAAGCCGTCCAGACACGCGTCCACGGAAATCGCGTGGCAATCGATGAGCTGCGTTTGATCGAGGAAAACGTGTTTACCCGCGTCGATCGAAATCACCGGCTTGCCCGACTTCAAGCTCTGTGCGGACTTCTCGGCGCTCACGCGCGGCAGGTCAACTGGCACCTGCACTTCGTCCTTCTGCGCCGCCGCAGCCTCTTCCGTCACGGTTTGCCGCAACGTCTCGGCTTCACGCGCGATGCGGCTCGTTTCCACTGCTGACGCCACCATGAAGATGACGAGCAACACCAGCATCACGTCGACAAGCGGCGTGACGTTGATTTCAGCAAGGGTCGACTGCGCAACTCGCCCGCGGCCGCTCGCTTTTCCCATGGACATGCCCATGCCAGAACTCCCGTGCTAAATCGGTAGGACAGGCACGCGGACTTGCTGCCGACGTACGAGGTTGAGCAGTTCAAGGCCAAAGCCGTCCAGATCCGTCACCAGGCGCTTGGCCTGACGGCCGAGACCGTTGTAAGCGATCGCCGCTGGAATGGCCGCCAGCAAGCCGACTGCGGTCGCAACGAGCGCCTGCGCGATGTGCGGTGCGACGGTCTGCAGCACGGAACCGGTATCGGCCAGGCCGCCAAACGCGCCCATGATGCCCCACACAGTGCCAAAAAGTCCGATGAACGGCGCGGAAGACGCGACGGTGCCCAGCGTGGACAAGCCCGATTCCAGTTCGTCCACCAAAGGCTCCGAGGTCCGGCGCAGCGAGCGCTCCAGCGTGTCGATGTCTTCCTCGCCCAGCGGCCCCTGCTGTTCCAGCGCGTGAATTTCTTTCAGCATCGCGTGCAGCATGCGCACGTGAGGCAGACGCACAAACCGCTTGCCGAGCGCTTCCTGCGCGGCCTTCACGTCGGGGAACTTGGCAAATTCCGCGCGAAATTGCAGCACGTCTTGGCGCAGGGCGCGCAACGCGAAGAAGCGACTCCCGATAATCACCCACGTCAGAAGCGACAGACCGACCAAAACGATCAGCGTGAGCAGCACCATGCCGCGCGATTGGAGCGCCGCCTGAAGCGGGTCCATTTCGACCTGAGCAAGGAGGTGAGGGGGCGCGAGAAGAAGTGTGTGAGCGAGTGCATTCATGGCGTGTAAGGCTATGACGTTGTGCGATCGCGTGCAACAGGAATGGTCGCAAAAGATCCCAGAACGTTGCTGAAATGTGCCGCTCGACCTTGCGCGCGGCCACGAGGCGGTTACGCTGAGGACATGAGTTGGCCCACCGGCATCAACTTGGATCGACTCGAACCGGACTCCCGCGGGAATCCAGATTCAGACATTGTCGAAGCGGTAGACGCGTCTGGCGCCGCGCTGGAAACCGAGATCATCGTCGAGTCGCTGAGCAACGGCTGGAGCGCGCAGGCGGGCAACACCGCACACGTGCTGGCGCGCTTGGGCAACCACACCGGCTTTGAGCCGCCGACGGGTGATGATCCGGAGACGCCTTACGGCCGCTATCTGGGACGGCCCATCATCGGCCGCGACAGTCGGATCGACGGCGGCGTGTACATCGGACGCAAGCCGCGGGAAGCCATCGTCGTGGACATGGCGCAGCCGGGGTTGCTCTACAATGTCTACAGCAACTGGCTGATTGAACTGCAAAAGCAGGCGCCGATGTGGCCGTGGCAGCACATCACGAGCGGGCGCAAACGCGCGGTGCAGCGCTATTTGGACTTGCACATGGCGACGCTCTGTCGCGCATTGGTAAGCCGCGTGCTGCCGTTTGACCGGCACGTGGTGGCGCAAGTCGCCGAGGAACACACCTTGGGTCCAGACGACAAAGTGCGGCTGGACGTGTACCTGCGGCGGCGCGGCGGCGTGTGCCGGCATCAGGTTTGCCTGCTGGGCGCGCTGCTCGAACGCCTCGTGGACGAAGGCTGGGCGGAAGGCCACGTCTCGATCGACCGCAAGTTTGTGCCGCGCCAGTACAGCCACGCGTGGGTGCGCTGGGTGGATGGCGAAGGGAAAGTGTGGATTCTCGACGCCGCGCAGGATGTCTGGGGCGCGTTGGAAGCGTTTGAGCCAGAACGCCGGTGGTTCTACGCCCGCGATGACGAATAACTCCAGGACACCATGACGCGTATTCTTCTGTTTCTGGGCGCGCTGACGCTCGCGACCGCGTGTGCACCGTCGCAGGTGCGCGACACGGCCACGGCCAGCAATCCACCGGTTTCGGCCGACAACGAGGCGATGCGCATTCACTTCGTCGACGTGGGTCAGGGGCTGGGCGTGCTCCTTGAGTTTCCGTGCGCCGCCATGCTCATCGACACGGGCGGCGAACAGGACGGCGAGTTTGACTCCGACGCAGCGCTGACCGGGTACCTCGACGCGTTCTTTGCCAGGCGAACCGATCTCCACCGGACGCTGGCGCTCGTGGCGTTGACACACCCGCACATCGACCACACGCGCGGGGTCGCTGCCGTGACGGGGCGCTACACGATCCTGAACGCCATCGACAACGGCATGACGCACGGATCAGGCGGCGCGGGTCAGAGCGAGTTGCAACAGTTTGCCCGCGATCACGCCGCAACGACGCACTACCGGGCCGTGCATCTGGAGGAAATCCCGCAGCCGCTGGGGCTGACGGACGCGGTCATCGACCCGATCCGTTGCCCGAACATCGATCCGCAGATTCACGCGCTCTGGGGCCAGGTAGCGACGGATCCGGGCTGGCCGGGAATCCGTTTTGGCAAGACACCGTTTCAGAACGCGAACAACCATTCCGTCGTGCTGCGCGTGGACTTTGGCAAGGCGTCCGCGCTGTTTACCGGCGATTTGGAAGAGCCTGCGATTCGTGAACTGGTGAAGCGTTCGACCGGAAGTGACGTACTCAACGTGGACGTCTACCAAGTCGGGCATCACGGGTCGATCAACGGCACGCTGCCCGAACTCGTCGCCGCGATGACACCGGAGTTCGCCGTCTTCTCGATGGGTCCGGCGACGCGGCAGCTGACGTGGTCCGCGTGGAAGTACGGCCACCCGCGCAAGGAGATCGTCGACATGCTGCAAGCCGGCATTGCCCGCCAGCGCGAACCGATCAACGTGCAAGTCGGTCTACAGGGCGAGAAGTTCGTGCCACACAAGGTAGAAAAGGCGGTCTACGGCACGGCGTGGGACGGCTCGGTCGTCGTTGAAGCGACCGCGGACGGCCAGTTCAAGGTCGTGACGGCGCGTCGACCTACGCTTTGACCCACGCGGCCAGAGCTTCCATGGCGGGCACAAAATAGAGCGCGCCCGTTTTCGGCCTGGAAAAATCCAGAAGACGGTCGTGTAGGCGGTCCGGGGTCGCGCCGTACATGCGCTCCAGCATCGCGGTTAGACGCGACGGATCAGCGGAGAAGCCGACGAACTGCAGACCGTTCACCGCTGCGTTTCCCCACGGCACAGAGCGCCGCCAAATGGCCAGTTCGCCGTCCGCCGTTTCGACGACCATGCGGGCGACGTGGGAATTCTCCGGCAGCTCTTCCAACTCGACGCTGTCCAGCTTCGTGCGGCCAATCGCGCGCTCCTGCTCGCCCAACGCCTGCGCCTGAAAGCGTTTCAGATCGTGCTGCCAGCGCTGCACGAGTGCGAATGAGCCACCCGCACCCGGCCCTTCGGCGATCAGCGCGACTTCCGCGGCTTCGTCGGGCGGCGGATTCTCCGTGCCGTCGATGAAGCCGGTCAGGTCGCGGCCATCGCGATACACGAAGCCTTGTGTGTCCTCGACGAGCGTGAACGTCGGCTCCAGCGCCTGAATCGCGATCCGCGCCGCGTCGAGCGCGACGTCCGGTCCGCGATCCGCCAGCCACAGCCACACGTCGTGCGGCTGCGCGGGCATCGTGCCGCCCGTGCCGTGGATCGGCATCAGCGGAGCCAGTTGCGGCGGACACGCTTCGGCCGGCGCGAGCAGGCGCCATAGGCGTTCCCCAAAGCCGACGACGATCGCTTGTACGAACACGCCGCCTTGCAACGGTGCGAACGCCGCGCGCACCTGGCCCATCGTCACGCCGGGCCGGAGGTCGAACTCCAGGTGCTCGTGGGCGCGCAGGCCAGAACGGAAGATGGCGCTTTGGGGTGTCGGCATGGGCGCTCCTGGCCTTGTCACGTGATTACGGCGCAACGAGCGACAAGATAGCGCGGCCGTCGCGGTCGTACAGGGTCTCAATCGCGCTCGAAGGGGCTTCGTTGGCCCAAACGACGCGGAACTGTGGATGGCTCAAGCCGATGCCGATTTGCGAATCCGCGGGCAGCAAGTACCGCAGCGGATGTTCCAGCCACCAGTCCGCTACGGCGACGCGGAGCGGTTCGCCGGGTTTCGCACGCGCGCGAATCTGCCCAGCCACGGCAACTTTGGGTTCCTGAACACCGGTGCGAAACGCCACGTGCGTCGTCGTCGGCCACGGCTGGCGGTCGACCGCTGCGAGCCACGCCACTGAGAGCACGGCAGACGTCGCACCCACCGCGAGCACCAGCCGCGGCGCCTCGCGCAGACCGCGCACGAGCAGCAACACCGCGGGAATCAGCACCCAAACGACGTAGCGCTCGCGCCCCGGCGCTTGCGGCATCAGCAGCCCCGACGCCAGCCACCAGGGCAAGGGCAAGAACAGCCACGACCACGCGAGCAGGCGGTCGCTTGGCAGGTCCGAACGCCGCAGCCGCCACGCGAGCGCGAAGAGACCGCAGGTTGCCGACGCCGCGACCAGCCAGACCAGCGGCGTTTCCGGCATGCCGACAAAGAAGCTGAACGCGCGCCCGCCGGTCACGAGCAAGCCCGGAAGCGCGAAGAGGTGCAGCGCGCCTTGCGGCTGGGTCAGAAAACGCAGGTCCCGATCGGCCAGCAGCCACCAGGACTGGGCGCCGTGACCCGTGATCTGGGCAAGTCCAAGCGCGAGGCCCAGCGCGAGAGGCGCCAGCCCGACCATCAGCCAAGGCGACGGATTGCGCAGCCGCCAGATGCCCAGCGCCAGAACCGCCAGCAGCAGCGCCGCCGTCAGGTGCACCCACAGGCAGGCCACGACGCCAAAGAGCAGGAGCGCAATGTCCACGCGGTTGGCGCGCGCGTCCGCCAGCCGCAGCGCCGGTAACACGACGAGCGGCGCGACCACGAAGAGAAAGCTCGGATCCCACGCGCAGTGCCCGTAGGCGACTGCGAGCGGCGCACAAGCCAAGAGCGTCGTCGCCAGAAGCGCTTGCGTGCGATCCCGCCAAAGGCGCCAACTCAGCCAACCCAAAAGCGCCAGCCCCGCGAGGCCCCACAGGGCGACGGGCAGCCGCAGCGTCCAGCCTGAAGGCGGCAAAACCGTCAGCAGCGCCGCCTCGGACGCGACAAGAAGCGGGTTGATAAACATGCGTGTCGGCGTCCGCAGCGCAAACGCCTCGCCGCGCAGCAGATGCTGGACCTGCACCGCGAGCCACGTCTCGTCGCCGTTGATGCCCGGCAGCCGGTCCAAGCCGTAGAGCCGCACAGCCACCGCAACGAGCAGCAACGCCCACGCAAGACGCGTCACGGGATCGCGGCTCAATCGAGGCAGCACAAGACGCCGCCCTGCTGTTCGGGGTGCGACTTGACGACGTTCAACGCTTCCTTGTCGCCGTCACCGCCGCAGTCCCAGCTGTTCGGCGCGCTCGGGTACTTGCCCAGGTGGTTACACCAGTCGCCGCAGCCTTTGTCGTTCCGCAAGCCTTTGCACATGTCGTGACTCGATAGACCGAGCGGCGCGCACATCGTCTTGACGGTCGCATTGCCGGTGAAGTCGCAGCCGAGGTTGCCACAGCCGAACAGATCGTTGGTCGCGTTGGCGCCGCTCGCGCACTGGAACGCCCCGGTGGACGACATTTGCGTGGTGAAGAACACCGGAGGCGTCGCGCCCGTCATGACGCCAGCGCAGCCGTCGGGGTTGCGAAAGAGCACGTCGTCCTTGCCATAGCAAACGTGCCATCCGACCGCGCACAGGTCAGAGACGGTGCAGCCCGTGCCCGCGGCGTTCGCGCCGTCGTTGCCCGCTTGGTTGC
Organism: uncultured Myxococcales bacterium; assembly: GCA_903896545.1. Classification (GTDB taxonomy): domain Bacteria; phylum Myxococcota_A; class UBA9042; order UBA9042; family UBA9042; genus CAIYBN01. Next base: position 37,919 of record CAITYF010000224.1, on the reverse strand, counting down.
TGCACTTGTCGGGCATGTTGAAAATGCCCGGCTGATCCCACGCACCGCCACACGCGGCGATGGCCGGAAAGATCGCCTGATCGCCAAAGCCCTCCCGCGTGCCGTCGGAACAGCCCGCCTTCTCGGCCAAGACGGGGACGTCGGCCGCAGTCACGTCCGGGACGGCAACGACGTCGTCCACAACGTCGGCGATCGCATCTGTCGCGTCGGAGAGGACGTCCGCCCACGTCTGTCCGTCCTCCGGCTGCGTCTGTCCGTCGGACAGGCCGCTCTGTCCGTCCTCCGGTTGCGTCTGTCCATCGGACAGGTCGCTCTGTCCAAGGTCCGGCTGCGTCTGTCCATCGGACAGGTCGCTCTGTCCAAGGTCCGGCTGCGTCTGTCCGTCGGACAGGCCGCTCTGTCCGTCCTCCGGTTGCGTCTGTCCATCGGACAGGTCGCTCTGTCCAAGGTCCGATTGCGTCTGTCCGTCAGTCGCAGCGTCCTTCACAGCGTCTGGAGCGGCGTCCGCCGGTGCCGCAGCATCCGTTCCGAAATGCACGTCCATCGCGTCGTCAACACCGCCAGAAACGTCGCCATCGCCGAGCGCCGTCGTCGCTTGGCTGCACGCCGTCAGGACCAGAATCAAGCCGAAAATCATCCGCATCGCACACCCCGCTCGGCAGTCAAACCTGCTTGCGAAACTGAGGCCTTGGCCGCGCTGCGTCAAGTCCTTTCCCGCCGTGTCACCGAGTGATCACAGTCCCGAACCGACCAACTTCTGCCGCGCCCGCGCCTGCGTCGCCTCGTGCGCTTCGCCCAGAGCGTCATGCGCTTGCGCGGCGAGGTCGTGCAACTGCGGATCAAACGGGTTGAACCACGCCGCCCGTTCAAGCGCCTCCAGCGCCTCGCGGTACTTGCCCGCCGCCAGATGCGCGCGTCCCGCCAGAATGTGCAGCGGTGCGTGCTCCGGCCACGCTTCAAGCGCCGGCTTCAGGTAGTCCATCGCCTCGTCGGGCTTGTTCAGATCCAGAAGCACGCGCACCAGTCGAGTCGGCAGCAGCGGCCCGTCGCTCTGCCCCGCCGCCATCGCCTTGCGGTACTCGATCGCCGCGGCCAAGGGCCGGTGCGCCACGGCCAGCCTATCGCCCAGTTCCGCAAACTTCCGCGCGTCGCCGCCGAGACTCTTCAACACCGCCGCCGTACCGCCCGCCGACTTGAAGTACAGCTTCTCCGGTCGCCGCAGCTGCTGCTCCGGGTCGTTCTGTTCGCGCAAGTCCACCGCCATCAGGTCTTTTTTCCACGCCGCGGCAAACTGCGTCGGATTCAGGCTGGAGAACTTCTGCAGCGCGCCGTTCTCATCCAGCCCTTGGCCAAAATAGCTGACGAGGCGTCCCGCCTGGCCGTCGCTCGACCGCCCCGCTTTGGATTCCTGTACACCGCCGTGCGCCAACAGCCAGCCCACCGCGTGGTGCACTTCCGCGAACGCCAACTGGGTGTCTTCCTGGCTCGGCAGGAGCGCCATCGACGGCGACATGCGCGCCAGCGTGATGAATTTTTTCTTGCCGCGCGCCGCCAGAAGCGCCTGTCGTTCGCTGCGATCCAAAAGCGCCGCGGGACGTCCGCGCCACACGCCCTCGAAGCTGCGCGCCAGACCTTCATGCAGCCACACCGGCACGCCCGGTCCACCGCGCTTGATGACAAACCAGTGCGTCAGTTCGTGCGCCACCGTATCCGCCCACGCGTAGCCAAAAACCAGGTCCTGCGGGCTGGTAATCATGACGCGGTTGTACTTGCACAGCGCGATCGTTCCTGAATTGCGGATCTGCTCGACCGTCAGCCCGCTCACACGCCCCAGATCCTCGCTGCGCGGATACACGTGGATCGCGATCGGCTGGTCGCCCACAGCGCCAAAAGCCTGCTCCAGAATCGGCAGCGTGCGACTCACGACGTGCTCGATGTAGGCCAGGAGCACCTCGTCGGCACCGGGATGCAGCCACACCGTCACGCGCCCATTCAGGATTTTGTGCGGCTTGGTCCCTTCCAAAACTTCGGCCGTTGAAATGGTCAGGTCCAGGTACTGTTGGGCACGTTCGCGCAGGGTCGTCGGGGCGGTGACGGCACCCGCGGTCTTTTGCAGTGAAACCCGCGCCTCGGCGAACTTGCCTTCCAGAAAATCCGTGACGCCGCGCGAGTAGGCCGCAGAGACCGAATCCGCCAACTGCCTCTGCATTTCCGCGACGAGCGGCTCCGCGCACACCGGATCTTCACGCCCCAGGCACGTGCCGATCTCGTCGCCCAGCACTTCCAACGAAGGCGGCGCGAGCGGAACGGCGGCGAGTACGAGCGCAAGTAGGAGGCTAAGCATCGGACAACGCGCCAGCGACGGCTGGTGGAGAGAGCGTACCCGCGTCCGGTGCGGTTGCAAGTTCGCCAATGCCCACGCCTACCCTCGCGCGCGCAGCGGCAAACCGCTATCCTGACGCGCGTGAAGACGGCCTCCCCACCCCAGCCCCTGCAGGTGCTGCGCGCGCGCGCGCGGCCGGCGCTCGCATTTGTGGCGGCGATCGTGGCGATTGCCGCGCTGTGGCGACTGCTGAGCGCGCCCGCGATTCCGCCTGCCGCGCCGCCGACGGGCGTCACCGTGCCCGAACGGGAGCCGACCATCGCACTGCCGCACGTTCCCGTGGTGGGCGCGCGCGAACAAGAACTCGGCGCGCTGCGCGAAGGCCAAATCGTCGGTCGCGCGCTGGAACTCATGCGCCATCGCTACGTCGATCCGGCGCGCATGCAGCCGCGTGAGATGCTGGAGGAAGCGCTGCAGTCCGTCGCGCACCTCGTGCCGGAGATGCTCGTCGATACACCGCAGCTTTTTCCCGACGGCCAGCCGAAGACGCTGCGCGTGCGGATCGGCGAGGCGACCTGGAATCTGGACGCCACTGACGTCGCCGACCCGCTCCGTCTGGGCTGGACGCTGCTGCAAGCGCTGCGCATCGTCGCGGATCACTTGCCGCCCGACGTGCAACCGCCGCGCGTGGAGTACGTCGCCGTCAACGGCATGCTGGGGACGCTCGACCCGTACTCGCACATGCTGGACCCCGACCAGTGGCGCGACATGCAGACGAACACCGGCGGGCATTTCGGCGGGCTTGGCATCGTGATTTTGACGCAGGAGGGCGTGCTGGTCGTGCAGTCGGTGCTGCCCGATTCGCCAGCGCAGAAGGCGGGCATTCTGCCGGCAGACGAGATTCTGCAAATCGACGGCGAGGACACGCTCAACATGAGCGTCGATGACGCCGTTGATCGCCTGCGCGGTGAAGTGGGCACTGCCGCACGGCTGATGCTGCGCCGTAAGGGCTGGATGCAGCCCCAAGAAGTCACGGTGACGCGCGCGGTGATCCACCTGCAAAGCGTCGAGTCGCGGCTCCTGGACAACGGCGTCGGATACGCGCGGATCAAGAATTTCCAGCGTGGTACGGCTGACGAATTGCGTGAAGCGGTCGACACGCTGCTGGAATCCGGAAGTCAGCCGGCGCTGGTGCTGGATCTGCGGGACAATCCGGGCGGCCTGCTGGACGAGGCGGTGAAGGTCTGCGACTTGTTCCTGCTTTCAGGTCCCGCGGTCATCACGGTGACGGGTGGTCAGCACGCGCGCGACGAGCGCCTCGTCTCCGGTCGCGGCAAATTCCGCCATTTGTCGCTGGCCGTGCTGGTCAACGGGCATTCTGCGAGCGCGTCTGAAGTCGTCGCCGGCTCGCTCAAGTTCTCCAACCGCGCCATCGTCGTGGGCGAGCAGAGCTTTGGCAAAGCCAGCGTGCAGGTGCCGTATGAAATGGGCGGCGCGGCGCTCAAACTGACCGTCGCAAAATATCTGGTCAAAGGCGACGTCGACCTGCACACCGTGGGCATCACGCCGGACGTTGGTGTGCAGTTCATTTCAGCGACGCGTGAAAACGTCAGCCTTTTTGGCCCGGCGCGACAAGTTCGCTCCAACCGACGTTCGCGGCTGGCGCAGCCCGTGACGGTCCCGCAGGCAACACATCGCCTGCGGGTCTTGCTGCCCGATCCGGCGCAAATTGAGGCGGGCCAGGAGACGCAGGCAGAAGTGGTTGAAAGGGCGCCACGGCAGCGCGCCGCGCAGATTTTGCGGCGATCCGGCGATGTAAATGCGCAGGTGACACTGAAAACCGCTGAAGCCGATCTGGCCGAGATGGCGCGGGAGGACGACGAGGTGCTGGTCGCGCACTTGAAGAAGCAAAATATCGACTGGCGTCAGGGCGAACACGCGACGGACCCGGCGCTGCGGCTGGAGATCGCCGACGCCAACCAGGGGATCCAAGTGGCGGCGGGGGACGTGTTGCGCGTGTCGGTGACGCTGACGAACCTCGGCAAGACGCCGCTCACGCGGCTGCAGGTGCTGACACGCTCGGACGATCCCGTGTTGGACGGCCACGAGCAACTCGTCGGGCGGCTGGAGCCGGGGCAGCAGCGGACGGTACCGCTTTCCGTGCGCGTGTCGGTGCGCCATGGCAACGTCGCGGTCCCGATGCGGGTGATGGCGGCGCAAGATGGACAGCTGCTGCCGATTCAGGACGACACGCTGGTGACCGTGACGGAGCGGCCCCAACCGGATTTTGCGTTTCGCGTCGTGCTGGACGACGCCCAAGCGGCCGTGCCCGACGGCATCCTGCAGCCCAAAGAAGCGGCAACGCTGGCGATCGAGGTGCAAAATCTCGGTCTGGGGCTCTCGCAGGCAACGGAAGTGCGGTTGCGCGTGTTGGGTGCGCAGCGGCTGCATCTGGCGGAAGGTCGCGTGCGCCTTGGGCAGCTCGCGGCGGGCACGTCCGCGATCGCGCGGTTCGTCGTGACCGGGGCGGACCCAAAGTCGCCCACGCCGATCGACGATTGGCAACCCGTGCAGCTGGAACTGACGATCGCGGACGAGACGTTGGCGGTGCAGCGCGTGGAGCCCATCGACGTGCCGTGGGGACGCAAGCCCTTGGTCCGGGCGCCGCACGTCGCAGCGGACCGCGTGCATCAACTGATCACGACGCAAAACCAAGACTGGGTGCTGTCACCGACGATCACGCTGCTGGAAGCGCGACTCCCGCCCGTCAAGGATCGTTGTGAGCTGACCGTCGCTGGTTTGGCGCATTTTGACGCGCACAGTCCGGCGCGGCGCTTCGTCACCGCGAGCGTGGGTGGCGTGAAACAAGCGTATCAGGCAGGCTATAGTCAGACGGATGTGCCCTTTCGCGCACAGCTGCGACTCGACAGCGGCCTGAACGCCGTTACAATTCAAGCGCGGGCCGGTGCACACCGGATTGCCGAGAGGCAGTTGCTCGTCCATTGCACGCGAGCGTCCGCCGCGCCAGATTCGTCGCCCTGAGGTTGCCCATGTTGCCGATTCGTCTCGCCCTTGCCTTGTCGATTGCCAGTTTGACGTTCGCCGCGGCGCTGCCCGCTTTGGCGCAAGCGCCAGAAGTGGACCGCAGTGAAGTGGACGCCAAGAAGAAGGCGCAAGAAGAGAAGGAAAAGGCCAAAGCGGCTGCCGTCGTGCAGGAATCTGAGGCCGCACGCGAATCGCGCGAGGCACAAGAGAAGAAGGAAGCGAACGCCAAAGAGAGCGTAAAACGCTACATGGAAGCCCAAGAGGCCGCGCGCAAAGGGCAAACCGCACGCGCGCTGACGCTGACGGAAGCGGCTGCCGCCCTCGATCCGTATCGCTACGAATTTGCCTTGAATCTGGCGCCGATTGCAGCCGCGCTGAAGCAACCCGAGACCGAGTTCAAGACGCTGACGGCCGCGACCATTCTGCTCAAGCGGCTGATCACCCAAGTGGGTGACTCGCCGAAGAAGCCAGATTACGAGGCCAAGCTGAAGGCGGCGCAGCAGCGCATCGACGAACTGAAGGAAGAAGGCAAGATCGCGGTGGGCACGATCCGGCTGTTTGCGGAACCCAAAACGTGCGAAATTTTTCTGGACGGCGCGTACGTTGGACTGGGAGAAGGCGTCATCGAGTCGCTCACCGGGACGCGCAAAGCGGAAGTGAAGTGCGTCGGCTACTACGACTACGAGCAGTTTGTGAACGTGCGCGTAGGCGACCCGACGTCGGCGACGATCAAGCCCAAGCCTGTGCCGTATTTCGGCAAGCTCATCGTGAAAGTGGACCAGACTGACGGCGTTATCACCTTCCTCGACGACCTGCCGATCGAGCAGCGTCTGGCGGAAAAGCCCACGAACGACGGTAAGATCTCCGGCAAGGGCACCAGGGCGGAGCCGTACCAACTCGCCGCGCGCAAGTGGATCGTTCGGTTTGCCAAGGAAGGCTACGACCGCTGGCATCGCCGCGTGGAAATCCGCCGAGATGAAACCATCATGGTCGACGCGCGCTTGGAACCCCTGGGCGACAACGCCGACGAGCCTCCTGCCAGTGCGACGCCAGCACCGGCGCCCGCGACCAAGAAGTAGGCCAAAAACCGCGTGACGACTGTCATTCTGCCACTCCCGACCAAGAAGCCCGCGCCTCCTGCGTGGCTCAAGCAGTTGCGTGCAACGACGGCGCCGGCACGGCAGTTTCTCGCGCTGATTCGCGACACGCTCGTCCAGATCGCGTCCGGACGCCGCGAAAAAGGCGCAATCGTCGCGCAGATGTACTCCATGGGCGTGCAGTCGCTGGTCTTCATCACGGTGACCATCGGTTTTTTGGGCATGATTCTGGTTTATCAGGTGGCGACTCAGGTGGAGAAGATCCTCCCCGATTTCAGCATGATTGGCCCCGCGTTCATCCAAATCATGATCAAGGAGTTCGCGCCCACGATCGCCGGCATGATGATCGCCACGCGTGTGGGCTCCGGCATCGCCGCGGAAATTGGCTCGATGGTCGTGACTGAACAGGTCGACGCGCTGCGCATGTGCAACGCCGATCCCGTGAACTATTTGATTGTGCCACGCTTTTTGGCGGCAGGCGCGATGATGATCTGCCTGACGATCTACGCGACTTTGATCGGCGAGATTACCGGCATGCTGACGGGCTACCTCGGGTTTGGCATTCACCCGCTGACGTTCTTGTCGATCCAACTGGTCAAAGCCGGCGACATCGTTTCTGGCGTCACGAAGGCGTTTGCCTACGGCTGCGCGATTCCACTCATCGCCGGACAAGCGGGGCTGGAAGCAACCGGTGGTTCCGAAGGTGTCGGCTGGGCAACGACGCGCGCAGTCGTGAACGCGTCGTTCGCGGTTGTGCTGTTGGACTTTCTGATTTCCGGTGCAATCTACACGTTCTTTGGCTGATCGCCCGAACAGCGCGGTTCTCGACGCGACCAGGCCGAAATGCGCCAGAAGCGGTGGTCCAAAGTCCTTGACCGGACAACGCAGATCTCCGACACTTCGCAGCCCCGCGCTGACAGCCAGCGCTGCTTGTTTGGTCATGAAGACGCATCTCCCTGCACTTGCCGTCCTCGCCTGCGCCGCGCTTTGCGCGTGTGGCGGCACACAGGTCGTTGCGCCCGCGGTGCCGCTTCCGGAGTCCGAACAGCTCTACTTCGACGCGATGGAGCACCTGTCTGGCGGCGGTTTGATCGAAGCCGAACAGGAATTCCACAAGGTGCTGAAGCTGCCTTCGTACCTGAAAGTGACCGCACTCGCGCGGTTGCGTCTGGCGGACGCGCAGTACGCGCAGCACAAGTACGACGAGTCGATTGAGACGTATCTCTCGTTTGTGCAGCGTCACGACACCAATGAGAATGTGCCGTACGCGCTCTTCATGGTCGCAAAAGCGCACTTCCAGCTTGCCCCGGACGATATTTTCATCCTGCCGCCGCAAGAAGAGCTGGATCTGGGTCCAGTGCAGCAGGCGCGTTCGCACCTGGAGCGGTTCATCCGCCAATTTCCGCGCTCGCGCTTTGTGACCGAAGCGACCCAGTTGCGCGATCGCTGCTTGGCGCTGCAGTTCGCTCACCACGATTACGTCGTGAAGTTCTACCTGCACCGCGAAAAGTGGCTGCCGCTGGTGTTCCGCATGCATTTGGCCATGCAACAGTTTCCGTCGCGCGCCCGCACATTGGCCAACTACGAGCTGCTGGCAGGCGCGTACGCGAAGCTCGGCTGGCGCACGCGGGCTATTGAACTCTGGACGGCCGTGGGTCAGCGTTATCCGGGCGAGAACGACCACGCAGGTCGCGAAATTGCGGCGTTGAATGCGGCGATCGCAGCGGACAAGGCCAAAGGCCTGCCCGGTGACATGCCAGCGGAATTGCCGCCGACGGCCGCTTACAAACCAGAAACGGCGACGGAGTCGGAAGACTCCTAGCACCGCGCCGAGGCCACTGGGGCTGAGGCATCAAAAGGCAGAGCGTCCACGCGGACGTGAAGCCACCGAACGTCGGCAAAGCACCGGCGATACGAGGAAGACAATGGCGAATAGCAAAAAAGGTACCAAGCAGGTCAATCCGCCCACGCCGAAGCAGCGTGTGGAAAAGCAGTTCGGCACGAAGGCCGCGCTGGTGGACAAGATCATTGCGCTGTACGACGCGCCGGAAGGCTCCCGCGCCAAGCTCATGCAGACGGCGAACAGCAAGCTGGTCACGCACCTGCACAACACCGATCGCTTGATCAAGCAGTTCGGCTCGCGTGAAGGCGCCGTCACGGCGATCCTCGCGCTGCGTTACCCGAAGGGCGCGCCGGAGAGCGAGAAGACCAAGCTGTCGGCGTTCAGCCCGTGGCGCCTGGCCGACGCGTACCGTCAGGCGACGACCGCGAAGAAGTAGGTTCAACCGCACAGGCGAGCCGCGCAAAGCCGTCCTTCGGGGCGGCTTTGTCGCTTTTGCCGCAGGAGTGACGTGATGCAGTTTGGCGTGCTTTTTGACATGGACGGCGTGCTCGTCGACTCCAATGAAGCGCACTTTCACGCGTTTCGCCGAATCGGCGCCGAGTTGGGCCACGCCTGGACCGACCCGCAGCTGCAGCAGACCTTTGGGATGCACAACAACCAGATCTTTCCGCTGCTGCTGCGGCAGGACATTCCCCTGGACCAAGTGCAAGTGCTGGCCGACAAGAAAGAGGGCTACTACCGCGAGTTGGCGCGCGACGCGTTGCAGCCCATCCCCGGCGCGGTGACGCTGCTGCGGTCGCTGCGTGCGGCGGGCTGGAAGGTGGCAATCGGCTCATCGGGGCCGGCGCAGAACGTGCGTTTGGCGATTGAAGTGCTGGGCATCGCGCAGGATCTGGACGCGGTGGTGACGGGCGACGACGTGATTCATGGCAAGCCCGCGCCGGACGTGTTCCTGAAGTGCTTGGAGCGCCTTGGTCTGCCGGCGACGCAGTGCGTCGTGCTGGAAGATGCGCCACAGGGCGTGACGGCGGCCCACGCGGCTGGCGTCGTCGCGGTGGCCCTGACGTCGTCGCGCCCGGCGGACATGCTGAGCCACGCGGAGTTGGTTGTGGATCGGCTGGCGGACTTGTCGCCCGATCGGTTGGCAGGCGTCATCGCCACAGGCAGGTGTCGCTGATGCTACGCCTCACGGTGACGCTCACGACCTTGTGCAACATCGCCCTGGCCGCGCATTTTCTGCGCGACAGCGCGTTCCTAGGCGTCGCGATCGCGCTCATCGGGTTGACGCTGCTCTGGACGCATCGCGCGTGGGCGCTGTGGCTGAATCAGGCGCTGCTCGGCGGTGGCGCGCTGCTCTGGCTCTCCACCGCGGGGGAAGTGCTGACCAAGCGTCTTGCCGAAGGCCGTCCCTACGTCAGGATGCTGGCAATTCTCTGCACGGTCGCGCTCCTGTCCGCGATCACCGCGCTGCTGTGGGCATGGCCGCGGGTGCGTCGCGCGTGGCTCAGAAGCGACGCTCAGCCGTAACGGTCATCTCGCCACGGGTACGCGGTCATCGAGTACCCGCGCTGTTCCCAAAACCCAGGTGTATCCGCGGTCAGAATCTCGATGCGACTCAGCCACTTTGCCCCCTTCCACGCCCACAGCTGCGGCGTAATCATCCGCACCGGACCGCCGTGCTCGCGCGAGAGAGGCCGTCCGTCAACCTCCCAAGTCACCAGCACGTCGTCTTTGAGCGCCTCGTCCAGCGTCACGTTGGTTGTGTAGCCGTCGTACCCGTGACACATCAGCGCCGCAGCCGTCGCCATCGGTTCGACCAACGCCAGAAGCGTCGACACGCGCACGCCGACGAAGGTCAGGTCCATCTTGGACCACGTCGTCACGCAGTGAAAATCGCTTGTGTCGACCACCTGCGGCAGCGCGTTCAGCTGCGGCAGATCCAGCACGATCGGCTGCAGGCACGCGCCGTCAATCTGCAAACGCCACTCGCCGGGCGTCACCGTCGGGTGAATGCCCATATCGAGCACTGGCCACTTGCGGGTCGCCGTCTGCCCCGGTGGTAGCTTCGGCATCCCGTGGCGATTGGGCGCGCCGGAACCTTGCGGCTGCGCGTCCGACAGCGACGGGGTCGCGGCCATGCGCGCACGGTGCCGCTCAATGCGCCCGAGACGCGCAGCAATGACGGCTGGATCGGCCAACAAACCGGGCGGCAAGGGGTCAGACATCCGAATCACCTCGTGCGCGACAGTTGCGCCCCGTGAGTGTGGCGGCCAAACTCGCCGCCGTCGAGCCAGAACGTTCGGCCGGAGAACTCAATGCCCCGCACGTCGCCGATCACCCAGTTTGTTCACGCCGCACAGACCATGACCATCGCACAGAGTTGGGCGCTCCTTTCGCCGCTGCCGCTCGGCAAACTCGCATTTTCAAAGCTGATCGCCGTAAAGGTGCCGTATTCCGGCGCGATGGGCGCGGACGTCGTTGAACTCGCCGACGGTCACGCTGTCTTGACGCTGCGCGACCGCCGTGCGGTGCGCAACCACCTGAACTGCATCCACGCCATCGCCCTGATGAACTTGGGCGAGTTGTGCACGGGCCTGGCGACCTTTCACAAGCTCGACGGGTTTGCCCGCGGCATCGTGACGGAATTGCGCATCCAGTACTTCAAGAAGTCGCGCGGGACGATTACGGCGCGGTGCGATTTGCAAGTCCCGACGGCTCCGGGCAAGCACGACCTGACGGTGGAAGGCCACCTGTTTGACGCAGCGGGCGACAAGGTCGCGACGGTCTGGGCGACGTGGAAGATCGACATCCCGGCGTAACCGGCGCTACACAAGCTGACCGATCGTGAATACCAAGCTGAGTGAGTCAGACCTGTTGCATCTCGGACTGGGACAGCGAACGCGCACCGCAGGTGGCGCGCTGCAGGCAGCTGTGACGTTGGAAATCGGTCAGTGTGTGGTCGGTGACAGTCCGAGCCGTTCCAGGAACGCGAACTGATCCGCCCAGTACTGCTGCGCCTGCGCACGCATAACGAACGCGTGAAACGCATGAACTTCCTTGGGATAATAGCGGGCTTCACACGTCACGCCGCGGGCGTCCAGTGCCACCTTGAGGCGACGCGTGTCGTCCAGAAGCGGGTCGGCCGTACCCACACCGGCAAAGAAGGGCGGCAGCGGACGATCCGGTTGCGCGGCGGATTCCAGCAGGTTCAGCGGATCCGCCAGTGCCAAATCCGCGTGCGGCACCGGCCCCAGGTAAGCCGTCGAGACTTCCGTCATGCGGTCTTCGATGAACTTGGTCAGCTGCGGCTTGCGCCGACGCACGCGTGCAACATCGCTGACTTGCAGCATCCCGCACGCTGGCAGCACAGCACGCGGCGTGACGCCCGTATCAAACGCTCGTTGGGCAAAGGGCTCCGGACGGCGAAAACTCGTCGCGACGGCCAGTGCCGCCACCAGATTGCCTCCCGCAGATTCTCCTGCAAACACGAGGTGATTCAGGTCGACTTGGTACTGCGCTGCGTGCTGCACGAGCCAGACAAGCGCCTCGCAGGAATCCTCGATCGCCGCGGGAAAGCGGTGCTGCGGCGCCAGTCGGTAGTTGATCGACACGACCTGCCAGCCGCGGCGGGCAAAGCCCAGCGCCATGACCCAGTGTGTGTTCTTGGACAAAATGCGGAAACCGCCGCCGTGGATGTACAGCACCGTCGGCATCGGCTTCCCCGTCGCCGCGCGCTGGGAGGGTCGCCAAATGTCGAGCAGGTGCGCGTGATCGCCCGTCGGGCGGTACGCCACGTTTTCAATCACTTCCACGCCGTGGCGCGACGGATGGGCCAGCGGGTGCAACTTGCCTGCACGCGCAAGCCCGTTGAAAAAGCCATCGACAGCAAGGGAGCCCGCGCGCTTGCGCAGGTGCGTGGGATGCAGACGTTCCGTCCAGGTTGTCATGGAGCCTCCACCAGCGTGCGCCACGCCGGTTCGCGAAAACCGATGGCCGCCGAGACCTTGCCCTGCGGGTTTCTGACCACCAGCAGCGGCCGCTTGATGAGCCGACCGTTCGCCGCCAGCGCCGCGAGAATCTCTGCGTCGTTCATCGTCGCTGATTTCTGTGCCCAGCCTTCACCGCGGTAAACGAGGCCGGTCACGTTGAAGAGCTTGCGTGCGTCCGCACCCGACGCCTGCAACACTTCCGCCAGCTGCGCCACCGACGGCGGGGTCTCCACCAAGTCGTGTGCGTCAAAAGCGACACGCTCGGCTTTCAACCACGCCAGCGCCTTCTTGCACGTGCCACAACCGGCGTAATGAAACACTTGAACCGTCATCTGCCGTCTCCCTTCACCATTCCGGGTCGTCGTCCAAGGCCGCTTCCACTTTGCGGCGAGCGGCATCAGAAACGGGCGCCGCCGGATCAACGACCACGTCCGGTGCATTGGGTTTGCGTCGCGCCCAACGCCGGAGCAGCCAGACCAACGCCAGCGACACCACACCGAACGCCAACGCCGGCACGAGCCAGCCTTTTTCACGCTGTTTGCCCGGCAGCAGGTAATCGCGGGTGATTTGTTCTCGCGGCGGGCGCTGGGCGTTCATGTCCGCGAGGTAGTAGTCGAGCAGTTCGTCCGTCGTGAAACCAAACGCCAGAAACACCTTGGCGCGCAACTTGTAGACGATCGCCGGCGCGCACGACAAGCCGCATTTGGAGAAGAAGATCGTGGGCTTGCAGCCGTCACAGACGCAGCGGACGTTCTTCATGAACCAGTCCATGCGGTCGCGCGGATAGCGGAAGACGCGCTCGTACTCAGGCTGAAGCGGCACAAACTTGGCTTCCACGTGCTCGGCAACAACGCGCTTGTCTGCCAGTTCTGCGTTCGTCAAACCGGCCAGACTGCGCTCCAAATCCTGACGCATGCGCGCCGCAAATGGACAGGAACACCCGCTCGCACGTGCACCTTTTTGCAGATCGACTTGAAAGTCGCCCGCCGCATAGCACGCGCAAGCCAGGTGGTCTTCGGCTGCTTGAAGTGCTGCATCTCGCGCTGAATCGCGCGCCGGCAGCGGGCCCGTTGGAAGCGTTGCGTCGAGGCGATGAGACGCCGCACCTGAATGTTGTTCCGGCGCGTCGGCGGGCGCGTCTTCAGCCAGCGCGAGGCGCGCAACGAGCACGAGCAAAATCGGCAGCAATCGAAGCATGAAGCCAAGCGCGCCAGCAAATCGCTGGCTGGCGAACTGTGCGACCGCCGCGGTGCGAATGCAACCCCGGTCGGCGCAAGCGACGGTGCGGATGGAGACAAAGCTGCGCGCGCGCACGTGCATCGCGCGGTTCAGCTTGAAAACATGCTTGCAAACCGCTATTCTGCGTCGTCCATCGGCTCGAAAGCCGCAGTCTTTTTGGAGAATCCGCATGTGTAAGCGTCCGTCGTCTCGCCCCAGCACACGCTTGCAGTCCGCGCTTGCCGCTGCTTTTCTTGTGAGCGTCGCGCTTGCCATGACCGCGTGCGGCGCCAGCACCGGCGGCGGCGGCGGTTCGGTCGGTTCCGTCGGGGCCAAGCCCGACAGCGCGTGCAACGAAGCGTATGGCGAGGGCTGCTACGCGTTCGGCGGCGTTGCGACCCGCGAGAAGTGCGTGGGCGGCAAGTGGACCGTCATTGAGAATTGCGCGACGAACTACACGTGCATCGAAAAAGTCACTGTTGCCGGACAGTTGGCGCGCACGACGGAGTGCAAAGCGCCGGCGGTGGCTGCCGGTCCCGATGTGACGAGCGGCGACACCAGCACGGGCGGCGACGGCACGACGTTGGTCGACACGACAACCGGCGGCGACACCACCAGTCCAAGCGACACGGCCAACCCGCAGGACATCAAACCCGGCGACACGAGCACCGGCGACACGAACTCGGCGATCGCGGACGCGCTGAAGTGCGCCCAGACCAAGTGCATCGATCAGTGGGCGTCGTGCCAGATCGACGCGGCCTGCCAAGCGGTCATGGCATGCTTTAGCAATTGCACCGCGGACGCCATCACGTGCGCGAGCACCTGCCAGCAGTCCGGCAACAGCACGTCGCTCTCGCTGCTGCAATGCGCGCAGACCGCATGCTCAGGCTCGACGGTCTGTGGCGACGGCAAGTGCAGCGGCGCAGAAACCTCTTCGAGCTGCCCGCAGGATTGCGCGACCGGCCCGGTCTGCGGCAATGGCGTCTGCGAAACCACTGAAACAACCGGCAATTGCTCGCAGGACTGCCCGCCCGCCAACCTATGCGGCAACGGCACGTGCGATGCCAGCGAGACGCCGGTCACGTGCATGCAGGACTGCCCGACCGCTGCGTGCTGCTTGGCCAAGGGCTACAAGTGCGGCTTTGTGGTCGCTTGCAACGGGACCTGCGGTACCTGCAACGGGAACCAGACGTGCAACGCCTCGTACAAGTGCGTCGCGGCCACGACCTTCTGCGGCGACGGCACCTGCAACGGCACCGAGAACTCATCGAGTTGTCCGAGCGACTGCCCGCCCAGCACGTTCTGCGGCGATGGCACGTGCAATGGCACCGAGACTTCGTCGAGTTGCCCGTCGGACTGCCCGTCCGCCACGACCTGCGGCGACGGCTTCTGCGACACGGGCGAGACATACGCGACCTGCCCCGGCGACTGCCCGCTGGACGCCGGCTGCACGACCAAAGCCACGCCAGGTTGTGGCGGCTGCACGTGCGAAGCGACGGTGTGCGCAAACGACGGCTACTGCTGCGGGTCGACGAGTGGTGGCCACTGGGACTCCAGCTGCGTCAGCGAGTGTGTCGCGGCCGGCACTGTCTGCCAGTAAGCGTTCACCCGATTTCTGGTCAGCGATTACGAAAGCCGCAGGAAGGGGACCAACTGTGCTTGGCCTTGGACCATCTGCGCGCCGCTAACCAGCATCGGTCGCCCACCACCGGAACGGCCTGAAGCGTCCAGCACAACGGCGAGTTGCTGCGCGTCGTCGACGACCACACTACCGGGCGGCAAGATTGACGACGACGCGATGAACGCACGAAGCCACGCGCGACCGCCCAGCAAGTACGGGTCGTTCTCGGCGTCTACAAGCGCTTCCAGCGTGTTGCGCTGCACGCCGTCAATGCCATTGCCGCGGCGCTGTTCCAACTCCCAAGAAACGAGCAGCGCGCCCAGTGCGCCTGGCCAGGAGCCCCCCGATCCCGCGCGTTGGGCAAGCGCCTGCAGGAGTCCGGCTACCCGCAGCCGATGCCGGGCGGAAACCGCCACGTCGACGCCCGCCTGTTGATTGGCGCGGTGCAGCGCGGTCTGCGCGGCGACGTCGAATGCGCGCGTACGGTCGGACGCAAAACCGTGAACCGCCGCGAGTAGCCCTGCGTGCCCAACGATCCGCCGGGTCTCCATCGACGCGCCGACGTGTCCCAACATCACCATCGCCCGCACAGCCACGGCCACGGCGCGACGCCCGGGAAGCCATGGCTGCGGCGCGAGTTCGAGGGCCCGCAGTGCGATCGCCGAGTCCAGATGCAGCACCTGTTCGATCCGCCGTATCACGCCCGCACTAACGGCCCACGGCCACGGCGCCTCTTCACTGTGATCGAGGCGCTCCACCATCGTCGCGGCGCGCGCCAGCCAGACGCGGGCCACGACGTCGCGATCGATCGGTTTGCCACCGTCGCCCCACACCGGCCCCGTCAACGGCCGCCACAGCACGCCCGGCACTTGCACAGCGGCGCTTTCGGCCGGCCGCACGAGGACTTGCGTCAACAACAGCAGCGTTTGCGGGTGTAGCGGGCGGTCAAACACCAGTTCCTGCGCGCCCAGGGCATCCAGCGCGCGCGCCACTTGCAGCACTTGCGCTACGCGCTCGATATCGACCGGCAGGAGCGAGCGATTCCAGTAGGCCGAGGCACCGAGAAGCTGCAACGAATACGGAACCGTCAATCCTGCCGCAGCGGAGGCGACGTTCTCCGCCATTTCAGCAGCTGACGGGTGATTCGGCCCCAGCGACAGGACCGCACGCATCAGCGCGTACAGCCCGTCCAGCAAGCCGAGCGCGAACTGAGCTTGCTCGCCACCGGGCGGCGTGGACGCGACGGTTGGATTCTGGCCGGTGACCTGAGTCACGACTGCCTCCGCTTCCGCAGTTCCACAAGCTTGTCGCGAAGTTCTGGCGCGTCGAACATCTCGCCCATTCGCCATTTCAGCGCCTCGGTGGCGTGGGCGGGCGAACGCGCCAGCGAGTCCAACAGCGCCACGCGCGCCTCGATAGGCACTTTGGCCGAGCGCATCATGTCCATGAAGCCGTCGGCCCCGTGACCGGCGAGGATCGCGCTGTCGACGAGCACGCGAATCGTACGCAGCTCCCAACCGGTTCCGCCACTGGCAAGGAAGCTTTCGGCGAGCGCGGCGAACGCTGACGTCGGCACGTAAACCGCGCGCGCAGGGTCGGTAAGCCACTGGACCATCAAACTTCGCTCCCGTGGATCGGCCTTGGCCAACGCCGGACCCAAAGCGGGTGCGAGAGGACCCAGCGCGTCGGTCGGCGTGGCGCGTAACACTTCCAGAAACGCGCTGACGGGCAGATTGGCGCAGAGGCTCGTCCATTCATCCGCCGACGGCGCGGCAGCCAGCAGCACTCGCCCCACGAGCGGTCGCGAGGCCGGCGGCAAAGATCCAGGCGCCGCAACCCGCAAGAACACCTCGACGGTCAGCGTGCGGGCGATTCGCCCAAAGACGGGCAGCAGCGCTTCGGGGTCCTCGGCCAAGCGGGCGAAGAGTCCGTGCATCAGACCGATCGCGGTCGGCTCGGCGACGTGATTCAGCAGCGCCTGCAGGCGCAAGATATCCTCATCCGACATGTCGGGACGCAACGGCGCGGATTTGGCCAGCGCCTCGCCGACGGGGAAGTTCACCAGTTCGGCCACGCACACGCGGCCGTAGTCCGCCTCGTCGCTACCCAAAAGGCCCGACAGCGCGTTCAGGTCGACGTCGTACGTCGTTGCCGCAAAGCGAGTCAGTTGGCGCGCCACAAGCGGTGGCGGAACTGCCAACTGCCAGCCAGTCTCCGTCAGCGCGGTCATCATCTCAAAGCGCAGGAGCACGGCCGGATTGTCGGCCTCGGCGCACAGCATTGCGGCCTCGTCGGCGGAAATGGCCAGATCGCCCTTCTCTGCCCGCGACCACCAGGCACGTTCGTAGGCAGCGACGTCCGGCGCACGCGGTGCTTGAGGATTTGCGCTTTGCACGGTGCGCGCCGCAGCGTCGAGCCACGCCGTCCGCAACGCTGCGCGCCCCGCATTGGCGTCGGACAGCAGCGCCTCGATCCGCTCCGTCGCAGCCGTCCGCACGTCGAGACGCAGGCCGTCAACCGGGGACGACCACAGCCACGACGCGAGGCGTTCGACGGACTCGGCTCCGGGCATCGCTTGCGCCAATCCCGCGGCGAGCACACGCACGTCCTCCGCGCGCACGTCGGCGAGCGGCGTCATCCCGCGCAAACCGGCGTACCAGGCCTGAAGCACCCAGCGACCGGAATCTGGCGTCGCCTGCAGCACGGACTCACCGTCAAGCGTAATACCGCTCGCTTCGACCTGTAGGGTCTGATCCGGCACCGCCTTGGCGGCGTCCGTAGCGCGCGAGAGCAGGCCTTCCAGAGTCGACAGTTGCAGCGTCTGCGCGCGGATGAGCGCGTCCAGCGACATCGCAAACGCCCGGGCCAGTCGCAGCCGATCCGACGTGTGCGCGCCATCCTGAGCCGGCAGGCCCGGACGTGCGACGATTTGCTGGTGCCGGGTATCGCGAAAGGTCATGGCAGGCGACGCGCCCCTCGGTCGGCGCAGTTCCCATCATGCCGCATGTGTCACCCGTGTAAAGTGCTGGTTTGCGTCAGTCCGCGGCTGGTTCGGCGACAAAAGCGCCCGAGGCCGCGTCAAAGTGGTACAGCGCCGCACCGCGCACTTTGCCACCGAGCGCGCTCACAACCAGGTACGCCACGCCTGGATAAAGCGCCTGACCGGCCGGCGCCGCACAACGTACATCCTCGGCCGAGAAATAAGCGCCGGCGTCGCAATGCGAATGCCAAATCGCCACGAGCGTTTCACCCGCATCGGCGGACTTGGCGATCACGCGCTCGTTCAACTTGTAGGCGGTGCGCGACGTGCGCGGAAATTCCAGCGGATCCAGCGCGTGGTACCGGTCCTGCAGATTGGGACACACGATCGTCCGCAGCGCGCCGTCGAGTTGTCGCACGATGAGCCCGCACGTCTCCATCGGGTATCCGCGTTCCACTTCTTGCGCGATCGGCTGCCAAACCGGCGCATTCGCGCGCATTTCGCTGAGTAACCCAGTTGGCGGGCGGAACGCGCTCGCCGCCAGGACGTCGTCCCGACGCGCCTGGGTCGTCTGGGACGGCGCAAGCGGGTCCGTCCAGTCGATCGCAACAATCGCCGGCAGCGCCTCAACGCGCAGGACGTCCGCGAGAAGCAGCTCCGCCGCCGCGGCACCCAACGTCACAGCCGCGTCCAAACCGGCGGGTTCCCCCAACGTCAAGCGGATCGTCGCCACGCGCGCTGGACCGCTCTGCCCCGTTTCATACCCCGCAGCTTCAT
The DNA here is from genome assembly GCA_903896545.1 of uncultured Myxococcales bacterium. Classification (GTDB taxonomy): domain Bacteria; phylum Myxococcota_A; class UBA9042; order UBA9042; family UBA9042; genus CAIYBN01. The sequence continues at coordinate 19,026 of CAITYF010000224.1, read as the reverse complement.
CTGTGACCGCGACATCGACGCTCGCGCCATAGGGCCGCGTCGCAAACCAGTAGTGCGCAACGGGCGGACGCGCCGCGTCTGGACCATCGAGCACCCGAAGTTGCGGATCGAGCGCCTGCAGGAAACCGGCGAACGCAGATGGTGCGACCACAGCGCCTACGCCCGCGCCGACGAGGTAGCGCCCACAGGCTTCCGCAGCGGCTTGGGCAAATGCGGTCGCGTCGCCGGCGAGGACCGCGGTCCACTCGTGCAGGCGCGCTTGGCCGTCAAAATCGGTGCCCTGCACAAGCAACTGGCGACCGTAACGGGCAAACAGGTGCTTGGGGTCGCGCACGATCAGCAGCCGCCGGCGATGGCTGGAATAATGCTGATTTCCGCGCCGTCGGCCACGACCGTGTTCAGGCCGTCGAGGAAGCGAATATCGTCCTCGCCCGCGTAGACGTTGATGAAGCGGCGGACCTTGCCTTCATCATCCACGATCTTGGCCGATATTCCGGGCGCCTTGATTTCGAGCGCCTGAATCACCGCACCAACCGTCGCGCCTTCCACCGAAATCGAGTCTTTGTCCCCGGTGAATTTGCGCAGCGGAGTCGGGATTTTGACAGTAATGGCCATGAAAGAAAGCTCCTCGCCAGCACGGGCCACGGCCCGCAGATTCACGCGACGGACCTCATGCCGTCGCCGATTCGGGATACGGCAAGCGCCGGAACTTGGCAAGTCCACGGCAGGGAAGCTAAGAAATGTCTGAGAGTTGGGGAAAGTTCTGTGCGCGGCCGCTTGCCACCCGAACCGGCCGCGCGGTATCGTGTACGCTGAGTGCGGGCAAGTACGTCCAAAGGTTCCGACCATGAAAAGCAGCCGCTTGTCAGCAACGCACGCCCTTTCGGTCTCGCGATTTTGCTTGGCTGCCTGTTTGGCGGTCGCGTGTACTTCCTGTGGGGCATCTCAGACGCAAGTGGTGGGCGTCGACGCGGCCGGCCTCGCGCGAACCGGTGATTGGGACGGTGCCGTCGCTGCGTACCGTGCAGAATTGGACGCGGCGCCCAGCGATGACGCACGTGCAACCATTCGCCAGAAACTGGACGAAGCGACGGCGCACGCTGTCGGCCAACATGTGGACGCAGGACATCAGGCTCTTGCCGCGCACGACTTGGCCGGCGCCGAGGCCCAGTACCAAAAGGCCGGGGCGATGCGTGCCGACGATCCGCGCGTCGTGGCGGGCAATGCAGCGACGTCTGACGTTCGCGCCCGTGGGACCCAAGCGGTCGCGACTGCGCGCAAGCGCCTGACCACGCTAAGCGATCACGCGCAGACGCTGGCCGATCGCCCGGAATGGGCGGCCCTCATCAAAGATCTCGAATGGCTCTCGCAGTGGCCGCGCGATTTTCCCGATGGCGCGACGTTGTGGCGCGAGGCGCGCACGCCGGTTGCGGCGTTTCTGGTGCTGGACGCCAAGGATCTCGTCAAGGCCGGCAAGCCGATGGACGCCGAGGCGCGCGCGCAGAAGGCGCTCGCTTGGTCGCCCGGACAGCCCGATGCGTTCGCGCTGATCGAGTCGCTGCGCGCTGCGAACGACTTCCAGCAGCGCGTTGTACTGGCGGATGCCGACCTGCAAGCGGGACGTCTGGAGCAGGCGCTGACGGCCTTTGAGGCGCTGGTCAAATTGCCGCAGCCGCCGCCAGAAGCCGTGACCGGACTGCGCGAGACCAAGAAGCGTCTCGTCGCCGACCTCCTGCTGCGCGCCAAGGATCAGCGTGGCGGCAAGAACTGGGCGATGGCGATGCGCCTGGCCGGTCGCGCCAAGGCGATGGCGGCAGAGGACACCTCGCTGAACGCAGAGGTGTCGCGCGTGTACATTGAGGCGCATGAGAAACTGGTCTCGACGTGGCAAAAGCCGATGACGTTGGCGCTGAAGAAGAAGTTGCCCGCCGCGGCGCTGCTGTACGCCAACATGATTCTGAGCGTCTCGCCAACGGACAAGGACGCCCGGAAGGTGCGCGCGAAGTGGGCAGGAAAAGTTGCAGCGCTTGCGGCGACGCATCTTGAAATTGTCGCAGGCGGCTCGTCCGATGAAAGCGCAAAAAAGAAGAAGGCACGCAAGCAGAAGAATCCGGAGCCAGTTGCCGTCGCGCCGTCGATGCCTGGTCTGAACGAGGCGCTGATCAGCGGCGTGCGGCGTGGTCTGGCGGCGGCGGGTCTGGACCGCGCGGGCATCGCCATCGTGTCGGGCAAAAAGGCCAAAGCCGAGGCCAAGCTCGTGCTGAACGTCACCAGCGCGAAGTTGGAACGAACGAGCGCGCCGGAAGCGCGTTCGAAGAACTACCTGGACCACGTCGAAATCGTTGAAAACCCCGCGTGGGCGGACGCGCAGGCGCGCCAGTCATCGGCGCTTCTGGCGTTGAACGTGGCTTTGCAGGAAGTACGGCCGGTGCAAGAGGCGCTGAACGAAGGCGAGCGCGAACTGTACAACCAGCAGCAGCAGCTGGGTGAAATCCGCAAGAAGATCACGGAAGAAGACACGGCCTATTACGCCACGCAGCCGACACCCTGCCCGGACGGCTCGCTGAACTGCGATGGCACGCGCGGCAAAGTGCGGTGGCGCGCCAACGTCGACTACTACGAAAAGCAGCTGCAGCGCCAGCAGGCGCACGTGGCGGAACTGGGTCCCAAGCGCGTGAAGCTGCAAGCGGCGGTGGACGAGAAGCAAGCGGCCTATGACGCGGCGCAAAAGGTCGCGCTGGACACGCCCAAGCGCGCGCCCAAGGAAATGTGGCAACCGTACGAGTATCAGGTCGAGCACCAGACCTACGTGGCGCAAGCGGCGCTTTCGGCGAAGCTTGAAGTTGCGCCCGCCTCAGGCGGCAAGAAGCCACACGGCAAGAAGAAGAAAGCGGCAGGAGCGCCGCCGTTTGGCGCGTCGTCGTCGTGGCAGCAGAGCGGCGAGGATTTTGCGACCGGCGTCATCCAGATCAAAGGTCAGGTGCTGGAGCCCAACCACCCGTCCGCGCTGCCGAGCGACGTCACGGTCGTCAATCAGGTCGCGGACAAGCTGCTTGCGCCGGTCGTGCCAGCCGTCGTTGCGGAGATCGGTGCGCACGGTGAACGTTTTGTGAAAGCGGCGGCGGCGACCAAAGAAAACCTCGCAAAAGTGGACCAACTCGCGTTGGCGTGGCTGACTTCACCCGGTCTGCCGCCCACCGTGCAAGAGCAGGTGCGCGACCAGTTGGCGATTCTCACGGCTTGGCTGCCGCAGCTGGGTCGGCTTGACGCGGGAGCGATTGCGTACGACAAACTGCCTGCCATCAAGTAGTGGCAGCCTGTGCTCGGACCGCGACGTTGTGAGTGGTGAATGCGTTTTCCAGTCGTCCTTTTTGACCTGAACGGCACGCTTGTCGACACGTCCGCCGACTTGACGGCAGCGCTGAATGAAACGCTGACGCACCTCGACCGCCCGCTGTTGGAAGAGGCGCAAGTGCGGACGTGGTCGGGTGAAGGGCTGCGCGGACTGCTACGTGCGGCGCTGCTGGCGACGGGTCCCGCGCCGACCGATCTGGAGATCAGCGACTGGCTGCACGATTTCCGCGCACGTTATGCGGCGCACCTCGGACAGCGCGCGCGCGCCTATCCGGGTGTGGCAGAGACGCTCGACGCGCTGATGCACGCGGGCGTGCGCATGGCGATCGTGACGAACAAGCCGGAGGCGCCGTCCTTGGGGCTCCTCGCTCAGCTGCACCTGGCGCGGTACTTTGACTACTTCATGACCTGCGACGGCGACGTGCCGCGCAAGCCCGATCCAACTGGCGCGCTGCGGCTGATGGAGCAACTCGGCGGCACGCCGGCGCACACGCTGATGGTCGGTAGTTCGCGCATCGACCGCGAGACCGCGCAAAATGCCGACATTACGTGTGCGTTGGTGCAGCACAGCGACGTGGAGTCCGCGCGGATTCAGGTGCGCGGCTTGGGCGCAGATTTTGTGCTGGATGACTTCGCGATGTTGCGCGCGCTGGTGCTCGGTTCGCGCGCCTGACTACTTGCCAGCGAACTGGCTGCCGTCCCACATGTAGCTGAACGTCTGCTGCGACTTCTTGACGATATGGTCGTGCATTGTCTCGATGTCGCACGTGATGCTGGCGCCCTGCGGCTCACCGGCGGAGATCGTCACCGTCGGCGTCTTGCACACTTCAGACTGATTCAACGCCGGCTGATCCTTGCTCTTGAACGTCGTCGACGTGCGCTCAAACACCGGGCGCAGACCCGCACCGTCGCCCAGATCCGCGGCGATCGCCCAGTACAACTGCGCCTCGCCGCCTTTGGCCATCGAATCCCAACGCGCGGCTTCCAAGCGCAAAAGCCAGCCGTTGCGACGCCCCAGGTTGATGCGAGAAAGGAGCGTGGTCTTGCCTTGATCAGCGCGCGGGCACACCGCGAACTTGTAGGACGCGTCGATCTTCGCCGGCGAAGACGGACGCCCTGCCGTTGCCAGCAGGTAGCAGATCGGATTGCCGCCGTCCGCACCGTCGTCCACACGCACCAGCGCGCCGCCGCCAGCTTCGTCCGCGAGCGGCGCCGCGGTGATCAACACGCGCACGTCTTTCACGTTGGCCTTCAAATACTCCGCCGCCAACTTCGCCAGCGCAGGTCCCGCTTTGGCCGTCGGCGCCGCGTGTGCAACAACCGGAACAGTCAAAAGCAACATTGAAATCGTCAACAGGAAACGCATCTTGTCCTCGTTTTACAAAATATTCGCGGCCAGTTCGGCAAGCGGCGAACGCTCGCCCTTGGCCAGCGTCACGTGCGCGGCCAGCGGCTCGTGTTTGAACTTCTCCACGAGGTACGTCAAGCCGTTGTTGACGCTATCCAGATACGCGTGGTCGATTTGGTACGGATCGCCGGTGAAGATGATCTTCGTGCCATGCCCAACGCGCGTGAGCACGGTCTTGACCTCGTGCGGCGTCAGGTTCTGAGCCTCGTCGACGATCATGAACACGGACGGCAGCGAACGCCCGCGGATGTAGGTCAGCGGCTCCACTTCGAGCGTACCCGAACTCAGCAATTCCGAGTACGTGTGCAGCTTGGAGCCCTTGCCCAGGTTCAGGTTCGTCAGCAGGTCGATGTTGTCGTGGATCGGCTGCATCCACGGGCTCAGTTTTTCGCCCACGGTCCCAGGCAAGAAGCCGAGGTCGCGACCCATCGGAAAAATTGGCCGCGAAACCAGCAGCTTGCGATATTGCTCGCCGTCCAGAACGGACTGCAGCCCCGCAGCAATCGCCAAGAGCGTCTTGCCAGTCCCGGCCTTACCCACCAGCGTGCAGAGCTGAATGTCGTCGCGCAGCAGCATGTCCAAGGCAAAAACCTGCTCGCGGTTGCGCGCGCTCACACCCCAGACGTTGTTGCGCTGGCGTTGCACGTTTTCAATGCGATCGCCGACGACCCGGCCCAGCGCGGTGCGCGTCGGCATGAAGCGGTTACGCAAGGTCACGTACTGATTCGGATACAGGCGATCAGCCAGCCCTGCCCACGCGACTCCGCCCTCGGTGTAGATCGCCTCGATGGCTTCGGGATCCACGTCCAACTCGACGGTGCCGGAAAACAGCTCCGACAAATCCACGCCTTCACGGTCGTAATCTTCCGCGTGAATGTTCAACGCGTCGGCGCGAATGCGCAGGTTCGTGTCCTTGGTCACAAACACGACCGGCACGTCTGGCTCGGTTTCCAACAGCCAAACCGCCGCCGCCAGAATGGAGTCGTCCATCGGTCGCGAGACTGAAAATTCCGGCGGCAACTTCGACTTCCCCAGCACCACGCGGATCGCCCCTTGTCCCGGCAGCGGCACGCCTTCGCGCAGATTGCCCGACTCGCGGTACGTGTCGATCTCACGCGCGATGCGCCGGGCGTTCCGGCCCAGCTCACTCTGGTCCTTCTTGAACATGTCCAACTCTTCAATCACCGAGATGGGAATGTTCACGATGTTGTCGGCAAAAGCGCGGAGGCAATTGCTGTCATGGAGCAGAACGTTGGTGTCGAGGACGAAGTTTTTGCGCATGGTTCTCCGTGTCAGGAAGGTCCTTTTGCACAGTGGCATATGGGGATCTGCGCGTCAACGTGAACGCAAATGAATCGTTTGCCCCGCCAACCTTGACCCGATCGGCCGCCGCGCGCACCCTCCAAGCGCGCCACAAGTTGGCGTGAGAGGCGCGCAATGGCTGAACTGCTGATTTATGGTTCCTACGGGTACACAGGCGAACTTCTGGTTGCGGAAGCGGTGGCCAAAGGCCTGAAGCCGATCCTCGCAGGGCGTCGGGAAGACGCGTTGCGCGCGCAAGCCGAACCTTTGGGGCTACGTTGGCGCGTCGCGGACCTGTCGGATGCAGCGCTGGACGGGGCGCTGGCTGACGTGGGCGTTGTGCTGCACGCGGCGGGACCTTTTTCACGCACCGCCAAGCCGATGATCGAGGCGTGTATTCGCAACAAGGCGACCTACCTCGACATCACAGGAGAAATCGCGGTTTTTGAAACGGCTGCGCGCTTTGACAAGAAAGCGCTGGCTGCAGGCATCACGGTAATGCCCGGCGTGGGTTTTGACGTCGTGCCGAGCGATTGCCTCGCGGCGCACTTGAAGACCCGCCTGCCGTCGGCGACCCACCTGTCTCTGGGCTTTCAGTCCAATGGGCGGACGTCCCACGGCACGGCGAGCACGATGGTCGAAAACATCGACGCAGGCGGCGCGATTCGCCGCGATGGCAAGATTATGCAGGTTCCGCCGGCGTACGCGTCACGGACCATCGACTTTGGCTTGGGCGCGACGGGGGCGGTGACGATTCCGTGGGGCGACGTTTCGACGGCGTTCTACTCGACCGCGATTCCAAATATTCAGGTCTTCATCGCGTTGCCTCTTGGCGCGCGGCTCGGACTTTTCGCGAGTCGCTTCATCCGGCCGGTTCTGGCGATGGGCTTCGTGAAGAAGCAGCTACAGGCCAAGATCGACGCGGCGCCGCGCGGTCCCACGCCAGCACAGCGCGCGCGGAGTCGCAGTTACCTGTGGGGTGAAGTCACCGACGCGGCCGGACAGAAGCGCGTGTCGCGTCTGCAAGCGCCAGACGGTTATACGCTCACGGCAGTGGCCGGAGTTGCAATTGCCCAAGCGGCGCTGGCCGGCAAGCTGGCACCAGGTTTCCAGACGCCCGCGAAGGCCCTCGGTGCTGATTTTGTGCTGACGCTTCCGGACGTGACGCGTACCGACGAGGCGTAGCGGTCTACTGGCAAACTTTCTGGCTGCACGCCAGAAGCGCCTTTGCCGCGGCCGTCGCGGCCGGATCGGCCACGCATTTTGCTTCACAAACAGGGTCGGCCGCACACGGTGCCAAGCACGCGCGCTGGGCAGCACAGCCGTTCGTCACTTCACACGTCAGCGCGGTCTGCAGGCAAAGCGCGCTCTCGCAGCCCGCCGCGCACGTCGCGTAACTCGGCGTGCCGGGAACGCACGGCTTGCCGGACCAGCCACTGGCGATGCACTGCGCGCCGCGGCACCACTGGATGTTGAGCCAAATTTGCAGGCTCGTTGGGAAGTTCCACGGGTCAGATCCCGGCACAAGGCATGCCAACTTGCACCCAGAGTCGCTGCACGCGTCGACGCACGTCGTGATGGTGCCGCAGCCGGTGTCGCCGTCGCACGCGACCGTTGCGTCCGCGCAGGCCTTGGCGGTGCAGGTGTTGATGCACGCGGTGTCAGACGCCGCGCACGGACCGCCGCCGTCGGCGGAGCAATCGGCTGGCACGGAGTTGTTGGTTTCCGTCGCTCCGCAAATGCCGTCGGCCGCCTTGTTGGGCTGACAGATGCCGCCCGTGCAGCTCTTGCCCGTGCCGCAGCCGACGCCGTTGCCGCGGATCGTCCAAGTTGGGCCTGTGCTGGGCGAACACACGAGCGGCGACTCCGTGCAATCGTTGCCGTCATCCTGAGACACATCCAGCGATCCGCCACAGACTCCCGCCGAGCACGATTCTCCGTACGTGCACGCGTTGCCGTCGTTGCACTTGCTCGCGTTGTTCGTGTGCGTGCAGCCCTTCTTGGCGTCACAGGCGTCGTCGGTGCAGACGTTACCGTCGTCGCACGCGCTGGCGGGCGCCTTGCAGACACCCGCCTCGCACACGCCCGTCGATGCGCACGTTCCGCTGACGCTGCACGTCGTCGCCGCGTTGGGTGTATGCGTGCAACCCGTAGCGTTGTCGCAGGCGTCGTCGGTGCACTCGTTCTTGTCGTTGCAGTCCTTGGCTGTGCCTTTGCATTCGCCGTTGAGCGGGTCGGTCGCGTCACACTTGTCGCCATCGGTGCACGGGTCGCCATCGTTGCATGGCGCGTCCAAGTTCGCGGCGACGAGGCAGCCGCCGTGGTTCTTGTCGCAGGTCGCCACGTTGCATGCGTTACCGCCGGTTGGACACACGACCGCCGTCCCGGTGCATGCGCCTGCCACACACTTGTCGCCGTTGGTGCAGAGGTCATCGCCATCATCGCACGCCGAGTTTTCCGGCTTGGCGGTCTTGGTGCAGCCCACTTTGGGGTCGCACGCGTCGTCGGTGCATGCGTTCTTGTCGTCGCACGTCATCGCCTTGCCCACACACGTTGTGCCTTGGCAGATGTCCGTGAGCGTACACGCGTCGCCGTCGCTGCACGTGCAGGCCTGGTCTTTCTTGGGTCCGCAGGTCTTGGGCAACGCGGCCGTGACGCAGCCCGACGCCGGGTCGCACGTGTCCACTGTGCACGGGTTGCTGTCATCGCAGTTGATCGGCACAGCGACGCACGCCCCCGCCTTGCACGTCGTGGAAACCGCGCACTTGTCATCCACGCTCAGGCACGGCGCATCGTCTGCCACTGCTGTTGCCACGCACAAGCCCGTCGCCTTGTCGCACGTCGCCGTGTGGCACGGGTCAGTGAACGCCTGGCAGTCCGCATCGGCCTTGCAGCCGAGAACCGGCACGTCCTTGGGCGCGACGTCTGTTTTCACATCGCCTTTGACGTCGCCCGTGGTGCCCGTCACGTCATCGCCCGGATCCACCGTGTCGTCAACGACAGCGTCGTCCTCCACGGCAGCGGTATCACGCCGCGCAGGTAGACAGCCTGAAAGCAGCCCCAAGAGCACCAGCCATGGCAAGACGTGCTTCATTTGGCTTTGCAAATCCCTTGGCTGCATGCCGAGTTGTTGCCGCAATCGGTGCCATCCGTTTCTGGCTTGTGCGTGACGCCGTCGATCGGGTTGCACGCGTCCACTGTGCACGCGTTGCCGTCGTCGGTCGGGACCGCTGTGCCGCCACAGGCGCCGTTGGCGCAGACATCTCCGGTCGTGCAGCCGTTGCCGTCTGTGCAGGGTTTCGTGTTGGCCGTGGGCGTGCAGCCCAATCCAACGTAGCAGGTCTCATCCGTGCAGATGTTGCCGTCATTGCAGACGACCGGCGTGCCGCTGCACTTTGGCTTTGACGCGCCATCACATGTGCCGTTCGCCGTGCATTCGTCGCCGCACACGGTGCCTTTGGGCTGTGGCGTTGGGCTGCCACACGTGCCGGTGTTGGCATCGCACGCCACGGTCATGCAGACCTTGGTCGTCGTGCACTTCGGTTTGGTCACGCACGTTGCAATTCCTTTGTCGTCCTGCGTACACGTACCGGGGTTGCACTTGTCGTTGCCGCAGGTCACGTTGCCGAGGAAGACATGGTCGCACGCGCCAGTCACCGGGTTGGGGCTGTCGTCGGTACACGGGTTCTTGTCGTCGCAGTCTTTGGGCACGCCGCACGAGCCCTGGTGGCAGAACGGCAGATCGCCGGGGGCGTTGCCGGTGCAGGCAATTGGAGTGCTGGGGGCGTACGGGAAGCCTATGTTTTGGCACAAGTTGAGCACGGACGCACTCGCGTCGCCGGTCGGGTTGCACGAGTCGTTTGTACACGGGTCAAAGTCGTTGCAGTCCAGCGTCGTGCCCTTGCAGACGCCGCTTTCGCAGTGATCGCTGATGGTGCACTGGTCGCCGTCAGAGCACGCCAAGTCGGCGAACGGATGGCTGCACGTGCCGCTGCCGCAAAGGTCCAACGTGCAGCCGTTGCCGTCGCTGCAATCCTTGGGCGTGCCACCCGCGCACGTGCCTGTGTCATCGCATTTCTGTCCGACCACGCAAAGGTCGCTGACGCACGCCGTGTCCACGTCGAGTTGAGCCGAAGCACACAAGCCCGTTGTCGGCGCACACGTTGCCGTCGCGTGGCAAGGCAGGACCACGAGCGCGGCGCAGTCCCCATCGGTTTTGCAGCCAAGCGGCTGCACGTCATCCGGCGTCTGGATGTCCTCATCGGTCCCGGTCCCGTCAGCCGCAGCGTCAAGGCTGCCATCCGCCGTCGCGCCGTCGCCCTTGGAATCGGTCTTGGTCGCGTCCGTCTTGGTCGTGTCCACTTTGACGTCGGGGAGCGTGTCGTTGGACCGCTCCCCCGGCAAGCAGCCAGGCACCGTCAGCACGACGCCAAACAGCACGACAAGCGTCCAAGGCGTGTGCGTCTGCTGCAACCGGTGACCAACCCGCATGAAACTCCCCAAGTGACGCAAAAGCACAGAAGTTCCCCGCGGCGAACCTCCGATCGCCAGTTTAGCTGGTCAAGCGTCAAGCGTCCATTGCCAAAGCCGCGGCAAAAACCCAAGATCGCGTTTGCCGCGCCCGTTGGCGCCCGGTTGCTGCCCCGCATGCGTCAGGCGTTCTTGCCTATCCTCTGTCTTCTTGCCGTGGCGTGCGGTCGCGAACCGGATCGCGCCGCGCAGCTCTTGGCCGAACCGCTGCCCCAGCATCGCCATTTGTCGTTTGCGTCCGGCGGCATGGAGTTCCTTGATCCGGCGCGCGTGGCTGAAACTGCGGGTCACCACCTGATGATGAACGCGTTCGAGGGGCTCTACGTCTACAACCGCGGCGATGGCCCGCCGGTTCCGTCGATGGCGACTTCGCACGACGTGTCTCCGGACGGCAAGACGTGGACGATTCACCTGCGGACGGGCGTGACGTGGTCCGACGGCGTGCCACTCACTGCGCACGATTTTGTCTGGAGTTGGCGTCGCGTTCTGGATCCCAAGACGGCGTCGCGGTCAGCGCAACTCTTGTGGTTTCTGGACGGCGCCCAGGCGTTCAATGAAGGTGCGACGACGAATCCGGAGACGGTGGGCGTGCACGCGCCGGATGACAACACGCTGGTCATTCAGCTGAAAAACCCGACGCCGTTCTTTTTGGATCTGCTCTGCGAAATGCCCTACGTGCCGACGCCGCGCCACGTGGTGGAGGGTTGGCAGGAAGCGTGGGCGACGCCAGCGCACATCGTCTCGAACGGACCGTTTCTTTTGACCAAGCACGAGAATCGCGTCGTGTCGGAGCTCGTGAAAAACCCGCGCTACTGGGACGCGCCGAACGTGTGGCTGGACGCGATTTCGGTCCTGCACACCGAGTCCGATCAGACCGCGTATGACTGGTATGAAGTCGGCAAGACGCAGTGGCAGGGCGACACGTCGCTGCCGGTGGATCGTGCGCCGAGTTTGCGCGCGTCAGGAAGACCTGATTTTCACAGCGATCCCAAGCTCTGCTCGTATTACTTCAGCGTGCGCGTCGATAGACCGCCGATGGACGACGCCCGCGTGCGCCGCGCGGTGAATTTGGCGATCGACAAGGAACGCCTCGCGCTGCACATCTTGCGCGGCGGGCAGCCAGTGGCGATGAACACGGTGCCTGACCTGTTCCGCACGAGCCACGGCTACACGCCTTTTGCAGGCGAAGGGTTCAACCCCGAACACGCGCGGCAACTGCTGGCGGAAGCGGGGCACGCGGAGGGCAAAGGGCTGGCGCCGATGACGCTCTACTTCAACACGGGCGAAGGGCACCGTCTGATCGCGGAATTCGTGCAGCGCAACTTGCAGGAAAACCTCGGCGTGCAGGTCCAACTGGCGAACATGGAGTGGGGGACGCTGCTCAAGACGCTCCTTGCAGGCGACTTCGCGATCGGTCGGTCGTCCTGGTGCGCGGATTACCCCGATCCGCTGACGTTTTTGGAGGTGTTTCACAGCGCGTCCAAGGCGAACTATTCGGGCTACAAGTCGGCTGAATACGACGGCGCGCTGGCGGCGATTTCTGCGGAACCTGACATGCAGAAACGCAACGCGCTCTTGCACCACGCCGAAGAGATTCTGGACCGCGACATGCCGCTCACGCCGCTTTTCCACTACACGTGGTCCTACCTGCTGCGGCCTTTTGTGCTCGGCTACGAGCGCCACGCGCAGGACATGCACCCGCTGAAGTACGTGCGCTGGGCGACGCCGGACGAATGGACGCGCATTCAGAAGGGCGAGGTCATTCACCTGCCGCCGCTGCCGGGAGGGAACTAGCCGATGGCGCGTTTTCTGCTGCGGCGGTTGCTGGCGGGTGTGGTGACGCTGTGGGTCGTCGCGTCGCTGTCCTTTGGGTTGATGCGACTGGCGCCCGGCGGTCCGTTTCAGCGCGACAAGCCGCTGGCGCCTGCGGTGGAAGCGAATCTTCGCCGGACGTTTGGGCTGGCGGCGGACGTGCCGGCCGATGCGGCGGGGACGCTCGTGCAGTTTCTGGTGCGGCCGGGGCAAGTCGTACAGAGGGGCCAACCGATCGCGGAAATTCGTTTGCAGAACGGGCAGATGACAAAGCCTTCGGCTGTGTCCGATCTCACCGTTATCGCTCTGGTGGGCACGCCCGGCCGCGTACTGAAGTCCGGCGATCCGCTCCTCGCGCGCGCAACGTCCGCGTGGGAGCAGTACGTTCGCGCGATGGCAAGCTACGCGCGCCTCGATTTCGGCGTGACCTACGCTTCAGAAGGCACTGAGACCGTGCTCGCGACGCTGGCGAAGGCCTTTCCCGTGTCGCTGGAACTCGGCTTCTTGGCGCTGCTGCTTGCGCTCGTCCTCGGCGTGTCGGCGGGTCTCGTGTCGGGCCTTTACCCCAACAGTCGCCTGGATCACCTCTCGATGACCGGCGCGCTGCTGGCCGTGTCGATGTCGTCCATCGTCCTGGGTCCGCTCCTGAAGCTGATTTTCTGCGTGCATTTGCGCTGGCTGGACGTCGGCGGCTGGGAGCCCTTGGCGCTCGATTGGCCACACACGCAGGTCAAGATTCTGCCGGTGCTCACGCTAGGGCTGATTTACGCCGCGTGGTTCGCGCGCCTGACCCGCGCCGGAATGCTGGAGGTCGCGCGCCAGGACTTCATTCGCACGGCGCGCGCCAAGGGCTTACCCGAGCACTTCGTCGTGATGCGCCACGCCTTTCGCGCCGCGATCTTGCCCGTGGTGTCGTTTCTGGGTCCGGCGCTGGCGGGCATCGTCACAGGCTCGACCGTCATCGAACAGGTCTTTCAAGTGCCGGGCGTCGGCGAATTCTTTGTCACGTCGGCCGTCAACCGCGACTACCCGATGGTTATGGGCACCGTCATCCTCTACTCGTCGCTGCTGATTCTGGCCAACCTGCTGGTCGACGTGCTGCAAGCCGCGCTCGATCCGCGCGTGCGGGGTGGGCATGACTAGCCGCTCGCCCAGCCGCGAAGCCTTCTTGCGCTTTCGCCGCAACCGCCGCGCGTGGTGGGGCGCGTGGTTCGTCGCGTGCGTCGGCGCGTGTGGTCTGATGGCGCCGCTGATTTCCCGCTACGTTTTGCATTTTTCCGAGTCTGAACAGCACACGTCGTGGGTCTTTGCGCCGCCGGGCGTGCAAGACGTGTCCAGCGATTATCCGACCTACGACGGCGACATGTCCGCTTTTGCGCGCCTCGACCTGAACCACGACGGCAAGCTCGCGTGCACGCGAACCGCGACAGGCGTCCGCTGTCCCGAACTGGAAACCGCCTGGTGGGCCGAGCGCTTTTTCGCGTTCCTGCCCGACCTGAAGGATACCGCGCAAGGCCACGACACGCCGGTGACGGGCAAGCGCACGCCGGATGGTCGAATCAGCCTGGAAGAATTCCCCAAGTCGTCGGCCGATTGGCACGACGCGCGCGTCGCCGAAGCCGTGCAGACCCTTGGACTTTTTGGCCAGCCCGGTTTCACACTGTTGGACGCCGACCACGACGGCTTGTTGACGCGCCAGGAGATCATCGCGCAAACGCGGTGGACGCGCTTTGCCCAGAACCAACTGCTTACCGATTTTGACCAGAACCGCGACCTCGCGATCACGCTGGACGAGTTTCCCGGCCAACCGCAGCTGCACACCTTCTGGTTGGGCACCGACCAAAAAGGCCGCGACTTGCTCGTCCGCATTCTCTTTGGCGCGCGTGTGTCTTTGGCCATCGCGCTCTTGGCGACCCTCATCAGCGTGCTGATCGGCGTGAGCTACGGCGCGCTGTCGGGCTGGCTGGGCGGTCGCTGGGACGGCCTGATGATGCGGATCGTGGACGTGCTCTACGGTCTGCCGTTTCTCTTCCTCGTGATTCTGCTGCTCGTCGTCGCGGGTCGCTCAACCGTGAACTTGTTCGTCGCGCTCGGCGCGGTCTCGTGGCTGTCCATGGCGCGCATCGTGCGCGGCCAAGTGCTGAGCCTGCGCCGTCGGCCGTTTGTAGAAGCGGCGGTCGCGATGGGCGTCGGCCAAGCGCGCATCTTGTGGCGGCACATTTTGCCCAACGCGCTGGGGCCCATCGTGGTCTACGCGACGCTGGCCGTGCCGGCCGTGATCATTGAGGAGGCGTTCCTGAGCTTCTTGGGGCTGGGCGTGCAGCCGCCTGCGGCGTCCTGGGGCACGCTGATTTCCGAAGGCGCACGGCTGATGGCGCAGCACCCGTGGCTGATTGTGTACCCCGGCGGGCTGCTGACTGCGACGTTGTTTGCGTTGCATTTTGTCGGGGATGGGTTGCGGGATGCGGTGGATCCGCGGGGGGATTAGGCGGACCGGAACCCCGACCCGCTTACGTGCGCGCTTCAGCCACCTGTGGAACTGTCCTCGCCGTCTGGTGGGCTGCGGCGGCGGGCGGTCGGCGGCCGCACGGCGGGGCAACACCTGACACCGTAGTCCGATGGAACCGCGCGCGTCAGCAAGCGGGTTGGTCCGCGTGGGGGACGGGACACGCGTCACACCTGACACCCCGATCTTGCAATTTAGATATTCATCTCTATCCTACAAAGATGCTGCACCGTCACGCCACCAGTCACGTCCAGACTCTCCTTCAGACGAATCCCGCCGTCGCAGTGCTGGGTCCACGTCAAGTCGGCAAAACGACGTTGGTCAAGACGTTGGCCTCGCACTACTTCGATCTTGAGCTGCCCAGTGAGCGCCTGCGTCTGGACCTACAGTGGCCGCAGCTGATCGCCGAGGGCGCGCTGGTTGCGCTGGACGAGGCCCAAGCGTGGCCGGAAGTGTTCCCGCGACTGCGCAGCGCCATCGACACGGATCGCCGGCGAATGGGCCGCTTTGTGCTGACCGGCTCGGTGTCGCCCGCGCTGATGCAGGACATCAGCGAGTCGCTGGCGGGAAGGCTGGCGCTCTGCCCCATGACGCCGCTTCTGGCAACGGAACTGCCCGCGACGGCGCTCGACGATCTCTGGCTGACCGGCGGGTTTCCCGACGGCGGCGTGCTCGGCGGCGGGCGATTTCCCAAGTGGCAGCGCGACTACCTGAACCTGCTCTGTGCGCGCGACCTGCCGGACTGGGGGCTGCCCGCCAAGCCTTCAGAATCGCTGCGACTCCTGCGCATGCTGGCGGCATTACACGGCCAAGCGTGGAACGCGTCAGAGGTGGGCAAGAGCCTCGGCCTTTCGTACCACACCGTCAACCGCTGGACGGACGTGCTTGTCGGCGCGTTCCTGGTCCGCATGCTGCCGCCGATGCTGCCCAACCTCGGCAAACGTCTGACGCGCACGCCCAAAGTGTGGCTGCGGGACAGCGGGCTGGTCCACGCGCTGCTGGGCGTGCACACGTTTGACGATCTTCTGGCGCAGCCGTGGGTCGGCGCGAGCTACGAGGGTTTTGTGATCGAGCAGATTCTCGGCTCCCTGCAAGGCGTCGACCGCTTGGACGACGCCGGCTATTTTCGCACCAGCGACGGTCACGAGTGCGACCTGGTCGTCCACACGCGCGGGCAGGTGTGGGCCGTGGAGGTCAAGCTCTCGACCAGCGTGAACCCGCACGACCTGCGCAGGCTGCGCAAGGTTGGCCAGATGGTCGGCGCGACCGGGCTGATCCTGGTGTCGCGGGACCCGCAGAAGGTCCGAGTTGGTCAGGAGGTCGTGACGGATCTGGCGGGAGCGATTGAGGTGTTGGTGGGGTGATCGGGCGCCGTGAGGCAGAGAGCGGGCGAGGACGGAGCCTCGCCCGTGCGGCGTGGGCTGCGGGCGAGGACGGAGCCTCGCCCGTGCGGCGGGTGGTCGTGGGCTGTGCGTCACCTCGTGGGCGGTGCGTGGTCACCGCGTGGGTGGTGCGCGGTCACCGCGTGGGCGGTGCGTGGTCACCTCGCGGGTGGTACGTGGTCACCGCGTGGGCGGTGCGCGGTCACCGCGTGGGCGGTGCGTGGTCACCTCGCGGGCGGTGCGCGGTCACCGCGTGGGCGGTGCGTGGTCACCTCGCGGGTGGTGCGCGGTCACCTCGTGGGCACTGCTGCGACTCCGTGCGGCGGGAATGCTGCGTCCCACCGATGGAACCGCGCGCGTCAGCAAGCGGGTCAGTTGGAGGCGGAACGTGTGGTCTGCACCTAGCGGATGGCAGGCTCAGGGGCGGATGGCGCCGGCCAGCCTACGCCCGCCCAAGAGCCGGACTGGCGGGAAGAACGTGTCCCACAATGCCTGCTGAAAACCTGCGACATTATTACTGATTGGCGCGTATCTTGTGGTCAAGACCGACTGCGGTTCGCCGCCCTCCATGAACCAGGCGGGCCTGGATTTGATGGGCGGGTGGAACGGTGCGAGCAGACCTTGCTTCGCTGGGTGCTGTCCCATCGCCAGCACGTGAACCCAGACGTAGTGGCAATACGCCTTACCCTTTGGCGAAAAGTTGACCGGCGAATTGGGCCCGCCGTAAGGCCCGGGCGCCAACTGCGGATCGCTGACAACGACGCCAATGTGCGTGTACATGGCGCTACCGGATACTCCGGCGCGGCGCTGGCACAGCACGATGAGGCCGCCAATCGACGGTGACACGAATGCCGTCGTTTTGGACACCGCCAGCAGAGGCTCTCGCGCCACCGCCACTGCCTGTGCGGCAGCCGCCGGAAGCGGTTGTATCGCGTGGCCCAATGCAGCCACCGCGGCGACCGTCGCCCACACGCCTGGCGGGTGGTTGGGGTCGGCGCCATACGCTAGCGGATTGTGCGAGCCGATGTTCTTGACGAAGTGGATGTCGCTGGGGCCGAAATTGCAGTAAGGCATCGTGCCTCCTTGTCGACAGTTGAAATGATTACGGCCTTATACAAGGGCCAGAAGTCCTAAGGGCTAGCAATAGGGTCGAGGCACCTGCGGGGCGCGTCCGAGGCATTCCTGTTAAGGAACGACCCAATACGCTGGCGAAACCTCCAAGGACATCACCGCACTGTTGAGTGTGCACGAACCGCCTGCAGTCAGTTGCAGCGTCGGAACCTCGTTGACGGGTACATTCAAGACGTATTTCGCGGTGTATGGAACACCGAACAGCGTCGGTTGCTCGATCTTGGCGTCGACTGCGCCGGTACTCGGCGTGATCGTCAGTGTCAGGCGAAACCAATTCGCGTCGGTCTTCAGGTACCAGCCCCATGGTCGACCGTTCTGAGGCGTACCGCCAGTAGTGCCACTCGTCCACGTGTACAACAAGTCGGGCCCGTCAGCCGTCTCCCGCACGGACACGTTCGCTGCGCATTCGTTCGTCGAGTTCCAGGTCCAGCGCGACATCCATATGTTCGCGCCGTTCGACCAACTCAAGCCGAAACCGAGCGACGAGTAGAGACTCGGCAACTTACCGACGAGGACGATAGTGATGGGCGTGCCGGACGTGAATGCGCCAACTTTCCCCAACGTGAGGCCGGTGTCGCTCGCAGCACCACCCGCGAGGGCGACCTGACTTGTGCACGTTGTGAGCGATGAGTTTCCGGTCAAAGATGACCAGTTTTGTGTCTTCGACGTCCCAGTTGCGCAAGAGTCATGCCCGATCCATGCAGCGCTTTTCGAAAGATCTTGGCCGCACATGACGCCCGTCGGCGCGACGCACGTGCCAAGTGAGCATGACGCGCCCGCACCGCAAGCGCCTTGGTCGACCCATTGCCCTTTCGTATCACAGGCTTGGGGGAGACCGTTGAAGCATTGAAGCGCGCCAGGAGCGCAGACTCCGACACAAGCCGCATTGCTGCAAACGAATGGACACGTTGCGGAAGTGGCCCACTGGCCGTTTGCGCCACAGGTTTGGACAAGGTTGCCAGCACATTGGGTCGCACCGGGCTGACAGACCCCAGCACAGGCACCCTGAAGGCAAACAAACGGACATTTCACTGTGTTCGTCCAAGCACCATCCCCGCTGCAAGTCTGCACGGTGCTGCCGAGGCACTGTGCGCCTCCAGGGGAGCACACGCCACCACATGCTGCATTGGCGCACACATACGGGCAAGTTTGTGTCGTAACCCACGTGCCCGTTGGGCTGCAGTGCTGCTGCTGCTGCCCGCTACACCGAACATCGTCCGGAAGGCATACGCCGGTGCAGTTGCCGGCGCTGCAAACAAACGGGCACGGATCCCCGCTGCTCCACTTGCCGTTGCCATTGCAGGCTCTGGGCACATTGCCATTGCAGTCCGCGGAGCCGGGGACGCAGCCGCAGACTCCCTGAACGCACACATCTCCGACCGCGCAATCCACCTGGACACTAACAAAATCACTACCATCCCCATTGCACGTCGCCGGCTTGTTGCCACTGCACGTCGCCGCATTCGGCACACAAACCTGCGCCTTGCACGTCACGCTCGCCGCATCGCAGTACTGGCTCGTCGAGCACGTCACCGTCGTCAGCCCGCTCAGACCGTCCGCCGCGCACAGCTTGACCTTGCCCGCGTCGCAGTACGGCAAGC
>CAITYF010000223.1 GCA_903896545.1 uncultured Myxococcales bacterium | reverse complement strand
TCCTGTCAGCAGCCGTGGCGAACGTCACGCTGAGCGGATTCGCCGAGCGGCGGACGGGGATATTCAACACCCTCCCTGGTTTCCCCCTCGCTCCGGCGCGCCTGCGGCGCCGGCCCCGCGTCTACCGCACCTTGGCGCTGTGCTTCGCATGCACCTTAAATTCCACCTTAGCGACGCCCCCCGCCCGGCCCGCGGCCGTCTGCTCGGGATGCTCAATCCTTAGCTCATACGGCAACTTCTGCTGAAACTGCTGGTCCTGCCCATCCACGCTCAGTCGGTCCAGCTCGTACACAACCAACTCCCCGCTCTTTGGCGTTCCCGGCAGAGGCCACGCGTCCAGTTCGACGCCGCCGTAACCCGCCACCGGCACGGCGTAGAATCCCGGCGCGCCGTCAAATTGCAGGTAGTCCGCGCGGACGTGCTCGGTCCACCGCAGGGCTTTCCACGAGGTCACGCGCACCGTCTCGGTCAACGGCACGCCGGCGTTTGCAGGAATCAGGAACCACCGCCGCGGCCCGTCGTTGTTGTGAATTACCAGCTTCAACTTCCGCGCCGCACCCGTTCCCGTCGCGGTCACTTCCAGCGTCGGCACCCCTTTTCCCTTGAGCCCCTGCGCTTGCGCTTGGTGCAGAATCAACTGCTTTTCCACGTCCGGTTTGTCGGCATAGAACGGCTTCTCCGGCGCTTGGCCGTTCAGCATCCGCTGCAGGTTCGTCGCGACCGCGTCTTCGGACAGCAGCCCCAGATCCGTGCCGAAGCAATTTCGTTGCGCGCGACCATCAAAATCGACGCTCACCAGCGTTGGCAACTTCGAAACGTCAATCCCCTGAAACAGCGACTGCGCCGGGCCGCGCCACTCGTCGACGTCGATGTAAACCAGACGTCCCTTGTCGAGCACCTTGCGGACCGCGCCCGACGCTTCCGCCAGTTCCTTGATCGCCTTGCACGGTGAGCACCAGTCCGCCGTGAACATGAGCACCACAGGCTCGTGCTTGCCTTTGGCGTCAGACAGTTCCGCGTGCAGCAGGTCACGTAGCGACTGCGGTCCCTTGCGGTGAAGGTAGTGCGCGTGGCGCGTCTCCTTGTGCGCGGCGAACGCGGCAGAGGTCGGCATCAGCAGGGTCAGAACGATGATCAGGCGAGTCAGCATGGGGCCGGATGGTAGCGCCGCCGACATGAGGTGCAAGTGGGGGCCGTGTCGCAGCGAAAAAGGCCGCGATTGCCGACGCAGTAGATCACCGCAATCGTGTGGCATTTTGGCAAGATCGAACGATCGTTCGCTTGATGCGAAATCGAGATAACAGCTTGAAGTTGTGCGTTTTATCTAAAATCTCTCGCCGTCGGCCTGCCCGCCTTCGTCGGCAAAATTCGCCGAGCGAAGATTGACCTGACCCCCCCGTCAGAAGGACACTTCCGCGCGGTTTGACCAGACGGTCGCGGGCGCAAGGTGGCGTCCCGGTGGACCTGAGCGTTCACGACTCGTTTGGATTCCGCACTTCTGCTTCGCGTTTTGGACTCACCCGATGACTGAATCTTCTACGTCGCCGCGCCGCTATCTTGTCGCCATCTTCACCGAGGAGGAGCAGATCCTCAGCGCTACGCGTGCGGCGACCGACGCGGGGCTTCCGGTTCACGACACCTTCACGCCCTACGCCGTGCACGGCCTGGACCACGCGCAGAAGCTGCCGCGCTCCAAGGTGACTTTCATCGCGTTCTTCGGCGGTATGCTCGGCTTCCTGACCGCCGGCTGCCTGCAAATCTACACGCAGGGCGTCACGACCCCGCTGCTCTCCGGCTGGCCATTGGTCATCGGCGGCAAGCCGTTCCTGCCGTTTCCCGCTTTCGTGCCGGTCTTCTTCGAACTCACCGTGCTCTTTGCCGGACTCTCGACCGCGTTTGGCATGTTCGCCGTGAACGGTCTGTACCCGGGCAAGAAGGCGCGTCTGTTGATCGACGGTGTGACGAACGATCGTTTCGCGCTCGCGTTCGATCCGAACGGCAAGGGCTTTGACGAGGGGGCCATTGCGTCGCTCGCGCAGTCGCATCACGTTGCAGAGCTTGCGTGGGTCGATGAAGCGCCGGCAGGCGAGGGCCCGCGCAAGACGCTGATCAAGCTCGGCATGGCTGGCACGCTGGTGCTGGCGCTGGTGGCAGGCATCTGGGCCGCCGTGAACGCCCCGCATCACGAAGCGGAAGCGCCAGTGGTTGCCGCTCCGGCCGCGCCCATCGTGCTCCTGACGGAAGCGGAACTGAGCGCTGTTGCCGCCGATGCAGCGGTGATCGCCAACGGTGAAGCCAAGTTCAAAGCCAACTGCGTTGTGTGCCACGGTGAAAAGGCGGAAGGTAAGGTCGGCCCGAACCTGACCGACAAGTTCTGGATTCACGGCAAGGGCACGCTCGCGGACATCTACGCAACGGTCGCCAAGGGCGTGCTTGAAAAAGGCATGCCGTCGTGGGCAACGATGCTGCCTCCCGCAGACGTGAAGGCTGTCGTCATCTACGTTGGCACGCTGCGTGGCAAGAATGTGCCCGGCAAAGAACCGCAGGGTGAAGCCGTTGAGATGCCGACGAGCGCGACGCCTGCTGCTGTGCCCGCCGCTCCCGTTGCTCCGGCTGAGCCGACGCCCACCGCGAAGTAGTGTGCGGCCGGGCCGTGTGACCGTCGAGTGACGACATTTCGCTCTGCGCGCCTTGACTGCACCTCCGACAACGAGAGAATGCTTGCGGACAAGCCCGTGGGTGCACCGCCATGTCGACGCGTAAAGTTCTTGGATCGTACTGGATTCTCCTTGCTGCAGGATTTTGCACCGCTTGCAGCGACGAGGTCGCCACTGCCCCGACGATCCCAGAGACGCACGGCGCGATCGCCGCGGGCATTTCCGGCAAGCTGGGCGATCCACTGCCGACGGCCACGGCTGAACAAATCGCGACGTTCAAGCGCGGCAAGGAAGTCGCGCTTCACCGCTTCTCGCTCGCGGAAGGCCTCGGACCGGCCTACAACCTGACATTTTGCGGCGGGTGCCACGAGAAGCCTGTCTTGGGCGGCAGCGCCGGTTTGTATCGCAACTTCTTTCTCGCCGCGCACAAGTCCGACGATGGTGCGTACGTGGCCGCCACGTCTGCGGGAAAAGCCGGCGGCGTGGTGCGTATTTACGACTACGCGACCGACACGACTGCGCGTCCGCCGCTGGATCCAGCGATCAACGTCGCGACGCAGCGCAATCCCATTCCGTTCTTTGGCGCTGGGCTGCTGGCGGAACTGCCGGACGCGGAGATTCTGACGCGCGCTGATCCGGACGATGCGGACAAAGACGGCATTTCTGGCAAGGCCAATTTCGACCGCGGTTATGTGGGGCGCTTTGGCCGGAAGTCGCAAACGGTCAGCATTGAAGGCTTCATCCGCGGCCCGCTGTTCAATCACCTGGGCGTCACGACGAACCCGCTGAGCGAAGAACAGCGCGCCAAGTTGCCGGTGGATTCGTCGCAAGCGGGCAGGGCGACGGCGGCGGTGGTGGAGCGCGTATTGGGCGCGTTGACGGCGTACGCGCAGGCGGCAGCGCCGGACGGACCGACGACCGACAACGACGCCGCGCCGGATCCCGAAATGACGACCGATCAGCTTTTTGACCTCGTCAGCTTCACGATGCTGACCGCCGCGCCGCAAATCGAGGCGGAGACGCCGCAGTCCATTCGCGGGCGGCACTTGTTTGACCGTGCCCGCTGCAGCGCCTGTCACACGCCGCGCGTTGTCGGGCCGCGCGGACCGCTGCCCATTTACTCCGACCTGCTTTTGCACGACATGGGCCCGGATCTTGCTGATGGCATTGAACAAGGCTTGGCAACCGGTTCCGAATTCCGCACGCACCCGCTGTGGGGCATCGTGGCCGACGGGCCTTTCCTGCACGACGGTCGGGCGTCCACGCTCAAGGAGGCGATTCTGCTGCACGCAGGCGAGGCTCAGGCGTCTCGCGACGTGGCGGCCGCGTGGTCGGATCAGGACTGGGCGGATTTGCTTGAATTTCTAGCGTCTCTCGGTGGGCGCGATCAGGCCTCCGCTGGGCTTCTGCCGCCGAGCGCGCCGCTCGAAGGTGTCGGGGCGTACGGTGGGCCACTGCCCGGCCTCTCGGACAGCGGCACGGCGAAGTTCACCGCAGGTCGTGCCCTGTTTGACCGCGAGTTTACCAACGCCGAAGGAATCGGCGCACCGCGGTTGAACGGCGACTCGTGCCGCGCCTGCCACTTTGAGCCGGTCATCGGCGGTGCGGGCCCGCGCGACGTCAACGTGATGCGCCATGGCCTCCAGTCGGCCGACGGTCGCTTCCTACCGCCCAGCGTCGGCACGATTTTGCACCGCATGACCAAGCTGCACGGGACGTTGAACGCGCCGCAGAAAGAAGCGGTGATCTTTGAAATGCGGCAAACGCCGCCGCTTCTCGGCTTGGGCCTGATCGACGCCATCGACCCGGAGACGTTGCTTGCGGCTCAGGATCCGGACGACGCCAACGGCGATGGCATTCGCGGTCGCGTTTCTTTTGCCGATGGCGGACGCGTTGGTCGCTTCGGCTGGAAGGCGCAAGTGCCGTCGCTCGCCGAGTTCGTCCGCGATGCGTTCTCCAACGAACTCGGTCTGACCGTGCCCTACGATCCCACGCAGACGTTTGGCTTCATGCAGGACGACGACGCCATTCAGGACCCCGAAGTCAGCCGCGAGCAGATTCAGACGCTGCTGTTCTACCTGCAACAGCTTTCGCCCCCGCCGCGCACGTCCACAGACACCACTTTGGAAGCGCAGGGCGAGCAGCTCTTCGCGCCAACGGGCTGCGCCGCCTGTCACACCCCGGTCCTGCAAGGGGCGCGTGGCCCAGCGCCGCTCTACTCGGACCTGTTACTGCACACGATTTTGCCCGAAGGTAAGCGCGGCATCGAAGAGGCCGGCGCGGGCGAACGCGATTTCCGGACGACGCCGTTGTGGGGCCTCGCGCGCACAGGGCCGTACTGGCACACGGGCGAGGCCGACACCATCGAGCAGGCGATTGCGCTGCACGAGGGCGAAGGCGCGGCGTCGCGCGACAAGTACCTGAAGCTGACCGCAGAGCAGCGCGCCTCGCTGCTGGCGTTCCTGGGGAGTCTGTGATGCGTCGACTACTTCCCGTCGTCCTCCTTGCTGCGTGTGCAACTGCGGAACCGACGACGACCACGACTGCTGCTCTCGGCATCGTGGATCCGCTGTCCATGCCCGCCAAGCCAACCGTTGCGCTGGACGACGTGCCGTCGGCGGAGACGTGCAAAGATTGTCACCCCAACCAATTCGCTGAATGGACGGGTTCGCGCCACGCGCAGTCGATGACCGATCCGGTCTTTCAAGGGCTCGTTGGCGTGCGTCAGGGGGCGTTCCACGGCGTGCAGGACAAATTCTGCGTGCAGTGCCACACCATCGCGGGCGTGCGGAGTCAGGATGTCTCGCCTGGCTTCAAGTTCGCGGACTTGAAACCGAAGTCAATGGAAGGCGTGACGTGCTGGAGCTGCCACGGCGTGCAGCAAATCGCGCGGCTGCACAACGCGGGTCTGACGATGGCCAAAGACGGCGCGATGCGCGGCAACTTGCCTCAGCCGCAAACGACCAACGCCCACGGGACCGCTGAAGCGCCGTTCCTGAAGACGCCGGAGTTCTGCGGCGCGTGTCACGAGGTGGTCGAACTGTCCGGGTTGCCGCTGGAACGTCCGTACAGCGAGTGGCTGACGTCCCCCGCCGCGGCGAAAGGCCAAACCTGCGCGGACTGTCACATGCCGTTCTACACGGGCTCGGCAGCGGAAGGCGCTGAGCCGCGCGTGGGGCTGCGTAGCCACCGGTTTGTCGGTCTCGACCCGCCTGGTGCGCGCGAGGCGCCTTCAGCAGAGCTGCGCGCAGTGTACGCCGCACAGCGGGACGCCTTGCTCGCGTCGGCGGCGGACTTGACCATCGCGCCGGGAACTGCACAGCCCGGCGAGAGGCTCGTCGTGGCGGTGACGGTTCAGAACAAAATCGCCGGGCATAGCTTGCCGACCGGATCGACGTTCATTCGCCAGTGCTGGCTGGAAATGCGCGCGGTCGATGCCAACGGCAAAGTCCTCTATGAAACCGGTACGCTCGACGCGAATGGCGACTTGCGGGACCGTTGGAGCGCGTTGGCGCCGTATGCGGACGCGGATCTGGTATCGTTCTCGTCGGGCTTTATCGACCCCGTTGGCCAGCCAACGCTCTTCCCGTGGCTCGCGGCGGAGCACCACCGCAATCAGCTGCGACCGGGTGAGCAGCGCACGTACTCGCTGTTTGTGCCCGTGCCCAAGGACGTCGCCGCGCCGATTCAGCTGACCGCCCGGCTGCGCCTGCGGACCTACCCGCCGTTCTTGCTCAAGGTTCTGGGCTTGGACGCGCTGCTCCCTGACGTGATCCTCGCCGACCTCGCGACGGACGCGACGGCGGTGAACTTGTGATGCGACGCGCAGTTCTCGTGTGCTTGCTCGCGGCGTGTCAGCCGCCACCGGCGCCGTGTGCCCAGGATCCGCAGCGCGCGGAAGTCGCGGCGCCGCTGAATGTGACGCTGTACAGCGCGCTCGATGTGCCCGCTGCCGATCTGTCGCGCTTGAACACCGCGCTGCAGGACTGGGCGCGCTGCGCGAACGTGAACTTGCACGTGCAGGAGCGACCGCCGCAGGTTGTCGCCAGGCCGTTTCCGCTGACGACCGCACAACTGGAGAAGCTCCCGCCGGACGAGGCCGCGTGCGTGCTGACGGAGCCGCTGGTCGGCCTTGTGCGGCAACTCGCGCTTCCTGGATCGCACGTCGTGGTCGCGCTGCTGCCGGAACTGGCACCGCCGTCCAGCGCTGCCGCCGCGGTGCTGCCTGAGTTGGTAGGTCTCGGATTGCCGGCGACGTTGACTGCGGCGGCAGAAATCCCGCCGTGGATGCTGGCGCTGCCCTCGCCGCGCGCACCGTTCGTGCTGGTTTCCGCGCTGCGTCTTCGTGCGCTGACGACGGCGGCGGAGCGGGCATCGGCGGTCGGCCACGAGCTTGGTCACGCCCTCGGACTCGTGCACGACGCGCGCCGGTGCAACCTCATGGCGACGACGGCGTCTTGCGGAGTTGGCTGGCTAGACGCGGTTCAAGCTGCGCGCCTGCGGCCTCAGCGCTGACGATTTCGCGGCTTGCTACGCACGCTGACCGAAGTGCGCGCTCACACGTATCCGACTCGCGCCGTGCCACCGCAGGTGAACGCTTGCGGTCCAGTCCGAGCAGACAACCCGTTTGACCCACAGCGCTTGGACTTGGACAAACGTCGTCCTGCTTACTCTTGCCAACCCAAGAGCGTGCCGTGCATCGTCGACTTGAACGCACCGAAGTTGCCGCCGCCGGCCAGTCCGTCGCCGCTGGGGAGTCGCAGCATCAAGTGCAGGTCGTCGTTCGTCAGCTGATCCTCGGTCGTCTCGCTCCCGCCATCGAGCGCAATCGATTCCAGCCAGCCTGCCGCTCCACAGACCCAGTAGCGGTCGTCCCACGTATCCACGCCGGAGAGCCCTGCTTTGGTGCTCCGCAGGTTGTGCCACGTGCCGTCGGCCTCGCGCACGCGCGCCACCCCCGTAGCCTCGCCACCCACGGCGATGTACCGACCATTGGCGAGGATGCGAACCGTCGTCAGCTTCTCACCCGTGCCTGTTGCCTCTTCTTTCCAGGTTGTCCCGTCATAATGGAGCGCTTCACCTTCATCGCCGACGACCAACACGTCGCTCGCGCTGTGACCGTCGATCTTGAATAGTCTGATCCTGGGATGCGTCAGCGACGGCAGCGCCACGGAAGTCCAGCCCGCGGCGGTTCGATGCAGCAGCACGGGCGTCGCGGTGTTGTCCGGCAGCGGATCGCCACCCACGGCCCACGCTTCGTCCCTGCTCACGGCGAGGGAGCCCCACAGTTCGTCGCCGTCCGGCAGCGCTTCCGCCGTCAGCGTCCCGTCCACGGCGCGCCACAGCGCCCGTCGGCCGTTGCCGACCGCCAGCGCCGTGCCATCGGGCAGCACGGACACCCACGACAAGAGTTTGCCCGCCGGCACCGTCAGCGTTTGCAGCGCACCGCTTTTCCACAGCCATGCCGCGCCTTTCTCGGCCTGTCCGCCGACCAGAAGCGGCGTGCCGTCGCTCAGCAGCGCGCCTGACATGACCGCGCCTTCCGGGATGTTTGCTGCCAGCACTTTCCAGACGCGCGTCGATGTCGCAGTGGGCGTACTGGTGCAAGCGAGGAGGGTCAGCGTGAGGGTGGTAGCGGCGAGGAGGCGATTCATCATGGCGCCATCGTAACGCTGAGGGCGGCGGTTCGCCACTCTCGGCAGAACGATCTGGACTAGATGAATGTCTATCTAAATAGCTGTTTGTCTATCTCTGTGTCACAGCATGTTGATGCCGCGGCCCACAAGTACCGCGAGCGTCGTGAGTGAAATCGTCGACTGCACCATCATCATCACCTTCGCCCACCGCGAGAGCACCGGCGCGTCCGTCGGTGAAAACGCCGTGCTCGTGTTGAACGCGACGAACAGGTAGTCGACAAAACCTGGCCGCCACAGGACATTTTCAAGCGTCATTTGCGGGAACAAGATCGCGCCCCTCGCGTGGGTGTGCGCGCCGCGTTTGTGCCGCGCGTGCGGACCGCCGGCATCCAGACGCCAATACCAGCAGGCAAAACCAGCACGTTGGTCCCCCAGAGCGCCAGTGCCGACGTCAGGAGCGTGCCGGCCATCTCGTGCTTCAGTGCGTCATCGTGGATGTTTTGCGCCATGAACCAGATGAGGCGTACCAGCGCGACCGCCAGGAACGCCGTGACGACGCCGAGCGTCGCGAACCCGAACATGTGGTTCAGCTTGTGGCGTCCCGTGCGGTATGTCACGACAGTCGGCACGATGAGCACGCTGACGACGACCAACAGGAGCCACGGCGGACCAAAATTCAGGTGATCGGGCAGGGCGAAGTGCAGCAGACCAACGGAGAACAGCGCAAGGAGCGCTGGCCAGCGCGGCTCCGGCTTGTGCAGGATGGTCGGGACAGCCATTTTTTGCCTCGCGCGGTTGGCGCTTCCTTGGTCACTTTGCGCGTGGTGTGGGGTGCGGTCAAGCGTCCGCTGTGGCACGGCTCACGGTGTCGATCAGCGTGCGGACGCCAGAGCGAAAATCGTCGGGGTGCACGAGCAAGCTCAGGATCAGCCACCCGTCGCCCGTGAAGTCGAAGAACCAGCCGGGGTGAGTCAGCACGCCGGTCTCCTGCAGCGCAAACAGCGCCCAATCGCGTTCGTCCACGGGTTGCGGCAGGCGCAGCACGGCGCTCCAGCCGCCCGCGATGGGCAGCACGTCCAGCGCGGTGCGTTGGACGGCCTGTTGCAGGAACCGCAGATTGCCTTCCAGTCGCTCGCGCAGCACCGTCTGAATCATCGGCACGAGGTCCAACAGCGCGGGCAGGGCGCGTTGAATCGGCGTCGCGGCGGACAGGTAGGTGTCCGCCATCGTCTCCAGCCGCAGCATCGCCTCGGCAACGCGTTCTTGCGGGCCGCTCACGAGCATCCAAGCCAACTTCGCGTGCGGCATCAGGCAGGTCTTGGAAAGGCCGCCGAGTGCAAAAGTCAGGCAAGCGGCGTGACCCGCGACGGTCGCCACGGCGTCGCCCAGCGGCGGTCGCAACGTGTCAGCAAAGACTTCATCGACGATGAGCGCCAGATCGTGCTTCGCGCACACTTCCGCGAGCAGCGCCAATTCGTGTGGAGAGAGTACAGCGCCGGTTGGATTGTTCGGACTCACCGCAACAATCGCGCGTGTCTGCGGCGTCACCGCGGCGTGTAGCGCGGCGACGTCCACGTGCCAACCGTCGGCGAACTGACTCGGCCACGGATCCATGTGCACGTCGTTCAGTTGCCCCAGAAAACCGAGCAGCGGGTAGCTCGGTTGTGGCACAAGCACGCGTTCGCCAGGATTGCACAGGAGCGTCAGGAGGAGCGCATAGGCCTCCGACGTGCTCGCCGTGAGCAGAATCTGCGACGCCGGCACGGGCGCGAAGCCAGTTTGCCCACGGTGTTGCAGCCGGGCGACGTGTTGAGCGACAGCCTCGCGGGCGATGGGTAGACCCAGCGGATCGGGCTCATACGTGCCGTCCAGCCCTGCAATCAGCGCCGCACGAATCGCCGACTGTGGCAGCGCCAAGTCCACACGCGTCGGATTGTTCGCTGTCAGGTCGATGACGGGCAAACCCTGTGCACGCCGCGCCGCCACGGCGACGGTCAGGGCGTTTTCCGCCGTTGCAAACTGCGCGCGTGTGGCAAACATCAGCCGATTGTCTCCACGTCGCCGTCCACAAACGGCTTCATGTAGCCCTGGTAGGCCTTCCAGCCGTAGTCAATTTGCACGATGTGCTTGTCTTCCAGTTCGCGCGCGACCTTCGCCGGGCTGCCGAGCAGCATCACGCGCGGCGGAAACGTCTTGCCTACGGTCACGACCGCTCCCGCGCCAATAATCGTGTGCTGGCTGATCTCCGCGTTGTCCAGCACCGTCGAGCCCATGCCGACGAGGCAGTCGTCCGCGATCCGACAACCGTGCAAGATCGCGTTGTGACCGACCGTCACGCGCTCGCCAACGTGCGTTTCACTCAAGTCCTGCGTCGTGTGCACCACGGTGCCGTCCTGGATGTTCGTATACGCGCCAATGCGGATCGCCCCGCAGTCGCCGCGCAGCACAACGCCCGGCCACACGCTGACGTGCGGGCCAATCACAACGTCGCCAATCACCGTCGCCATCGGGTGGACGAACGCGGTCGGGTGGATTTGTGGAATGAACTGTTTGTAGCGCTGGATCAAGGTGGGCTCCGGGGCAGGCGTGAAGGCGGACCGGCACAGGAATCAACGACCGTGCGGGACCTCTGGAATGTTCAGAACAGTAAGCAAAAACAGACGCTTGGACGCCATCGCTGGCTCGCCGCGCCGTCGCGGCCGCGTTGTGAGTCTATGCAAGTCCGGGGGGAACGTCACGCGCGATGCTGATCTGCGGCGATTTCTTGCATCGAAACAGTAACTTGTCTGCAGAGCGGACCCTCAAGTTGCCGAGCGATCGAGGCGGGTGACGCGGCAATACCGCTTCGGTACGCGTTCTTCTTGGCGCAATGACGTCGCGTGACACCATCCAACGCCGCTACACCTTGACTCTGCGCTGTAACTCCGCACGATCGCGCCGACGAGGCCGTCTTGGAATTTTGCCCGGCCGCATGTGAGGAGATCGGACATGACGCAAGTTCCCGAAGGTCAGCCCCTGTCCGTGGGGCCGAATCTCAGGCAGGGCCCTTTGGACCACGTCGAAGCGGGGCATCCGGAGATGAGCGGCCTCGATGCTGAGCCTGAGGAGCCTCCGTCGGGACCTCGACTAACGGGGCAGCCTCAACGTCGCGGGCGTCGTCGGCTGGCGCTTGTGTGCAACGTCAAACCAGGGGTTGCCGTTGCGCCCGCACATCCGGCCGCGGAGATACCGCTGGATGAAAACGAGGAGTTCGATAGCCCAGAGACCATCGCCGCACTCGCGCACCTGTTTAGCCAAGAAGGCTACAGCGTGACGGTGCTCGAAGCGGATCGGACGCTGCCGCGGCGGCTGGCGACGGGCAACTTCGATCTCGTTTTCAACATCGCCGAGGGGCGCGGCGGTCGATGCCGCGAGGCGCTCGTGCCCGCGTTGTGTGAGCTGTTGGGCCTGCACTATACCGGCTCGGATCCGCTGACGCTGGCGGCGACGCTCGACAAGGACGTGGCCAAGCGGCTGCTGCTGGGGCAGGTCAAGACGCCGGCGTGGCGCGTCGTGCGGACGTTGGCGGACCTGCGCGATTTCGACCTGCCATACCCGGTGATCGCCAAGCCCAATGATGAGGGCTCGTCCAAGGGCATTCACGACGACTGCAAGTGCGCGGACTTCACGTCGCTCGAATCGCTTTGCCGTCGCCTTCTGGACGATTACGGCCGGCCAGTGCTGGTCGAGGCGTTTATCCGCGGTCCGGAAGTGACCGTGGGCGTTGTCGGGAACGCACGTCCTGAAGTCGTTGGCCTCATGCACGTCGTGCCGACGCAAGGCGAGCCCGGCGACTTCATCTACTCCCTCCAAGCCAAGCGCGATTTTGCCGCGCGCGTGCGCTATGCGATTCCGCCGGAGCTGCCGCACGATGTGTGTCAGCGACTGGAGGCCGCGGCGCTGGCCGTGTTCCGCCTGCTGGACTGCCGCGACGTGGCGCGCATCGACTTTCGCGTCGGTCCAGATGGCGAGCCGTACTTCATCGAGGCCAACCCGTTGCCGGGACTCTCGCCGACGACGGGTGATATCGTGTTGACCGCCAAGGCGATGGGCTGGACGTGGGAGGCGCTGATTACGCGCATTTTGCGTGAGGCTGAATTTCGTCAGGGTGTCCTGCGGCCGATCCTGGTCGTGCGGCCGGAGCAGAAGCGCAAGAAGCCGCGAACGCTTCACGTCGTGTCCTTGCCAACGACTGCCGCCGTCGCCGTGGTCCGGTAACCGGACATGCGCGTCGCCATCGCCTATTCGGCACAGCGCCCCGACCCGGACACGGATCTGCTGGCCGCCGTCAATCACTTGGCTGCTGCGCTGACGCGTCTCGGCCACTGCGCGCTGCCCGTGCCGCTGGGGCTGGACGCGCGGGCGTTCTGGGCGGCTCTGCACGCGGTTCAGCCCGACGTGATCTGGAACTTGTGTGAAGAGGCATCGGGGCGTCCGGGGCGCGAGCTGCACGCTGCGGCGCTTCTGGAACTTGTGGATGTGCCGGTAACGGCGACGGCAGCGGCCGAATTGGCTCTCTGTCTCGACAAGGCGCGGACGCGTGCCCTGCTCGCGGCGGCAGGCGCGTCAGTGCCCGATGCGGTGCGCGTTCCCGTGGGGCAGTCGCTCCCGGATGTTGTGCCGTTGCCGGCGATCGTCAAGCCCACTTCACAAGACGGAAGTGCCGGGATTGACGCGCAGTCGGTCGTGCAGACTCGCGCGGAGGCTGCTGCGGCCGTGAAGCGCCTGCACGCGCAAGGTCTGGGAGACGCACTCGTTGAAGCGTTCATCGCCGGACGTGAAATCAACGCGCTGATGTTGGGGCCCGCAGGCGGTCCGTTGGCGCACGTGGCGTTGGGTGAAATCGACTTCACGGCGGTGCCCAAAGGTCAGCCACAGATTCTGACCTGGGCGGCGAAGTGGCAGGAAGACAGCGCGGAATTTCTGACCACGCCGGTTCACTATCCTGCCCATGTGCCCCCCGACCTGCACCAGCGCATCGCCGTGCTGGCTGATCTCGCTTTTGCCGCGCTGGGGCTCGCAGGCTACGCGCGCCTGGATCTGCGCGTGGATGCGGAAGGTCAGCCGTTCATCATCGATGTGAATCCAAATCCGGATCTCTCTCCAGATGCCGGCTTGGTACGCGCGTTGCCGGCTTTGGGCCTGACTTTTGACGATTTTGTCGCGCTGCAGCTGGCCTGGGCGCGCATCAAGTAGGGGCAACGATGACTGCAGTGACCACGCGTTTGGCGACCGCCGCCGATCGTCCAGAAATTGCGCGACTTTTGCGCGAGGCGGGCAACTTCCGCGCAGAAGAATGCGACGTTGGGTTGGAGATCGTCGACGTGTTTCTCGGAACGGGCGCAACGGCTGGCGTCGACGGCGACTATCCAACGGTTGTTGCAGAACGCGCCGGTGTCGTCGTTGGCTACGCAACCTTTGGCCACACGCCGATGACGGTTGGCACGTGGCACCTCTACTTCATCGCGGCAGACGCGCAGATCCGCCGCGCCGGCATCGGACGCGCTCTTTGCGAGGCAATCCGCGAAATGGCCACTGAACGCGGTGGGCAGCGGCTGGTGCTGGAAACGAGCGGACGCGAACTTTACGGCGGCACGCGTGCCTTCTACGCCGCAACTGGGTTCACCGAGGAAGGTCGGATCGCCGACTACTACGCGTCAGGAGACCCCGTCGTCTACTTTGTTTGGCGCTGGTCATCGCAAGACGCGGGCGCCTTCGGTGGAAACGAGGTGTGAGTTTTTGTGTTGATTGCGCGTCAACGGACGTACAATCCCGCGACGGGGCGTGACAAGCGGAGCGCGGTTTGTCACCTTTCAATAGGCAGTGTCCCTCGCAAGAGCGGCTGTCAGTGTCTTGCGCATCCCATTCATTCTCGATTTCTGTATCGGCTGGTAGGAGAACTTTGTCCATGAATACGATTGCTTTGTTCCCTTCGCTACGCGCCGTGCTCGTCTGCGGTGCGACTGCCA
Source organism: uncultured Myxococcales bacterium (assembly GCA_903896545.1). Classification (GTDB taxonomy): domain Bacteria; phylum Myxococcota_A; class UBA9042; order UBA9042; family UBA9042; genus CAIYBN01. The sequence continues at coordinate 15,843 of CAITYF010000223.1, read as the reverse complement.
CCGCATTGTTTGGACTCAACGCGTGTGATGCTGCGGTGTCGAACGGCGGTGGTGTTGGCTATTACACGTCGTTCGATGCGCACGGTGACGGCGGTTTGACCGGCGATGCCACCGGCGGTGACAGCGCGCAGGGTACGGACGGCACCGACGCGACGAGCGCGGACGTCGCGGGTGTCGACGTGATTCTGAAGGACACCAGCCTCCCTGACGCGGGCGTGAAGGACTCCGGGCCCACGGACATCGGTCCTGCCGACACGGGTCCCGTGGACACCGGACCGGTCGACACCGGACCTGCTGACACTGGTCCGGTTGACACCGGTCCGACCGTGGACTGCAGCAAGACCGACTACACCAAGGTCCAGGCCATCCTCACCCAGAACTGCAACGGCTGCCACAGCCACAAGTTTGGCAACTCCTGCACGATTGCGACGACCTCGAAGGGCGGCGTGACCAGCTTCAAGTCCAAGGTCAACAACAACAGCATGCCGCCGGGTGGCTTCAGCAACCCAGCCGACAAGGCGCTGGTGTTGAAGTGGATCACTGACGGCACGATTTGCACGCCGCCGCCGGGCTGCCCGTAGTTCCCTCTTCCGCGGTCTGGCGTCCAGCGTGATGCCGGACGCGTGGATGTCTGGTTCGCGCCGAGGCATTTTTCATCTGGTCCTTGCTGCCGTCCTGCGCTACGTTCCGAGGGTCCCGCGATCGCTCGGAGCGTTCATGAACCGCTTTCCCGTCCTGTCCGTTCTCTACCTCGCGGCGGCGTGTAGCGCGCCCCCGGCGACGTCGACGTACGTGCAGGACGTCGTTTTCGCCGACATCACCTCGACGTTTTCCACAGACACCAACAGCGAATTGCCCGACGCCGACACGCTCAGCGATGCGGCAACGGTCGATGCGCCGACCGAGGTCTCGGCAGTCGATGCCAGCGCGCCGATAGAGGACGCGCAGGTGCCCGAAGTCGTCGAGGACCTGCCTTGTGACGGTGTGACGTGCAGCAACCACGGCATCTGCGTCCCGCTTTACGATGAGGCGTACTGCAAGTGTGACACGGGCTTCTACCTCATGGGGTCCACCCTCTGCGCCGACGAAAAGGTGCCAGGACCGTGCAATCCCAATCCGTGCGTCGAGCCCGACAAGACGTCGTGCACCGATGGCGGCGGGGTCGCCGTGTGCGGCTGCGCGCCCGGCTTCTTCGACATCGACGGTGTCTGCACTTTTGGCTCTTGCCCCGGCCTCGCAGCGTCAACGGGCGTCATCGTTTACGACGGCGGCGGCGCGTCGCTGAGCGCCGGCTTGGACCCGCTGGAGCCGCAAGACGCCGTGCAATTGCGCGTAGAAGTGTCTGTTGCGAGTGGGCAGGGCGCGATTAGTCTTGAATTGCACCCGTACAACTTGAGCCTGAACGCGGCGCGACTTGCGTGCGACGGTGTGCCGTGCGCGGCCAAGAACAAGGGGCCGCTTTTGCTCGTGCCGCTGAATTTGACGCCGGGACTGCACACGGTTGAGCTGACGGGCACGTTCCTGACGAACCAAGCGCCGCTCTCGCTGAACGCGCGGTTGGTCGCCGATGGCGGCTGCGAACTGCCACGATCGCGGTCGGGTGTGCGCATTGGCGCGCTGGGCGTGCTGGACGCCAAGGGGATGGACTGCATCGATTTGGATCGCACGCGGGCAGTGCAGGTGACGCACGACGTGGCGGAGAAGAGCACGTCGGCTTACGGCGCGGCGAACGGCACGGCGACGCAATACCAGCCGAGCGCGAGCATCGTGAACGTCGTGGCACAGTGCGTCTCGCGCAAGACCGATAGCGCGCTGTACTTGGCGGGCGACCCGCTCGGCGTGCTTCCGTGGGCGGTGGACAACGATCTGGTGATTGAGCGGTACGACGCACAGCCCAAGGTCGGCGATGTGCCGAACGCAGTGCTGCAAATCGGCACGGACACCGTGGCGTCGAATCAAGGCGTGCAGGTGTTCCACGGTCCCAAACCGGACGTGCCTGGCACGCATTTTGGCATTCCGAACAGCGCCCCCTTCGGATTCTCCGCCGGTCACGTGCGGTTGGATGCGTTGGTGCCTCCCGGCAAGCCGGTGTGGCTGCGTTTTGTCGCGCTGGACTACGGTTCGGTCGGTCGGCTCACGCGCTTGTACGTCATCGCCGTGCCGCACGCTCAGGCGCCTTCACGCTGCATCGACAACGGACAGTGCCCCGATGGCAACGGCGGCATCCTCGCTGGCTGCGTCGACGGCAAATGCGAAGGCGTCGCGTGTCCTTCCGGCTCCTGCCCCAGCAACCAATTCTGCGTCAGCGGCTTTTGCACCACGCGGTGCGACCAAGGCGGCGGCAGTTGTGTGGGCAGCACGGTCTGCAAAGTGCGCGGCTGCGTCCTGGCAGGCTCGCCAGGGGTGTGCGATGTCGCGCAGCAGGATCAGGATTGTCCCTTGGGGCAGACTTGCTTGGCCGGGCGCTGTGAAACAGGCTGCCACCACCCGCGCAAACAGGACCAGACGTACGCGCAGGATCCGACGTTCTGTGCGGGCAACGTGCCTGGCTTGTGTCCGCACTGCCCCGATCCGAAGCAGGGCTGCTGGAACAACGTCTGTAGCGAGTGTGAAGTCGACGCGGCGTGCGGTGCGGGTCTCGTCTGCGTCGATCGAAAATGCGTCACGGCGTGGTAGCGGCGACGGACGTGCTCAGCGCACTTCGAGCAGCACGGCCTTCATCCGCCCGCTGGCGAAATCGATGGGCTGTGGCAACGTCGTGGCGCTCAGCACCGCGCGTCCCGCCAAACGCGCGCCTTCTTGTACGCTGTGTTGAAAACGCCGTCCGTCGATGCCGGCGTGGTTGATGCACGCCAGCACGCGTCCGCCCGGAGCGAGCACGGTCAACGCCGACGCGACGAGCTCCGGGTAGTCGCGCCCCGCTTGAAACCGCTTGCCATCCACATTCGCGTAGCTCGGTGGATCCAGCACGACCACGTCGAACCGATCGCCGCGTCGCGCCAACTTGGGCAGCCACGTCAGCACGTTGCCGCGAATGAGGTCATGCTGCTTGGCGTCGTCGATTCCATTCAGCAGAAAGTTCGCGCGTGCTTGGGTCAGCGCGGGCTGTGCCGCGTCGATGCTGACGGTCAGCTTCGCGCCGCCGACCGCTGCCGCCACGGAGAACGCCGCCGTGTAGCAAAACGTGTTCAACACCCGCTGCCCCCGCGCGTGCTCGCGCAGCCAAAGGCGGTTGGCGCGCTGGTCGAGGTAGATTCCGGTCGGGAGACCATCGCCCAACTGCACGCCAAAGCGGATGCCGTTTTCGAGAATTGTCAGCGGTTCGGTCGGCGCGGCGCCAAAAACCGGCAGCAGCGGCGTGAGTCCCGCCGCCTTGGCGTCCACCAGCGTGTTCGCCTGTCGCGGTCGCACTTTTAGAAAGACCGCGCGTGCAGACAGCTTCGCGCCCACGTGTTGTGCGAGAACCGAGCCCAACTCCACCGCACGCGTCGTCGCAAGTGGATCGTCCGGATCGAGGTCGGGCAGCAGGTTCAGCACCCAGTCGGTGCCGTAGCGGTCCAATGTGACGCCGCCGGCTTCATCGTCCAGCAAACGGTAGGCCGTCGTCCGCGGATCCGCTTGGAGCGCCGCCAACCGCGTTTGCGCGGCGTGCAGGGCAAGGTCAAGTTGCGGCAAGTTGAGGGCGATCACGGTGCGAGTGTGGACTGCGCAACGCCTTTGGGGCAAGTCGGTCGCGCCCGTAAAAGCGTGGAGACGAGCGCTCCGGCCAGCAGCAACCCCGTCGCGGACATGAGCCCGCCGGTCAATCGTGCCAGCACGTCGTTTTGCGTCAGGATTGCCAGCGTGCCCGTCACGACCGTTGCCGTGTGCACGCGCCAGTTCCACGCGATCTGTGCGTCGGGTAGCAGCTGTTTCATCGGCGGGACCTCGGCCAGCCCCGCGACGGCCGTGAAGCGGTGAAACCACGTCAGGAACGGCACGATCCGCGTCAGCATGCCGTGCACGATGGCGCCCGCCCACCCCAGAATGGCCAGAAAGCCAAAAAGCAGCGGCGCCGGAGGCCAGTCAGTAAGAAAGGCGAGAACGGCGCAAGTCAGCGTCAACGGCGAACAAGCCAAGGCGAGCCACCAGAAGCGCAAAGTCGGATCGCGGCGACGGCGACGGCGCTGGAGGATCAGTCGCGTGAGGAGAATCGGCTGCACGAGCCACACCGCGATCGCAGCCGGGAGCGCCGCGAGCAGGATGCCGACCAACGGCACCTGAACGAGGGCAAGAACCGCGGCCAGCAGCGTGCTGGCGGGCACCAGTTGCGACAAAATGCGTTGCCAAGTCAAGGGGAAGGGCTGCGTCAGGTAGAACATCGGAACGACTTGCCAGGAAACCGCAGTGAGCAGACCACCCACCCAGCCGATCAGGCCAAGCGCGACGTGCGCGGCGAGCCACGAGGTCCGCGCCTCAGGCAACGCGCCGGTGGCGTGCCCCCAGGCCAGCCGGACCCCGATCAGCACCAGCGCCAGCAGACACAACACCGCGCCGCGCATCCCCGTCCGCGTCGCGCCGCCACCCGCCGCCCGCAGGAGAGCCGTGCCGACGGGCAGCAGAAAACCAAGCACCGCCACCAGCAGCAGCGCTGCACCGGCCAGGGTCGCGTTGCCAATGCCGAGCGTCAGACCGGCCACCAGCGCTGTCGTGCCCAGCGCGAGCAGGAGCGCGACGCCGTGCGCGACACGAATCGCCGGCACCGACGCGCCGATGACGACGGGCACCATTTGGTAGAGCGAGCCCAGCATGACCGCGCCGAGAAAGCCCAGAGTCCCCAGATGCACCCAGGCGATCGTGTGTGGCAGCCAGTGTGTGGTCAGAAGCTGCGTGCCCTGCGCCGCGAGCAGCGTGCCTGCGACCACGAGCGCCAACGGCGCGAACGCGTAGAAGCTGAGCGGAATGTTGAGCGGCGGGGCCTGGTCCGTCGAGAGCGTCGCTGTGTTCACGTCAGCGCCTCGACGCGCAGGATCGCGGAGCCATCGGCAAGTTCCACCACGGCAAACGGCAAACCGCGCACAGTCAGCTGCGGCAACAGCCAGCGCGGATTCCGCGGCACGTGCGCCACCAACACGTCACCGGGCTTCAAGTGCACAGCCGTGGTCAGAACGCGCTCCATCGGTTCGGGCGGCTCCAGGTCGCGCAAGTCCAAGCAAGGCGTCGCGTCGCCCACGATCACGATCAGCTGCCACACGCCGTTGGGCCCAGCGTGCACCTGCACGTCGTTTCCGCGCGCCGTCAACAGCGCTTCGAGCGGCTTGGGTCGAAACGGCGCGGTGACCACGAGCACCGAGGACGACGCGAGCGTTTGCAGCGTCGCCAGTACATCGGTGAGCGGGTCAATGCCGCGCGCGAGAATCGGCCGCACGTCCAATTCCAGCGCCGTCCGCGTCAAGATGGGCGTCAACGGTGTGACCACCTCATCCGCGCCGTTGGGCACCAGCGCCGCCAGCCACAAGTCCAGGACAGGCGGCAGACGCTCGACCATCGGCGGCAGTTCCTGAGGCCCGTGCAGCAGACCGCGCAGTCCGAGACCTTGCACCAGACTCACAAACAGCGCGGCCGCCGCGTGCGGGTCCACCTCGCGCCGCACAGTGCCATTTTGCTGCGCTTCGCTCACCAGCGCTTGTACCAAGGTGTGCTGCATGCCGACCAGGTGCTGCACGGCCAACCGCAGTTCCGGCGCCTCGAACGCCAGATCGGCAAACAGGAGCCGCGGCAGACCGGGGTGACGATCGACGAACTCGGCGAGCAGCTTGGCCAACTCCTGACAACGCGCCAACGGCGGCATCGGCAGGGTCAACAGCTGCGTCACCCGCGCGCTCAACGCCAGCCGTGCTTCCTGTGTCACGGCCAGCAGCAGCGCCTCGCGCGTGCGAAAATGCCGGAAAATAGCCGGTTGCGTCACGCCGACGCGCTGGGCGATGTGGCGGGTCGTCAGGCGCTCCAAGGGTGTCGTCGCCAGCAGGTCGAGCACGGCGGTGAGGATTTGGTCGCGCCGAGGAAGGTCGCGTTGCAGCGTGTTCATCTCGATCTCCAGCGCGAGTTGCCTCCGCCGCTCACGATGTTATCATCTGATAACATTTGCCGCCAGCGGTGCGGCCTCTTCTGGCGGGAGCGACCATGGCAACGGCAAGCGAGTTTCTGAGCGACGACCACCACGCGTGTGACGCGCTCTGGGCGGAAGTCGAGCAAGCAGCAGATGGCGGCAACCTGCCGGAGACGCGCACGCGGTTCGGCGCCTTTGACGCGGCGATGCGCCACCACTTCGCGTTTGAAGAACAGCAGCTCTTCGTCGCGCTGGACGCGGCGACGGGAATGCACGGCGTAGGTCCGACGGCGGTGATGCGCGCCGAGCACGAGCAAATGCGGCGCGTGCTGCACACGATGGCGGGCGCTCTCGCGGGCGGCGACACGCAGTCGGTTTTGGACCATGGCGATACGCTGCTCATGCTCGTGCAGCAGCACAACATGAAAGAAGAGCACATCGTCTACCCGCTAGCGGACGCGCGACTTGGCGCGGAGTGGTCGACCTTGCACGCGGCTTGGTCGCGTTAGCATCAGCCTCAACTTGCCCAGATCGCCGCGGACGTGCAGCATAGGAGTCCGTTCGTGCCGCCTCCGGCAATTCCCGGCGGCACTGAGCACCTCATGCGTACTCCCAGCGGTCTTGTTTCCCTGATTGACCAAGGCGTCATTACGCAGGTCCTGCGCCCGCTGATGAGCGGCAAAGAGGCGCAGGTTTACCTCGTGGTGTCGGACGGCGAAGAACGTGTGGCCAAGGTCTACAAGGACGCGCAACACCGGTCGTTCAAGCACCGCGCGGACTACACGGAAGGACGCCGCGCCAAAAGTTCACGCGACCAACGGGCGATGCAAAAAGGCAGCAAGCACGGCAAGGCGCAGGAAGAAGAGGCGTGGCGGTCGGCCGAAGTGGACATGATCTACCGGCTGCAAGACGCCGGCGTGCGCGTGCCGGTGCCGTACCATTTTCTGGACGGCGTGCTCGTGATGGAGCTGGTCAAGGACGCGGACGGGAATCCGGCGCCGCGGCTCGGTGAAGTGGCGATGGACGCGGCGCAGGCGCAGAAGACGTTTGATTTCCTGCTGCGTGAGGTCGTGAAGATGCTGTGCGCGGGCGTTGTGCACGGCGACTTGTCGGATTTCAACGTGCTGATGGGCGCGGATGGTCCGGTCATCATCGATTTTCCGCAGGCGCTGGACGCGGCGGGCAACCAGAACGCGCGGGAGATTCTGCTGCGCGACGTCGGCAATCTGAACCGCTTCCTGCAAGGGCACGAAGCGCCGGAACAGCCGCTCAAGCACGGCGCGGAGATGTGGGAAAAGTACGCGCGTGGCGAGCTCCGTCCGGACTCGGTTCTGACCGGCAAGCACCAAGGCTCAGAGACGCGCGTCGACCTGCGCGGGCTGATTCGCGAGCTGGAAGCCGATGAAGCCGATGAGATGCGGCGGCGCGGCGGTCGGTAGCCTCCCTCGTGACAAATTCTTCGTCTGCAGCCACACTCGTCGCGAATTTCGCCGGAGTCCGTGGCTATGCTTGAAGTGGTCGTTGCCGTCGTTGTGGCCGTGATGGGCGCCGCACAGGACTGGGCGGGCGTGGAATTTGCCCGCGCACAGTTCGAACAAGTGGAAAAATTCGCCGTCGATCGCATGCTCGATCCGCCGGTGGCCGGCACGCCGCACGAGCAGTTTGCTTGGCGCCATGCAGCGGAAATCGCGCTGTGGAATGCGACGCCGCTCATCGATTTGGTGCCCGTGGCCTACGTGTCGACGCTGCAGGACGCGGGGTGGGACGAGGTGCGACCCACGGAGCCGTTGCGCTGTGAAAAGCAGCCGGTCGACGGTCTGCTGCTCGTGTTTGAGCCCGTCTGGGACAAGCAGCCGGCAGCGCTGAAGGCCGCGTGGCGCGACTGGCATGCGACGCACACGTTCTCCAAACGCGAACTGTTTTGCGTCCTGAAGACGCTGGAAGATACGCTGCCGCAAGACGATCAGCGGCAAGCGCGCATCGCCGTGGCGTGGATCAACGCGGCGTCGGGCTGGCTGAAGGGCTTGGACAAGCACAGCGACGTGCTGGCGGCGCGCTATTGGGACCGCGTGAGCCAGCCGGATCAGGTGGCGGCACAGGCCGATCTCGGTTTTGACGTGACAGCCTGTGCGAGCGACGCGGCGCAGTGCTGCGTGGCGGACGTGCGCGAAGACTCCAGCGCGTGGGTGGCGGACATGCGCGTGGGCGATCGCTTGCAAACGCCGGGGTTTGATCCGTGCACCAAGCGGGATTTGCTCCAGGGCGCGGAAGGGAGCAAGGTCGAGGTGCGGGTGTGGTCGGTGCTGAAGAAGAAGGCACGGACGCTGCGGTTGACCCGCGACTTTGGCGTGGCGCACGACGTGTCGTTCGAGCCGCTCGCGCCGGGATTCGTGCACTTGCGGCTGAGCGACTTTGTCAAAGGCACCGCGGCGCGCCTGCGTGCAGCGATTGCGGCGCAGACGGGCAAGGGCAAGAAGCCGCTGCGTGGCATCGTGCTGGATGTGCGCGACAACACGGGTGGTATCTTGGACGAAGGCGTGGCGATCGCCGAGATGCTGCTGTCATCGGGTACGCTCCTGAAAGCGCGTTGGCATGGCAAGCCGGAGCAAGCGCCCGTGGCAACTGACACGCCCGACGACGTCCGCGTGCCCGTGGTCATGTTGGTGAACCGAATGTGCGCGTCTGCGTGTGAAGTGCTGACAGGCGCGCTGCAAGACCACCATCGGGCGTTGGTGCTGGGCGAACACACGCTGGGCAAGGCGTCGATGCAGCGCGTGGCCAAGCCGACGCTGATGGCGGGCTTCTACATCAAGGCGACGATTGGCCATTACTGGACGCCGAACGACCGCGACCTGGATGGCGTCGGCACGTTGCCGGATTTTGCCCTGCCACGCGAGGCGACGACGCAATTCGCCGCATCAGCGGACCCCGTGTGGGCGCAGACCGCGGCGTGCGTGGCCAAGAACGGTAACGCGCCGCGCGCGCTCGCAGCGGACCTGGCGCCCAAGCGGCGACCGGACCCGTGGCTGGCGATGGCCCATGATTTTCTGGCGTGCGTGGCGAAGTAGCGGCTATTTCCACGCGTCGGGAAACGCGCCGTTGGCGATCGACTCGGCGATCGGTCGACGCTCGTTCGGCGCTTCCCGCGGCTTCAGGCGTTCGGGCAAGTCATCAAAGTTGCCCTTGAAGCCCAGCGCGACGACGCAGTGAATCGTGAAGGTGTCGGGAACCTGCAGTTCCGCGCGAATCTTGTCCTGTGCGACGCCGCCCATCGCGTGCGCCACCAGACCCATCGAGGCAGCTTGAAGTGCCAACGCCATCCACGCCGCGCCGGTGTCGAACGCGTGCGGCGCAAACGGCTTGCCATCGGGCATGACGGTGTTGGACATCACGACGACGAGCGCACCCGCCTTGCCCGCCCAATCGGCGTTGAACGGCAGGAGGAAGTCGACAAACCGCGCAAATTCGGTCGTCCCCGCCTGAGCGTAGAGAAAACGCCACGGCTGGATGTTCATCGCCGACGGCGCCCACCGCGCGGCCTCCAACACGCGAAGCAGCTCGGCTTGGGGCAATGGCTCACCGCTGAGCGCGCGCGGCGAATGTCGGTTCAGGATGAGCGGCAGGATTTCGTGGTCGGCTACGCGGGTCATGTGGGTACTTCCTATTTCACAAAGAGGATGACGTTGTCGATGGCGAAGCTCTCGTTGTCCGCCGCCTCGTCGAGGGTGCTTGTCGCCTTCACCGTCGCGGTCAACGCGCTGTGTGCGCCGGTCCACGCGACGTTCCAGACGTCGTCGCCCCACCAACCGCCGCACTTGCTTGTCCAGCTGCTCGCCCACGGCTCGGCCTGATCAAAGACCTTGCCCGCGTCCAAGTAGACAATGCCGTTTTCACCGTCCCACGAGTCGATGCGCTGGTAGTTTAGGCTCAGCTTGGCCTGCGTGTGTACAGGCGCGTTCACGGTCTTTTGCACGGCCGCACCGGCGCCGAACTGTTTCGGTCCGCCCAGGATGTTGCCAAAGCTGCCGCACCCCGTGATGGTGCCCGCGCTCCAGCCGCCCTGAGCGGAGTCGAAGGTGTCGTAGATGAGCAAGGTCCAGCCGCCGTTCTTCATGTCGCAGTAGTACTGAGCGGTGGCGATCGGACCAGCGCCGTCGATGTCGAGGTAGTAGGCGCCGTCGGCGCTCTTGGGCAAGGCTTTGTAGATGTCCAAGCAAGAGCCAGCGGGCGCACCGGGTCCGCTTCCCAGCGTGCCGCACGTTTTGCCGTCGCCGATGAGACCGGCAGGACACGCGCAGGTGAAGCTGCCGTCCGTGTTGGTGCAGGTTGCGTTCACCGCGCAGTCGCTCTTGCCGGTGGCGCACTCGTCGACGTCTGTGCAGGTCTTGCCGTCGCCGGTGTAGCCCGCGGCGCAGGTGCAGGTGAAGCTGCCCGCGGTGTTCGCGCACGTCGCCTGCAGCGCGCAGCCAGCCGTGCCTGCGGCGCACTCGTCGACGTCGACACACGCGCCGTTCTGTGGCGCGTAGCCGGCGGGGCAGGTTGTGCAGTTCAGTTGGCCGGTCGCGTCCATGTCGCACAAGCCGTTCGCGCCGCAGACGCCGGGCTGAGCGACGCAGAGGTCCTCAAACACAGCGAAGTCGTCGATGAACCAGCCGACGTTGGCGTCCGCTTCGCAGGTGCCCGCAAACGAGAAGCGGAACTGGGCCTTGTGACCCGCCCACGCCGTGCTGCTGAAGGACACCTTGGTCCACGCCGCCGCGCCGGAAATCGTGCCGAGGTCGGTGTAGCCGCCGCCGTCCAATTGCACGGCGACAGTCGCACTCTTGGTCGCGCTCCACGCGCCGGCGCTGAAGAACGTGAGCTTGGTGGCGGTACCCGTCGCCATACTCGACAAGTCGACACTGGGCGAACTCGCGGTCGCGGCGACGGATGCCTGACCTTCGGCGCACGCCAGGTCCGTTCCGTTGTTGATGTTGAGCGAGCAAGCCTTCGACAACGGCGCTGGTTCGGCTGGCGTTGCGTCAAAGCCCCACTTGACCCACACGTTGGGGCTCAGCGCGTCGGAGCGCGTCCACTTGTCCAAGGCGCCGGAGTTGCAGTTGAACGGCTCGGCGTAGCTGCTGGTGATTTGGCAGACGCTCTCGTCCAAATTCGTGTTCACGCAGCTGAGGACCACGGGATCGCAGCTGTCCGCGGTGCATGCCGAGCCGTCGTTGCAGTTGATCGGCGTGCCGGCGCACAACCCGGTCGCGCACGTGTCGCCTTCTGTGCACGCGTTGGCATCGTCGCAGACGGACGTATTGGCGTTGTGCGCGCAGCCCAAGACGGGATCGCAGCTGTCCGTCGTGCACGGGTTGCTGTCGTCGCAAGGGAGCGCGCCCGTCGCCGTGCAGACCGTCGCGGTGCAGACGTCGCCCGTCGTGCACACATCGCCGTCGTCACACGCGATGGTCTCGTTCTGCGGCGAGAACTTGCACGCGCCATCGACCTTGTCACACGTGTTCAAGCGGCAGAGCGTGTCGCCCGAAGGATCGCAGGTCACGGTCGTCAGTGGGTTGACCTTGCAGACGTACGGCAGCGCGGATTTGGCGCAGTAGAGCGTGCCGTTGCACTTGTTGCCGTCTTCCCACTGGGCGCAGTCGGCGTCGGCTTGGCAACCGCACGTGTTGGTGGTGCCGGCCAGACAGACGCCGTCCTTGCAGACCTCGCCGCTGGTGCACGCGTCGCCGTCCTCACACGTCGCCGTGTTGTTGCTGTGTTGGCAACCGAGCTTGCTGTCGCAGGTGTCGTCCGTGCACGCGTTCTTGTCGTCGCAGTCCGCGGCCGCACCGCCACACTTGCCCGCGCTGCACGCGTCCAGCACGGTGCACAGGTCGCCATCGTCGCACGACGCGGTGATGGACGTCGCGAGGCAAGCGCCTCCCTGACAGACGTCGCTCGTGCACGGGTTCTTGTCGTCGCACATCGCGCCGAGGCCGCTGGCCATGCCGTCGTCCGTCACGCCGTTGCAGTCGTTGTCGACATTGTCACAGATTTCGGTGACGGCAACGGGTGCGCTGCACGCGGTCAAGCCGGTGTCGCCGCACGCGCGCGTGCCCGAACAGCCGGTAATCGTTGCGCCGTCCGCGGCGGTCTTGCTGCTTGCACACGTGGTCGCTGCCTTGTTCAAGTTGGCGAGCGCACTGCAGGTGCACACGTTGGACTTGGGCCGACAGAACGACGCAGCGTCGCCTTCGATCGTGTTCGAGACGACGCACGTGAAGTCGCTGGGGCAGTCCTTGTCCGAGCCGCAGAAGTTCGCGCAGTACCAGCCGCTGGCGCCGTCCAGTTCGGTGCCCGTTGGTGCGTTGCCGAGTCCGATGCACGCGACTTTGTCAGCGCCAAGGCTGGGGCACACGTCGGACTTCGTGCACGGATCGCACAGGTGCGGGAACTGGGGCGCGCAGACCGACTTGTCGTCCTCAGTTGTCAGCGTGTCAGGACCGGGAATGTTGACGCAGTTCGTGCCGTCCGCGCACGGCGTGCCGGAAAGACACGGGGCGAGGCACTGTTTGCCGTTCGCTGTCTCCGCGCAGACGGTCACGTCGGGGCAGTCGGCGTCCTGGGTGCACGGGCAGCCGAAGTTGCCAGGGCAGTTCGCCGCTTGATCACCGCCCGCGTCGGTCGCGGCGTCGTCGGTACCGTCAACGCCGTAGGCGTCGCCATCGAGAACGAGCGCGTCCGTGCCTTGGATGTCGAGAGGCGGCAACTCCCACAATGCAACGTCAGTTCCCGCGGCGGCATCAGAGCCAAGTCCCACGTCATCGAGCGCGTCGTTCAAGCCGATGTCGTCCGTTGCCGTGCTCTGATCTTGCTCGACAAGCGATGACTCAATGGCGACGTCGTCTCCGCACGCGGACAGGCCAAGTACGAGACAACAGCCAACGAGAAGAGAAAATGCTGATTTCATCGCGGATCCTTGAGGCGTAGCCGGATCGATCGGCGTTGCGCGCTCGGTAAGATACTGGATCTGGGGTGAAGATGCATGTTGGGGCTTGGCAAAGCTGGGAGGCTCTGGCAGACGGCAGCTATGTCACTGTTTCCGCCCAAAACCTTCGTGGACATCCTCGTTGATCCGCATCCCGCGCTGCCCGACGGCGTCACGCTGCGGTACAAGGCGGAGTCACCGGTGCGCCAAGTGTTGCGTGTTTGTTACGAACCGGATGAAGGTCCCGATGGCGTTTGGGAAATCGTCGGCGTGGACGCAGATGGCAGCGCCCGTGTGGCGCGCGCGGTTCAGGTGGAGGATTCTGGCGCGGGCACCTCGTGGCTCATCTGGGGCGGCACGCACGGGTTGCGGTTGCGCTTGGGCGTTCAGGAGGTCGCGGAGACGCACCTGTTGCTGGCGCTGGATCAAATCGTCTGTTGACCCAACTTCTTGCGAATCGCAGTCACGAGCACGCGATGCTCGACGGCGTGAATCCGCAACGTCAGATTTTCCATCGATTCGCCGCGAATGAGCGGCACGTGGGCGACTTCGATCGGCGCCCCCGCGTCCATCTCCGCGATCACTTCGTGCACCATCACGCCGGTCTCCCAGACGTCGCCGCGTTCGCCCGCGATCCAGGCCTGACCGATCGCGTCCTTCCCGACGAACGCGCCGGGCAGCGCAGGGTGCAAGTTGATCGCGCGGCCGGCAAACGTTTCGAGAAACGGCGACCCCAGGATCAGCATCCAACCTGCGCAAACCACCAGATCCGGCTTCGCCGCCAGCACGGTCTGGGTCAGCCAGTGATCAAAATCCTGACGCGCACCGCCCGCCTGTTTGACTGCAGCAAGCGTGTTCACCGCCGTAGCGCTACCGTGCTGCTGCGCGCGAACAAGCGCGTGGGCGTCGGCCCGGTGACTCACCACGAGGACGACTTCCGCGGCCAACTCAGCGCGCGCGATCGCGTCGTAAATCGCTTGAAGATTGGACCCTTGCCCAGCTGCGAGCACGACCAGCCTTGCGGATTTTGCCTGTGGCATCGACGGTTTCCCCGGCCCATTCTGGGCGCGGGGAGTGTACGCCAGCCGCAGTTCTGACGGAATGGCTTGGACACAAACCGTGTGCATGGTATTTTTGCTGACGTGGGGTGAGTGCACATCATGGCTGACGAAATTCTCAAGACGGGTCAAACGGGGCAGATCTCGGTCGGGAACGCGACGGGCACGTTCCTGGCGGTGACCCCGCACAGTGAAACGGCGCTGCGGCTTTCGGCGCTGCTGGACGTCGCCAAGGCGCTGATTTCTGAACGCGATCTCGACACGCTGCTGCAGAAAATTCTGCAGGAAGCCTCGCGGGTCGTCGACGCGGATCGCGGGTCGCTGTTCCTGGTGGACCAGAAGACCGGCGAGCTGTGGGCGAAGATCGCGCAGGGCATTGGCGATAACCGGGAGATCCGGATTCCCGCGGGCGTGGGCATCGCGGGGCACGTGGGGCAGACGGGCGAGATCATCAAGTTGCGCAACGCGTACGAGGATCCGCGGTTCAACGCCTCGGTCGACCGCGCGACGGGCTACCAGACGCGATCGCTGCTCGCGGTGCCGATGGTGGACATGCACGGCCAGATCGTCGGCGTGATCCAGGTGCTGAACAAGCGCCGCGGGCGCTTCACGCAGGACGATGCCGATGTGCTCGTGGCGTTGGGCGGTCAGGCGGCAGCGGCGCTGGAAAACGCGCTGCTGCACGATGAAATCCAGAAGTTGTTCGAAGGCTTTGTGCAAGCGTCGGTCGTGGCGATCGAATCCCGCGATCCGACGACCGCCGGTCACTCCGAGCGCGTGTCGCGGCTGACGCTGGGGCTGGCCGATGCGGTCGAACTGGTTGGTCTGCCGCGTTATTTGGGTCTGAAGTTCGGCGCGAACGAGCGCATGGAGATCCGCTACGCCGCGCTGCTGCACGACTTCGGCAAGGTCGGCGTGCGGGAAGATGTGCTGGTCAAAGCGCAAAAGCTGTACCCACACCAGCTGGAGTCGCTGCGCCACCGTTTTGACTACGCCAAGACGAGCATGGAAGCGGAGTCGCTGCGCAAGTGCGTGTCGTTGCTCATGGCCGGCGCGCCGGTGGAGCAGATTCAGCGCGAACAGGAGGATCTGGCGCGGCGGACAGCGGACCTTGAAGCGCAGTTTGAGCTGATTCTGACGTGCAATCGGCCGACGGTGCTCCAAGGGGGCAGTTTTGACAGCCTGCAAGCGCTGCGGCAGGCGACGTTTTTGGGCGCCGACGGCGAGCGGCAGTCGCTGGTGACGCAGGAAGAAGTGGCAGTGTTGTCGATCCCGAAGGGGTCGCTGTCGCCGGACGAGCGGCTGGAAATCGAAAGCCACGTGACGCACACGTTCCGGTTCCTGTCGCAGATTCCGTGGACGCGCGGCCTGAAGCGCGTGCCAGAGATCGCCCATGGGCACCACGAGAAGCTCGACGGGCAGGGCTACCCGCGCGGCCTGGCGGGCGACAACATCTGCATAGAAGCGCGGATGATGGCGATTGCGGACATCTACGACGCGCTGACGGCGTCCGACCGCCCGTACAAGAAAGCCGTGCCGCACGACATCGCGCTGCGGATTCTGAACGATGAGGCGCGCGACAAGAAGATTGACGGCGACCTGCTGGAAGTCTTCCGCGACGCGGACGTGCCGCGGCGGGTGCTGGGCGTGGACGCGGTGCGGGCGAACAACGCCGCGCGCGTTTCGGGGTTATTCTAGGAGCCTGTCGGGGAACCTCCCCGACAGGCTCC
>CAITYF010000222.1 GCA_903896545.1 uncultured Myxococcales bacterium | reverse complement strand
GTTGGCCCAGGCGGGTGTTCCGCCCGGGACGTTGTTCGCAAACACGATTGTGCCTGCGAACCGGCATCTCTCTATTTTGTTGGCGATTCAGCGGTTCGGGGAGTTTGGGTCAGGTCTGTCATCCTGCCGGATGTTCAACCACCGCCGTTCGCCCGCGCATTCACCAGCGAGTCGCGAAGCGACAAGCCCCGGCCGTCAAACGAGCGAGTCGCGAAGCGACAAGCGGCGGTCGTCTACCGAGCGCGTCGCGAAGCGACAAGCCGCATCCCTCCCTCCAGCGAGTCGCCAAGCGACGAGCCCTCCCCCTCATGCGCGACGCGCGAAGCGCGGAGCCCCCCGTCCAAGGCGAGCAAGGGCCGCCAAGCGCCTCCGCTGTCGCGCAGCCTCCCCAAATCCGGCGTGCCGCCGTTCGTCCTTCTGGCCCACAATCAGCTCGAACGAGCACGGGGAGGCGCTTCGCGCCGACCTTGCGAGACGAGCCAAAAGGAAGGGAAGAGAGCGAGAAGGGAAACCTCGTTTCCCTTCTCGCAGAGCGGCGCCTGCGGCCGCTTCCGTACCCTCAATCCCGCGGCGGCGCGCTCCACCGCGCGATGTGGCATCCGGAACTCATGTCTTGTCCCGGCAGCCACAGCGCCGCGAACGACCCGTCCTGACCATTCAGCAACTTCTCCGGATCCACCGCCGCGATATACACCTGCGGCGACGGCGGGTTACCCGTGTGCAGGAAGCCGTAGTCACGCCGCGACGAGAACGCCATCCAGTAATATTGACCAACGACACCGCCAAAGGTCGGCCAGGAGTTCGTCAGTGGATCGGTCGACTGATTGGCCTTGTCCAGACGGATCGCCGTGCCGCCGATGGCGGGCATCATCCAGACTTCCGCGTTGCAGTTGTCGTACGTCGTCGCGCCCCCGCCGCTGCTTGGACCGCCGCCCCCGCCGCTGCTGGGGCACGTGGGACCCTTGGGGTCGGCGCGGTTGTAGACGACGTATTTGCCGTCCGGCGTGAACGACGGGTAGTAGTGGAAGATGCCCGGTTCATCAGCACCGGCGACGGGCGACGCGATACCGCCTTTGCCCGTGTCCACGCCGTTGCCAAAGGGCACAGTGTAGAGCGCCGTCGGCACGCTGCCGGAGAAGCTATTGCCCACGTCGGTAGCCGACGCGTAGATGATCGTCTCGCCGTTGGGCGACCACGTCGGGAAGGCCTGCTGGCCGAGGTCGCCACCTTTGACCATGGAATAGGTTTGGCCCGTGATGAGGTTGACCGACTTCAGCTTTCCGCCCTGCGGCACGACGAGCCACTTGCCCGCGTCGTTGAAGTAAGACGGCGAGAACGCCGCGGCGATGGTGAACGAGCCGGCGAGGAACGATGCCGCCTTTGGGCTTAGCCAGCTCGGCGCCGTGCCACTTTTGCCGGTGAGGAGCTGCATGCCCATCGAGGCCATGCCGGCGCCGATGAACGAGCTGACGGCCACTGTCGAGCCGTCTGGGCTGACGCTGTGGCAACCGGTGCAGCCGAACATGCCGCCGGTGATGCCGGGCAGGGACTTGGGCGTGAGCGTGCCAGCTTCCAGAACGCGCACTGTGGCGAGCGTTGTGTTCCAGTAGTAAACGGCGCCGCCGACTTTTTGGTTGGTCACGTGAAATGTGATCGGCTTGGACGACGCCATCGTGCCGATCAACTTGCCGTTGACGACATTCGCCGCGAGCACGCGCAACGTCCAGTCCTTGTGATCGGGGTACTGGAACAGTTCATCCCAGATCTTGTTGGGAATCGTCACGTCGTAACCGTTCCCTTGGGACCACTGCGAGGCGTCGCCGATGATGTCCACTTCGGCTTCCTCGGTCTCAAAGCGCACGACGAACATCGTTGCGTCAGTGCCGGTGTACTTCCACTGCACTGTGATCGGCGCAAAATCGCGTGGTGCCATCGCATTATCGGGCGGATAGACCAGATCCACGTCCGCGGAAAGTTGTGCGTTTTGGCCAACCGTTGCCGCTGCGCCCGTCGGATCGCTTGAAAACTCCACGTTCGTTACGTAGGTCACTTCGATCGGGGGCCCCACATCGGGCGGCACGTCCGGCTGCGCGATGTCCGTCGCCACGTCGCTGGTTTCTACCGCCGCGTCGGTCGACGTTGGTGTTGCCGCGTCGTCCACCGCCACCGTGTCGACCAGGATCACGTCCGCGGGCAGGGCTTCATTCTTGGGGGAACTGCACGCGGTCAGCGCGCCCACCGCCATCAGGATCCACAGACTCTTCATTGGCTTGTTCATCGTGGTCCCTCTGTTCTACCGTGCGGCAAACGCGCCAATCGCGGCGCTCACTTCCTGCGGCTTTTCCTGCTGCAGCCAGTGGCCCGCGTCGGCAAAAACCTGCGATTCAAACGGCGCGTCCACCACCGAGCGGCACGCTTCGATCAAGTCTACGCCCAAAGCGGGATCGTCTGCACCCCACAGCACCAGCGTCGACGCTGTCACGGGCGCGCGGAGGTCGTCCAGGTGCCCCAGCGCTCCCGGTAGCGCGCGGTAGTACGCCAACGCGCAGGGCAGCGTCTTGGGATCCGCCATCGCGGCGACGTAATGGCCGATTTCTTCTGGTGTGAACACTTCGCGCCGAACCGCCGCGCCCATCAGCATCTTCGTCATCATTTTCTGCGGATCGCGGCGGTAGAGCCACTCGAAAAAACCGGGCGCCTGGAACATCCCGATGTACCACGACTTTGCCACCTGGCCAGGCGCCTTTTTGAGACTCCGCAGGTAAGCGAGCAGGTGCGGCGCGTCGATGGCCACCAGCTTGTCGATCCGTGCGGGGTGGAGCGACGCCGTTGCCCATGCCACCACGCCGCCCCAGTCGTGACCGACGAGCGTCACCGGACGCCGCGTCAGTTCGCCTTCGGTCAGCGCCGCGAGCAGCGCGTTGATGTCCGCCGCCAGCGTCAGGATGTCATAGCCGGTATCGGGCTTCTCCGTGCCGCCGTAGCCGCGCAGATCCGGTGCTACGACGTGAAACTCCGCCGCGAGCGCTGTCAGTTGATGTCGCCACGAGTACCAGAATTCCGGGAAGCCGTGCAGCAGCACCACCAGCGGCGCGTGCGGATCGCCTGCTTCCACAAGGTGCATGTGTTTCAGCGTCGCGGTGGCGATCGTGCGTTCGCGACAGCCGGGGGGGAGCGGTGCGGTCATGCAAAGTCTCGCTTGCCGCGTAACGGACGCGGTGACGAGGCCATACCGCAGGTTGCGGGCACGTGCAAGCAACGAGCCTGCTACGGGGGCGCGCTCGTCCGGGCGCAACCAAGGAGAATCTCCACTTTCGCCGTAGACACGTTGAGTGGCAGCGCGCAGCTCGTCGCGCAGAGCAAAATCTTGGTCGGCAACGACGGATCGTCAAAATGCCAACCGCCCGTCGTTGTGCTGCAGTCCTTGTCCGTGGGCACGTAGTTCAACAGGAACGGTTTGCCGCCGCTCAGCGTGATCTGCACATTCACTTTGTTGAAGTCGACCGTCTTTCCGTCCTTCGGCACCGGAATTGCGTACGAACAAGCCAGTGCCTGACCTTGAATCGCCTTTAAGGCTGCCGCGAACTGCTGCTCGACGTTGCCTGCCACGTCGACGATGAGCGCTGACTTTGTGCCGCCCGCGACGGCGATTGCGTTCAACGACGCCGTTTCCGCGCCCACGCCGATGACGAACGTCCGCACGTTTTCCGCGCTGCTGACGCCTGCAGCGGCGATTTTGGAGACGACCGCCAGGGTGTCGTTGGGCGCGCAGCCCGTCGGGATGCCGTCCGTGGCGAGCACGACCGCGATGGTGTGTCCTGGCTTGGTCTTGCCGAACACCTGTGCGTAGGAAATCGCGCCTTCCAGCGCCGCTGCCGTTGGCGTCGAGCCATTGGGACCGTGTTTGGCTATCGACGCCATGATCTTCGTCGCCGCGGCGGGCAGGTCGACGATCTCCACTTCAGGCTTCGCGTATTCGGACGCATTGCAGGTCGTGAGTGGGAAGAATTGGATGCCCACGCCGATTCCGCTCGAATTCGCGTCGTTCAAGAAGCCTTCCAGCGCCTTGGAGATCGCCGCCCACTTGGTCACGCCCGTTCCGGTCTTCAGGTCCATCGAGCCGGACTGGTCCATCATGAAGTACAAGTCGAGCGGCGCGAGGCTCGCGGTCTGCGTGCTCGACGCGCATGTACAGGTACCTTGCGAGCAGCCGAGTTCCTTGCAGTCAATGCCGCAACTGCCGCAGTGATGCGGGTCGTTGTAGACGTCGATCTCGCAGCCGTCGGTGCTGTCGCCGTTGCAGTCGTCAAAGCCGGGCGAGCAGTGGAACGTGCACTTGCCGCCTTCACAGTGCGGCGCGGCGTGGATGTTGCCGGTGCACGGCGTTTTGCAATCGCCGCAATGGTACGGGTCAACGTCGGTGTGCGTCTCGCACTGCGCGGGGTTGTTGCTGCAGCTGCCCCATCCGGGATCGCAGGACGCGCGGCACAAAAAGTCTACGCAGGTCGGCGTGCCGTTGGTCACGCTGCCACAATTGTTGGCGCAGCTGCCGCAGTGCGCGGGGTCGCTCTTGACGCTGATCTCGCAGCCGTCGGTCGGTTTGCCGTTGCAATCGAGGAAGTCGCCTTTGCACTGGTAGCCGCACGTGCCCTCGGCGCAACTCTCGTCGGTGTGCGGGTAGGAGGGGCAGTTGTTGCCGCACGTCTTGTCGTCGCCGTAAATGGTGCCGCCGTTGGGCTCCAGGTGGCCGACATCTGCAGCGTCCGTTGTGGCGTCCGCTCCGTCCACGGCGGGGTAGACCGGATCGCAGGCGCACAGGATCGCGACCGTCCAGACAAGGCCGAGGCTTCGACATCCGCTGATTGTGCCAGAACTGCTCACGATTCCGCGCTCCTGTCTGCAGAACCCGCCGCACATGCCGCGCATTCCGCCTTCCACTCTGCGTTCGCTTGTCGCTCTGGTCAAGAGACGCGCCCTCTTGACCGCCCACTCCGCCGCAATCGCCGCTTGCCCTTACAGAAACCGCGCGAGGCGTTGCCCAACCGCACCGCAGCGCCTAAGCTGCGCCTCCCCATGGCCACTCCCCACCAGCCGCGCCGCTTTGACTTTGAAGGGCTCATCCTTTCTCTGGAGCACCGCACGCCGCTGCAAGTGCTGGCGACTGCTGAAGCGGGCGTGGTGCCGCTCTTGCTCGCCGTCATCCGGTCGCGCGTGAATCGGCCGCTCCTCATCGTCGTGCCGACGGTGCAGCGCTTGGCACAGGTCGTGGAAGGTTTGGGCTCTTTTGAAGGTGAGCTGTGGCCCGGTCTCGCGCCGGTGCTGGGCTACGAGGCCAACGACGTCTCGCCGTATCACGACGTGCAGCCGCTGCGGCAGAACGTGCAAGCGCGGCTGGCGGCGGGTTATCGGCTGAATCTGGGGCTGGGCGTGGCGGCCGTGGTCGTGACTGCCGAAGCGCTTCTGCACCGCACGCTGGCGTCGCAGCAGTTCGACCGCGCGACGGCGATGGCGACGGTGGGCAGCAATCTGGACACCGTGGAGCTTGTTGAGCAGCTGTTGGCGGGTGGCTACGAGCAGGTGCCCGTCTGCGAGGATCCGGGCACGTTTACGCTGCGCGGTGATGGCATCGACGTCTGGAGCCCGCTGTACCTGGAGCCCACGCGCATCGACATGGCGCGCGACGACGTGTCCGCGATCCGCTTTTTTGACCCCGAAACGCAAGCCGCGACGGGTCACAGCCTGATCGACGTGGTGCTGCCGCCGGTGCGCGAACTGCTGATCGAGCCGTCATCCCTGCCGTTGGCGGCGAAGAACCTGACGGACCTCGCGGATCTGCACGACGTCGGCAACGTGGAGCTGCGGTCGATTCTGGACGAGCTGCGCGCGGGTCACGTCGTGCCCGGTCTGGAAGCGCTGCGCGCGGGCATCACGCCGGAGCAGGCGACGATTCTGCAGTTGGCGCCGGTCATCGGCACAGTTTCGCCTGTGGTTGTGCTCGACCAGCCCGACGCGTGCTTTCAGGCGATGGAAACCGCGTGGCAGCAGCTGCAGCTGCAGTACCACGAGGCACGCGACGCGCATCGGCTGTGTTACCCGCCAGAACAGCTCGCCGCATCGCCGGACGAAGTCCGCCAGCAGCTGCTGCAGCACACGCAGCTCTACGTGCGGCCGTTCGCGATCTTCGAGGAAGGCCGCACGGCGCCGACTTTCCAGTTGGACGTGGGCAACAACCGCGACGTGGCGCGTGAATTGCACGAAGCGCGCGGTCGTGATGAAGGCCTGCGGCCGTTGGTGCAGCGGATTCGGTTGGCGCGCAAGCTGCAGGAACTGGTCGTCATCGCGGCGCACTCGGAAGGCGGTCGCGAGCGGCTGGCGACGATCCTGCGGCACTACGGCATCGGCAGCGAGTTCCACCAAGGCGCGCTGCGCCCCGCGGACATGCCGACTTTGCGGCTGCGCAAGGATCTCGACGCGCTCCTCGTGCTCGGCGGTTCCGGCGAGGGCTACCACATCGAGGCGTTGAAGCTCGTTGTCATCGACGAAGACGAGATTTTTGGCCACAAAACGCACAAGCCAGAGTCGCTGCGCAAGAAAAAGCGCTCGGCGGGGCAGTTCATCCGCGACATGGCGGAGCTGAACGAGGGCGACTACATCGTGCACGTTGACCACGGCATTGGCCGCTACGTCGGTTTGCAGCGCATGGCGGCGGGCGGCGTGGAGCAGGATTTTCTGCTCATTATCTACAAAGAAGACCAGCGCCTGTACGTGCCGGTGACGAGCCTGGAGCGCGTGCAGAAGTTCGTGTCGGGCGAGGATGCGTCGCCGCAATTGGACCGGCTGGGTCACGACCGCTGGCTGAAGGCCAAGAAGCGCGCGAAAAAGGCCGTGGCGGAAGCGGCGCAGGAGCTTGTGCGGCTGTATGCGGAGCGCGCGGCGCGTCCCGGTCACGCGTTTTCCGCGCCCGATGAAGTCTACCGCGAGTGGGAGGCGTCGTTCCCGTGGGAAGAAACGCCGGATCAGCAGCGCGCGATTGACGACTTGCTGATTGATTTGTCGCTGCCACGGCCGATGGATCGCCTTGTCTGCGGCGACGTGGGCTATGGCAAGACCGAAGTCGCGGTGCGTGGCGCGGTCAAGGTCGCGCTGGACGGCAAGCAGGTCGCGATTCTGGCGCCGACGACCGTGCTGGCGGAGCAGCATCGCCTGACGTTTGCCGAGCGCTGCCAAGGTCTGCCGATCCGCGTGGCGTCGCTGTCGCGCTTCTTGTCGGCAGCGGAGCAGCGCGAGACGATTGAGGCGATCGCCAAAGGCGAGGTCGACATCGTCGTAGGCACGCACCGGCTGTTGTCCAAGGACGTGAACTTCAAGGATCTGGGGCTGCTCATCATCGACGAAGAGCACCGCTTTGGCGTGAGTCACAAGGAAGCCATCAAGAAATGGCGGACGAATGTCGACTGTATGACGATGTCCGCCACGCCGATTCCGCGCACTTTGCAGCTGGCGACGCTGGGCTTGCGCGATTTGTCGTTGATTGCCACGCCGCCGGAGAATCGGAAGTCGGTGCGCACGATCGTGTGTCGCGGCGCGGATGACGTGTTGCAAGAGGCGCTGGAGCGCGAGCTGAACCGCGGCGGTCAGGCGTTCTACGTGTGCAACCGCATCGCGCGGCTGCCGGAAATCGCCGAGCACCTGAAGTCGCTGGTGCCGGGCGTGAAGCCGGTCGTGGCGCACGGGCAGATGGACGAAGGCGAGCTGGAAGACGCGATGCTGCGGTTCATGCGCCGCGAAGCCAACGTGCTGATTTCCACGACGATCATCGAGTCGGGCCTCGACATTCCCAACGCCAACACGATGTTCATCGAGCGCGCCGACACGTTTGGTTTGGCGCAGTTGTACCAGCTCCGCGGTCGCGTGGGGCGGTCGAGCGTGCGCGCGTGGTGCTACCTGACCGTGCCGGAGCGCGAGCGCATGACAACCGACGGCGCGCGGCGCGTGGCGGTGCTGGAGCGGTTCTCGGAGCTGGGTTCGGGCGTGCAAATTGCGAGTCACGACCTGGAAATCCGCGGCGCGGGTAATTTGCTGGGTGAAGAGCAAACGGGCCACATCGCGGAAATTGGTTACGAGCTTTACGTCAAACTGCTGGAAGAAGCGGTGCAAGAAATCCGCGGCGAGGACCTGGGCGCGCCTGTGGATCCGGAGATCAAGGTCGCGCTGACGGCGTTCCTGCCAGAGACGTACGTGCCCGACCCCACGCAGCGTTTGGCCGCCTACAAGCGCCTTGCAGGCGTGCGCAACGAGGAAGAACTGGACATCGCCATGCGCGCGGTGGTGGACCGCTACGGGCGCCTGCCGCCGTCGGCGATGGCGCTGTTTGAGACGCTGGAGCTGCGCGTGCTGGCCATTGCGCTGGGCGTGCAGAAGGTCGAGCAGGGGCCGATGGCCGTGGCACTGACGCTGCACGAGCGCGGTCGCTTGCAGCCGGAATTGCTGCTGCCGCTGGTGAACCAGCGCGGGTCGCTGTATCGCCTGACGCCGGACATGGTGCTGACCAAGACGCTGACGGCGCGCGAGCAGGACAACCCGGTGCAGGCGACCAAGGACCTGCTGCGGACGCTGCGGAAGTGGGCGGAGAACCCGACGGACGTGGTGATTGACGTGATGCCGGAGCCGGAGGTGCGGCCGGCGTTGGGTGTGGAGCCGCGGAATCAGGGACGGTTGCGGATTGTGTCGCGGCGGTGAGGGGCCGGTGAACGCCTCACTCGCCCGCTTGCAGGCCCGGTTCACGGGAAAGCGACGCCTCACTTTGCCAAGCACGGCGTCGGTTCATGGCCAAGTAACGCCTCACCTTACCATCCTCGCCCTTCACCGCCCGCGGCGCGCGAAAGAAAGACTCCACCCAGCGCAGCGGGCGCTTGGTCTTCGTCGGGTTCATCCCAACTGCCTTCAACCTGGCAAACTCACCCCGCGACGCACTGGCCCGCGTCGCACTGCCAGCCGTTGGCATTGCACGTCGTTCCGTTGGGCAAGTTCGTGTGGCTGCACGCGCCCTGACCGCAGGCGTCGAACGTGCAGGGGTTGGCGTCGTCGCAGTCATTGGGCTGCTTGCTCAAGCACGAACCGGACGTCGCACAGCTCGGATTGCCCCATGCGTCCACGCGACGTGCCAATCCGTCGGTCCCGGCGTTTGTGCCCGTGCCCAGGAAACCGGCCACAGTCGCTGTGTTGTCGGCGTTCCAGATGAGCGCCTGCGCGCCGTCAGCATCGGCGTTGCCCCACGTCTTGCTCCACTGCTGGTTGCCCGCGCCGTCCACGCGCAGGTACCACGCCGTGCCGCCGTTGCTGGACTGCGAGCCCGCCAACAGGAAGCCGCCGGTCGGCAACGCGGCGATGGTGTAGAAGACGTCGGTGTTGGCGGCGTTGAACCAGCGGCTGCTTGGAGACTGGCCGGCGGCATCGACAAACAGCAGGAGGCCGTCGATGTTGTTGTTGCCGTTGGTCGGGTCGGAGCCCGCGACCGCGTAGCCGGTGCCGTTCGCGACGACGCCAAAGAACGCAGAGCCGGAGTAGTTCTGGCCAAACGTGCGGCTGAAGACCTGGTTGCCGCTGGCGTCCACCTTGAGGATCCAACCCGAAGAGGTGTTGTTGCCCTGGGCGCTGCCGACAGCGACGATGCTGCCGTCGCTGTTGACGACGAGGCCGCGCAGGCTGTCGTCGCCCTGGCCGCCGCCGCCCTGCACGCCGTTGTAGGTGTTGTTCCACAGCACGTTGCCGTTCGCGTCCCAGCGCACGATCCACCCGTCGAGGCTGTTCTGGCCTGCGCGGGCGCCGACGCCGACGCTGCCGCCAGCCGGATGCAGTGCGATGGCGTCAAAGCGGTCCGAGGCGCTGTTGCCGCCGAGCGTCGTGTTGGCGAGTACGTTGCCTGTCGCGTCGGTCTTGACGTACCAGCCACTGGTGCTGTTGTTGCCCGTCACCGTCTGGCCGACGGCGACCAATGTGCCGTCCGCATTGCTGACCACGCCGCTCAAGCGGTCGTTGCCGTTGCTGCCCCAGTGCTGCGACCACTTGGTGTTGCCCGCGGCGTCCAGCTTGACGAGCCAGCCGTCACGCCCGGCGTTTGCGATCGTCGTGTCGCCGACCAGCGCAAAACCGCCGTCCACCGTCGCGCTCACGCCGTAGAAGCGATCCAGCGTGCTCGGACCGTCGACGGACTTCTCCCACAAGCGCGTCTGTCCAACGAGGCACACGCCCGCGGCGCAGAAATCGCCGGTGCAGCCGTCAAACGTCCCGCAGCCTGAGCCGTCCGGGAGGTTGCTGAAGGTGCACGCGCCGTTGACACAGCTGTCCGTGGTGCAGGCATTGCCGTCGTTGCAGATTTTTGCCGTGCCCACACAAGCGCCAGCGACGGTGCAGGTGTCGCCCGTTGTGCAGCCGTTTCCGTCGTCGCAGGCGACCGTGCCCGCGACCGATTGGAAGACGCATCCTTGACCGGGTACGCAGCTGTCGATCGTGCACACATTCTTGTCGTCACACAGGAGTGGCGTGCCGCCGACGCACTTGCCCGCGACGCACGCGTCCTGCGCCGTGCAAGGTTCGCCGTCCGAGCACGCACCGGTCGCGGGGAGGAAGAGGCACGCGCCGCTGGCGTCGCAGCTGTTCGTGGTGCAAGGATTCGCGTCATCGCATGTCGTCGTGCCGGTGCACTTCCCGGCGACGCACGTGTCGTTGCTCGTGCAGGTCAAGCCGTCGTCGCACACAGCAGTCACGTTGGTGTGCACGCAGCCGCTGGACTTGTTGCAGCTGTCAAAAGTGCACACTTGTCCGTCGTTGCAGTCGACCGCAACGCCGCTCTTGCAGCTGCCGCCCGCGCACGCGTCGCCCAAGGTGCATGCGTCGCCGTCGTCGCACGCGGCGGCGTTGTCTGCGTACACACAGCCGGTGCCCGTGACGCAGCTGTCGGTTGTGCAGGGCTTGCCGTCCGCGCAGAGCGCGCCCGTTGTGAACCCGCTGCCATTGGGCAGGCAGCCAAACGCCGTGGCGCCGGTGCAGGAAACGCCACTGCAAACGTCGGCAACGCAGGCATGCGTGGAGGCGCTGCAGAACTCATTAGCCTTGCAATCGGAATCCAGCAGGCAGTCCACGCAGGTTCCCGTCTGCAGGTTGCAAATCGCAGCGCAATCCTTGCTGCTTTTGCACGGCGGCGTGTCGACGCACTTGTGGCCGGTGCACGTTTGCGCCACGCCGCAGTCGGTGTTGCTGTTGCAGTCGACGCACGCGCCACCCGCGATGTCGCACACTTGTTTTGTCGCTTTGCAGTCAACGTCGGACACGCACTTGGGCGCCGCGACGCACAGGTTGGCCAGACAAACGCCGGTGCCGCCGCAGTCCGCCGTCGTGAGGCACGCTACGCACGCGTGTGAAACCGGGTTGCACACACCCGCGGCGCACGGCGTCTTCGCGTCGCAGCCAGTGACGGGCGGCGAGCAACCGGGTATCGCGGCGTGCGTGCAACCTCCAGCGGCGCACAGGTCGGTTGTGCAAGGGTTGCCGTCGGAACAGTCGGTCGGAACGCACGCAACGTTGGTATCCGCACCCGTCGTGTCTGCATCCGCGACAGCCACGTCAGCCGCGTTCAGCGCGTCTTGCACGTCCGGGAGCGAGACCTCCGAATCCGTCGCGTCGCTCGACACACCGTCTTGAGCCGCGGCATCCAATCCCGCTGCGTCCGCGTTCTCCGTCGCATCGGCGGCTGCATCGGCAGGCGTCAACGCATCGCCAAGCGCGGCGGCATCGAGCGCTCCGCTGTCCAAAAGCGCATCACCTTGCGACCCCAGCGCATCCGGGTCGGCGCCGGGCTCAATGGCATCATCGTTTCCGCAGGCGCTCAACAGCGACGTGAAGACAAAGCACAGCACCGCGAGATTCGCTTTCCGCATGATGATCCTGGAATTCTAGCCGTCATCGACGACTGAAAAAGTTGTGAAACAGACGCGCTTTCCGCAAAACGCGCTCGCTAGGACGGAGCGTACGAATCAAGCCTCGATTGCAAAGCGGGATTCACGCAACTTCACAGTTCTTGACAAACGCGTGTTCGACGAGGGTTTACACCCGCGTCAGCGCCGGGTCCGTGACGCGTCTGGACACCTCGGCGTTCGCGCGTAGAGTGCGGAGTGGAGGATCCATGGTCACAGCACACAGCGGCCGCACGACGCTCAATCACGGAATCACGCGCCTGGGCTTGGTTTTCGCCGTTTCCGCGCTCGCGGGCTGCGGTTTAAGCCAGCCAGCGCCGACGGTGCAAGACGTGTCGGACGCGCCTGATGCCGTTGCCGACGTGGATCCCTGTGACCACTTGCTTGACGCGCTGCAGCCCCCGAAAATCCTGCCCGGGTTCGAGGCAGGCAAGTTTGAATTGGAGCAGGGGTGCCAAGCGGACATCCATGTCTCGACGCTGTTTGAGGCGCAATGCCCCGACGGCACGCGTGCACTGGCGACAGCGAGCGGGCTCGGCGATTTTCAGGCGTGGTTCTTTGACGCCGCCGGCGTGCAGGTCGGCTACCTGCTGAACGGCGACACGGTGGCGTTCCCCGCCTGCCTCGGCGACCGCTACGGCCTGGTGCCGCCGTGCCCGGCGCTCGATGGGATCCTGCCGCTGGTTGGCGGCTTGTCAAACAAGCCGCCGGTTGCGACGCCGCTGTGTGTGACGACGACCGTGACGCCGTAAACGGTCAGGCGAATGCGTCACTTGCCCGCCTGCGGGACCGGTTCAAGCCCCCGCGATGCCTCACTTCCCCAAGAACGGCCTCGGTTCACGGCAAGGTGAGATCTCACTTACCCGCTTGCGGGCACAGTTCAAAGGAAAGTGACGCGTCACCTGGTCAAGCACTACCTCGGTTCAAGGTGAGGTGACGCCTCACTCTGCCGTCCTCGGCTCGCTGCCGGAGTCGGCGCTCAATCCTCCTCCCCTTCCTTCTCCTCGCCAAACGTCCGCGCCAACCCGTCGGCCAGCTCGCGCTTCTCCGCCTCGCTCAGCCGCGCTTCCGCGTGCGTGGGCAAGTAGAACCACGGCGGCATCTCGCCCTCGCGCACTTCCCCCGCCGCGTGATCCGCGTCGTGCTGTGGCTTGGCGCTCCAATGCGAGACGTTCAAGTGCTCGCGGCCCTCGTCGACGTCGTGCTGCGTCAACCACGACACGGGCGCGACGTGCGTGTACCACGGCCACACGGTCTGGTGGCTGTGGCAGTCGGCACAGGCGCGGTCAAAGAGCTGCTTGGTGCGCGGTGAGTCCCACGCCGGCGCACCCGTGACCGGCGGATTGGTGTGCGCGCGACCGTAGGGCACGGCTTGCATGAGGACGAAGAGGACGGCGATGCCGATGGCGATGCGTTTTTTCATGGGGCTCCAGAGCGCAGCGAGCCCGCGGCGCTGTCGGAAAGATAGCAGCTTTGGCAGGGCGCGCTCACGCTGCGGCACGCCCCAAGGCTCACAACGAAACGACGGAAAAATCGCGAAATTGAAAATGACTCGACGTCGTCCGCAGCGCAAACCAGCCTGAGCCATAAGGCGCGGAATCGGCATAACTGAAAACCAGAACGTCGTTGGCGTACCACTTGAGCGTCAGCGGGTCATCCGGCGTTGGCGCGCGAGAAACAACCCGGACCTTCGTCGCCACATTCGCCACAAGGCTCGTCGCCGCTGTCATCGGTCCGGACTTGTCCTCACTGGTCGCCACGCCCGGCGCTGCGTAGCCGGCGAGCTGCGGCCGCGCGTCGGTGCCGTCATAGCGCCGCAAGCGCGTCGTCGTGTTGTTGTTCGCGCCAAAGCCGACGTAGTACAGCGCGAGCGACGTGTACGATGCCAACTTGCCGTCGAGACCCTTTGTCGTTGGGTCGGCGTTCGCCGCGCCTGGCACGCTCGCGTTCCAGAACAGGTTGAGGTCGGAGATGCGGTCCGTGAACACGCCTGTCGTGAACGGGATGGGCGTCGCCGTGAAGCGGACTTCGTAGTCGCCGGTGAGGCGCTGTTTGAACCAAAGCGTGGCGCCTGCGGGCTGAACGACGTCGAGCACGCCGTTCTGGGCGGTCACCGTGCCGCTCGAGTCCTCCTGTTCGACCTGCCACGCCGCGAGTCCCTGCGTAAACGGGTCGCTGGCGAGGACTTGTGGGGCGGTTGTGCTCTGGCTGGACTCACTGCTGGTGCTGCACGCGTGCAAGCATGCGACAGCAACCGCGATTGTCAGGGTGCTTCGCTGCAACGCGCGTCGGTGATGGTCCATGTCTGCTCCCGCGTCCGCCGTCCGGTCGGAGGGTCGCATGGCTGCGCTGCGGTGCCAAGCGTGCGCCAGGTCGCCATTTTCGCGGGCAGCTCCGCTCAGATCGCCCGCATCCGATTGTTCTTCGCCTCATGCGTCACTTCCGCCAGCCCCAGCGCTTCCAGAAGCGGCGGCATGTACACGCCAAACCGCCCGCGCAGGCCCTTCTTCAGGCCGTACCAGCCGCCAACGGGATTATCCTCCGCGCGTCCCCATGCTTCCACGGTACCCGGTGCCGCCGGTTTCTGCTCATCGGCGCCACCCAGAGGCAGCCAGTCGCCGTGCGCCTTCAGCATCGCGTGCAGGTCTTCAATTGCCCGCGCGTCGTATTTCAGCTGGGTGCCGCCGACCTGACACACAATCGCCGGCGGATCCGCCGCGTCATCGCGCCACATGCTGTAAGCCGACGTACCCGGTGGCGTGGTCAATTGCCAGGGATCCGTCTTTGTACCGGTGCCAGTTGCCATGAAAACCTCGCGTGAAACGTGCGGTGCCAAGGTAGCGGTCGGGCGAGGTCGTGCCAATGGATTCTGCTGAAGGTGTTTGTTTTTACGGGGCTTGTGCGCCAGCGCCTACTCGCTAATTTCGACCGTCTTCCCGGCGATCACGTCTTCCTCAGACACCTTGACCGGATCGCCCGCCTTGCTCATCGCCGTCCACATCAGCACGGGCGCGTCCGGCAGCGTCGCGTACGGGAACCGCATCTCCAGATTCCCTTCCGCGTCGGCGCGGGTCTGGCAATCAAACACAAAGACCTGACCGGCAAACTTGCGCGCCGTCTCCACGCGCACGGGAATCCCCGGCACGAGGTGGCGCATGCGCAAGTGCGCGCCCAACACGCGGCGGTAGAGCAGTGCGGCGGGCAGGTGGCGCCCGCCAAAATCGCGGATTGTTGGCGACGTCGCCACGAGCTGCAGACGATCCACGCACGGCTGATCGCGTGTTCCCGTTCCGTACAGCGTCTGCAAATGCCGCAACAGCGATGGCACCAGCACGGCCCGCTCCTGCGGCACGTGCGGCGCGTCGCGCAGATCGGGCTCCGGCGTCAGCAGGTAGTCCAGCTTCTCAGCTTCCATCCCCGCCACCAGCGACGTCGCGTCGCGCGCGAGCAGCCACGCCTCCGCTTTGCGATCGCTGAACGCTTCCGTTCCTCCCGCCAGCGCCGCAGCCACGCCTGTGTCGGTCAGCGTCAGCACGCGTGCCGGTGTCGAAGGTTGTGGGTGCGCCTTCAGCCAGGTCGCGATGTCCGTCAACTCCGGCGGCACCGACACTTTGGCCTTGGGCTGACACGCCAGCAGCGCGACCAGAAGGAGAGAAAACAGCAGACGGTGGGCGTGCGGCAAGTGGTTCATCGGCGTCACAAGGGCGATAGCCCGTTGCGCGGCAGGCTGGGGCTTGGGCGGAATCGTGTCAAGACTTCCGCGCTGCCACGCTCCGCCGCTTCTGGCGCATTTCTGCGTTGCTTCGCCCAAATCGCCCCTCACCGACCGTCAAGGTCGCTTTCGGGCCGATTCTGGCTCGCGCCTTGAACTGCATCCAGAATCGACGGTCGTGGAGACTTCTGTGGCGAATCCTGACAACGTGGGCGTCTCCGTTGTTGCGCCGCGCGCGCAAACCTGCCAAAACACGTCCGCCGTCCCGTTGGGCGGAGGTCTGCATGCGCCGATTTTTAGCCCTAGCTCCTCTCTTTCTGCTGGTTGTCGCCTGCGGCAAGCCCGCGCGACCCAATCCGGCAGGTCCCGGCATCACGGAGAAAGCGCATAAAGCGACCGTGGAGCAGGTGCCCAACGCGAGCGTGAAGCTCGACGCGTCTGCGCTGACGGCGGAGCAACGCGCGACGGTTGTGGCGAGCATTGGCGAGCACACGATCACGCTGGGTGAAATTGAAGCGCGGCTGGCGCGCGAACCCGCGGTGGTGCGCAGCCAGTTTGCGAGCCCGCAGAAGCGCAAGGAGTACCTGACGAGTTTGGTGCAGTTCGAGCTTTTGGCGGCCGAAGCCGCGCGCCGTGGGTTGGCGAACGATCCGGAAGTGCTGGAAGCGGCCAAGCAGGCGATGATCCGCAAGTTCCTGGCCGATGCGGCCGTCGATGCAGTCAAGCCGGAGTCCTTCGCAGACGCGGACCTACAGACCTATTACGACGCGAATCCGGGGCTCTTTCACAAGCCCGAACAGGTCGACGTCAGCCACATTCTGGTCAAGGATTCCGCGACGGCGGATCGGCTGGCCAAGGAGCTGCGGTCGGCCTCGGAGGGCGCGTCCGCCAAGCTTGTGGTCGCGTGGAACGACTACGTTGGACGCTATTCGCAGGATCAAGCGACGGTTCCCTATCTGGGCGCGCTCGGGCTGGTCTCCAAATTGCCGCCGCCGGGTGCGACGCCCGCGGATCTGGAGCGTCTCGCGCGCGTGCCGGCAGAGGTCGTGGAAGCGGCGATGGGTCGCGAAACGTTCACGGTCGGATCGCCGGTGCAGTCGCCGCAAGGCTGGCACGTGCTGATGGTGACTTCGCGCGTGCCCGCGGTGGACAAGGCGTTCGCCGACGTGAAGGAGTCCGTGCGTACACGGCTGGTCAAGCGCGAACGCGACTTGCGCCGGCAGAAGCTTGTCGACGACCTGCGCGCGGCGGCCAAGATTGAACTGAACGAAGACGCGCTGCGGCAATTGCCAGTGGCCGCGCCGCCCCCGCCTCGTGGCAAGGCTGCGCCGGGTCAAGGTGATTTGCCGCCAGGCCTCTCCAACAACAAGCAACCGGCGGATCCGACGCCGTCTGAGCTGTAAGTCATGCAGAAACTGTTCCTCGCGCTGGCGTTGCTGGCCCTGCCGACCGTCGCGTTTGCGGCGGACGAAGCGCCCGCGGCGGCCGCCAAGCCCGCCAAGCCGGCGCTCGCAACGCGTCGCGCTACGCTGCCGCAGGGGTACCACGAGGTTGACGGCGTCGTCGCGACTGTGGGCGACACGGCCATTTTGCAGAGCGAATTGCGTCGCGCGATGGGCCAGACGCGCGGTGGCAATGATCCCGTGCAGTCGTCCGAGCCGCGGAGCGCCGAGGCGCTGCGCAAACAGACGCTGGACACCCTGATCGACAACGCGCTCGTGGCCAAAGCCGCCAAGGAGCTTGGTCTCGTGGTGAGCGACGGCGAGATCGACGGGCAAATCGAACAAACGCGCAAGCGCATGCACAAGTCGGCGGACGAGTTTGAAGACATCGTGCGCAACATGGGCTTTCCGACCGTCGCCGCGTACCGTCAGCATGTGCGCGCGGAAATGGTGCGTGTGCAGATGCTGCGTGCGAAGATCGCCGGCAAATTGCGCGTGACCGACGATGAAGTGAAGCGGATCATCGAGCAGGAATACAGCAACGGCCAGTTTGAGGATGAAGTCCACTCGCGGCACATGTTGATTGGCGTGCCGGACGACGCGAATCCGCAACGTGTCACGGAGCTGCGCGACCGCGCGTGGCATTGCTACGACGACGTCGCGGTGCACAAAAAGTCGTGGGAAGACGTTGCGGACGATTGCAACGACGATTCGGCGACGTCGGAAGGTCACGGCGATTTGGGCTGGCAAAAGCGGTGGACGCTCGACCCGACGTTTGGCAACAAGCTGTGGGCGCTGCAGCCGGGGGAAATCTCGACGGTGGTGCAGACGCCTTACGGCTTTCACGTGATCCAGTTCATCGAGCGCCGACGCGTGCCCGTGAAGGACAAAGAAGTGCTGGAGCAGTTCGTGCGCGCGCGGCTGCAAGAGGAACAGTTCACCAAGCTCTACAAGACGTGGTTGGAAGAAATGCGCGGGAGCGCGCACATCGACGTTCGTCTGTAGCATTTGCACGCGAGGCGGCTCATGGTCGGAATGCAGCGGTTGTGGCGGAGCGCTTGCGCGCTGATTTTGGTTCTGCCCGCCTGTGGCGGCGGCAATGAGCAGGTGGGCGGGCCCAAAAGCGCGCTGGCGACGACCTACGAAAAAAAGTGCAACTTCAACGCCGGCAAGCAGCGCTTCGAGGCGTCGCACGACAACTACACGCCGATGACGCTGGTGGTCTCCGAATGGGCGGGGCACGGCGCGACGCAATTGTCCGAAAAAGCGCTGGTCGACGTGCTGGCAAGCGGCGAGGTCAAGCGCGCGTCCATCTTTGCGCGCGGCGGTCTGGGCAAGACGCGCTTGGCGGAGTCGCTGCGTGGGCAGCTGTGCGGGCAATTCCCGGTGTTCCTGGTCGACGCGAAAGAGGTCGCCAAGTCGAGCGCCGGCGGCAATCCGCTGCTCAGCGCAGTCGTGGCGGAAGCCGGTCCCGATGTCCCGGCGTTCGCGCAGGAAGTGGCGAAAGGTCGCGCGCTGTTTTTCCTGGATGGGCTGGATGAAGTCGAGATTTCTCGTCGCAACGTCGTGCTGCTCGCGTGGAAAGACGCGATTGAGAAATTGCCCGCCGCCCAGTTCATCTTGCTCGCGCGCCCGCCGGTCTTGAACGCGGACTACGGCTTTTCACCGGTCGACGCGCGCTTTGCGATTCACACGTTGCAGTGCAAGGACACAGACGCGTTCATCACGAGCACGATCAAGGATCAGTCCGTGCGCGGACAGTTCACGCAGTTTCTGCATCGCTACGGCTTGGACGACCGCCTGTCGGTGGCCGACGACTGCACGTACCCGTACCTGGCGAGTTTTGGCGACGTGAAGACGCTGATTGAGTTCCACAAAAAGACGCTCGATCCGAAATCCGACATCATCGTAAGCCGCGCGCGCGTGCATGAGGCGCTGGTTGGCGCGCGTCTGACCAAGGAACTGCACGAATTGGGCTGGAACGAAGAACAGGCGCTGGGTCTAGTGGATCGGCTGGTGCAGCCCAAGCAAAAGGCCCACGAAGGCGACGAGATGCGGCTGGACCTGGACGAGTGCAAAGCGGCGGTCGATACGACGAGCAAGACGTCCGACGACAACCACGAGCGCGTCTGCGAGAAGCTGTTTCAGTCCGCGCTCTTCAAGCCGATTCCGGGCGACAAGGCCGTGCATTTTGCAAGCGAGAGTCTGGCCAACCTCTTCATCGCGCGCTGGATCGATGCCGATGCGGGCGGGCAGAAGGCCAACTGCGCCGCGGTGCTGAAGCATGCGGACCTGGTCAAGGACGATGACGTTTTCCGCTTTCTCCTGCCGCAACCGGCCGGTCTGAAGTGCGTGATGCCGCTGTTGGACGACCGCTGCAGCCGCATCAAGAACTTGAAAGCGGATCAGGTTGAAATCCTCGACGCTGGGCTGCCGATCGGCAAGGCGCGTCCGCTCATCATCCAGCAGATGCGCGCGGGGTACGAGGCGACGCACTGGAAGCTGTGCGTGAAGAACACGCTGAACTCGATGGACGGCACGATCAGCACGCCGTAAGCGTTCCTCAGGGACCGCAGCCGACAATTGCTGTGTGCGTGCAACCCCCCGTTGTCGGGTCGCACGCGTCGGCGGTGCACGCATTCTTGTCGTCGCAACCGGCCGCCACCTTGCCCAAGCACACACCGGCCTGACAGACGTCGCCGCTTGTGCACAAGCTGCCGTCGTCGCAGAACGCACCGTGAAATGCAGGCGGATTCTGGCACGCGCCGCTTGTCTTGTTGCAGCCATCCTTGGTGCACGGGTTGTTGTCATTGCAGTTCAATGGCGTGCCAACGCAGATCCCCGCCGCGCAGGTGTCATTGGTCGTGCACGCCTCCCCGTCATCACACGGCGTGCTGGCCTTTGGCGTGTCCACACACTGGTTGGCCACGCACGTCGCGCTGAGACACGGGTCCTTGTTTGCGCAGTCCGCGTCCTTCTTGCACTTGTTGCCGCACTTGGGGATCGGCGTGAAGACGCACTTGCCGGTGGACGCTTGGCAGTGATCCAACGTGCACGCGTTGCCGTCGTCGCAGACAGTCGCGCTGCCGATGCAGGTTCCCGTCGCGCACGCGTCGCCGGTCGTGCAGGCGTTGCCGTCGTTGCAGCCGCTGCCGTCCGTCGCCGGCAAGTAGGTGCAGGCACCGAGCGTGTTGCTACAAGCGTCCACGGTGCAGGGATTGTTGTCGTTGCAGGTGACCGCTTTGCCGGTTTGGCACGCGCCGTTCAAGCACAAGTCGCCCTGCGTGCACGCGCTGCCGTCGGAGCACGTCGAGCCGTCCGCGGGACCGCTGGCGCAATGCCCGGCGGAACAGCTCTCTGACGTGCAGACGTTCTTGTCGTCGCAGTCTGGGTCGACCTTGCACGTCGCGCCGCACAGCGGGATCAGTGTTTGGATGCAGGTCCCAGTGCTGGCGTCGCAGGTGTGCGAAGTGCACGGGTTGCCATCGTCGCAGCTCAGCGCTGAGGTCCCGACGCAGGCACCGCTCTTGCAGACGTCACTCGTCGTGCACAGGTTGCCGTCGTCGCAAGGTACGTTGTTCGGTCCGGGACCGACGAGGCACGCGCCCGTCTGCGGGTTGCAGCTATCCTTGGTGCACACGTTGCCGTCGTCACAGACCGTCGCTTTGCCAGCGCAGACGCCTTGGTTGCCAGTGATCTGGCACGTGTCACCCGTTGTGCAGGCGTTTCCGTCGTTGCAGACGGTTCCGGTCATCGGCGTTTGCACGCACTTGCCGTTGACGCACGCGTCAGCCGTGCACGCGTTCTTGTCGCCGCATTGTCCGTCGGTCGTGCACGTCGCGCCGCAATTGGCGATCGCCGTGTGCGTGCAGGTTCCGCTCGTTGCGGTGCACGCGTCGATGGTGCACGCGTCGGTGTCGTCGCAGTTCACGGGACTGGCCACGCAGACGCCGTTTGTGCACGCGTCGCCGGTCGTGCACTTCTTGCCGTCGCTGCACGCCGTGCCGTTGGCTTCGGCGGCATGTGCACACGCGCCGGTCGCCTTGTCGCACTTGTCCGCCGTGCAGGGATCGCCGTCCGTGCAGTTGGTCTTGACGCCGCCCACGCAGGCGCCACCCTGACATTGGTCGCCCAAGGTGCACGTGTTGCCGTCTTCACAGCTGCCGCCGTTGCCGCTGGGTACAGAGGCGCACTTGCCCGTGCCCGGCGCGCAGGTGTCAAACGTGCACGGATTCTTGTCATCGCACACGACCGGTTTGGACGCGCAGACGCCCGCCACGCACGCGTCGCCTTTCGTGCACGCCTCGCCGTCGTTGCACGGCGCACCATCGGCGACGGCGGTCTGCAGGCACGATCCGCCGACGCACGTGGCCGCTACGCAGCTGTTGGTTGTCGTACAGTCGGAGTCCAGCACGCACTTGACGCCGCAGCCGGGGATCGGCGCAAACGCGCACGCGCCGGTTTGCAGCGAGCAGCTGTCCGCGGTGCATGGCTTGTTGTCGTTGCAGACGGTCGGCGAGCCGACGCACGCGCCACCCTCGCACGTGTCGCCGGTCGTGCACGGGTTGACGTCGTCGCAGGTGCCGGTGAGCGGCGTGGGCAAGCACGCACCGGTCGCGGTGTCGCATTGACTGCCCAGACACGTCGACGCCGCGCCGCACACTTTGGCGACGCCCACGCACACGCCGTTTGCGCAGGTGTCGTCGCTGGTGCACAGGCTGCCGTCGGAGCACGGTGTGCCGCTGGTAGGTGTGTGCGCGCAACTGCCGTTGGTGCACACATCGTCGGTGCACGGATCTGCGTCGTTGCAGTCCTTGATCGTGCCGCTGCACACACCGCCCGCGCAGGTGTCGCTTGTGGTACACGTCACGCCATCGTCGCACGACCCGCCCGATTGCAGAACGAACGTGCACTTTCCCGCCGTGCACGTCTCTGTCGTGCACGCGTTCTTGTCGTCGCAGTCGCTGTTGCCCTGACAGGCGCCGCCACAACCGGGAATCGCCGTGAAGACGCAGCCGCCCGCCGCCGGGCTGCATGTATCCGTCGTGCACGCGTCGCCGTCGTTGCATGCAGTCAAGCTTCCCGCACAGGTGCCGTTGCTGCAGCTATCGGCAGTTGTGCAGGAGACGCCGTCGTCGCACGCGCCGCCGTCGGGCGTCGCCTTGGCCGTGCACTTGCCATTTGCGGAGTCACAGGCGTCCGTTGTGCACGGGTTGCCGTCGCTGCACGCCACGGGTTGCCCAGCGCAAGCGCCGCTCAGGCAATTTTCACCCGTCGTGCATTTCAGGCCGTCGTCGCACGGCAGCCCGTCGGCTTGCGGCGTCGAGGTGCATACGCCCGTCGCGGTGTCGCACACGTCCGTCGTGCAGCTGTTGCCGTCGTCACAGGCCGAGTCTGCCGTGCACGTTTGGCCGGGGCATGTGCCGTTGGGTGTGAAGACGCACGCACCTGTCTTGGTCGCACAGGTGTCGTTCGTGCAGATGTCGCCGTCGTCACAGACCTTGGGCGTGCCCACGCACGTGCCGCCGTCGCACGCGCTGATCGCGCACGGGTCGGCACCACACGTCGTGCCGTCCGCCGCCGCGACGATTCCGCACTCGCCCGCGTTGCATTGCGCGACTTGGCAAGGCGCCAACAACACTTTGCCGGAGCAATCGGCGTCCTCCACGCATCCCGGCGTCTGCTCGTCAGGTGCGGTGTCCACCTCCACGGCCGCGTCCGTGCCTGCGTCGGGAGCCGGTGGAAGTTCCGCTTCGATCGACGTGTCCACTTGGACCTGAGTGTCGGGTGCGTCGGTCTGCAAGCCCAGATCGCTCGCCGCCGTGTCCGCGTCGTCTTCGCCCGATGTGATCGGCGTTGAGTCGTCGCTGCAACCGCTCAGCGCGAAGAGCGCACCGAGAACCAGCATGTCGACCAGCAGGGCCTTGCGTTGCACCATTTGCCACCTTCTCAAGCGGCCCGACGGCCGCATCACGAGTATCGTCATCGTACCGCGGGTCCGCAACGGCGCACTGGGTCGGGTCGCCTAGCGCGCGCCAGTGACCGGCCACAGCGCGTGCTCCCGCGCTGCCGTCACGGCGTGGCGCTCCCGATCCGCAGGGATCTCGCCCAGAAGCGCCTTCCACGTCTGAAAACTTCCGCCCGCGCGTGCTGCTGCGACAATGGCCGGCGCCAGCTCCTGCCCGCCCAGACTGAGGCGATACTCCAGCCACGCCCAGCGCGGCGAATCGAACCGCACGTCCACGCGCCCGCCCAGACCGCGCTGGATCCGCTTCAACTTGACCATCTGGCTTTGCGGGTCTTCAAACGGCGCTTCCGCGAGCGGTGTGTGGAGCTTGGGTACAAACGGCGAGAGCGTGATCGTCGTCGACATGCGCTTGGACAGCCGCTGGCCAAAATCGATGAGTTCAGCGATGTCCGCGTCCGTTTCGTCCGGCAAGCCGATAATCACGTACATCTTGAAGCTGCGCATGCCGACGCGTCGCGCTTGCTCTGCCGCGCCCATCAGATGCCGTTCGCGCAGTCCCTTCATCATCTTGCCGCGCATGCGTTGGCTCGGTGCGTCACTGGCGACGGTCATCGTGCGGTAGCCGCCTTGCCAGAGCAGGTCGACGAATTCGTCGTCCTCATCCAGCCGGTCCGCGCGCAGGCTGGAAATGCCGATCTGCTTGCCGCGTTCCAGGGCCGCCCGCAGCGCGTCCTTGATCGGTGCCCAGTCGCTGACGGCTGCACCAACGAAGCCCACGCGCGGCGCTTCCTGGTATTCCGGTCGATCGAGGGCGGCGATGACGCGCTCCAACGCGGGGTCGCGCATCGGCGCAACGGGCGCGCGGACGACGCAGAACTTACAGAACCGTGGGCAGCCGCGGCTGGCTTCCAACAGCATCATATCCTTGAATTCCGCCTGCGGACTGCGCCATTGCCCCAGCGCCGGGAGGCAGTGCGCCTCGACGCTGATCTGGTTTGGCACCGCGTCGCCTTGGGTGTCTGGAATCCAGAAACCGGCCACGTCCTGCGCTGCGTGGAGGATCGCCGCCTTGTCCAGACCCGCCTCAAACCAGTCCAGCAGCGTGAAGACGGACTCGTCCGCTTCACCCATCACCACGACGTCGGCAAAAGGCCCAAGCGGCAGCACGTTGGACGTCGTCAGCGGCCCACCGACAATAATCGGTGGGTACTGGGGGCCGCGATCGCGCGCCAACGGCGGAATTCCGGCGTCGTCGAGCAAGTGCACGAGGTTCACGAGGTCGAGTTCGTAGGCGATCGACACCAGGATCGCGTCGTAATCGGCGAGTTCTTTGGCGAACTCCAAGCTGCGGGCAGGCTTGGGGCGACTGTCTTCGAGTACCGCGCGGTGGCACGCCACTTCGTCGCGGCTGTTCAATGCGCGGTAGATGACCTGAAAACCCAAGGAGCTGCCGGCGACGCGATACGAATTCGGGTAGCACAACA
The DNA here is from genome assembly GCA_903896545.1 of uncultured Myxococcales bacterium. GTDB lineage: Bacteria > Myxococcota_A > UBA9042 > UBA9042 > UBA9042 > CAIYBN01. The sequence continues at coordinate 12,350 of CAITYF010000222.1, read as the reverse complement.
CGACTTCCCGCTCAGCGCGGCGCATGAGCGTGCCGATTTCATCGCGGATCAGCGGGTTGACGTCGTTTCTGGCCAAGTTCACTCGCCGGTTGCGCACAGTGGGCGCGGCGGCAGCGTAGCAGAGGACCGGCGGCCTGTCGCAGGAACTGCGGTTTTGCCAGTCTGCGGCGCTTCCTTCCGGGAGTTTGCCGCGGTCGATGACGTGTTTGGCTCTCGCCTTTTTGCAGGTCAGCATGCCGCCCACTGCGCGCCGCGATTGCCTCGCACGCGCTGGCATGCCACGCTGTTTCTGCGGTTGGGATCCGCGCTGGGTGGTCTATGTCGTCTTTGTCCGCGCCGTTGAACGCTGAAGAAATCGCAAACCTCGTGCACTGGCGGCGCTGTCTGCATCAAGAGCCGGAGCTGTCGCTGGAAGAGTACGATACCCAGACGTGGCTACTGAAAACGTTGGCGGCGATGGGGGCACACGATGTCCACAAGGTTGGTGGCACTGGCTTGGCGCTACGCTTCGGCCGCGGTGAGACTGACGCGACGCTGCTCCTGCGCGCGGACATGGACGCGCTGCCGGTGGACGAACAAAGCGGTCTGGATTTTGCCTCGCGGCGTCCGGGTCACATGCACGCGTGCGGGCACGATGGGCACATGGCGTCGCTGCTGGCTGTGACGCAGCGATTGGTGGCGCACGCGTCGGAGATTCCGGGCCACGTCGTCGTTGCGTTTCAGCCGGGCGAGGAGAGTGGACGCGGCGCGGTGAAGATGATCGAGGACGGGCTGTTGGATGGTCGCTGGCTCGATGGGCGCGGTTCACGTGTGCAAGCGGCGTACGGGTTGCATTTGTGGAGTCCGCTGCCGGTGGGCGTGATCAGCTGTGCGTCGGGGCCGACGATGGCCGCAGTCGACGACTTCACGATCACAGTGCGCGGTCGTGGAGGTCACGGCGCGCTGCCGCACACCGCGGACGATGCGATTGTCGCCGCAGCGCATGTCGTCGTGGCGCTCCAGTCGATCGCCTCGCGCCGCACAAACCCGCTTGAGCCGGTCGTCGTGACAGTCGGCAGCTTTCACGGTGGCAGCGCGTTCAACGTCATCGCGGAAGAAGTTGTGCTGCGTGGCACCGTGCGGAGTTTTGACAAGGCGCTCGGCGAGCACTTGCCGCAATGGCTCACGCAGATTGCCCAGGCGACGGCGCAGGCGCATGGCGCGACGGCGGAGGTTCAGTACCAACGCTACACGGTGGCGCTCCGCAATGATCCGGCGATGGCCGACCGGCTCGCGCGAGTGGCGCAGAAAACCGCCGGTGTGACGACGGTCGACCGCGAGCTGCGCATGATGGCGGGCGAAGACATGGCGTTTTTCCTGGACGCGGTGCCCGGCTGTTTCTTCTTTGTCGGCTGCGGCGGTCCACAGGCGGAGCCCCATCACTCGCCGCGGTTCGTGGTGGATGAGGCGGCGCTGCCGGTGGGTGTGAATGTGATGCTGTCGGCGGTCTCGGAGTTTTTTGGCGCGTAGCGTCGGGCATCGCCGCTCGGTTGGCTCAATCGCCGCCCAGCCGCGCGATCACCGCTTCTACAACTGCGCGTTCGGGTAGGTTCGCGCGCACAGTCACGGCCAGCGCTTCACCCAGCGCGCGTCCAGCTTGGTCGCCGTGACCCGCCAGCAGCAGAAGCTGACCCTGAATGAGCAGGCCCGCGCCGAGACTGCGCTGATCTCCCGCCAAACGCAGCAGCGCCACGGCTTCAGCCACCGCCGTCACCGCCGCTTGCACGTCACCGATTGCCACGAGAAGGCGCGCGCGGACCAGCCCGGCTTCCCCACGCAGGAGCGGCGGCAAGTTGTTCGGGTCCCGCAGCACCTCCTGCATGTGTCGCACCGTCGCCGGACCGTCGTCACGCGCGAGGGCCAGCTGCGCCAGATCCAGATGACATGCTGCGGCTTCGATCGGCAGGTCCAGCACCGTCGCGTCGGACGCCAAAGCTTCCAGCCGCGCCACCGCGCCTGCTACATCACCGGTGCCCTGCAGCAGATTCGCCAGTCCGCGTTGCGCCCGCAGCGCCAGAGTCCACGCCTCCGCCGTCAGGGCCAGCTCGGTCGCCTGGCCCAGCCAGTAGCGCGTCCGCTCCACATCTTCCTGCCGCGCCGTCACTTGGCCCACGGTCCACGCCGCTTGCGCCATCAGAGCGACGTCCTTGGCTTGCTCCGCCAGCGGACCCGCGCGCCGTGCTGCGTCGTCGGCAGTTGCGACGTCGCCCGCAGCCAGCGCCAATTCTGCGCGCTCCAGAAGCAGCGTCGCCAACGTCGCGCCATCTTCCGCCGTGACCTGAGCGATCGCCGCGTCCAGCACTGTCGTCGCCAGCGCGAGCTCGCCGCGAGTCCGCGCCGCCCGACAAAATTCCAACGTGTCCACGCGCTCTGCGCTCACCGTCTACCTCTGATATTCGGTTGCGCGGCGGTAGCGATCGAGACGCGCCGCGACGCTTTCAAGCACTTCCGCGAGCCCGTCATCCAGCGACACCTGCGACTCGAAACCGAGGATTTCCTTGGCGCGCGCCGGATTGCACAGGAGCCGCATCACTTCGCTTCCCGCCGGGCGCACGCGCTGATCCTCGCTCACGATCGGCACGATGTGGTTCGCCAGCTTCATCATGCGATCGGCCAGTTCGCCGATCGTCACGCCGACGCCCGTGCCCACGTGCACCGTCTCGCCTTCAATGCCCTCGACCGTACCCGCCAGCACAAATGCGCGCGCTGTGTCGCGGCAAAACAGCAGATCGCGCACCGGATCCAGGCTGCCCAGCTTCAGGTCCGGCTGCTGGGTCAACAGCTGGCCCGCAATCGTCGGAATCACCGCGCGCGCCGACTGCCGCGGACCATACGTGTTGAACGGACGCAGCGTCACGACGGGCGTTTGGAAGCTCAGAAAGTAGCTCTCCGCCAGCTTGTCTGCGCCAATCTTGGATGCCGAGTAGGGCGACTGCCCCTGCAGCGGGTGCGCCTCGTCGATCGGCACGTACCGAGCGGTGCCGTACACTTCGCTCGTCGACGTATGCACCAGACGCCGCGCGCCGCAGATCCGCGCCGCTTCCAGAAGGTTCTGCGTACCCACGACGTTGGTCATCACGTAGTTTTGCGGTGCTTCGTACGACCACGGGATTGCGATGAGCGCGGCCAGGTGGAAGATTGTGTCCTGACCTTGGCAAAACCGCAGCATGTGGTGCGGATCCCGGATGTCACCAGCGACCACTTCCACTTCGCGCGCGATTTCCGCCGGAACTTCTTCCAGCATCCCGCGGTCGCCGCGCCCGTTGTAGTGTACAAGCGCGCGGACTTTGGCGCCGCCACGCACCAACGCCTCGGTCAAGTGACTGCCGATGAAGCCGCCAGCGCCTGTGACGCACACAGCGCGGCCTTGCAAAGAAACGGTTCGAACGTGTGGGGTCATGGTGACTCGCAAAGGTTGTGCGCCAGATGGCAGGCGGACCGTGACGGCTACTGGAGGTCGTCGATCAGGTCTTCCTTCTTCTTTTTCACTTCTTTCTTCTCTTCCTTCGGCTCGACCTTGGGCGCTTCCGCCTTGGGTTCCACTTTCGAGGCTTCCACTTTGGGCGCTTCCACCTTCGTCTCGACCTTGGGTGCGGTCACGACGGGCGCACCGGGCACACGCGGCTTGTTCGGCGCTCCCGCGACGGGCGGCGCGGCAGGTACCGGCGGCGCGGCCTCCTCGATCATCTGCGTGTGCTGCATGAAATTCTGCTTAAAGTTCAGCGTCACTTCCACTGGCTTGTAGCCCTTGAGCACCAACTGCACGACTTCTGCCGGCGCGTCCTTCTTGCGCGTCATCGTCAAGTTGGTCACGCCAAGGTTCTCGTTGCCGCGCAGTACCGTCGCGCCCGGAGGCTGGCTGGTGAGCGTCGCCGTCACTTCGTCGTCCTTGAGCGGCTGTGCGGGCGGCGGAATCACCGTACCCGGCGGCGGTTCGGCGAGCTTGATTTCCTTTGGTTCGGGCTTCTGCGTCGCGACAACGCCCACGGCAGCGGCGGTTGCCACGACGAGTCCGAGGACGATCGGAATCAGCGGGCTGCTCTTCTTCTTCGGCGGTTGCGGCGGGGCCAGCGCGGCCGCGGCCTGTTCCGGCGTCATCCGCATCGTGCGTGACGTCATGCTCATCGTGTGCATCGACGGCAGGCGCACACCCAGCGCATCGGCCTCTGCTTCGCCCACGCGCTCGTCAAACGCCGGTGGCAGCGCCTCGGCAAGCTTGCTGCATTCCTTGGACAGGTCCTCGGACGTCTGCAAACGATCTGCAGGATTCTTCTCCAGCAGCGTCAGAATCAGCTCTTCGACCTCCGCCGGAATGAGCTGCTTGATCGGCGTCCCGTCTTTTCCCGGCAGCTCGATCGCCGACGGCTGCGGCGGCAGCTCGTTCACGTGCGACAACAGCAGCGTCAACGGCTGATCCGAGTTGAACGGCGGCAGGCCGGTCACCATCTCGAACAGGATGACACCCAGCGCGTAAATGTCGCTGCGGTGATCCACGGGCTGCGCCGAGCACTGCTCTGGGCTCATGTAACGCGGCGTGCCAAAAATGCTGCCGGCTTGCGTCAGCGTGCCTTTTTCATCCTTGGAGTCGGCCATTTTGGCCACGCCGAAGTCCAGCACCTTCACAAAATCCGGATTGCCTGACACGTCGATGAGGAAGATGTTCTCCGGCTTCAAGTCGCGGTGAACAATGCCTTTGGTGTGCGCTTCGGCCAAGGACGCTGCCACCTGCGACATGATGCGCAACGCGCGGCGAATGGGCAGCGGCCGTTCCTTGCGCAGGACCTCGTGCAGGGTCGCGCCTTCCAGCATTTCCATGGCGATGTACGGATTGCCTTGCGGCGTCGTTCCGTAATCGAAGATTTGAATGGTGTTCGGGTGCTTCAGGCGGGAAACCGCGAGCGCTTCCAGCGTGAACCGCCGCAGGACCGTGTCGTTTTCCGTCAGGTCGCCCAGCAACACCTTGACCGCCACGTCGCGGTCCATGCCTTCTTGCCGAGCGCGGTACACGGCGCCCATGCCGCCCGCGCCGATCTTTTTCAGCACAAGAAAGCGGCCGCCCAGCAGCTCGCCCAGCAGCTTGTCCTTGCGCTCCCGCTTGTTGCCATCGTCCAGGTGCGCGCGGATGCGGTCACCCAGCTCATCTGGCGCCGCTCCGTCTTCCAAGCGCGTCGGCGCCGTCAACGAGCCGCGTGGGACGACGTCCTCGCCCGACATCGTGTCTTCGCCCGTAAGGGTCTGCTCGGTCGGTTTGGCCTTCTCAATGACCTGCGCGTCCACCGTCTTCTGCGGCGCACGCTTGGCGGCTGGCGAATCTGGAAGTTGAGTGACGGGTCGCATCTCGCCAAAAACCGTCGGTGCGTCTGATACGTCCGCGATGATCGTCTTGGCCGGCTCGTCGTCACGTGGCGCAATGCCGGAGTACGGCATCGTGGGCTGGGGCGGTTTTTGTTCCGTCATCGCGCTGCCTCGTGGCCACCGTCCGTCGCGTGTCCGGCGGGTTCAGGGTTCGCTTGTGCACGTTCCTGCACGATCTGCAAAACCGCGGACAGCACGTCATACGCGATGGCTTCCCGGCTGCGACTCGCGTCCAGCACCAGCGTCCGCCCCAGTTCCGGCGACGCTTGGCGAAACACCGCGCGGTATCGTTCGCGCACGTGCTCCAGCGTCTCTGCGACTTCAAAGCGTTCTTTGGGCTTGCCGCGGTGGTGAATCCGCGTCATCGCGTCGTTGACTGGCAGGTCCAGAAGGATCGTCAGGTCCGGCCGCAGCGCCTCTTTGTTGATCTCGCAGATCCATTCTGGCGTGATCCGACCGTCGCCATCGACTACTTGAAACGTCAGGGAGGACGCCAAATAGCGATCGCAAATCACCGCTTCATTGCGCGCCAGCGCGGGCTTGATGATACGCGCGCAGTGGTCGATGCGGTCCGCCGCAAAGAGCAGCGCAACGGCGGCTGGATCAAGCGGATGTTCGGTACGCGCACGCAACACGTTGCGAATCATCACCCCCACGTCGCCGTCAGTTGGCTCAGCGGTCCGAATCACGGTGCGACCGGAACGCTTGAGCGCTGCGGTCAGCAGGTCGCCTTGGGTCGTCGTGCCAGACCCGTCTGTTCCTTCAAATACGATGAAAAGCGGCTGATTCACGGGGTTTTCTGCCTGGCTTCGGGAAGCGGTTGCGGGTCGACGCAGGGCATCTCGACTTGCAGCATGCCACTGGGGCACGGCAGCGCAAATGCTTCAACATCTGCGGGCAAGTCCAAGTCAATCGTGCGCATCGTCACGGTCACGTCGGTGTCCTTGGCCTTGTAGCGCAAGGTCTTAGGGATGCGATCGCCGTCGATGTACTCGATGGAAGCGACGCGTTCGGTCTTCTCAAACAGCACGGTGCCCACAATACGAAAATCCTTCGGCGAAACGAAGACCTGTTGGTGCGTTCCGGCGTCGATTCCCAAGGTCACGACGTAAAGTTCACGTTTGCCGTCCCACTCCAGGCGTTTCTCCGGCAGGTCCAGCACGGGTGGACGGCCCAAAAGCGCGGGTGTCAGCTGTTCGGGGGACAGCGCGATCGGCACCAAGCGCGCCATGTTGCGCGGACACGCATCGCCGATCAGGCACTTTTCACCACCGCGCTCGAAAGACACGAAGCGTTTGCCGTCGGTTGCCATCACCGCCAGCATGTCCAGCGTCGGCGAAACCGCCTGCATCTGCACAGCGTTGGGCATCGCCAAAATGACGATCATGTCGACGGAACGCCGTTCGCCTTTCATGTACGCGTCCAAGCGCGCCATGCCTTGAGCGGTCTTGGGTAGAGGGCGGGCGAGCGCGCGCGTCAGCACGTCGTCGGCGGTTTGCGGGCCATTGGCCGGCAAGAGCGACTGGGGGCCCGAACAGGCGCAGAAACACAGGCAAGCCAGCAAGCCGCCCAACCAGCGCATCATGCAGCACCGCCGAGAAATGCAGCGTGCAAAGCGGCCACCGCGGCATCAGCTTGATCAGGCGGCAGGAGACAGGACAGCGTCAAACCGTGGGCGAGCACGGGCGTCTCGGCGTTCAGATGCGTGTGGAGCGCGGCGCGGAACGGGGTGAGCAGGTCGCACTCGCGGCCGACACCGGGACCCACGATGGAGACGAGCGTGCCGCTCACCAGCGTCGGCAGACGGCCGGCGGTGTCGGGCATCTCGCGCAGACGGTCAATCAGGCGCCCAAACTGCGAGTCCACGGCGTCGGCGACGTCACGTCCAACGAGCAGCAGCGTTTGGGTCGGCAGTTGCAGGCTGAAAATCGGCGGGACGGCGGAAGTGTCCAGAGTTGTCGCAAGGTTGGCTACGTCCCCCGACCAGTTCAAGAGGACACACTGCGGGCGCAGCGTCGCGGCCGCGATCCACGGGCGATCCGCCGGCGGGTTCAGTCGCACGATGGTTTCACCGGGACGTCCATCCGTCGCTCGCGCGTACAGCGCCACGTCGTGCAGGCGCGCCCACGCGACCGCGTCTGCCCCCAGCACTTTGGCTCCTGCACGCGCCATCGCCAGCATCTCGTCGTGACCCAGTTCATCGAGGCGACGGGCGTCCGTCACCTTGCGCGGGTCAGCGCTATAGACGCCGTCGACGTCGGAATAGATCTCACACGCCTCGGCGGAAAGTGCTGCGGCCAACGCGACCGCGGTCGTGTCTGAGCCGCCGCGTCCCAACGTCGTGACTTCTTTCTTCCACGACACGCCCTGAAAGCCAGCGACGATGACGATTTGCCCAGCGTCGAGCGCGTCCTGCACGCGAAACGCCCGCACTTCAACGATGCGCGCGCCGCCGGGTGCGTCGTTCGTGATGATGCCGCACTGGCTGCCGGTCATGGACGTCGCGGGCTCGCCAAGATCGCGGATCGCCATCGCGAGGATCGCCATCGAGATTCGCTCGCCCGCGGTCAGCAGCATGTCCAACTCGCGTCGGTCCGGCGTCGGCGTGACTTCATGCGCGAGTTGCACGAGCTGATCGGTCGTCTTGCCCATGGCGGAAACGACGACGACGACGCGTTTGCCCGAACGTCGGGTCGCCACCGCATGGGCGGCTACCCGGCGGATGCCGGCGACGTCAGCGACCGAGGAGCCGCCAAACTTCTGCACGATAATGGGTTGCTGTTGGGACATCGGCTTGCGCTACGGCCACGGTCGGTCGGGAGCGGCTAGCATAGCACAGCGGTCGCTTTCGTCACAGGTCAGAGGCCTTGATCGGGTGAAGTCGGCGCAGTGGTTTCCACAGGCTTTTGTTCGACCATCTGCCAGTGCCGATCCGACCATTCCCAGATCTGTTCGAACAACTCCGTGCGCATCACGGGATCGTTGGGACGACTCCACGTCGCCTGCACCAGCACTCGCGCGCGTTCGCCGCCCACTTCGGGCTCGACGGCGCTGATGTCGTACTCGTGGATGACCATGTTCGCTTGCGCCGCGCGCTTTTGCGCAATGAACGAGATGCGTCGCGCCGCAGGTACCAAATTCGCGGCCTTTTCGATCATCCCCCAGCGCATGTACCGCGCAAAATCGGAGATCTCGGACTTGAGCGACGCGCCTTTGCTCGCAGCGCTGCACGCCACGGCCAGCAGCACGAGGCATGCGAGCAGAACCCGTCTCACGCTGCCCCTTGCAGGAGGACGGCGAGCTTGCCCGTCCGCTCCAGTTCCGCAGCGTCCGAATAGCCGCCGATGAACTTTTCGCCGACGACAATCATCGGCACCGTCTGCCAATTGTAGCGCCGCGAGAGTTCGTCGCGCAGCTCGTGCTTGTCGTCCACATAGACTTCCGTATAAGCCACCTGCAGGCGGTCAAACAGGCGTTTGGCCATGACGCAGTAGGGGCAAACGCGGGTGCGATAGATCGTGACGGGGACAGACATGACGGTTCTCCAAGGCGGTCAGGATAACGCGCGGGAAAGGCGACGTCCATGCAGACTACGGACAACTTGCGACGCGACGGCGTGTTTCTGGCGATCGATCTCGGGCGCGCGCGCATGGGTTTGGCTGTGAGTGAAGTCGGCACACCGTTGGCGATGCCGCACAGCGTGGTAGAACGTCTGGGCACGCGGCGTGACATCGCGCAGTTGCTGCCGCTGTGTGATCGTCTGAAAGTCCAAGCGTTCGTCGTTGGTTTGCCGATGGAACAGGCGGACGAGGCGGGTTCAGCGCGCCTGTGTCGGCAGTTCGCACTGGCCGTTGCGGCAGCGCAGACGCGTCCGGTTTGGCTGGTGGATGAGGCAGACACGACGACTGTGGCGCACGCCGAGTTGCGCATGCTCGGGATGAGGGCGTCCAAACGCCGCGCGCAGGTCGACAAGTTCGCCGCCGCGGTCATCCTGCAGCGGTTTTTGGACGGCGCGCCAGCGGAATCCGTGCAACTCTGAGCACCCTTTGCGCCGCGCCGCGCCGCAGTTATGCTTGCCGTCAGGAGTGAGTCGGATGCGGTTGGATGTGACCTCGGCAAGAATGCGCAAACGCCTCGTGGCGGAGCTGTCGCCGCGCGCGCCTGCCCAGCACGACGTCGCGCCGTTGCACCCGGAGGACGCGCAGCCCAGAGCGGTGAATGAAGCGCAGAAGCTCGTGAAGTGGGCGCAGGCTGCGTTGTCAGTGGTGCTGAGCTTGCGGCTGCCGCTGGACGGCGTCTTGAACGGCACCGCGCAAATGGCGATTCGTCGTTTTCAGGGGCAAACGGGCGTGCCGCAAACGGGACAACTCGATCAGGCAACGATTCTCGCGCTCGCCAAAGCGGTTGGGCATCCGGCGCCGGGGATGTCGCCAGAGCACCGGATCATGCCGCGGTGGTTTCGCCAGGAACGGCAAGGCGCGCGGGCAAAGCCAGCGCTCGGCGTGCACAAGAAGGCGCACGGTCCCGACGATCCGTGGGCGGAACCGGCGACGGAGCAGGCCGTGGCGTTGCCGCGTCCAGTCGAGCAGGGGGCTCAACCCGAACTGGAGCCGCAGAAGAAAGCGCGGCCAAAGGAAGTGTCGTGACGCGTTGGCTGGTAGCATGGGCAATCTTGGCGTCTGCATGTAGCCGCGCACCCGTGGCTGACGCAGTGGAACCCGTCAACGTCGGCGCTGACGACGCGACAGTGACAGTCAACGACAAGGATGCAGCAACAGGCGCTGGCGACGATGCGCCTGACGCTGCTGACACGTCTGATTCCGGAGCAGCGATCGCGAACGTCGGTGGAGGCCTTTGGGTCGTGGACGCAGCGGGTCAACCGATCGGCGTGCTGATCAACCGCGGCGCGTTTTCAACCTCAGGCACGCTCGACGTCATCCGCGATCACGTCCTGCTCTACTCGCCCAAGGCCGGGGTGTTTTTCAGCGTCCAAATGTCTACCGGCAAGGTCGTTGCGCCGCGTTTGGGCGTGGCCGACACCACCTGCACCAGCATCGTCGTCGCCGGCTACTACGCCAACACGGATCAGGTCGTCAGCGGCCAGAACTACGCGTTTGTCTTCAAAGACCAGTGGTACCGAATCGACGCCTACAAGCCCGCCTCGCTGGTCACGTGCGGAGGCACCGTTCCCGATGGCGTCGACGCCAAGTGCGCGCCGCACTCAGGCTCGTGCACCGGCTTCCCCGTCGCCACGTTCGCGCCGCAGCTTCCCACCACTTTCCCCGCGCCCCTCGCGTTCTCCTGGTTGGCCAAATGAGACTTGTGCACCTGAAATTTCTCGCACCAGTTCTGGCGCTCTCTGCATGCGCCAAAGGCTGTGAAAGTCCGCCGCCCGCAGTGCCGCCGGCCGTCACGGACGCCGGACAGGCCAAGGCCGACGATCCCAATCGCCTGCCGATCGAGCGCGAACTCGACTTGCAATTGCCCGATCGCCGAGGCGGCGCGGTGTTGCCCGGTTTGCAAATGCTGCCGTTTCGCCGGCTCACGGGCTTCGAGGCGAAGAAGAACCTGGTCGCACGTCTGGACGCCCACAGTCTGAGGATCCTGGAGCGCGAAGTGCGCGATGAGCGCCTGCAGTTTGACATCGCGATCACCACGACGCTGCGGTCGGCCGCGCAGGATTACCGCCAACGCGCAGGGCTTGAACCCAATCGTCTGGTGCTCGCGATCGACGCGGGAGTGTCTCAGGAATTGACCACACGCGTCCGCAAGTTGGCGTTGCAGGCCTCGCAGTGGCGCGTCGTAGCACTCGCGCGGGACGGCGAGCAGTTGGTCGAATTGTCGCTTTCGCCGCCGCCCGATCGCCGCGGTGCGGACGTGCCTGCGGAGCCGACGCCGACGGCCCCGTGATTCTTTCGGTATGTGCTTGTGTGGGCCCGTTCCGCCGTGCAGAAGCGGCTACTTGGAGCCCTTTTGTTCGACGCGCTGGAACTGGTCGGGCGTGCCATCAGCGTTGGAATCGGTGCCGATCTTCACGATCACACCCTTGGTGTAGTACTCCCACACGTCCACGGTACCGTCGCCAGTCGTGTCGCGGCGGCGTTCCACAAGGCGGTTGACCGGCTTGCCTTCTTCGTTCTGAGAAAGCTGGAAGTAGCTCCACGTGTCCGTCTTGCCGTCAAAGCCGAGGTCCAATTCGATCAGCGTCACGTTGCTGGCTTTGTCGTAGTGACGGGTCTCGTCCACGCGGCCGTCAAAGTCCAGATCGAATTCTTCCTTGACCTTCCAGACCGACGCCGTGTCGCCCTCGTAGAATTCCACAATGTCGATGCGCTGGTCGAAGTTGACGTCCAGTTCCTTGCGCACAAGCACGCGCTTGACGGACTTGGCGGCGGCCGGATCTGCACCGGCGACTTCCGCATTGCGGTAGAACTTGAAGACGTCGGGCTTGTGGTCGCCGTTCACGTCAATGCGTTCGATCGCGCCGCCGTTGGCATCCGTCTCGGTTTGCACCGGCTGCGTCGCGGCGTTGCGTTCCGTCTCGGTGAGACCGGCACTTGCCGATTCCGTGGGCTTGGTGTCTGCCTTTGAACCGCCACAAGCCGACAAGGCTGCGAGGCAACCAAGGGCGAGGGCGGGAGAGATCAGGTAGCGCAAACGGGACATAATGGGCCTCATGGCTCTAACCCATCTATCATGCGGCTCCGCGCGGTTGCGGTCAAGTCGCGCGAGACTTTCCCCAGACCTGATCGATCCTCGTCCCCAGACGCACCCGTCACCCGCACTTGCCTCCGCATCCCTGCGTGCAGCCGATTCGCCAGACAGATCTCACCCGTGGAATCGCCGATCCGGATGAAATTTCAAGTCTTGCGCCGGTATCCTCCGGGCCGTCTTTATTCGGCCAGGCTCGTTTTTCCTCGTCACGTCACCGCAGCGTGCTGCGGCGTTGGCTCCAG
>CAITYF010000221.1 GCA_903896545.1 uncultured Myxococcales bacterium | reverse complement strand
GCCACGTCGACTTCACCATCGAAGTGGAGCGTTCGCTCCGCGTGCTCGACGGCGCCGTCGCGGTGTTCTGTGCGGTCGGTGGCGTGCAGCCGCAGTCCGAAACGGTGTGGCGTCAGGCCAATCGCTACAAGGTTCCGCGTATCGCGTTCGTCAACAAGATGGACCGCACCGGCGCGAACTTTGACCGCGTTGTGAATGACATGCGCGAGCGCCTCGGCGCCCGTGTGGTGCCGTTGTACCTGCCGATCGGTGCGGAAGAAAACTTTGAAGGCATCATCGATCTGCTGTCGATGAAGGCCTATATCTTTGACGAAGCGGCTGCCGGTATTCACTGGGACACGGAAGAGATTCCGGCCGATCAACTGGAAGCGGCGCAGAAGGCGCGCGAATACCTCATGGACGCCGCGGTCGAGAACGACACGGACGCCATGGAGCGCTACCTGAACGGCGACGAAATCCCCGTTCCGGAAATCACCGCGCTGCTTCGCAAGGGCGTGCTGGCGATGTCGTTCATTCCGATCCTCTGCGGTTCGGCCTTCAAGAACAAGGGCGTGCAGCAGCTCCTCGACGCCGTGACGGATTACCTCCCGTCGCCGCAGGACATCAAGCCGGTCGCTGGTCACATCCCGGAAGGCGAGAAAGACGCCGGCGGCGAGATTTCCCGCGAAGCCAAAGACGACGCGCCGTTCTGCGGTCTGGCGTACAAACTGTGGACGGACCCGTTCATCGGTCACCTCACCTACGTCCGCATTTACAGCGGCACGATGGTCGTGGGTGACGCGGTGATCAACTCGAACACCGGCAAAGGCGAGCGCATCGGCCGCATCATGCGTATGCATGCCAACAAGCGCGAAGACATCAAGGAAGCGTATGCGGGCGACATCGTCGCCGTCGCCGGTCTGCGTGACACGATCACGGGCCACACGCTCTGCGACACCAAGGCGCCGATCGCGCTGGAATTGATGAAGTTCCCCGAACCCGTGATCTCCGTGTCCATTGAGCCGGAGAACAAGGACGAGGAAGAAAAACTCGGTAAGGGCCTCTCGAAACTGGCGCGCGAAGATCCTTCGCTCCGCTTCTTCACCAACGAAGAGACGGGCCAGACGCTGATCGCCGGCATGGGCGAGTTGCACCTGGAAATCATCGTGGACCGCCTCAAGCGCGAGTTCAAAGTGATCGCCAAGGTTGGCCGTCCGCAGGTTGCGTACCGCGAGACGATCACCAAGGAAGCTGAGGTGGACTACAAGTACGCCAAGCAGACGGGTGGTCGCGGTCAGTACGGCCACGTGTGCATCCGCATCGCGCCGCAGGAAGCGGGCAAGGGCTACGAGTTCAGCGATGAAGTCAAGGGCGGCGTGATTCCGAAGGAATACATCCCGGCCGTCGACAAGGGCATCCAGGACGCGATGACCAACGGTACGCTCGCGGGCTTCCCGCTGGTGGACATCAAGGCGACGCTGTTCTACGGCTCGTACCATGAAGTCGACTCGAACGAAATGGCGTTCCGCATCGCGGGCTCCATGGCGTTCAAGGAAGCGGTCTCCAAGGCCAAGCCGGTTCTGCTCGAACCCATCTTCGCGATGGAAGTCGAAGTTCCGGAAGACTACATGGGCGACATCATCGGCGACTTGAACAGCCGCCGTGGCCGCATCACCAATTTGGGTGAGCGCGGTGGTTCCCGCACGATCGAAGCTGAAGTCCCGCTGGGCGAGACCTTTGGCTACGCCACCGACCTGCGCTCGCGCACCCAGGGTCGTGGCACGTACACGATGCAGTTCAGCCACTACGCGCCGGCTTCGTCGTCGGTGTTGGCTGAAATCGTCAAGAAGAACGGCTAATTGCAGTAGTTTAGCGTAGGGGCGGGCCTCAGTGTCCGCCATCAGGAGTAATCGTCATGGCAGGTCAACGCATCCGCATCCGGCTCAAAGCCTATGATTTCAAGCTGCTGGATCAGTCCGTCAGCGAAATCATCACGACCGTCCGCACCACGGGCGCGCGTATCGCCGGTCCGATTCCGCTGCCGACGCGGATCAACAGCTACACGGTTCTTCGTTCGCCTCACGTCGACAAGAAGAGCCGCGAGCAGTTCGAAGTCCGCACGCACAAGCGCCTGATCGACATCCTCGACCCGACCCAGCAGACTCTGGACGCGCTCATGCGTTTGGACCTGGCGGCCGGCGTGGCCGTCGAGATCAAGACCTGATCTGAATGGGCGGTCGTAGGGGCGGTGCTCCGACGCCGCCAGCCAACGATGGAATGTGGCGACAAATTTGTAGGGGCGGCCAACGTGTCCGCCCACGAGAACAAGAGAGAGGCCGTGATGGCGAAATTTAGCATCCTCAATACGCAAGCCAAGCCCGTCGGCGAGATCGACCTGGCTGATGCCGTCTTCGCTGCTGAAGTGAAGCCGTACCTGCACTGGGAAATCGTTCGCAACCAGCTGGCAAGCCGCCGCGCGGGTACACACTCCGTCAAGACCCGCACCACGGTGCACGGCACGACGAAGAAGGCGCTGAAGCAAAAGGGTTCCGGCGGCTCGCGTCACGGTTCCAAGAAGGCGCCGATCTACCGCGGCGGTGGTGTGGCGCACGGTCCGCACCCGCGCAACTACGGTTACACGGTTCCCAAGAAGGTTCGCGCTGCGGCCCTGCGTTCGGCATTGTCGACGCGCGCCAATTCAGGTGACCTGGTGGTGATCGATCAGTTCGCGTTCGCCGCGCCCAAGACCAAGGAGGCGCTTGCCATCCTCGGCCGTCTGGGTACCGCGAAGGCGCTGGTGGTGACGGCCGACGAGCAGTCCAACCTGCACCTGTCGATCCGCAACTTGAAGACGTCCAAGTACATCCGCGCGGAAGGCGTGAATGTGTTCGACGTTCTCAAGTACGACAAACTGATCCTGACCGTCGACGCTGCCAAGGCGCTCGAGACCCGGTTGGCCTAAGTTCTTTCTCTTTGATTCGAGGTGCCCCATGGGCCTGCATTTGACCCAAGTTCTGATTCGTCCGCTGATTACCGAGAAGAACAACATTGCGCGCGAGTCGCTCAACGTTGTCGTCTTTGAGGTTCACCGCGACGCCAACAAGCCGATGATCAAAGCCGCCGTCGAACAGCTGTTCGGCGTCAAGGTGGATTCGGTGCGCACCCAGCAAAAGCCGGGCAAGCTGCGCCGCGTGGGCAAGTTCTCCGGTCACCGCGCTGACGTCAAGAAGGCGTTTGTGCAAGTGGCTGACGGACAGCAGATCGAGTTCTTTCAAGGCGTTTGATAGCGTCGGTCACTCCAGGCTGGCCTGACTAGGCTGCCTAAGCGTTTCGGAGTTCGAAATGGGCATCAAGAAGTATCGTCCCTACAGCGCAGGCACCCGCCAGTTGGCGCTCGACAGTTTTTCCGACATCACGACGAGCGAGCCGTACAAGCCGCTTCTCGCGACGCAGAAGACGACTGCGGGTCGCAACAATATCGGTCGCATCACGTCGCGTCACGTCGGCGGTGGTCACAAGAAGCACTACCGCATCATCGACTTCAAGCGCGATAAAGTGGCTGTGCCGGCGACCGTGGCGACGATCGAACACGATCCGAACCGCTCGGCGCGCATCGCCCTTCTGCACTACGCGGATGGCGAGAAGCGCTACATCATCGCGCCGCTCGACATCAAAGTCGGCGACGTTGTGATCTCCTCGAAGAACGCCGACATCAAGTCGGGCAACACGTTGCCGCTGGAAAACATCCCGGTGGGTACGTTCGTTCACGCCGTGGAAATGCAGCCGGGTCGCGGCGCGCAGATGTGCCGCTCGGCCGGTACCGCCGCGCAGCTGATGGCGAAAGAAGGCAAGCACGCGTTGCTCCGTCTTCCGTCTGGCGAACTGCGCAAAGTGGGCCGTGATTGCCGTGCGACCATCGGTCAGACTGGCAACATCGACCACGACAAGATCAACCTGGGCAAAGCGGGTCGTACCCGTTGGCTTGGCATCCGCCCGCAGACGCGCGGCGTTGCCATGAACCCGGTCGATCACCCGCACGGTGGTGGTGAAGGCCGCACGTCCGGTGGTCGTCACCCGACGAGCCCGTGGGGTTGGAAGACCAAGGGTCCGAAGACGCGCCAGAACAAGCGCACGGATCGCCTCATCGTTTCGCGCCGCCCGAAGGGTAAGCGCTAAACGGCTGAACTGGAGCCGCCACGTAAGTGAGCGGACACTGACTGGAACCGCGCACGCAAGTAAGCGGACACTGACTGGAACCGCGCACGCAAGTAAGCGGATTGAACGAAGAGGGATTCACATGGCGCGTTCGATTAAGAAGGGACCGTTCATCGACGGGCATCTCAAAGAGAAAGTCGAGGAAGCGAACCGTACAAGCAACAAGCGTCCGATCAAGACCTGGTCGCGCCGTTCGACGGTGTTCCCTGACTTCGTCGGTTTGAACTTCATGGTCCACAACGGCAAGAAGTTCATCCCGGTGTTCGTGACGGAAAACATGGTCGGGCACAAGCTCGGCGAGTTTTCGCCCACGCGCACGTTCTTTGGTCACTCGGCCGACAAGAAGGCCAAGAAGAAATAGGGGCAAGGCTCCGTCCCTGCCCGCGACGGGCGAATGTACCTGCACGGCGATCGTCGGCAAGTACCGAAACGATAGAGGTTTGAAATGGCCAGCAACGTTGTCTACCTGCGGAACTTGAACATCGCGCCACGCAAAGTGCGCGTCGTTGTGGACCTGATTCGCAACAAGCCGGTGGCGGAAGCTTCCGACATCCTGCGCTTCCTCGTGAAGCTCGGCGCGGAGCCGGTGCGCAAGCTGCTGCTCAGCGCTGTCGCGAACGTGCGTCAGGAAGGCGAGCTGGACGTGGATACGCTCATCGTGAAGAGCGTGTTCGTGGATCAGGCGCGCATGCTCAAGCGGTTCACGCCGCGTGCGCAGGGTCGCGCGACCAAGATTCTGAAGAAGTCGAGCCATGTGACGCTCGAAGTCGGCGTCAAGTAGGGTTTCGGCTCGAACTAGGTCATTTCTCGGCAAATTGCCGCCCGTACGAAGCCGTTCGTACTCAGGTTTCTGGAGGAACTCGTGGGACAGAAAAGTCATCCAAATGGTCTTCGCCTCGGCGTCATTCGGACCTGGAATTCCAAGTGGTTCGAAGAAAAGAA
Source organism: uncultured Myxococcales bacterium (assembly GCA_903896545.1). GTDB lineage: Bacteria > Myxococcota_A > UBA9042 > UBA9042 > UBA9042 > CAIYBN01. Next base: position 20,205 of record CAITYF010000221.1, on the reverse strand, counting down.
CTACGCGAAGTGGTTGCACGAGGATCTCCTGATCCGCAAGACCATCAAAAAGAAGATGTTCCACGCGGGCATCGCGCGCGTCGACATTGAGCGTCGCGCTCGCCAGATCCGCGTCGGCGTGCACACCGCGCGTCCGGGCATCCTGATCGGGCCGAAGGGCAAGGAAGCCGAGAAGCTGAAGGCGGATCTGCAGAAGATCGCCGCCGGCGAAATCGTGCTGTCGATCCACGAAGTGCGTCGCGCTGAAACGGATGCGCAGCTGGTCGCCGAGTCGATCGCCACGCAGCTCGAACGCCGCGTTGCGTTCCGCCGTGCGATGCGCAAGGCGATGCAGGCCGCACAGAAGTTCGGCATCAAGGGTATCCGCGTCGCGTGCTCGGGTCGCCTGGGCGGCGCGGAAATCGCTCGCTACGAGTGGTACCGTGAGGGTCGCGTTCCGCTGCACACGCTGCGTGCGGACATTCAGTACGGTGAGACCACCGCAAAGACCACGTACGGCGCCATCGGCGTCAAGACGTGGATCTACCACGGCGACATCCTGCCGGAGCGTCCCAACGCGCAGTCGGTGAAAAACTAGGCTGGCGGTCAAGAACCAGTTCGATTTTGACGATCGTTTAAGGAGTTAGCCATGTTGGCACCGAAGCGCGTACAGTGGCGCAAAGTAATGAAGAGCGATCTGCGCGGTCATGCGCAGACCGGCAACGACGTGTCGTACGGCGATTACGGCCTGATGGCCATCGAGTGCGGCTACCTGACCAGCCGGCAGATTGAAGCCGCGCGTATCTCGATGACCCGCAAGGTGAAGCGCGGCGCGAAGGTGTGGATTCGCATCTTCCCGCAGAAGCCGATCACCAAGAAGCCCGCCGAAACCCGCATGGGTAAAGGTAAGGGGCCACCGGATCACTGGGTTGCCGTCGTGCAGCCGGGCACCATGCTGTATGAAATCCAGTCGGATGACGCGGATTTCACCAAGCAGGCCCTGGAACAGGCTGCCTACAAGCTGCCCATCAAGTGCAAGGTCGTCGCTCGCGGCGAAATCGCGTAACTGGCTAGAATATCGGAAGATTGAGAGGATACCATGGCATCGACCGTGATTAGCGAAATGACTGACGTCGAACTGCGCCGCAAAGAGTCGGAGCTGCGCGACGAACTGTTTCGCCTGCGTTTTCAGCACCACACTGGTCAGCTCCAGAGCCCGATCAAGCTGCGCATTGCGCGCCGCGAGCTGGCCCGGGTACTGACGCGCTTGCGCGAACTGGAACTGGTCATCAACCACCCGGCCGCCGCTGAGTAAGCCTCGAGGCACCGATTAGCCTGGCAACAGGCGACGCACTCTGACCCACTAGCAAGGATTCACCATGGTCACCGAGACCGACATCATCGAAGCCCCCGCTGCCGAAGAAGCTGAGCACAGCGTTGCGGAAGGCGAACACAAAGGCCGTCATCGCCGTACCGCCACGGGCATCGTCGTTTCCACGGCGATGGACAAGACGGCGGTCATCTCCGTGACGCGCCTCTTCCTGCACCCGAAGTACCGCAAGTACGTTCGTCACAGCAAGAAGTACATGGCGCATGATGAGCACGGCGTGTGCAACGTGGGCGACCAGGTTGTGATCGAGGAGTGCCGTCCGATGTCCAAGCACAAGCGCTGGCGCTACCTGAACACGCTGCGCAAGAAAGACGCGTAAGCCACCACGTTTGAACGTTGACCGAGGTTTATCATGATCCAGACCGAATCCTACCTGAACGTGGCCGACAACTCCGGCGCTCGCCGTCTCCGCTGCATCAAGGTGCTCGGCGGCTCCAAGCGCAAGTACGCGTCGCTCGGCGACATTATCGTCTGCGCGGTGCGTGAAGCGCTCCCGAAGTCCAAGGTCAAGAAGGGCGACGTGGTCAAGGCCGTCATCGTCCGCACGACCAAGGAAGTGGGCCGCGAAGACGGTAGCTACATCAAGTTCGATGGCAACGCCGCTGTGGTCATCAACAACAACAAGGAGCCGGTCGGCACCCGTATCTTCGGGCCAGTCGCTCGTGAATTGCGCGCCAAGCGCTTCATGAAGATCGTCTCGCTCGCCCCGGAAGTGCTGTAAGTCCAGCTTTTGAGTTCGTGAGGAAGCAGTCATGCGTAAGATCAAGAAGAACGACACGGTCATCGTCACGGCCGGCAAAGAACTCGGCAAGACCGGCAAGGTGTTGCGTGTGATCGAGGCGAAGCTCGACGGCAAGAAGGCCCCGGCCAAAGGTGCGGACCACGTGATCGTTGAGAAGCTCAACATCATCAAGCGTCACACCAAGGCGCGTGGTACGCAGCGTCAAGCTGGCATCATCGAGAAGGAAGCGCCCATCGCGATTTCCAATGTGGCGCTTGTGAGCCCGACGACCGGCAAAGCCGTGCGCGTTGGTTTCGAGACCGTGGAAGACGCCCAGGGCAACCAGAAGAAGATTCGCGTCGTTCACAAGACGGGCGAGCGTCTGGATCCGGTGTGAACAACTGAGAACGGTTCATCGGCGGCACGACAGCCCACAAAGCGTAAGGGCGAGGGCTGAACGGTAACGACTGAAGTGCAGTCGACCGCACGCCGCCGAAGGGACGAGATAGCGAGGAAGTGATGGCAGAGAAGCAGCAGAAAGGTAAGTCGGCAGCCCCCAAGAACAGCGCCCCCGCGACCAAGATGGTCATGGCGTCGGCGTCTGACGCTCCGGCCGAAAAAGTGACCCCGCGCCTCCGCACCGCGTACACCGAGAAGGTTGTGCCGGCGATGCAGAGCGAATTCGCGTACGGCAACCCGATGCAGGTTCCGAAGCTGGAGAAAGTTGTCATCAACTTTGGTCTCGGCGAAGCGACGCAGAATCCGAAGGTCATTGAACGCACCGTCGAGCAGTGCCTGGCCCTCGCGGGTCAGAAGCCGATCGTGACGCGCTCGCGCAAAGCCATCGCTAACTTCAAACTGCGTGAAAACCTGCCGATCGGCGTGAAGGTTACCCTCCGTCGTGAGCGCATGTTCGAATTCCTCGACCGCCTCATCACCATCGCGCTCCCGCGCGTGCGTGACTTCCGCGGCGTTTCGGCGAAGGGCTTTGACGGTCGTGGTAACTTCACGATGGGCGTCAAAGAACAGATCATCTTCCCGGAAATCAACTACGACGCGGTCGATAAGGTCCGCGGCATGAACATCACTGTGGTGACGACGGCGAAGACCGACGCGGAAGCGAAGGCACTGCTCGCCCACTTTGGCATGCCGTTCCGGAAGTAAGCGTCGCACCGAGCGAAGAACCAAGAGAAGTAGGAAGACAAAATGGCCAAGACCAGTCAAATCATCAAGTCGCAGCGCACGCCCAAGTACGCGATTCGTCACCGCAATCGCTGCAAGGTTTGCGGCCGTCCGCGCGGCTTCATCCGCAAGTTTGAACTCTGCCGTATCTGCGTGCGCGTGCTCGCAGTCCGCGGCGAGCTGCCGGGTGTGACGAAGGCGTCCTGGTAGTTTCGGCGGGCGTCAGCGCCTGACCGTTTTCGGCCCCAAGTGGGCGGCGTCCTGGTAACCAAGCCAAAAGCGCCGCTGAGCCCAGAAGAGTTTGAGCATCTACAGTTTACGGAGTAGCCAATGGCCACCAACGACCCCATCGCCGATTTCCTGACCCGCGTGCGCAACGGCATCATGGCCCGTCACAGCGAAGTCAAAGTCCCGGCGTCGAACATCATCCGCGCGATCGCGAAGATCCTCCACGAGGAAGGCTTCATCGGCGACATCACGGAAGCGCATGACGACGCCCAGGGCAGCCTGACCGTTCAGCTGCGTTACGCGGCCGACAAGAGCAACGTCATCCTCGGCATCAAGCGCGAGTCGCGTCCCGGCCAGCGTCGTTACGTCGCCGTGGACACCATCCCGCGCGTGAAGAACGGCATGGGCATCGCGATCCTGTCGACGTCGAGCGGCGTGGTCACTGGCGCGCGTGCGCGGCAGCTGAACGTCGGCGGCGAGTTGATTTGCACGGTTTGGTAAGCCAAATCCGTAACCCTGTGGTGGCTGCACAAGCCGCCTAGCGACTGAATTCTCAGCGAGTTCGAGGATACCATGACGACCGAAACGACCAACACCGAGGCCCCCAAAGCAGTCGTGTCCCGCGTGGGCAAGGCGCCGATTCCCGTGCCGCCGAAAGTGACCGTGGCCATCAAGGCTGAGACCGTGACGGTCAAGGGCCCGCTCGGCGAGCTCACCCGCACGTTCAAGGGCGTCCGCTTCGAAGAGAAGTCGGGCCAGATTCTGGTGCACGCGCTGGAAGAGACCCGCACGGGCAAGGCGCTTCACGGCCTCGGTCGCAATCTGCTCCGCAACATGGTGCAGGGCGTGTCGGCTGGCTACAAGCGTGAACTGGACGTCATCGGCGTCGGTTACCGCGTGGAAGCGATCGGCCAGGCGCTGAAGTTCTCGATCGGTTTCTCGCACCCGGTTCTGTTCCCGCTGCCCACGGGCGTCGCGTGCAAGATCGAGAAGCAGACCCACCTCGAACTGACCGGCGTCGACAAGGAAGAGCTCGGACAGGTCGCGGCCAACATTCGCGGGCTGCGTCCGCCGGAGCCCTACAAGGGCAAGGGCATTCGCTACAGCGATGAGAAAGTCCGTCAGAAAGCCGGTAAGTCCGGTGGTAAGGGCGGCAAGAAGAAGTAGGGACGAGGCTCCGTCCTCGGCCCTAGGCGGGGATTTTTCCCGACCTCAGCGCAACTGGTCCACGCGCACGTGTGATTCGGACCCCGGACGTGGAGTGAGCATCTCCGCGACGTGTGAAAGTCGGCATCGCGTCGACAAAAGGAGAAGACAATGCTCGGTAAGTTGGCCAAGAACGCGCGTGAACACCGCAAGATGCGGTTGCGCTTTACCCTTCGTGGTACCGCAGAGCGTCCCCGCATGTCGGTGTTTCGCTCCAGCAAGCACATCTACGTGCAGATCATCGACGACGACTCGGGCACGACGCTTGCGGCCGCTTCGTCGGTCGAGCCGGGCTTTCGCACCTTTGAGGGTGACAAGTCCGCGCTGGCGGTTGCTGTCGGTCGCGCCGCGGCTGAGCGCGCCATCGCCAAGGGCTTGACCAAGTTGGTCTTCGATCGCAATGGCTTTCGTTACACGGGTCGCGTTGCGGCAGTGGCGACGGCGGCGCATGAACTCGGTTTGCTCAGCAAGGGCGGCCACGGCTCCCAGGCCGACTCCACTTCCGATGGTGAGGATTAAGAATGGCTAGCGAGAACAACAAGCAGCAGCGTGAACCCCGGGCCCCGCGTCGCGACCGTCCGGAACCGCCCGCCGACGATTTTAGCTCGGCCACCATCGCCATCAACCGCACGGCCAAGGTCGTGAAGGGTGGTCGGCGTTTCTCGTTCTCCGCGTTGATCGTGGTGGGTGACGGCAAGGGCCAAGTCGGCGTCGGCATGGGCAAAGCGGCGGAAGTGCCGGAAGCCATCCGCAAGGGTACGGAGCAGGCCAAGAAGCAGCTCTTCATGGTTCCGTTGGTCAAGGGCACGATTCCGCACGACGCGCTGGGCCACTATGGCGCGGGCGAAGTCATGCTGAAGCCGGCCAGCCGCGGTACTGGCGTCATCGCCGGCGGTCCAGTTCGCGCATTGCTCGAACAGGCAGGCGTGCGTGACGTCGTGACGAAGTGCATCGGCTCGAACAATCCACACAACGTGGTGCGTGCGACGATGGACGCGCTGCGTCAGCTCAAGACGGTGCAGATCGTTTCGGGTCGTCGTGGCAAGAGCGTGGAAGAACTGCGCAGCTAAGTTCAACGGCGGTTCTGGCAGGCGCAGCGCTTGTCAAAAATGCCGATAGAGCCTACCCTGTAGCGCCTTTAGGGCTTCAGTTTCCGCTTAGCGGGACTGTGGTTCGGGCGGGCAAATGAGCGTCAGGTGTTCGCGCCGATGTTCGGAAGTCAGCCGAGAAGAATGAACGGAGTCTATTATGTCGAATGAACTCAGCAACCTTCAGCCGCCCCGCGGCGCCACCAAGACCCGCAAGCGTTTGGGCCGCGGCGTCGGTTCCGGCCTCGGCAAAACGTCCGGCAAGGGTCACAAGGGCCAGAAAGCCCGCAAAAGCCCCGATGTCGGCGTCTACTTCGAAGGCGGTCAGACTCCGCTGCAGCGTCGCCTGCCGAAGATTGGCTTCAAGAACATCTTTGCGCTCAAGTTTGCCACGGTGAACGTGGGCGACCTCGGTGTCTTCGAAGCCGGCGCGCGCGTCGACGAGACGATGCTGCGTCGCGCCAATCTGGTGAAGGGTCGCTTTGATGCGGTCAAGATCCTGGGCGACGGCGAGTTGGATCGTGCGCTGACGGTGGTTGCGCAGAAGTTCACCAAGTCGGCGTCTGAGAAGATCGCCGCCGCGGGTGGCACGGTCGTCACGGAAGCGGTCGCCAAGTAGTCCGACGCGTTCGGACGTTCACGCGGGGCGCTGGCCAACTCTTCGAGACCGCCAGCAACTCGCCGAGGAACGCGGATTCATCCAAGGATACGCTTCCAGCCAACGGGTCAAGCGGCAAGGCAAGGGGATACAGTGGCCAACGCTCTTTCGAACATCGGCAAGATTCCGGAACTGAAGAACCGCTTGCTGTTCTCGCTGGCGATGCTCGCCGTGTATCGCATTGGCGTCTTTGTTCCGGTTCCGGGCGTGGATCGTCACGCGATGGCGGCGGACTTTGACGGCGGCGGTTTCCTCGGCATGTTGGACATGTTCTCCGGCGGCGCCCTGAAGCAGAGCTCGATCTTCGCGCTCGGCATCATGCCGTACATCACGTCGTCGATTATTCTGCAGTTGCTCACCGTGCTTGTCCCGACGATTGACCGTCTGAACAAGGAAGGCGAGCAGGGGCGTCGCAAGATCAACCAGTACACGCGCTACGGCACCGTGCTGATTTCGCTCGTCCAGGGTTGGCTCATCGCCGGCCAGCTGGAAGCGAACAACATGGTGGCGACCGGCGGTGCGGGGCTGACTGGCGGCATCGGCTTTCGTCTGCTCTGCGTCCTAGCGCTGACCACTGGCACCGTGTTTATCATGTGGCTGGGTGAGCAGATTACCGAACGCGGCATCGGCAACGGCATGTCACTCATCATCTACGCGGGCATCGTGGCGGGCTTGCCCAACGCGATCAGTCAGACGTGGTCCCTCGCGAAGAACGGGCAGATCAGCCTGGTGGGTCTCCTCACCGTCGGTCTCGTCGTTCTCGTTGTGATCGGCGCCATCGTCTACTTCGAGCGCGCCCAGCGTCGCATCCCGGTGCAGTACGCCAAGCGTGTCGTTGGCCAGCAGATGTTCCAGGCGCAGAACTCGTGGCTGCCGCTCAAAGTGAACTCCGCGGGCGTGATCCCGCCGATCTTTGCTTCCTCGATTCTGATTTTCCCTGCGACTCTCGCCGGTTACAAGTGGCTTCCGGGTTCCAATGGCCTCGCGAGCTTCGCCAATCTGCTGGTTCCGGGTCACCTGTTGTACAACACGGTGTACGTCGGCCTCATCATCTTCTTCTGCTATTTCTACACGGCCGTGACGTTTAACGCGGTGGAAGTCGCGGACAACCTGAAGAAGGGCGGCGGCGCGGTTCCTGGCGTTCGCGCTGGTCGTGACACCGCGGTCTACATCGACACGGTGCTCTCCCGCATCACGTTTGGCGGCGCGATCTACATCGCTTCGGTCTGCGTGCTGCCGACCTTCCTGACCAACACGTTCAACGTCCCGTTCTTCTTCGGTGGCACCTCGTTGCTCATCGTGGTCGGCGTGGCGATGGACACGGCGGCGCAGATTGAAAGCCACCTCATCACGCGGTCCTACGAGGGCTTCGGCGGTGAAGGCGGCCCGCGCGTCCGTGGCCGCAACCTGAACGACCAACAATAATGGCTGGCGTACGCCAGTCCGACCGGAGTGTCCCCTTGAGTTCTGTCCAACCGAAGCCCGCGAATCGCATCATCCTTTTGGGTGCGCCTGGTGCAGGCAAAGGTACGGTCGCGAAGGCTCTTGTGGACCTCTTCGGTCTCTCGCACCTCTCGACGGGTGACATGCTCCGCGCCGCGGTTGCCGCCGGTACGCCGCTGGGTGTGCAGGCCAAAGGCTTCATGGACGCCGGCGCGCTGGTTCCCGATGAACTGATGGTCGGTCTCATCGCCGATCGCGTTCAGCAGCCCGATTGCAAAGGTTCGACCGGTTTGGTGCGTTTCCTGCTTGACGGTTTTCCGCGCACTTTGCCCCAGGCAGACGCGCTGGATCAAAGTCAGCTCGGTCCCGACCTTGTCGTGTACCTGGAAGTGGACGACTCGGTGATTGTTGACCGCCTCTGCGGTCGTCGGACCTGCCCCGGTTGCGGGAGCCCGTTCCACATCCACTTCGCCGCGCCCAAGGTCCCGGGCATCTGCGATCGTTGCGGCACCGCGCTGGTTCACCGCTCAGACGATCAAGAGGACGCCATTCGGAAGCGCTTGGAAGCGTTTCACCGGCAGACCGGACCGCTCGTTGGGCGTTACGCGTCCTGTCTGGTAAAAATCGACGGCGCGCTCGCGCCAGCGGATGTGCTGACGCAAGTTGTCAGCACGCTGCGCTCGCGTGGGGCGATCGCAGACGATGCAACGCAGGCCGCTAGTGCGGTAAGTTAGCGGAAAGTCGCGATTTGTTAGTTCGATTCGGGGCAATGTGCCGCTGGGTCTGGGACGAAGTCGCGAGAACACGGGGCCCCCTCTGGGGATCTCTAGAACAAGGGGCTTGGATGTCGAAAGACGACGCTATTGAAGTAGAAGGCACCGTGCTGGAGCCGCTGCCCAATGCGATGTTCCGTGTTCAGTTGGACAACGGTCACAAGGTTTTGGCGCACGTTTCCGGTAAGATGCGCATGCACTTCATCCGGATTTTGCCCGGCGACCGTGTGAAAGTGGCGCTGAGCCCGTACGACCTGACGCGCGGACGGATTACCTACCGCGCCAAATAATGCCTTGCGCGAGGCACTGAACGCCGCAAAACTGGTAGCGTTCTGTGAAAAGTTGGTGTAAACTTACGGCCCCCGGCGCGACCTTGGTTGTGTCAGAGGACCAGAAGATTCCGGCGAACAGCCGGAAGTTATGGAAGAAACGGCGTCCGCGAGGGGGCCAGCGAGGAACCGATGAAAGTGCGCGCGTCCGTCAAACCCATCTGCGATCAGTGCAGCGTTATCAAGCGCCGCGGCATCGTTCGCGTCATCTGCAGCAACCCGAAACACAAGCAGCGTCAGGGCTAAGCCCCGGTCTGTTCACGTTCCTGTTCTTTTAGGAGTTCATCATGGCCCGTATCGCCGGCGTAGACCTTCCCCGCAACAAGCGGATGGACATCGCCCTTCAGTCGATCTACGGCATTGGCCCGCGGATCGCGGTTGATGTCTGCCAGAAGGCCGGCATCGCGCTCAATAAAAAGAGCGACGACCTGACCGAGACCGACATCGTCCGCATCCGTGATGTGCTGGAAACCCAGTACAAGGTGGAAGGCGATTTGCGTCGTCAGGTGGCGATGGACATCAAGCGTTTGATGGACCTGGGTTGCTACCGCGGCCTGCGTCACCGCAAGGGCCTGCCGGTCCGCGGTCAGCGCACGCACACGAATGCCCGCACCCGTAAGGGCCCGCGTCGCACGGCGATCAAGAAGAAGTAATCGTAGGGGCGGGGCACTGTCCCCGCCCGTCGTGGTTCTCCCGAAATTTTGTCACTCTGAGGAAATACCAGCATGGCCACCCAGCAGTCCAAGCCCGCCGCCGCCCGCGTGAAGAAGCGCATCAAGAAGAACATCCAGTCGGGCGTTGTGCACATCGTCTCGACGTTCAACAACACGATGGTCACCGTCACGGACGTGTCGGGCAACGTGCTGTCCTGGTCGACCTGCGGCCGTCGCGGCTTCAAGGGCTCGCGCAAGTCCACGCCGTTCGCGGCGCAGATGGCTGCCGAAGACGCCGCGCGTCGCGCGCAGGAACACGGCGTCAAGACCGTGTCCGTGCTGGTCAAGGGTCCGGGCACTGGCCGCGAAGCCGCTCTCCGCGCGCTTGGCAATGCTGGCTTCCGCGTCACGACCATTCGCGACGTCACGCCGATCCCGCACAACGGCTGCCGTCCGCCGAAGCGCCGCCGCGTCTAGTAGGGCGTGGGGCTTGTTCCCCGCCGCGTGAATCGATTTTTTTACTGTTCGCATCTGTCTCTGAGGAAATCATGGCCCGTTACATTGGTCCCGTTTGCCGTCTCTGCCGCCGCGAAGGCTTGAAGCTCTTCCTGAAGGGCGAGCGCTGCTACACTGAAAAGTGCGCGATCGATCGCCGCGCGTACATTCCCGGCCAGCACGGTCAGGCGCGCAAGGGCAAGGTGTCCGAATACGGTCGCCAGCTCCGCGAGAAGCAGAAAGTGAAGCGCATCTACGGTCTCGTGGAGAAGCAGTTCCGCGGCTACTACGATCTGGCCTCGCGCAAGCAGGGCGTCACGGGTGAGAACCTGCTGTCGTTCCTCGAGCGTCGTCTGGACAACGTGGCCTACCGCCTGGGCTTCGCGTCGAGCCGCTCAGAAGCGCGTTTGCTCGTCGCGCACGGTCACTTGCTCGTCAACGGCAAGAAGGTCGACATCGCGTCGTACGTCGTCAAGCAGGGCGACACGGTCGAAGTGAAGACCGCGACCAAGGAAGTTGCCCGCGTTGTGGAAGCCCTCGAGTCCGTCGATCGCCGTGGCGTCCCCGCGTGGCTGACGCTGGACAAGAAGGCGATGAAGGGCACGGTCAGCACGCTGCCGACCCGTTCGGACATCACGATGCCGATCGAAGAGCGCCTCATCGTCGAGTTGTACTCGAAGTAAGCGCCTTCGCACCTCACGTTCCGTCGCCAATCGGGCGCGGTTCGCGTACGGCTCCGGCCGTGCACCTTGTCACAACTCCCGGATGTCTGTGCGTAGCCGGTCCGGGCGAGTGGAGAAAATATCATGCAGCGTCACTGGAAAAACCTGATTCGTCCCAAGGCCTTGGAAGTCGTCGAACTGACCGACACCTATGGCAAGTTCTCCGTGGAGCCGCTCGAGCGCGGTTACGGCACGACGCTGGGCAATTCGCTCCGTCGCGTCCTGCTCTCCTCGATTCGCGGCGCTGCCATCACCGGCGTGCGCATGGCGGCCCTCGGTCGCGTGGTGCGTGAAGACGACGGTGGCAAGGGCAAGACCCAGCGCAAGATGGTCGAGCAGATGCAGTCCGCGCTGCATGAATTCCAGGCGCTGCCGGACGTCGTCGAAGACGTGGCGGAAATCGTCCTGAACCTCAAAGAAGTGAACCTGACGATGGATTCCGAGGAAGCGGAGTTCATTCACCTCGTGGCCGAAGCGCCGCTGGGTGGCGGTCCCGTGAAGGTGACTGCGGGTCAGCTGCAGGTTCCCGCGGGCGTCGAGGTCCTGAATCCGGGCCTGCACCTGATGACGATTGAGCCGGGTGGCCGCGTGGAAATGGAACTGACCGTCAAAGACGGCGTTGGCTACGTGCCGGCGACGCGCGACGGCGGCGAAGATTCGCCGGTGGACCTGCTGCCGATCGACGCGATCTTCGCGCCGGTTCGCCGCGTGAACTTCCGCGTGACCAACGCCCGCGTTGAGCAGCGCACCGACTACGACAAGCTGACGCTTGAAGTGTGGACCAACGGCGCGATCGACCCGGAAGCGGCCGTGAGCGTCGCCGCGAAGATCATTCGCGAGCAGCTCCGCGTGTTCGTCGGCTTTGAGGACGAAGAGACGGAAGAAGACTTCGAAGGTGCCGCGCCGAGCAGCGGTTCGTCGTCGGCGCTCTCCGTGGAGCCGTTGAACGAGAACCTGTGGCGCACGATTGACTCGTTGGAGTTGTCGGTGCGTTCGGCGAACTGCCTGCAGAACGCGAACCTGCGTTACCTGGGCGAGCTCGTGCAGAAGACCGAAGCCGAAATGCTGAAGACCAAGAACTTCGGCCGCAAGTCCCTGAAGGAAATCAAAGATATCCTGACGGAAATGGGCCTCGGCTTGGGCATGCACATCGACGGGTTTGACCCGGAGAAGGGCCCGCCGGCTGCGTAGTTCTGCCCGCCGGCTGCGTAAGTCGTCGGTTTGGCGACCGCGTAGGTCGGCCGAGCAAGTGGTTTCAATCGTTTCTGAGAACAAGCGAGCGTGAGGAAGTTATGCGTCACAAGAAAAGTGGAAATCGTCTGAGCCGTGAAACGTCGCACCGCCGCTCGATGCTGTTGAACCTGTGCAAGTCGCTCATCGAGCACGAGCGCATCACGACGACCGACGCGAAGGCCAAAGAGCTGCGCGCGTGGATCGAGCCGCTGATCACGCTGGGCAAGGAAGACTCGGTGCACCGTCGCCGTCTTGCGTTCGCCAAGTTGCGAGACAACACGCTCGTGTCCAAGCTGTTCAACGAGCTGGGCAAGAAGTACGCCGGTCGTCCGGGTGGCTACACGCGCACCCTGAAGCTCGGTCAGCGTTCGGGCGACGCCGCGCACATCTCGATCATCGAGTTCGTGTAAGTTCGACGGTCATTCCGGCGTCTGCCACGTGTAGCCGACGCCGTGCACCGTGACGAGGCTCGGCGCCAACGGGCCCAAATGCACCCGCAGCCGCCGCACGTGGATGTCGATCGTGCGCGGCCCACCGCTGTAATCGCGTCCCCAAACCGCATCCAGCAGCGCTTCACGCGCGAACGCCCGTCCCGTGTTTTGCACGAGGTGGCGGAGCAGTGCGAATTCCTGAGGCGTCGTCGGCATCACGACGCCACGTACCAGCGCCCGGCGACCGCGCAGGTCAACCGTCAGCGATCCGGAACGCAGGGCGGCCTCCCGTTCTGGTCGGTGGCGCAGTGCGCGCTCCACGCGGGCGATCGCTTCTTCTGCTGGAAAACCGCGCAGCACAAAGTCATGGCAGGAAAGTTGCGCTGCAACGTGGCAACGCTCAGGATCGAGCACCAGCAGCCAGGGCACGGAGGCCAACACCGGGTGGGTGGTGAGCGCCGGGCCCAACGCGGTGACGCTGCGTAAAGGCGCGGGTTCGATGACGATGAGATCGGGCGGCATGGCGATTGGACAATCGAACCACGCTCCGTGGAAAGTACGCACGGTAACGTCATGGCCCAAGGGCGCAAGGGCGTTGCGCATGGGTGACGTTTGGGCGAGCTCGGTGAACAAGAAGATGCGCTTCACGCGGTCAGACACTAGCACGGTGGTTCAATGATGGCCAAATGGAAACAGGTTGATTGGTCGTTCTGGCGCCCGCCGCTGTGGTCGGCTGGGCTTTCCGCGCTTTCCTTTCCGCCGTTTGGCCTGTGGTTTGTGGCGTTTTTTGCCTGGACGCCGGCGCTGCTGTGGCTTGCGCGTGCCAAGCCGACGCCCAAGCAGGCGTTCCTCGCCGGCTGGGGCTGCGGTTTCTTGCTTCATCTCGTTTTCTACTGGTGGCTCGTCCACACGATGCAGGCGATGAGCGGCTTCCCGTGGTTGCTCTCGCTGGCTGTGCACCTCATCTACGCTGCGGCGATGGGGCTGCACCAGGGCTTGGCTCTTGGGTTGGTCCGCGGACTACTGGACTCAGCGCCCGTTTCGCCGTTTCGTGCCTTGGCGCGGGCGCTCGCCGTCGGCGTGATTTGGGCGAGCGTCGAGTTCGCCGTTCCGTACCTGTTCCCGTGGTATCAGGGCAACGCCTTCTTCCGTGTGCCGATCTTCACCCAGGCGGCGGACATCGTCGGGATACCGGGCGTTTCGATCTTGTGCCTGACGTCCGCGAGTCTGATCGCCCAGGCGCTGGCGTCCAAACCGTTCCGCTGGCAGCCGCTGGTGCCGCTCGCGCTGATTGTGGCGCTGTGGCTCGGTTACGGCGCGTGGCGCATGGCCCAGGTGGACGATGCGCCGGTGCTGAAGACGCTCCGCGCCCTCGTGGTCCAAGGGAACGCAACGTTGGGCGAGAAGCTCTCGGAAGGCGCCAAGCGTCTGCCGATGGTCGCGCGTCCGGAGCGCTTGACCCGCAATGAGGACATGAAAGACGTCGATCTGGTGATTTGGCCGGAAGGGACGCTGCCGTTCTTCTGGGTCGAAGATCCGGTGGGCGAGACAGAGCCGGGCAGGCCCGCCGCGAATACGCGTGCGCCGCAGATTCTGCGCGATGTGAAGTGGCGCGTGCTGCAGTTGGAGAAGGCGATTCAGCGGCCGCTCCTGACCGGGACGCTGCGGCGTCCGGAGATGATGTGGACGGAGGAGGCTCGGAATTCGGCGATTTTGTTCCGTCCGGAGGGCACGTACCAGTACTACGACAAAAAGATCCTGCTGCCGTTTGGCGAGTACCTGCCGGGTACTTCGTTCATTCCGGCGTTGAAAGAATCGATTCCGGGTGTCTCGCACATGGATGCGGGTACGCTGTCGGGACGGATGGACGTCGCCGGGGTGAAGCTGCTCGTCAACATCTGTTACGAGGCGCTGTATCCGGCGTTTCTGCGCGCGGAAGGTCCGGATGCGGAAGTGCTGGTGAACTTGACCAACGACATCTGGTTTGGCCCTGATCCGGCGCCGACGGACCACCTGATGGTGCAGACTGCGCGACCGGTGGAGCTGCGTCGGCCGCTGGTGCGCTCGACTGCGACGGGTATTACCGTTTACGTCGACGCGGCGGGAAGAATGCACGAGCCTACCGACCTGAATGTCGAAGCCGTTCGGCGTTGGGCGGTGCCTGTCAAAGACCTGCAGAGTCCGTACCGCCTGTGGGGCGACGCGGCCATGTGGCTGCTGACGTCGGCGGTGGTCCTTGCGGCCATCTGGCGACGGAAATCCTTGACTTCCCCGGCGGCGTAGCCTACTCCCCCGCATCTTTCCTTGAACCCGAGAACGACCATGTCCGCGCCCACATTGCCCAAGAAGCCCACGACCAAACGACCTGCGAAGCGCAAGAATCTTGCGGTGCTGGGCGAGCGGCTCAACAAATTTCTGGCGACGGCCTCTGCGCTCTCGCGGCGCGTGGCAGAAGAGCTGATCGAACAAGGTCGCGTGGAAATCGACGGCAAGCTGGTGACGGACCTCGGTGCGCGCGTTGATCCGACGCGGCAAGTGGTGACGGTCGACGGCGAACGACTCAAGAAGCGCGAAGGTCGGATGGCGATCGTGCTGAACAAGCCGGTGGGCTACCTGTGTACGGCGAGCGATCCGGAGAATCGGCGGTTGGTGTACACGCTGGTGCCGCCGGGTTTGGGTCTGCACACGGTTGGTCGGCTCGACTTCAACACCGAAGGCGTGATTCTGCTGACGACCGACGGCGATCTGGCGGAACGGCTGGGTCACGCGCGCTACAGCGTTCAGCGCGTGTACGATGCGCGCGTGCGCGGCGTGCCCACGGAAGAGACGCTGGCCAAGTTGCGACGCGGCGTGCGACTGGAAGACGGTCCCGCGCGTGCAGAGAGCGCCGAGGTGATCGCGCAGACCGACAAGAACGCTTGGGTTCGCCTGGTACTTGTGGAAGGTCGTAACCGCGAAGTGCGTCGCCTGATGGAGCGCGTCGGTCACCCTGTGATGCGGCTGCGGCGTTCGGCGTTCGCTGGACTGACGACGGCCGGCTTGAAGTTGGGCGAGTGGCGGCCGCTGACCGAGTCCGAGGTCGAGCAACTGCAGACGCGCGGCCACGTCGGGCCGTTTGAGCTGCCCCCCGATCCGCGGCGCAAAGGCCAGACGGCGGGGCAGAAGCGGGTGACGCGCAAGGCCGTGACGCAACGTGGCCCAGCAGAGGCGGTCGTAGCCCCCGAAGTGCCGACGCGCAAACCGCGGCGTCTGACCGGCAAGCCGTCCCACGATTGGCAGCCACCGGAGGCGCCGGCCAAGAAGAAACAGCCCGTGCAGCGGCCGCGGCCGGAGGCTGTGGAGCGTACGACCGATGGGCGTCGCCGCTCCGTTGTCCGCGAAAATGGCGCGCGAGGCCGCACGCCGTCGAGGTAGAGCATGATTCCGTCCCGCATCGCGTGCGTCGTGGGCGCGCGGCCCAACTTCATGAAGGTCGCGCCCGTCTACGCCGCGCTGACCCGCGCAGGCTTTGCCACGCGGTTGGTTCACACCGGTCAGCATTACGACGCCAAGATGTCCTCGGTCTTCTTTGACGACCTTGGCATGCCGCGGCCTGACGCTTTCTTGGGCGTCGGTTCGGGCGACCACGCACAGCAGACCGCGGCGATCCTGCAGAAGTTCGACGCGGACGTCGTCGAGTGGCAGCCGGATCTCGTCCTGGTCGCCGGTGACGTCAACTCCACCATCGCGTGCGCGCTCGTCGCGGCCAAACGCAACATCGCCGTCGGCCACATTGAAGCCGGCTTGCGGTCGCGCGACTGGACGATGCCGGAGGAAGTGAACCGCGTCCTGACCGACTCGATTTCCGACCTGTTGCTGACGCCGTCCCGGGACGCAGACGACAACTTGCGCGCAGAGGGCGTGCCAGACTGGCGCATCCACTTCATTGGCAACTGCATGATCGACAGCCTGCGGACGCACCTGGCGCGCGCCCGTGAACTGCAGACGCCGCAGAGTCTGGGGCTGACGCCGGGGCAGTACGCGGTGGCGACGTTGCACCGTCCGTCGAACGTGGATGAACCCGACCGGCTTGCGGAGATTCTGGCCGCGCTGGGCGATGTCGCGAGCCAAATGCCGGTGCTCTTCCCGATTCATCCGCGCACCCAAAAGCGCATCGACGATTCCGGTTTGAAAGTGCCGAAGGACGTGCGACTGGTCGAGCCGATGGGCTACCTGCAGTTCCTGGGCACGATGGCCGACGCGCAAGTGTTGGTGACCGATTCCGGTGGCATCCAGGAAGAAACGACGGCGCTTGGCGTGCCGTGCCTGACGCTGCGGGCCAACACGGAGCGGCCGATTACGGTTCTGGAAGGGACGAACATCCTGCTCGGACTCGATCCCGCGACGATCGCGCCCGCGGTGGCGGAAATTCGCGCCGGGCGTTCCAAGCAAGGACGCGTGCCAGAAGGTTGGGACGGCCACGCCGCGGACCGCGTGGCGCAGACGCTGCGCGCCGGTATTCGCACGCTGCGGCAGGACTGACCGATGGCGGCGTTGCGCAAACGGACCCAAGCGATCGCGCTGTTCGCGCTGCTGGTCGGCGCGGGCTTTGCGTTGGGAGCGTGGCTGACCTGGCGGCACGACCACATGCCGGCTGTGTCGCTGGCCGTTCAGGTCCCGGAGAAAGCGGATGCGGTAGTCTGGCTGGACCGCTTCGATCTCGCCGCGCACGGTCTGCGCAGGCTGACGGACCGCGTGGCGGGAGCGCGCGGTGTCCGCGAGGCGCTGCAAGTGCTGGCAGACGTGGATCCGCTCGATCGCGCGGCGGTTGAGAGCGCAGGTTTTCGCCCCGACGCCGGAGCAGTCCTGTTTCGCTGGCAGAACGCGCTGTGGCTGGCGCTGCCCGTGGGCGACGAGAAAGGCGCGCTCCACGTTCAAACGGTGCTGAAGCGCCGCGGCTACGCCGTGGAAGGGCAGAATCCGTGGCGCGTGATGGACCGCCAGGACGTACACACGCAGGTTGCGGAAATGCGTCTTCGGGACGCGATCGTGTTGGTGCAGTGGCCGATTGCGGAGAAACCCGCGACGATGGCCGATTACGACGCCGCGCCCAAGCGTCAAGCGCTGACGGGCGGGCAGGGCGAGCTTCACGCGCAGTTCCAAGTCGTGGCCGATGGTCCGGAGCTCAGCGCGGTGCACGGGGTCCTGGGGCCCGCAAACTTGGTGCTGGGTGGCCTCATCGACCGTGTCGATCGCTTGGATGCCGACCTGCAATTGGACGTGCAGCAGCCGCTGCTCCACGTGCGCTTGGCGAGCAAGCCCGGTGCGCTGGCGGACATCGCGGACTATCACGTGCGATTTCTGCCCGACGCACCGGGAGCCCTGCTGGATCTCGGCCAGTTGCTGCCCGATGAGACGCCGCTTCTGGTGCGCGTCCGGCTCAATCCGGCGCTCTTGAATCTGGTGCCGCAGGCGATGCGCGACGCGCTGCTGCCGGCATCCGCGCTGGGCTTCTGGCATCCGGCGCTGAACGGCGTGGACTTTCAGCGCAGTGTGCTTGCCGCGTGGGATGGTCAAGTTGCGGTCGCGCTTCTGGGTGTGGCTGATGACCTGCCGCTCGATCCCAATCAGTGGGTGCAACGCTCCTGGCGCAAGGATGTCCGGTTCGCGTTGGCGTTCAGCGTGCATTCCGACACGGAAGCGGACACGCTCGTGCAGACCGTGCGCGCGGCGCTGGAGACGAGCCCGGACAAGCCGACGACCGCGCAATTCCGCGATTGGTCGGGTTTCTCCATCGCCCAGCCGGACGCCCCGTGGTGGCTGCTGCGCCACGGTCGACATCTGGCGGTTGTGTCGGGGCGCGGTGAAGGCGAAGACCTCGCGCGCGTGGCCACCGGCAAGTTTCCGGACCTGCAAAGTGCGGCTACCGCGCCGGTGGAGAAGTCTTTGGTGACTGGCATGGGGCGGTGGGCGGGCGCGCTCCTGGAGACGCCGCGTTTGGCGCGTGCCTTGCGGCGCCGCGGTGTTCCGGATTACGCGGTGCAGTTGTTGGCCGCGGTGCAGTCCGTCGCAGCCGCCGTCTCGCTGGACGCCGATGCACTCAGTCTCGACATTCAACTGCGACCCACCGCGGAGTCAGCGCCATGACGCCCCCCCTTGCCGTCGCCGCGCACCACTTGCGCCGCCAGTTTGCGCTGGACGGCGGCGGGACTGTGACCGCGCTGGACGGCGTCGACCTTCAGATCCAAGCGGGCGAGATCGTCGCCATCGTCGGCCGGTCGGGTGCAGGCAAGTCGACGCTCCTGAACCTCATTGGCGCCATCGACCGCAGCTACGAAGGTGAACTTGCGGTCTTTGGACAGGAGCTGCGCAAACTATCGGAACGCGAACTCGCGCGGTTTCGCAACCGGCAGATCGGCTTCGTCTTCCAGAGCTTCAACCTGCTGCCGGGTCTGTCCGTGGGCGACAACGTCATGCTGCCGGCGTCGTTTGGCGCGGAGATGCCAGACAGCCTCGTGCGAACCCGCGCGCACCACCTGCTCGATGAAGTGGGGCTCGGCGACCGCTTCAACCAGCCGCCGATGCAATTGTCCGGTGGTGAGCGGCAACGTGTGGCGATTGCTCGCGCCCTGCTGTTGGAGCCGCCGCTTCTCGTGTGCGACGAACCGACGGGGAGTCTGGACACGGCGACGGCCGATCAAATCCTGCAACTCTTTCAGGACATCAGGCAGAAGCGCGGGACGACCTTGGTCCTGGTGACGCACGATCCGGCGGTGGCGAAGTCGGCTGATCGGCTGGTGCGTCTGGATCGCGGTTGCATCGTCGGCACGACGTTGGAGGCTGCGTGAAGCTGCGTCGCCTTGTGCAACTGACCCTGCAGAATCTGCGGACGAGCCGGGTCCGGACGCTGCTGGCGATGGTCGGCATCGTCGTGGGCACGGCGCTGTTGATGTTCTTTCTGGGGTTGGGGCAGGGGCTGCGCGAACGCGTGCTCAACCGCATCTTTCCGGTGAACCAACTCGAACTGGAGCCGCGTGCGGTGCAGCTCTTTGGCACGCAGCAAGTTGTGGGCCAGGCCCCGCTGGATGACGCGCGGGTGAAACAGCTCGCGAAGCTGCCCGGCGTCGTGCGTGCGTTTGGCAAGCGCAAGTCGGCGTTCCCCGCGCGCCTCTGGGGCGGTAAGGAACTCTTGGGCTACAACCTCTTTACGGAAGCGTTCTTTGACGGCATGCCCGTGGAAATCCTGCGCGCGGAGCTGGAATCTTTCGAGCACGCCGATGGTCAAACGCCGCGCGGTCAAAAGGCGCTGCGCTGTGATGTGGATCTCGACTGCCCCGCGGGCGCGATCTGTCAGGACGCTGCTTGCCAACCGGTTATTTGGGCAAAGCACTGGCGAGACAACCTGACGCTCGCCTTGCCGTGCAGCACGAACGACGAATGCCAGTCGGGCACGTGCGCGGACGGCCGGTGCCACCTGGCGAACGCCGCGCCGCTGACGCGCTGCATGCTGGAGAAATCGGCAGGCAACGGTCGCGATCTGGAATTTGAGAGTGAACGTGGCCTGACCGCCAAGCCGTGCGACGCGACGGGCGGCTGGTGCAAAACAGCCGTGGCGTGCCCAGAGCGCATGTACTAGATCGGAAGAGCGTCGTGTAGGGAAAGAGTGTGCCCTCTATGTGTAGATCTCGGTGGTCG
>CAITYF010000220.1 GCA_903896545.1 uncultured Myxococcales bacterium | reverse complement strand
CGGGAGGCCAAGGAGAGGCGCGCGGGAAACGTCGGGCGGCGCAACGCGAAGACGCGGCCTGCAGTGGAGGCGTGAGACCGGGGATGGCGGCGGATGCGGAATTCACCGGATTCAGGCGGATTTGGGGAGCCGGTGACAGTCGCAGCGGACGCGGTAACATTGGACTTGGAAACGAAGGTGCATCAGGCGCACCTCAGCCTGGGCAAGCTGGACGCGACGGCGAGCGGTGACGTGAAGGTGTCGTGGAAGCCCAATGCGGACCACCATGGCGCGCGCGGCGAGGCGAGTCTGGCCCTGCAGAATACTTCGGTGCGGGTAGGGACCGCACACGCCGAGGGGCTTTGGCTGACCGGTCGAACGACTGGCCGGTTCTTGCCGACGCTCGACGTGGCTGTCTCGCTGCGTGCGGGCCCCGAAGACGCGCTGCGGCGACTCGCGGTGGGTAACGCGTTCCTACCCAAAATCGTCATGAATCACTTCGGCGGTGCTGCCGTCCGCGCGAAGGGTCGGGTGCGCGCCAAGAAAGGCAGTGTTTCCGTCGTCGTCGCGTCGGCAAAAGATGCGGGTATCGAAGCCAGCGGAGGCTACCGCAGCGTCGCTGGCCAGGGCGAACACGGCGAGTTCATTGTGCGCTTTGGCCCGTTCAACGTCGCTGTGACCGTGCGCGGCAGCGACGTGAGCGTCAAGCTGGTTTCCGAGCCGGAGAAGCCCAAGGCGTCGCGCGCCAAGCCCGTTACCAAACACAAGAAGCGGTGAATGGAGTCAACATGGCAACGTCTGCGTACAGCGCCCCAGAGATGAAGCGCGATCGTGAACTGAACGGCGCCGAACCCTGGCGAGACGTCTTCTATCTCAACGTTTTCATGGATGTGGCGCTCACACAGCGGCAGATAGAACGGCACGAGCGCGTGTGGATCCACCGCTTTCTTGCCAACCGCGGCGCGCCTGAGCTGTACCGCCAGATGGAGGAGACCATCGCCGTGGGCCACGTCGATCAAGCCGCGCTGGAAACCGGCTTCGCGCACGCCGCCCACGAGCTGTCCCCGGGGGAGAAGCGGCGCTTCGTCTATAACCTTGCCCAGCTCCTGGAATCCAAAGGCAAGCTAACCGACTCCGAATACGCCCGCGTCCTCGACATCGCCGACAAGCTCGGCATCGCGGATACGGAGGCCGATTCCATGCTCCATTCGGTGTTCAGCCTCAACGACACGCTCCTCGCGGTCATCGGCGTGCTGGCTGGCGGTGCGATTCTCTACTTCGCGCGGACGGTCGTCGTCCCGCTCATCATCGCGATCCTGCTGACGATGATCATCGGCAAGGTCGAGTCGTTCATGCGCCGCAAGTTGGCGATTCGGCGCTTTCGCTGGCTCACCAAGTTGAGCGCGACGCTGTTGATTCTTTCGGTCTTTGCTTGCCTCGTATTGGCGGCGATCGCCTCAGGAACGGACATCGCCGACCGCTTCGGTTTCTATCAGGAGAAGCTGACCGCCGTCGTCCAAAACGCCCAGCAGGTGCAGACGGCGCTCGCGTGGTTGCGCGGACACGGGGTGGTCAACCCAGCGGCGCAGTTGCCCATCGCCAGCCTCCTGACGGACTTGGCGCAACTGCTCGCCGGCATGCTCGGCAATTTTGTCTTGATCGCCATTTTTACCGGCTTCATGGTCTCTTCAGACTCGAAATTTACTGGGATTTTGCAAGAAATCAACGAGAAGATCGGCGGCTACATCTTCATGAAAACCGTCATGTCGCTGCTCACCGGCGTACTCGTGACCGTCGAGTGCTGGATATTCGGCATCGACTTCGCGATTTTCTGGGGCCTGCTGGCGTTCCTGCTCAACTACATCCCGACGGTTGGATCGATCGTGGCGACCGTTCCGCTGGTCCTGCTGGCCGTGGTGCAAATCGACTCGTGGGGCGTCATCGTCTTCTTCGCGCTCAACCTGATCGTGCTCCTGCAGCTGATCGGTCAGGTGCTGGAACCCAAGTTGATGGGCAGCCGTCTGGGGCTCAAGCCAATCGCGATTCTTTTGGGACTGGTTTTCTGGGGCCTGCTGTGGGGGATTCCAGGCATGTTTCTGGCGACGCCGCTGATGGTGGTGCTCCGCATGTTGGCCGCGCATTTCAACGTCAGCCGCGGTTTTGAGCGGCTTTTGGCGACGGAAACGACGTGACAGGCCAAGATGGCACATCTCAGGATCGACTAAAATCATCAACGGTTCTGCCAACCTGACCGCAGCCGCTTGCACAGCCGTCATCGTCACGTTGCGGCCTTTGCGATAGCCCCGCACGCCCATCTCGCACCTTGCCGCGCCACCCAATCTCCGGCAAGATCCGCGACCCGTGCGTTGTTTTCCGCCGCAACGAGGAGCCCCATGCATCCGCTTTCCCCCGTGCGTTGGCCATTCGCCTGTCTGTGGGCAGCACTCGGCGTACTTGCCAGCTGTGGCACGGTTGCGCCGACCAGCAGCGGCGCGGTAAGCATCCAGGCCGGCAGCATGTGCGACCCGTACCAGGACACCGCGCTGTGTGGCTTCCAGGGTGCTTCCAACGCCGCGCTTTCTTGCGACGCATCGGCGCACGTCTGGATCGCGTTGTCCGTCTGTGCAATCGGCAGCAAATGCACCACCAGCACCGATTGGAACGGCCACGTGGTGCCAGCGTGCTCGACGCCGGCCACGGGCGGTGGAACAGACGCCACCACGGGCGTCGATGCAGCACCTGCCGAGTGCTCCGCGGCTGAACTCACCCGCTGCACCGACGCAACGCACTACCAGGTCTGCGCAAACGGTCACTGGGCTGCAACGCAAGCGTGCGCAAGTTCGACCACGTGCATGCCCAAGTCCGGCAACACGCTCCCACCCTGCGAGGCAGCCCACACGCCGGGCATGACCTGCAATCCAGCCAACGTACTTGAAGGCTGCGGCTTGGTCTCCGGGCAACCGGTTCGTTTGACCTGTGACGCTGCCAGCAAAGTCTGGGCGGTTCTGGAAGTCTGTACGGACGGCAAGACCTGTGCCGTGGCTGGTCTGAAGTCCAGTTGCACCTGGAAGTAGCACGCGGCCGTTGGCGTCAGCACGGGGCGACGCGAGGAGCCTGTCGGAGAACCTCCCCGACAGGCTCCTAGCTTGAGTTTTGGGCCAAACGCGCAAGAACTGCCTGAAGTGAATTCAGGCAGTTTCACGCGTTTGCCAAGCCGCAGCCGCGGCTTGGACGGAGCGTGTCGGACGT
>CAITYF010000219.1 GCA_903896545.1 uncultured Myxococcales bacterium | reverse complement strand
AGCTTTCGTCGCGCGGGCACTAGGCTTTTGGCCAAAGATGGGGCGCGCCGCCCCAAACCCCGCGCCAGCACGCAGCCGCGTGCTTCCAGTACGGCGCAACAACCAGTTTTTGATGCGGTGCGAACTTGAGAAGCGCCGTACTAGCTCCAGCCAAAGCGCTCGATGCCCGCCCACACAAGCGGAAACGGCCTTGAATCGTCGAGCCACGCCAGCATCGGCAGGGACGACTCGCGGTCGCGCGCCATCGCGCCGGGCGGCTGCAGCTCTGGCGCACGGAACGGGTCCAGTCCAGTATCGCGGTCGGCATCCCACCAGATGACTTTCTGCAGGTCCTGTTCGCCCGCCTGCGCGAGTGCCGCTTGCGCCAGAACCGCCGCGTCCGCCGGGCTTCGCGGCCGCCAGACCAGCGCGTGGAGCGCTGCCTCCGGCGCATCCGCCGTCCACAGCACGTACCCGCCATCTGGACCGCGCGCACCCACCACGACAGGCGGCTGCTGGCCTCGCGACCACGCGCGGAACTGACTCCGCACGTTGAACCACTCGATCCGCTCGGCGGTCGGGACCTCGACAATGGACGGAACCGACGTCATCGCCAGCCGTGTGTGCACGTGACGGGTTTCTTCCTTCAGCAGATCAGCGACTTGTGCCAGTGTGATCTCGTCTGCCGCGTCGGGCCACGGCTCGCCAGTGACAACTCGGATCGACTCGCGCGCCGGGTGCAAGAAGTAGCCCGCGCGGCGGTACAGCCCCGGACCTACGTCCGAATACAGCGCCACGCCGGCCACTTCCTCGAACTTCAGCCGTTCGCTCAGCTGCTTCAGCAATTCGCCCGCGTAACCTTGCCCACGCAAACGCGGTTCCACCAGCACCGACGCCACGGTCTCCAACTTCAGGCCATTCAAGTCGCCTTCCGCCTGCCCGTACCAGATGCGCGCCGCGTACGTTTCACAACTCGCCAAAATTTCATCACAATCGTTCTTCAGGAGCCACATCCGCATGGCTTTGCGGCACAGCTCACCGTCGTTCAACGCCTCCTCGCGGCGCAGGTACAACTCCAGCGGAATTCCGCTGCCCCACGCGTGGTAGTGGTGACGCCAGCGCTGCGCCATCTCGACGTGGCTTGCTTGGACGAGTTGATAGATGCTGTCCTGACTCATGGGCCCTCCAGCGCGCTTATAGCACGTAAACACACGCGTCCGCACCCGCAAGATGGGGGCAAACGCTGCGGTGAGCGCTCTTGCCAGCCCAGCGCGTTGCGGGCACGATGCTGCCGATGCAGAAGCTCCTTACCATCCTGCTTTTTTCCACCGTCCTTCTGACTGCGTGTGCCGCTGAACCGCCGCCGCGCTATCAGGTGGTCACTTTGTCAGGCACCGCGTACCAGCGCGGCTTTCAGCACGGCCAGCAGATGTCGTCGCTCATCAAGTCGTTCTATACGACTTTGTTGTCGACCTCGCTGATCCCGTACCTGAATCGTAACCAGCCGGATATCGCGGCGTACTTGAAGACGTACGACCCGATCGAGCATCCGGAATACGCCAACGGCCAGTTTTGCGTGCTTCTGCTGCGCGAATCTGCGGCGTCTCTGGAGAAGTCGATCCCGCCGCAGTTCATCGAAGAGATGAAGGGCATCGCCGACGGTTCGGGGCTGCCGTATCAGGACGTGCTCGTGCTGAACACGTTCGTGGACACGGTCCTGGCCGCGCGCGGGATTACGTACTTCCTGCAGCAGGCCGGCGCGCCGCGCGTGACCCAGCTCGAATGGCTGGGGGCGGATCTGGCGACTGATGGGGCGGACAACAATGGTGACGGCAAGACGGATGAAGCCGGCGAGTCGTTGATTGCACAGTACGAATCGCTGCCGTACGCGACCTGGGTGGAAGTGCCGCAGCAGGCGAAGCTCCGCGTGCGGTTGCACGACAACGATGCCAAGGTGGATCCGGACTCGGTGCGTGTGCTGGTGGACGGTCAGGTGTACACGCAGACCTCGCCGGAACTGCAGATTGCCACGCCGACCGATGATGCGGGCGAAGCGATGATTCATGACACGGACGTGACATTGACGCCCGCAAAGCCTTGGACGCAGCCGATCGTGACGATCCAGGTACAAGCGGGCGACAACAAGATGACCTACAACCCGCCGCCGGAACACGAACACCGCATGCGCACGGAGCAGTTTACGGTGAGCACGAAGGGCTTTGGCAAGGTGCCGCACCAGGTGCCGAACAAGGGCATTTCAGACGGCACGAGCCAGCCGCCGTCCATTGGCTTTGCGGTGCGCAAAAGCGCGACGCCGGACGGCCAAGTGCGTTTGGCGCATCACTTTTCGCTCTTGGATGCGGGCACGTCGCACAAGCACACCGTCGTGCAGATTCACCATCCGGACAAAGGACCGAGCTATATCTTCGTCGGCTGGGTGGGCATCGCCTATGGCTTTGCCGGTTTGAACACGGAAGGGGTGGCGTACGGCTGTAACCACTCGGACACGCTGAATAACCCGTTGGCGGGCGAGTTCTTGAAGGACTTCTTCGACGCCAAGCTGCTCTCCAGCGGCGAGCCGATTGGCTTCCTGATGCGCGACATCCTCGCGCAGGCGCACAACGCCGACGAAGCCGCGCAGTTGGCCTACGACGCGACACCGACCTTTGGCTGGAACTTCCTCTTCGCCGACAAGGGCGGCAAGTTGCGGTCGGTCGAACTGCGGCGCGACATCGGCATGGGCGGCATCATCGACAATCCCGGCGAGGGCCGCGCGAGCTGGACGCCGGACGCAGGCGACGCGGGCGGCGTGGACCAATGGGGCGTACCCTGGTCGTCAGTCAAGGCGGACGACATGGCCATCGGCGCGCATTTCCGCCCCTTGGCCAACGACTTCGCGATGGACTTGGGCATCTTCAACTTGCGGCCGCAGCGCGACTGGAGCTCGTACTACTTCTCTTCGGTCCGGGCGATGGCGAACTTGGCGGAGCAAATGACTGCCAATTACGGCAAGTTCGACTTGGAGACGACCATTTCAATGCTGCGTCAACCGGTGCTTGTCGACTTGCACGACTCCATGACTGCTGTCGTCGTCGAGCCGGGCTTGGGCAGATTGCACGCTGCGCTGGGGACGGTCCCAGCGACGGACTCGACGTTTGACACCTTCAACTTGACGAGTGCCCCATGAAGTTGCTGCGGCTGCTCGTTTTTCTCTCTCTCGCTGCTGCCGCCCCGGCGCTGGCTGGCAACAACACGTCGACCTTGCCGACGGGTACTTTTGTGCTCGACGCGGCCTACTTCGACACCACGACGACGGTGCGCTTTGACGACTCGCGGACCGCGCGGCCGCTGATGGAAGGGCTGCAGCGCTACGAGCCCGGCGGCGGTTTGCAAGGCTCGATCACCGCGAATCCGTACGTGAAATACCAACTCTTTGTGCCGCAGCTCATGTACGGCGCAACCGATGATCTGACGCTGGTTGTGGCCATGCCGACTGTGGTGCACACGAGCATCAAGCCGCATTTGGGCTGGACGCCGGGCGACTACCAGAACAACTTGGGACGCCCGTACAGCGATTCGGACTTCTGGCAGTGGGCGCAGAGTATGGGCCAGGGCAAGCCAGGAGACTTCTCAGGCAACAACTGGACGCCGGCAGACATGGTGCTGGGGCTGCGCTACAACTTGTCGAAACTGAAGTTCTTTGAAGAAAAGGGACTGCGCGCCGCCGTCAGCGCGCAAGTGGCGATTCCGACCGGCACGCCGGCGGACCCGGAGAACCTCGTCGCGGCAGGTACGACCGTGTGGGACTTGAACAACTACGGCGACGCGGAAATTCACTTCGCGCTGGAAAAACCGTTCAAGTGGGACGACTTCACGCGGCTCAACTTCGGCATTGACCTGCACTATGGCTACTTTGCCAAGCACACGTACCAGTCCCCAACCGGCGCGCGCGAGCCGTTGCTGATGACGTTCGCGCCGTACATTGGCCCGACGTACACGATTGATCCGGGTGACCAATTCGGTGCGACCGTGCTGGTGGAAGGCATGCCGTGGATCGGTCCCACGTGGTCGACGTGGCTGAACCAACACGACACGTCCAAATCAGCGCAATGGCCGGCGTTGCTGACGCTGACTGCGTCGCTGAAGTACGCGCATCTGGACCAGTCGACGTGGAAGTCGCAGTCGGCGCTGTGGGACTGGGACAAGAACAAGCTCTGGCTGCCGGGTGACAAGAACACGGTTCGCTTGGCGCTCGATGTCAGCTTGATGAGGTTGGGTCTGCCGCTGCAGATTTATGGGGCGTATCTCACGCAGGAGTTGATTCCTGGACGGAATTCGCGGGCGACCGATGTGTTGATGGCCGGCGGCCGGCTTATTTTGAAGTTTTGGTGAGGGGGCCGGCGCCGCAGGCGCGCCGGGGCGAGGGGGAAACGAAGTTTCCCCCTCGCCCTCCCCCTTCCGGTGTCGGGCATCACGGATGGGCTGGGGTGAAGTGATCGGCGCCATAGCGCCTCCTCGCAAGCTTTCGCTTTGGACTTGGAGTTGGACGGCCGGGATCGCCTCCTCGGCGAACGGGGCCCCGATGGGCGCCGCTTTGCGGCGATCGGTACCGCGCCTCGGTCGAGTGGTGGTGGGGTTGGTTTGCGGGGGACAGGGGCTGGGACGAGCGGCGCGTGCCGGGCGGTCCGCGCTTCGCGCGAATCCCGGTGGAGTGATGCGCGCTTCGCGCGGGTCTGCGGGTGAGGGCGTGCGCGCTTCGCGCGGATCTGCGCTGACCCTGTCCGCGTTTCACGCGCGCCTGTCGTCGTCAATTGACACGGCTTCACCGTGGCGCGATCCTTGTTCGTCGGCCGCCCCAACGGTCTCATGGGTTTCAATATGCTGCGTAATTCATTGCTTTCCTGCGTCTTTCTGGCGCTGTTCAGTGCCTGCACCGCATCATCCGGCGGTGGTGGTGGTGCGGCTGCCTCGATTGGCGGCCCCTGCAACGCTGCACTGCAAAAGGAACTCTGCAGCGGCACGGCGCGCATGGCTTGCAACGCGAACGTCTGGGTGTTCATTGAGAACTGCGGTGCCGGCTTGAAATGCACGGTGACGCCTTCGACTGACGGCAAAGGCACGCCCAGCGCGTGCGTGTCGAGTACGGTTGGCGTGAACGCCAGCGGCGACGGTGCGCCCAGCAACTCTGACGTTGGCGCAGGCACCGACGCTGCCGAAGCAACGGATGTTCTCGCGGGCACCGACGCCATGACCGTGGACCTCGCGCCGGACCTCTACGACGCAGGCGGTTGCGTAAACGGCACGCCGTGCGATGACGGAGATGGCTGCACGGTGGGCGACAAGTGCTTGAAGGGCTCTTGCGTCGGCTCACCCAAGTCGTGCGACGACGGCGACTCGTGCACAGTGGACGCGTGTCAGGACGGCGCTTGCGCGCACACGCCTGGGGACTGCGCCGACGGGTCGAGCCTGGACAAAGCACTGCCGCTCACGCTCGGTACCGAGACCAAAGACAGTCTTGCCGGAACGGGAACGTCGCGCTGGTTCAAGTTTGACGGATCGGGCAACGCTTTCGTGTTTCTCGCCACGCAGACGGCACAGATCGCTGGACAGTACGACGACACGATTATCGACACGATGCTGACGATTTACGGTCCGGACCAGCAGCAGCTGGCGTTCAACGACGACGGTCTGAACTTCGGGTCGACGGACAGTGGGCTGTGGACCAAGTTGTCACAGAGCGGCACGTACTACATTGAAGTGCAGGAATGCTGGACTTGGCTCGAGGCGCACCCCAGTTCGCAGGTCGTGTGCGGCGGCGTGGCGGACAAGAACGACACCAGCTTTTCGCTCATTGTCGTCGACCAGAGTGTGTCGCCTCTGACCGGCGCCGTAGAAGAAGTCGAGTCCAACAGCACGATCAGCAGCGCGACACCGCTTGCGTTCGTGGCGCAATCCGCGGGCGTCTACTTCCAGGAGGAGCT
>CAITYF010000218.1 GCA_903896545.1 uncultured Myxococcales bacterium | reverse complement strand
TTCGCGCCTGCATCGCGCGCTCGGCCACCACGCTCGCTTCGCTGCGTGGGTCAGGCGGGGCAGCGGAGGGGTACGCGGAAAAAGCCGGAATGTGGCGGAATGGGGGAGCCGTCAACATCCGTCCGGCACCGCAAGAAGGAACAAGGCAATGTTGGAGACGAACGAAGCAAAACTGATGACGGTCGATGACTTGGCCGAGATGCTGCAGATGAGCAAGAGCTGGGTGTACAAGGCGGTCGCCAAGGGCTTGCTGCCCTTCCGCAACATTGGGGCGAGCGTCCGGTTCGACCGCCGTGAGATCGAGGCGTACATCAATGGCGACTGGACGCCGCAAGCGGCCAAAGTGGTCGCCATGAAGAGGGGGCGTTAATGGCCAGTGCTTTTCTCCGTGACACCGTGACCGGCAGGACGCTCCAAGTCGTGCGGGCGCGCAAGCGCCTCTTGGCCAAGGGCGAGACCTGGTGCGCTCGGTACAAGAACCATGAGGGCAAGTGGAGCACCGTCGCCACTGACGCACAGAACTACGCAGACGCGCTGGCCCAAGCACAGGCTCTGGAACGCGCGGCAGAAATCCGGCGCAAGGGCAAGGCTCGGGGTGGCATCGATCCGGACCTGACCTTTGCTGACTTGGCAAAGTGGTGGCTCGACAACGTGTCAGTCGCGACCGCATCCCACGAACAGGATGAGAGCCGCGTCCGCGTCCACTTGACTGGATCGTGGTTTGAGAAACTGAAGGTTGCGGAGATCGCACGGGCCGACGTCGAACGCCTCCTCCGTGAGCGCCAGCAGTCGGCCGGGCTCGCACCAGCGTCCGTGAACCATATCAGGATGACCATCTTGCGGATCTTGGAGGCCGGGATTCGCGAGGGCAAGACGGCCGGTCCTAACATCGTGCGGGAAGTGAAGAAGCGCGCAGAGCCGAAGCGCCTGCCGAACTACTTGAGGCACGACGAGGTAACTGCGCTGCTCCCTGCGCTCTCCGACCGGTGGAAGCCGTTGTTTGCCGCAGCGCTCTACTTGGGCTTGCGCAAGGGCGAATTGCTGGGTCTGCGCAAAGCCGACGTCGACCTGGACGCCGGGCTGATCTACGTCAGGCACTCGCACGGCCGCGACGTGCCCAAGGGCGGCGATGAAGGCGTGGTCAGGATCCCGACTGAGCTGTATCCGTTCCTCAAGTCCGCCATCAAGGCGTCAAACAGCACCCTGGTCTTCCCTGCGCCAGACGGCACCCGGATGCGCGAGGACTTTCCTCTCCAGGACGTGCTGCACCGCGCGATGGTCACGGCCGGGCTCGTGGAGGGCTACATCCATAAGTGCAGGAAGAAGGGCTGCGGGTTCCGCGAGACCCAGCCAGACAACCTCGTCCGGCGTTGCCCCAAGGACTCGATGAAGCTGTGGCCGGTGGCGCAGGTTCGCCCGGTCCGCTTTCACGACCTCAGGCACACAACCGCCTCGCTGATGGTGATGGCCGGCGCGAGCATCATGGCGGTGTCAAAGCACCTGCGTCACGCCGACCCGCAGATCACGGCCGCCGTCTACGCCCATCTGTCGCCTGAGTTTCAGCAGTCGGAAGTGAACCGCCTGACGTTCTTCCCGACAGCGCCATCGGCAGAGCCCCTGCGGAAGGCGGCGAACGCTCCAGAACCGGGTCTTGTTACATTTTTGTCTCATTCCGGCAAAAACAGCACTGATGCCGGTTTGAGCGAGGCGACCAACCTCCCGAAAAACAAGAAGATTATCGTGGCGCGCGACGCCGGATTCGAACCGGCGACCCTTGGCTTCGGAGGCCAATACTCTATCCAGCTGAGCTAGTCGCGCATCCTCCGCAGGCTAGCCGCGGAGCGCGCGGAGTGTACGTGCGCGGCCCCTCCGGGTCAATGGTGCTGGGCAGCGTGCTGCACTTCGCGGGTCACGGCCCGCTCAACGCCCCCCGCCGTGGCGTGCTTTACGGCGCGGCCGTTCACGTACACCGTTGGCGTCGCTTCTGCTTCTCCGCGAACGGCAACGGCATTGGCGCGGTCCAAAACCGCCGCTACCTGACCGTTGGCCACCAGGTCGGTCAACCGTTGGCGCTTGATGCCCACCTGACCGGCGAGCTTGGCGACCAATTCCGCGTCGAGTTCGTGCGAATGCGCGTACAATTCTTGGTCGAGCTGGGCAAAAAGCGCAGCTCCACCTTCAATCCACGCTGCGATAGCTGCTTGCGCCGCGGGTAGGAACGACGGATGGTCGGCCGCCATCCAAGGCACAATAACCAATCGAACTTGTTGCGGGAATTTCTCCACCAAACGCCGCAGGGTCGGCGATAGCCGCGCACAGAACGGGCACTGGTGGTCGGTCACAAAGACGACCGTGACAGGCGCGTTGTCGGGTCCAATCGACGGCAGTCCGGTCAAGTCGAACGGCAGCGCGACGTCTTCAAGTTCGTCAAAAGTCTTGCCATCGGCGATGAGCGCCTCGTACCAGGCCAATCCGCGGCGATGCGCTGCCTGAGCAGCAGCGATTTCTTCCTCGATGACGACGGAAAACACTTCCTGCGGTTGTGCGCCGACAATCTTGCGACCATTGACAAAAAATGTTGGCGTTCCGCGTGCTTCTACGGATTCAGCAATCGCAATATCGTCGTCCACTTGGCGCGCAGCGGCGGCATCGGACTTTTCACGGCGAAAGCGCGCGATGTCCAGCCCCAGCTGTTTGGCCCATTTGAAAAAGTGCTGCTCATCCAATTCTTGGGGGTGGTCGAACATTTTGTCGTGCATCGGCCAGAATTTGCCTTGTCGACCCGCGGCGATCGCAGCCATCGCCGCCGCGCGTGCAAGCGGATGGAACGGCAACGGATTGTGCTTAAACACGACGCGCAACGACTTGCCGTATTTCTGCTGGAGCGCGCGCACGGTGCCGACCGCACGGGCACAAAATGGACACTGAAAGTCGGTAAACAGGACGAGCGTCACTTCTGCTTGGTCGACGTCGCCCTGTGTCGCGTCGCGCGGGTCGAGGGGCAGGCTCCACACACTCCGCGCAGACTCTGGCACGGGCGCGTGCGGCATTGGCGCCGGTTCACCTAGCACGAGCCAGCGATACAGGCGCGCGCCATCCTCGCCGGCGTGGGCCAACCACCGGGCCGCATCAACATCGCCCGGTGCATCGGGGACGGTCGCGGCTGAGACAATCGCCGCATCGACTTCGCGACGGAAGGAGGGCTGCGGTTGCGCGCCCACGAGCCGCTTGCCGTTGATGAAGAAGGTGGGCGTGCCCGATATGCCCACCGCGCCCGCCTGCGCCGCTTCGGCGTCGAGTCGCGCGTCCAGCAGCGGGTCCGTCACGTCGACCTGATACCGCTGCAAGTCGAGCCCGGACACCACCGCTGCCGCGCGCAGTCCCG
This sequence comes from uncultured Myxococcales bacterium, assembly GCA_903896545.1. Classification (GTDB taxonomy): domain Bacteria; phylum Myxococcota_A; class UBA9042; order UBA9042; family UBA9042; genus CAIYBN01. The sequence goes on along the minus strand of CAITYF010000218.1, from coordinate 2,655 downwards.
CGTCGCTCAGGTCGGAGTTGGCAAAAACTGCGTCGTGCATAGCCCAGAATTTGCCCTGACGCTCTGCCGCGAGGGTCGCCTTGGCGACAGGTCGCGCACGCAAATGAAATGGCAGCGGGTCGTGCCGCCACAGCACGCGAACCTGGTCGCCATACTCGGTCCGGATTTGCGCAAGCGTGGTCTCCGCGCGCTTGCAGAACTGACACTCGTACTCGCCAACGGCGACGATGAGGACGGGCGCACGCGCAGGACCGCGCACAGGCGCCGGCGGCAACGGCTGAGCGATAACGGTCGCAGTCGGTGACGCGGCCTGTGCTGTCGCAGAGAGGAGCAAGGCCGGCAACAGCAGCGCAACAGCGAGAGATAGCAGTCCCAATCGATAGCGGATCGTCACGCGGCCTCCATCTCGATGATGCCCGGATTTGCACGCGGTCGCCAGTCCGCTCCCCGTGTGCACATGCTCACGTGTGCACATGTGCACTTCCGCCTGTTTGCACACACAAGAACTGAGAGGTTTTTGTCATTTCACTTTGGAATCAACTGGCTAAATACTCCTTATCGAGTTTTGGCACGCTCACTGCATACATCCCTTTACGTCAGCGCGGGTGCGTTGACTGGTGCTCGTTTCGTCCGCGAACCCCCGAAGATGAGGTCCCCCATGGCGCACACCCACTCTGTCGATTCCCTTCTCGACATGTTCGTTGCCTCGCCTGCGCTCAACGCGCGCGACCTGATTCGCTCGCTGCCGCCCGCCCGCCGCGTGAGCTGCTACGGCCTGACATCTGATGGTACGCGGCAGGTGTTTCCGACGACGCAGGCGCTCTTGCGCTGGGCCCACCGCACACCGGACATCCAGGCGATCTGCCTCGACACGTGCGTGTGGCGCAGCTACGCGTCGTTCCGCCGTAACCTGAATCAGGGCATGCCGGTCGATCTGGCGTTTGACAGCGCGGAATTGCACAACTGGGACGTCCAGCAAGTCAATCGCAAGCGCATGCGCGAAGTGCGCGCCGCGTAAATTCGCCGACGCGTCACCGACCGTTTGCGCGCCTGGGCTACGCACGCCCCGCGAATTCGTGTAGTCTCCCGGCCCATGAAGACGCGCACATCCTTCCCCAAGCAAGATATCAAAGTCCTCCTTCTGGAGAATATTCACGCGACTGCGCTGGAGGTCTTCCACGAGGAAGGCTTCCAGATCGAGGTCGTTAAAGGTGCGTTGAGCGAAGCGGAGCTGGCCAAGCGTCTGCGCGACGTTCACGTGCTGGGCATTCGCAGCAAGACGCGCGTGACCGCCGCCGCGTTGGCCGACGCTCGGCGTCTGTTGACGATCGGCGCGTTCTGCATCGGCACGAACCAGATCGAGCTCGACGCGGCGAACGTGCGTGGCATTCCTGTGTTCAACGCGCCTTTCTCCAACACGCGCAGCGTGGCGGAACTCATCATCGGCGAAATCATCACGCTGTCTCGCCGCCTGTTTGACCGGAGCCGCGAGGCGCACGAAGGCAAGTGGCGCAAGCTGGCCGACGGCTCGTTTGAAGTGCGCGGCAAGACGTTGGGGATCATCGGCTACGGCCACATCGGCTCGCAGGTCGGCGTGCTGGCGGAGTCGATGGGCATGCGCGTGCTGACGTGCGACATCAAGTCGACGATGGCGATCGGCAACTCGCAGTCGCTCGCGACGATGGAAGAACTGCTGGAAGCGTCTGATTTCGTGACCCTGCACGTGCCGGAGACGCCGCGTACCGCGGGCATGATCGGCGCGGCAGAACTCGCGCGGATGAAGCCGGGCGCGTACCTGCTGAACGCGAGCCGTGGCACAGTCGTGGATCTGGATGCGCTGGCGGACGCGCTGCGCCGCAACCACTTGGCTGGCGCGGCGGTGGACGTGTATCCCAAGGAGCCGGAGACCAACAGCGACGACTTCGTGTCGCCGCTTCAGGGGCTGCCCAACGTGATCTTGACGCCGCATTTGGGCGGGTCGACGGTGGAAGCGCAGGCGGCAATTGGCAAGGAAGTGTCCGTGGCCCTGACGAAGTTCGTGAACGCGGGCATCACGACGGGCGCGGTGAACTTCCCGCAGGTCGAACTCTCGCCGACGCCGGGCGCGCACCGCATTCTGAACGTGCACCGCAACGTGCCGGGCGTTCTGCGCGACGTGAACCGCATCGTGTCCGACCTCGGCGCGAACGTACGGGCGCAAACGCTGGCGACGGACGCAAGCATCGGTTATCTGGTGACGGACCTGGACCAGGACGTGTCCGCCGAAGTCGCGCGCGCCATCGCGGGGCTGGAGACCAACATCCGGACGCGGATTCTGTACTAACCCAACAGTTCGATTCTTCTCCTGCTTTGTTTGGGCGAATCCGGCCGCAAGCGGCCGGACCCGGCTCTACCCTCCGCGGTCCGGCTGGCGCCGACGCTCCGGGCGGAGACCCGCTGCGCGTGCCTCCGCCGCAAGCGGCAACGATCCGTTTCGCGTGGTACCCGTCAACCAGTCGGCAATTCGCACCCGTCCGCGCTGCGCGCGCGTTGTACACGCGCGGCCCGCTGGAATTCGTCGCCAGTTGCGCAAGGGGCCCAACGCTCCGCGCGGAGGCCCGCATCGGGACTCCGTCGCCAACGTCCGACGTTGGCGATTGGCGACCCGGTCCGGCC
>CAITYF010000217.1 GCA_903896545.1 uncultured Myxococcales bacterium | reverse complement strand
CGAGAAACAAGCGGGATTGAGCGACGATGGGTGTCGTCGTATACTGCACATCGGTGGTCGTCCGGGTCATATGGCCTCCAATTTGGGACACTTCGCGGTGATCTCGTGCCAGGCCCGGACGGCCATCGCTCGCCCAGTCAAAGGCACAAGTCCAATGCTAACCCCCGCGGGGTCCAGGGGCGAAGGGCCCCTGGCGTCGGCCGCGTAGGCCATGCCCTGCCGCTTGCGCGGTCAGGCGGTCATGTCGTGCATAGGATCTTCCGCCCCTTGCGCGAACATACCACGTCCATTATAACCAACTGAGCGGTTGGAAACACTCTGCGCGACAAACAAACTTCTGCGAGCGAACGCGCCTCTTGAGTAGACGGCGTCGGATCCTGCAGCGAACAGACAGGAACCCCTTCATGATCACCATCGAACGTACCGTCGACATCGAGGCTTCCGCCGAACAGGCGTGGGCAGTTTTGGGCCGATTCATGCACATCGACGAATTCCATCCGCGCGTCAGCAAAGTCGACGTCCTCAGTGAGTCGACCTCCGGCGTCGGCGCCAGTCGGCGCTGTCACTTCAAAGACGGCAGTTCGGTCGTCGAGAAAGTCATCGACTGGCAGGAAGGGCGCGGCTACAGCGTCGAGCTATCTGGCTTCTCGATGCCGCTGAACAAGGCGATCGCCACATTCGCGATTGCGCCGCTCGGACCGAAGCGCTGCCAGCTCAAGATGGGCATGGATTTCGAGGTCAAGTACGGCCCGATCGGGTGGCTGATGGGCCAGACGATGATGCGCAAGATGATGGGCAGCCTGTTCCTCGTCATCCTGCGCGGGCTGGAGGACCGGGTGGTCAGCGGGAAGTCTCCGGTTGCGGCCTGAGCGACGACCACGCCGACTTATGTTATTGAAAATACACATTAAACCGATGTTTCGCGGGGTAGTGATTTCAAGCGGTTGCGGGCGGAATCCGGGGTTTGTCCCCAGTGCGGTCACTCACGCGGCCGCCCGCTTGAGCACATGCACTTCGCCCAGAATCCGCGCTTCCGCCTCGTCGCGCTGCCGTTCCAGGTCGTACCGCGACTGCAGGTTCATCCACAGCTCTGCCGACGTGCCGAAGTACCGCGCCAGCCGCAACGCCGTGTCCGCGCTGATGCCGCGAATGCCGTGGACGATCTCGTTGACCCGCCGCGGCGGCACCGCAATGTCCTTGGCCAACCGGTATTGGGACACGCCGAAAGGTTGCAGGAAGTCTTCGAGCAGCACTTCGCCGGGGTGAATGGGTGGCAGCTTGTCGTTCATGGTTGACTCCTTCAATGATAGTCCACGCGTCTTTGCGTCGACCTAGCGCCGACAAACGCGAGCGCTCAAGGCTGGTTTTCGGACACAGCAATGCGCCACGCGCCACGCACGAACCACAAGGCCGCCATGCCCAATAGTAGCGCGACTACTGCCAGCAAGCCCCAGTCCCAGAACCAGGTGGTGTGTCCATCGAGTTCGGCGCGATCACCGTCGATGTCTCCAACCAACGCCGCGCCAGCCAACCCGAAAGCAAGCAAGGCAGATAGGACCGCGGCGAGGACCCGCATAACGACGCGCACCGGAAGGGGTAGCATGAATGACTCGGCCACTCGGCAACCTCCCACTCCAGTCTGCACAACCGCTGACCCGCCAGCGGCCAGTCAACAATGCCGTGGGCGAAATTCACACATCGGCCCGGCTAGTGTCGGTCACGCTGCCGGTCGCTCCCACATCGCCTCGACTCTCTTCAAGACCGATGGCTGCTGGTGGATCAACGCCAGAATCGCCACCAACGGCTCGCTCGGTATCTTCCGCCCGGTCCGCAGCCGCGACAAGTAGCCGCGTGACAAGCCGAGATCGCGTTCGATGCGGTCGGCGTCCTTCGGGTCCGGCAGCACGGCCCGTACCCTCGCCAGCAGCTCCTGCCGGTACACCACCTCCAACGCCGCGTCGATCCGCTTGGCGTCCGCTGGCGAAATCCATTGCTCGCCGCAGTGGTTGCACGTCGGGATGACCAAGTCTTCCGGGACCGGCAACTTCTGCATGGCCTTGTAGCGGAGCGTCCGACCGGCCTGCACCGTGGCCACAACCTCACCTTCAAAACAAGCGTAGCACTTCATGGCTTCACCATTCCCGTGTTCGTTCTCAGTGGCTTCTCCAGCGGATGCAGCGAGATGACGATGAGTCCTTCCGGCGGTTGCGGGTCGATCGTCAGCTTGAGGTACCAACCCGCACCCGCAACCTGCACACCGTACACGTCGCACTTCGCTGGCTGCAGGAGCGTCTCAGCGAACCTGTCCGCCGACAGACCGGCGATGACCTGCTTGACGGTCGCGACGGCCGTCTCATCGGCTTCAAAGAAGTTCAAGGCCCGCGATCGCGACAAAACCAGCCGGTCGTTCGCCGCGAGACCCTTGACCCGGTCCAGATCCCAGTACGGCTTCTTGGCCTTCATCCGGCCTCCTGAAGCTCAGGATAGGTGTACTGGGTTCACACGTCAAGGCAATCGTGGCCTACCGGGAATCGTCGGGCAACGCGGGGAAATATGGGGCAAGGCTCAGACATTAAACCGATGTTTCAGCGGCTTGTGATTTCAATGAGTTGTGGCAGCTTTCCCCGTTTTGTCCCCGGTGCGGTTGGTCACGCCGCGACCCGCTTCAGCACGTGCACTTCGCCCAGAATCCGCGCCTCCGCCTCGTCGCGCTGCCGTTCCAGGTCGTACCGCGACTGCAGGTTCATCCACAGTTCCGCCGACGTGCCGAAGTACCGCGCCAGCCGCAACGCCGTGTCCGCGCTGATACCACGGATTCCGTGGACGATCTCGTTGACCCGCCGCGGCGGTACCGCAATGTCCTTGGCCAACCGGTACTGCGAGACGCCGAGCGGCAGCAGAAAGTCTTCCAGCAGCACTTCGCCGGGGTGAATCGGGGGCAGTTTGTCGTTCATGGTCGACTCCTTCAATGGTAATCCACGATTTCAACGGCTTCGGCGCTGCCAGTCGTCCAGACAAAGCACACCCGCCACTGATCGTTGATGCGGATGCTGTGCTGACCCAGTCGGTTGCCGGTCAACGCTTCCAGCCGGTTGCCGGGCGGCACCCGCAGGTCGTCCAGCGTGAGCACCGCGTCCAGTTGCACCAGCTTGCGTAGCGCCGTTCGCTGAATGTCCGGTGGCAGTTTTCGCACCCGCTCGCGGCGGAAGAGCTTCTCGGTTTCGGTGTCGGCGAAGGACCGGATCATGACGACATGATAACGGGGTCCGGTAGTAACGGCAAGCGTTATGATCGCCGAGGTCTGGGCTCAAGCTTCGTCGAAAAAGTCCTCGTCGACCTTCGGCACGCGGATCACCACGTCAGCCTGCACACCGACTTCGAACTCGACCATCAGCCCGGCGAGTTCCTTCCCTTCCACCAAGCGAATCGCCTTGTGTGATTTCTCCACGTACTTTCGCGCCGCGGGGGTGAAGGTCGATGTGGTCAAAATGACGCCTTTGTTCGCCCCAAGGTCCATCGCGCCCGCGAAGCTGCGGACCGGATCCTCGCCGACCGAGCCTTGCCAGCGCTTGGCTTGCACGTAAACCCGCTCAAGCCTGAGCCGATCGAGATAGAGGATGCCGTCGATTCCGCCATCGCCAGTCCCGCCAACGTGCTCACTCGCACCCAGGTTCCCCGCATAGCCCATCTTGGCGAGGAGTTGGAGCACGATGTGCTCAAACCGCTTGGGCGAAACATTGCCCAGACGCTGGAGAATCGTCGACTCCACATCGGCCACGATCTCGCCACGCGCCATGTCGATGCGTTCCTGCGGCGTAAGCGTGGGCTGCGGCAGCGCGAGTTGACTGGTCGTCGCGATCGAACCCGTGTGCTCGTCCTTCGCGGGGCGAATTTCTTCAATGCCGACCGACTTGCCGCTCTTGGTTCGTTCGCGGCCGGCGGGCAGGATCGTCCAGAACGCTCGGCTCGGATTATCGACCCAGCCCACCTTCTTCATGTACGAGAGCGCCCAGCCTACGCGGTTCTCAAAGACGGATTGTCCACTCGGAATCACGCCCTGAAGATCGCCCTCCGCGAGTTTCATCCGCTTGGCGACCCGCTCGAAGACTTCACGCTTGGTCGAGCCTTGAGGCGACGCAAGGAGTTCCTGAAGCGTCGGCAGGCAGAATTCGTAGAACGGCGGCAGCGACATTGAGACCTCCACGTGACAAAGCAGAAGTCTCAGACATTAAACCGATGTTTCAGCAT
>CAITYF010000216.1 GCA_903896545.1 uncultured Myxococcales bacterium | reverse complement strand
CCCGCCACCGGGCCGGACAACGCGGTGCTCCCGACTCCTCCGCGTCACCACGCAACCGGTCAGGCCAGAGGCCTGACCCTACCCGGAATGTCACGGATTGCGCGCACCAGTCAGCCAAGCGGCGTTCACGCCGGGGCGGTCAGTCTGGCTCCCCGTCGGCTGTGCATCCCGCCACCGGGCCGGACAACGCGGTGCTCCCGACTCCTCCGCGTCACCACGCAACCGGTCAGGCCAGAGGCCTGACCCTACCCGGAATGTCACGGATTGCGCGCACCAGTCAGCCAAGACTCGCGCGAAGCGCGGACGGCCAACCGCCACAATCCGCGCACCACGCGGCGCGGGACAAGCCCGCGCCCTACGGCGGGATAAACCAAGATCAGCAGACAAAACGGCACCGTCCCAGCCCCTCGTCCACGCGCGGCCCGCATCCCGCAGCACTCGCTGCACTAAGCGCCCCAATCACCCGCCCAACCCCGTCACCGTCACTTCCCCCGCACCATTCACCGCAATCGGCGCATACCGCGCGCGCCGCGCCGAGTACTGCGTGGGCTCGACCTTCGCGTGATAAAACACCAGCAAGTCATCCCGCGCGCCGGGCGCGACCGAGCAATGCCCCGGTCCCCACAGCTTTTCCGCACTCGCGCGGCTCAGGAACGGGTTGTGCACCTGCCGTGTAAACGGTCCCGTGGGCGATGGCGCCGACGCCGCACCAAGCGCGTAGTCCTGCGTCCACCACAAGTTGCCCGAATAGATGAGGTGAATCACGCCGTCTTTTTCAATCACTGCCGCGCCCTCGCGGTTCACCGATTCCCAGTCGCCATCGGGGTCCGCGTCCAGCACGACGCGCGTGGGCACGTCAGCCAACGTCACATAGTCCTTCATCGGCAGCGCGGCGATGACCGATAGTGGGTTCAGCACCGCCACGTACAGCGTCAGACTGCCGTCCGCCGATTGGTGCACATACGGGTCAATCGCGTATTCCTGAAAATCCGTGAGGAAATTGGCGGCATCATTCACGTCATAATGCGGCGAGAGATAGACGCCGTCGCCGATGCCGCCGTAGCCCGCGCCCACGAACGGGTGGTCGTACACGTCCTTGAACGGTCCCGTCGGCGAGGTCGACTTGGCGACGCCGGTGCGCCCGTTCCCGACGTAGTAGAGGTAATACGCATCTGGCGCGCGCTGCACGTGCGGCGCCCAAATGCTGCCTTGGTCGTTCCACGAACCCTTGGTCGGCTGCCAAATCACGCCTTCGTACGTCCACGCGTCCAGGTCCGTGCTCGACCACGCTTCCAGACTGACCATGCTGTGCGTGCCGTAGAGGTACCAGGTGCTGTCGACCTTGATCACGTGCGGATCGGCGACGTCCGCCAACGTGCCGTCGGGCAGGGGCAGCTTCAAGTCGACGTTGGGTTTGTAGGTGATGCTCGGCGCGGTCGTCGGCGTCGTGCCGCAAGCGGTCACAGCGAGAACCAGTAGCAGCAGGAGCGGCCGCTTCATCGCACGCACCGCACGCGCAATTGCGCTTCGACGCTGCGGAACACGCTGCCGGAACCGTCGCGGAAGTCGACGAACCACGCGTCCGAGATGGGGAGGCGGTACGGCGTGCTGGTCCAGAAGCCCTGTGTCGGTGTGTCGGGGAAAGCGGCGACGTCAATCGCCGGGTTCAAGCGGTCGTCGTCGACGATGGACTTCAGTTCGTCCAAGGATGGCACGCGCCAGCCGCGACCGCTCAGTTCAAGCCCGGCGCAGTACGCCCCGGCTTCGATCCACGAACGCTGACCGCCCGCGAGCCCGTTGCGCTGCCACGTCAGGCGCGTCTTGGCGTCGTAGACGGTGCCAACCGTCGTATCGACCTGATAGCGCTTGTTCACCGCGACTTTGTCCACCGTTTGCGCGGCGTTCACGCGGACGCAGCGGAGGCGCTGGAGCTCCGTCGAGCGCACCTGTCCCGCCCCACCGCTGGCAAAGTTCACGCGCCAGAACGCGCCCAGCTCGCCCGCTGCCGGCGTCGTCGTCCAGAAACCCTGGGTCGGCGTGTCGGGAAATGCCTTGGGGTCAATGCGCGCGGCGGTCTGCGTCGTGTCGACGAGCCCACGCAGCTCCACCAGCGACGGCAGCCGCCAGCCCTGTCCGCCGCTGTGGAGGTGCTCACAGAAGCCGCGTGCGTCGTCAAAGCTGCGCACGCCCACCGCCGCTACATCGCGCTGCCAGACGAGCCCCGCCTGTTCGTCGGTCACCGTGCCCGTCTCCGTGTCCACCTGAAACCGTCCCACGCGAAACCGCACTTGCGCCGGCGTCCCCGCCGTCGGGTTGACCGACACCTCAACTTGGGTCGTGCCACGCGTCGCCGGATCCGGCTTGCCGCCGTGCAGTTCCGCGGACTCCGGGTTGCCAAACAGCGTCACGTAGACGCCCAGTTGCCGCAGCCGCTCCCGCGCCGAACTGCGCTCCAACGCCTCCAAGGGCGCGCGGGACATGTACATCCGCAGCGCATTGACCGCGTCTTCCCGGCGATCCGCTGCTTGCGCCTCGATGCCCGCTTGCAGCCACAAATCCACGCGCGCCGGTTGCAGCTTGGTCGCGTTTGCCCAGGTCGCCGCGGCCATGGCGTGGTCGCCCGAGAGCGCAGCGCGTTGCGCCATCGTCGCGAGTTCATCGGCACGCGCCTCACGCGCCTGCGCCAGATACGTCTCCGACTTGGTCACCAGCGCTGGCTCGCGATCCGCCGCCGTCGCGTAAACCGCGTAGTACTCGATTGCCTTGTCGAGCTGGCCAGCCACATGCGCCGCGCGTCCGGCGCATAAGACCCAGTCGCCGCGCGCGCACGTGCCATACGCCACCGAATACAGGTGCATCGCCTTGCCGTAGTCGCCCGCGTCGTACGCCGCCTTTGCCGTTTTGGCCATGGTCGTCGCTGTCTTGGCCGCACCTGGGGCGCAGTCGGCCCAAGCCGCAGGTGCCCAGAGCAGGAACGCCGCGGTGAGCCCAAACGTCCGTACGCCAAGTGTTGCCTGACAACTCATGTTTCCCCGTGTGTGCGCGTCTCGCCCGACCCGGAGCGCGCAAGGCCGGTGGTCGAAGCGGGGGCGATGATGCTAGCACGCGCGAGGCGTGTCAATCGTGCGGGATCTAAGCGGAAATGTGTGGGCAAGGGGCGCGCCAGGCGAAGCGGGTTTCGTCCCAGACCGCCGTACAGGAGCGGCCAGTTGCGCGGAGGATTCACTGAAGAAGTCGACGCTGACGGAGGGAGGCACTGCGGATCGTCGGCCGCAAAGTGGCCAATTCAGCCTTTCCGCGTCTTTCCCACCAGCACAAACCGCGGCGCCCAGCCGACTTCCAGCCCCACGATGCGGCCGGAATCCTGCCAGCCGCCAATCACGCCGACGCGCGCGGAGCCCCACTTACCGAAGTCACGCTCCAGATCCAGCGTCGCCACCGCGTCCAGATGCCCTTCGCCGTGCAGCGTGAACGCCGCCGCCGGCGCGAGGTCCCAGACGTCATCGAGGTCGATGCTCCAGTCCACGCCAGCCAGCGCGCCGATGGGGCGGTGAAACGTCTCTGTGTCCTGCGGGTCGATGTAGCCGCCCAGACTGATGACGCCTTGCCAATGCGGCTTCCGCACACCGAGGAGTCCCAGTGCCTGATAGCCAAAGCCCCACGTGCCGGGCATCACGGCGAAGCGCGGTCCCTGCTGTAGCCCAAGCGCCCACGCTTTTTCCTTGCCGTGGTCATCCCAGAGCATGTGCTTGCCCGACACCCAGAGCTGGTCCAGCGCCAGCCAGTTGCCCGTCGTCGGGTCGAGGCCACCTTGCCCGTCCAGATTCAGCTCAAAACGCCGGTTGATGCCGATGTCCACCGCCACGTCCGGCACCACCACCGTCGTGCTGTCGTGCGCGCGCAGAACACCGACACGCGTGTCGAGCTCCACGTCGCCCAGCAGCTCCATGTCCAGGTCCTTGGGGAAAAACGTCGCACGCCGTCGCGCCGCTTCTGCGGTCAGCGGCAGCAAAGTCAGCAGCAGGACGACCCACAAGCGCCGCATGGACTAGGCAGGGTCCAGAATTTGAAGTTCGCCCAGGTAATCCGCCTTGCCGAGTTCAACGCCGTTCGTCCGCAGCAGGTCGTACGCGGTCGTCACGTGGAAGAAGAAGTTCGGCACGGCGCGCGAGAGCAGGGCTTCTTGCGCGTACATGGCCTTGCCCGCCGGGTAGGGGATCGGCACGATGTCCGTCGCCTTGACCGCCGCGAAGTCGGCTTCCTTGAACGTGGCCAAGTACGCAAGACACTTCGCGATGCGCGCGCGCAATTCGGCAAACGTCACGTCGTTATCGAGGTGCTTGGGCGCTTCAGTGCCCGCCAGCGACGCCGCCGCGCCTTTCGCCGTGTCGCACGCGATGCGGACCTGTACCGCAAAAGGCAGCATGTCCGGCGCGAGCCGCAAGGGCAGGTAGCCGTCCGGATTGAACTTGCGCGAATCTGCGTGCGCCTGCGCTTTGCCCAGGATCGCGTCCAGATTGCCAAGTGACTTCTGGAACTGTTGGATGACTGCAAAATACATCGTACTTCTCCTGCCTCGTGTTCGTGGTGTCGATGATGGCCGCGCCGACCCGTGTGGTCAAGGCGGCCAAGTGAGTCCTGCGAGCTCGGCTATGGTCGGCCCGAAGGCAGCTTCCAGCGCCGTTTTCAGCGCGCGCGCGTCGGGTGCAAACGGTCCAAGCGCTTGTCCATCGTGCAGCACGAGAATTGCATCCGCGTGGCGCAGCGCAAGACGCAAGTCGTGAACAGCGGCCACCACCAAGCGATTCTCCGCGTGCGCCAGTTCCTGCAAGAGCGCCAGCATCTGGTCGGCCTGCGGCAGATCCAAGGAGGCTGAAGGCTCGTCCAACAGCACAACGTCTGCTTCTCGTGCAAGGACCATCGCGACAAAGGCGCGCTGCAATTGCCCGCCCGACAGCGACGCACACGGCTCACCAGCGCGTTCCGCCAAACCACAGCGCGTCAAGGCCAGCTGAACCGCCCGCAAGTCGTCGGGCGGCAAGTCCGACCGCCACGGTTGTTGCGCCAGGAACGCCGTACGCCCCAGCGCCACGAGCGCTTGCACCGTAAGTCCGGGCTCGGCATGCGGATCCTGAGGCAGAAACGCGACGTGGTCCGGCGCGCGGTCGGCGTGCGCGCGCGGTTGCCCCCGATCCAGAACGTGACCGCCGTTGACTGGAGCCACGCCAGCGAGCACCCGCAGCAGCGTCGACTTGCCCGCGCCGTTCGCGCCCACCAGGACGACGAACTGTCCACGGGGCAAGTCCAGTGTCACATCGTGCAAGGTGGGCTGCGTCTGCCCGGTGTGTTGCAGGAGCAGGGCGCGCGCCGCCAGAAGCGCGTTGCCCGGTTGTTCTGGCACCTCGGTCGTCACGCGCACGCGACGTTCGCGCCGGTGCAATCCCAGAAGCACCACAAGCACCGGAGCTCCCGCCAAGGCGGTCAGGATGCCCACGGGCAGCTCGGCCGGCGCGACAAGCACGCGCGCCAAGGCATCGCACAGCATCAGAAACGCCGCACCAAAGAGCGCAGCACCGGGCAACAACGCCCGATGGTCGCGCCCCAGCCAGCCGCGCAGGGCGTGCGGCACCAGCAGCCCCACGAAGCCGATGATTCCGCCCAACGACACAGCGATGGCAGCGAGGGCGCTCGACCACCACAACGCGTGTTTGGCCAGCCGCGCTTCGTCGACGCCCAGACCGCGCGCGGCATCGCTGCCCAACCCAAGCGCGTTCAGGCCCGCGGCTGCCCGCAGCGACCACAAGAGCGCGCTCACGAGCAGCAGCGTCATCGGCACCGCGAGGCGCCAATCAGGCAGGGACACGCCGCCCATCAGCCACAGCGTCGCCGCACGCAGGCGCATGTCGCTGAATTGGTACAGCAGAAACGACGTGGCAGCGCCCGCGAATGCCGTCAGGACGAGCCCCGCAAGCAGAACGCGCTCCGGACGCAGCGGACCACCGGCGCGGGCGATGGCGAACGCGATGGAAACTGCCGACAGCGCGCCGACAAAAGCCGCCAGCGGCTGGAGCCACGGCAGGACTTGCTCAAAAGGCAGCGCCAGAACTCCGCAGAGCCAGGCAGCCAGAGGTGCCGCTAGAACTGCCGCCGTCGTCGCGCCCGCGCTCGTGCCCACCAGATACGGGTCTGCGACTGGATTGCGGGTCGCCGCCTGCAGCAGCACGCCCGACACCGAAAGGGAAGCGCCAACGAGCAGCGCCGCGAACGCGCGCGGTAGCCGGACGTCGCGCAAGATCGCCGTGGCCACGGGGTCGCCAGCGAACGCTTGCTCCAGCAACTGCGTGATCGGCGTGTGCCCCGCGCCAATGGACAGGGTCACTGCCGCCGCGCCGAGCAGCACCAGAACGCCGAACATCCACGCGTGGGCGGTTCGAGACTGCAAACTGGTCCCTCCCTACAGCGGCTGCAACAGCGGCAAATCGAGGAGCGCTACGGGGTGCAACAGCCGCGCTACTTCCTCCACACCCAGCGCCAACCGCGGGCCTGGGCGCGACACCAAATCTGCGTGCAACGGGAACACTTGCGAGGTCCGCACCGCGCGCAGCAGCGCCATCGTCGGTCGGTGCCGCAGGGTTTCGAGAGACTGCGGTGAATCCTGGACATCGGCGTCACCAAGCAGTACCACGTCCGGGTCCAAATCCAGCACGGCTTCGGCCGAAACCTGAAACCACTCGCGATCCTGCTGACCAAACAGGTTGTCTCCGCCCGCCAACGTCAGCACTTCCTGTCCAAAGGTCTTTTTGCCAATCGTGTAGGGCTGCCCGGCGATGCCGGCGTCCATCTCGTAGAACACCCGCGGCGGCACTTTGTCCTGAACCCGCTCGCGAATCTGGGCGATCCGCCGCGTGAACGCCGTCGCCAGCGCCTCTCCCGCGCGCTTTTGGCCACACGCTTGGGCCACGGCACGCAGCGTCTGGGTCACGTCCGAGATCGTCTTGGGCGCAAAAGCCAGCCACGGAACGTGGGCGGCATCCAGCGCGCTAGCGAGGGCGGGCGGCGGGAAGTTGCTCAGCACCAGATCCGGACGGGCCGCCAAAATCGCCTCGGCGCTTGGCGCGAACCCTTGAACCGCCGCAATCGCACGCACCTCCGGTGGGTAATCGCTCCAGCCATCGCGCAGAATGACCTGCTTGCCACAGCCGACCGCAAACAGCGTCTCCGTCAGCGCCGGTGACAGCGACACGATGCGCAGAGTCGGCTGCGTCAGCGTCACAGAATGCCCGCGCTGGTCCAAGATGGTCGTCGGCGCAGCGTCCTCCGCAGTTTGATCTTCCTTGTGTGTCTGGATAGTTGGCTGCGGTTTGGTTGTGCAACCCATGACAACTAGCAGGCTCACGATCTGCCAGCGCATCAGAATACTCCAAAGTCGATGGCGCCAAGTCCGCCGGGATTGCTCGATACTGCTGGTCTTTCGGTCGTCGTCATGGCCGTGAGGGCAAAGATTCGGACGTCACCGCTCGGGTTCGTTCGGTCACCGAGCACGATGTGTTGGCTGGCCACGTGGGCGTGCATTCCGCTGAATGAGAACGGACCGCTGCCCTTGGCGACTTCGACCGGCTTGCCGCCGGCTGTCTCGAACCGCCACAGGCGGTCGGGCGTGTTGCTGTCCGGATCTCCGGGCGTTGTGACCAGGCAGTGTCCGCCGGGCACGCACGCGACGTCGCGACCGAGCGTCGCGGCGCCCCCGAAGTCGCTGGCATGAAAGAGGACCTGCGCCGATGGTGTCGCGTTCCCGGGCGAAATCAGGACGACGCCTGCGTGCGCGCCCTGATCCGCCTTGTCCGAGTACGCGCCAGGGCAGACCGCGACGAAAGCGAAGATATCTTCCTGCCAAGTCATTGCGATGCAGTTCTTGATATTTTGTATATCAACCTTGCTAACGACGATATTTTTTTCCGGATCAATCTCCAGGATGCGCGCGTCTCCCTGGTGGGAGAAGTCCGCCGCCAGCGACTGCAACGGCAGCCACACGTGCCCGTAGACTTTGACCGCGCGACTTCCAGCCGCCACCAGCCCCTTTTCCGCCGCGTACGGTGCCAAATCGAGCCGTCCAAGCAGCTTGCCGTCAGTCGGATCGACGATCAGCACGTCATCGCCTTCGTCCAGATCCGTCGGATCCGCAGATGGCGTTGGGTTCCGCTTCATCCGCACGACGTACATCTTGTGCGCGTCGATCGGAATGACGTCCTGCGGATTGCTGTAGAAGCCCGTGCTGACGGGAATTTGCCTGACGGCGCGGTTGGTTGGATCCCAGAACGTGATGACGGCGTTGCCGCGGTCGATGACGACGATCCGGCCGTCGTCCCAAGGCGTTTGCGCGAGCGCCGCGTCGCCCGAGAGCGCGGTGGTCGCTGCGGAAACTTGCGATCCCGAATGCCAAAGTGCAGAGCCGACGCGCGCTTGCGTGTCAGCAGCCACCAGGGACAGGGCGGAGCTTTTGTAGTCCGATCCGAGCACGGCGAGGCGATTACCAACCGATGGCAACGCAGCTTCATACTCCGATTCGGTCTGAGACGAACGGGTGTCGTCCACGCAACCGGCTAACCACACACACGCGATAAGGAATCGTTTCACGGCGTGGCCTCCGCGACTTCATCGGGCTTGGGCGACATTTCCACCGGCTGCTGCGTCTCTTCATCGCGCCACAGGTGCCAGCCAATTTGCAGCCATGCTGTGCGCCCCGGCAGCGGGTACCCAACCAGGTCCACAACCGAGGCGTTCAACGCGTTGTCCACGCGCAGCTCCACAAACACCTGCCACGGCTTGTGTTCGACGCGCAGACCACCGCCCACCAGCGTGTGCGCCGGCACGACGACGAGGTTTGCCGCGTCCAGAAAATGCCCAGCCTGCCATTGCCCAGTCACAAACGGTCGCCACGCCATGACGCCGCTCCGCTTCAGCCAATCCGCGCGCAACGACCACCGCGTGCGCGGTCGCATGGGCAGCGTCTTGCCGTCATACGCCGCGCGTCCCGACGTGTCCTCCGCCAAAAGCGTAGTGTGCTGACCGATCAGCCGCAGCTGCTTCCACAGCCGCGTCGATGCCTGCACTTCGATGCCCACCAGCCGCGCGCTGGCGATGTTGTCAAACCGAGCCTGGTGCGCGTTCACCGAGGAGAGTTGAATCAGGTCATCCACTTGCTTCAGGAACGCGCTCGCGTCGACCGCGACCGTCCACTTTTCCGCCTCGTGACGCACCGCCACGCCGGCATCCCACGTCATCGCGGTCTCCGGCAGCAGCGTGGGATTGCCGCGCACGACGCCATCGTTCCCGTAGAGCTCCATCAACGTCGGTGCGCGCGTCCCGCGGGTCCACGCCACGCGCGGCTGCAGCCACGGCAGCACCTGCCAGGAAGCCGCCAGACGCGTCGTCCACAGCGCGTCGTCGGCCACCGTCAAACTGCGCGCCGTGAACGGGTAACTTTCCTCTGTCGTTCGTCGGCTGTGCTGTGCCTCGACGCTCGCCGACGGTACGAGCTGAATACCCGCTTCCTGCCAGTGAAACGGCAAGCCCAGTCCGGCCTGCAGCGACTGCCGCGACGACGTCGGCTGGTCTGTTGCCGCGAGCTGATCGTGGGTCGCGACGTCGCCCGCCATCGCTGCCACGCGCACCACCGCGCTCATGACGCCAACGATCGGCGTTTGCCACACCGTCTGCAGCCCCAACGTTCGCACCACCTGACTCGTCTGCCAGGGCACGCCCAGCTCGCCGCGCGGATCGTTGACATCGGTCCCCAGCCAATTGCCTTGCAACGACACCCGCATGCGATCGTCCTGCCGCCAAACGTTCTGCCCCAGCAGCGACAAGGCGGCGAGCTGTCGGTCGCGCTGCAAGTTCGAGGTCGTCGACTCAAAGAGCGCTGGACCCGGAATTCCCTGCTTCAGACCGGCGCCGAACCAGCGCCCCTGCAGCGACCACTTCTTGCTCACCTGCCACTGACCGCCCAGCGTGCCGCCCAGTCGGTCGAGCGCGTTGTTCTGCCGCGTTCGCATCGCGTCGTCGTTCGTGTTGTACAAAGTTCCGTTATCAAAGCGAAACGGGAAGTTGCCGTCCGCGTGCACGTACCGCAGCCCGCCGGAAATCCGCAGCGTGTCCGAATGCCAAGCGGCGGCCGCTTCTGTCTGCCGTGCGCCATAGCTGCCTGCGCCCGCGTTGACTTCACCGCCCACGCCGTTGGGTTGCCTCAAGGTCAGCCGCAGCGTGCCACCCACCGACTGGCTACCCAGCGAAGCCGGTGTCATCCCGCGGTAAATCTCCAAGCGCTCGATCTGCCCCGAAGGCAGGTCCGCCAAGTCCAGCGGCGAACCGTCCAGCGACTGCACCGGCACGTCGTCGATGTACACGTCGACTTGCTCCGAAGAACAGCCGCGGATCGTCAGCTGGGCCGGCGCGCCATAGCCGCTCAACTGTTGCACGCGCAGTCCGGCCTGGTTGTCGAGCGCCTCAGGCACGGACAAGTGATGGTCGCGGAGGTCCTCTCCGGTCACGACGTTCGCCGCTGCGGTCGGGTCCAACTCCGCTGCGGGCATGTCCGGCTTGCGTCCATGGACGCGCTGCGCGGGCAGTTGCCAAGTGGGCAGGGCGGTCGGCGTCGTGTGGGCCGGCAAGTCAGCGCCAAACGCCGCACAAGGCGCAAGCACCGATAAGCAAGACAGCAACTGAACCAGACGCGCCAGCATGTAGCCCTCGCGTCCCAAGCCCCGGGGACGCTGTCCGCTGGCGCAAAACGCCAACGGCAGTGGAAGCGCGCGACCGGTCTCCTGACTCGCAGCGTGGATTCAGCCGCCTTCCCATCCCTACCAGTTTCCCAGAAAAGACAGTGGCTTTGTGGCTGACCGATGTGCTGCCTACAGTGGCGGGTCCGTGCCGGCTCAAGCCCCGAAAGGCTCATCCCGGCTTCCCTCGTGATGTCGCAGAGATGTGACTCCCTTTTGGCATCCGGCGTCTCCGTGAAGACGCATCGCGAGCGGCCGTAACGCTAGCCCGAAGTGCAGGGCGACGTCAATGCACGCGCTGGAAATGTCACGGTTCTCTAGACGCTGACCGAATCCCAAAGTCACAGCCGCCGACACCGCGGCGTGCCACCGGAGGTGCACGCTTCGCGGTCCCAGTCCGACATGCGACAGGTCTCACGCTGTTCGGTTTGGTATTCGAATGGGGTCAAGATGTGTAAGGGAAATTGCGCAGCGAGCCGACGCCTACTGGCAGAGCGGATCGCCCACGCCACAGGTTTGCAGCTTGATAGGCGTCTGTACCGCGGTCAGTTTCCCGTCGCTCAGGCCCGTCACGTCCATCTTCGCGGCGTAGCCAATCGTGTTGCCCACCAGTCCGTGCGCTTGAACCGTCACCTTGGTATTGCCCGCAGCGTTGCAGATAACCAGACCAGTCGCCGTACTCGGCACCGCGCAGGACGGCGGCGAATTCAGCAGGTCGATCACGCGCAGCTTGTAGGTCGCGCCCGTCAAATCGCAGGGCTTGGTGGCATCTGCATCGTTGAACGGCACGATCAGCTTGTCGTTGCCGCTGATCTGGAATTGAACGCTGCTCACCCCATGCGCGCTGCACGAGCCGGAGTCGGCGAACCCGACCGGGATCGAGATGATGGAGCGCGAGCCGACGTCGATCGGCGCGGACACGTTCATGGTCTGGCCAGCGGACAGGGTGATGGGGCCCGTGAGGTTGACGTTGCCAAAGGCCGACGCGTCGGGCGGATTGGCTTCATCGATGCGCACGTAAACCGAGCCAACGGGGAGATTGGAGAACGTGGCGCCGCCTGCGGTGCATGCAAGCTGAACCGACGCGATCTCCTGGGTCTTGTCCGCCCCCAGCACAGTCACGTTGAACTTGTCGATCGCGTACTTGGCGCAACCTGTCGCGGGGCTTGTGCCGAAGAGCGTCCAACTCAGCGACAAATTGCCCTTCGTGCTGGTCGAGGTGAGCTTCACGATGTCGAGCGGCGTGTTGAAGGTCAGGTCGGTGTTGCTGGCCAATTGGAACGGGCCCTTCAAGCCAGGCGTGCCCCACGAGGGACTGCTGGCGACGTCGGCGGACGTGTAGCCGTCCAATTGGACGTAGTACGAGCCCGGCGCGAGGTTCGCTGCGGTGGCGTAGCCGGACGAGCAGTTCGCGTTGACCGTGGCGACGATCTTGGTCTGCGTCGAATCGACGATGCTGAGGGTGACAGTGTTCACGCCGTTGGCCGCGCAATTGGTCGCTGCGGGTCCGCCGTTGACCGTCCAGGTGGCTTGGATGCTGCTGTTGCCCGAGACAACGGTGTTGGCCGGCTGCAAAATCAGCGGGGAGGACGACACCGTCGTGTAGGCGAGGACCGGGATAGTCACGGTGGTGCTGGCCGCCACAACGGTGCCGTCGTAGCCGATGGCTTCCACGTGCAGCGCGTACGAGCCTTCACCCACCTGGATGTTCATCGCGCCGGATTCACACACGCCGTTGGTGTACGTCCCGTAGAGCGCGCCGTCCCGCGACGTCACCACGTTGACCGAACTGATGCCCAAAGAAGCGCACGAGTAGCCGGGCTGTGGCGCCCACTGCACGATGATGGTGCCGCGACCGGCGCTATTGTTGACGATGCAGCCCGAAAGCGGCAGGACGAGGGCGCACAGGCTGAGCGACAACGCCCGCCAGCGACCAAGAAGCAAATGACTGATGCTGTATCCCATGATTCTGTCCTCCGTGCATCGACTCGCACACCTGCTGCGTCCAACGCATCGCGACGCAGTGTATTCAATGCCCACGTCAATGTCAGCGGCGTCCGGCGCTAAATCGGTGTCAGAGAGCGGATAGGGGCGACAAAGTTGACGAAATTTCGCCACGTCGCATTCTGATGGTGTCGAGGTTGTCTCGGCGTCGGAATTCCCAGTTGCCGCATTTCGCAACGAATCGACTACGCAGGACGCTTTGGGTGACGGGGCTGACCTTGTTGCCTCTCGCGCAAGCCTGCGTCGGTGCAACGCAAGTGGCCGACGACTACGCGTACGGCGCCGGCGCTTTGAACCTGGATTCGTGGAATGCGCGGCCGCGTAGCAAGCCAGCCCGACCCGCGCCCAAGCCGCCTGAACCGGTTGTCGTCGCGCGGCAGGAGCAGCCGCGAGCAGAGCCGCACCGCGAACCGGCAAAACAGGAAGTGCGCGTGCAGCCGACGCCGGTTGTTCACCGCGAGCCGACGCACACGGAACCGCCGCCGCGCGTGGTTGCTGCGCCGATCGTCGAGACGCCCAAGCCGGTGGTCGAACCGCAAAAGCCCGCGACGGAAGCGCCGCGTGAGCAACAGCCGCTGATTGGAACGACGCGGACGGAGGCGGATCTGCGCGGAATTCAGCGCGTGGAATCGGCGTCGGCGCTTTTGGGAACGCCCGGGTTGCAGGATCGCGCGTTCGTCGCCCACGTGCTGCGCGCGGCGGGTCAGGACTTGGACGTGGATCGCAACCGCCCCTACGCGCCTGCGCTTTACGACTTGTTGCAGAAGCGTGGTCTCGTGATCACGGCGGGTGCTGCTGCGCCGGGTGACTTGATTTTTTTCAAAAACACCGCGGATTTGAACAGCAACGGGCGTCCCGACGACGGCGTCACGCTGGTCGGCGTTGTCGAGCGGATCGACGGCTCACGTGTCGTCCTCATCGCCCAGCGCGCCGGAAAAGTGCGGCGTCTGGCGGTGGATCCCACGCGACCGGAACTCGTCCGCGACGCGCGCGGTGAGGTCGTGAATACCCGGCTTGTGCGCTGGCCGGGTGCCGAAGGTCCGCTGACCGCGGGGCAGTGTCTGGCGGGTTTCGCGCGGCCCTGAACATGCTGACCTAAGTCCAACGCCAGCGCTCCTCGGTTAGACCTGTCGCATTTCGGACTTGGACCACGAGCGTGCACCTCCGGTGGCACGCCGCGGTTGGATGCGGTTGGATCGCGAACGTCGGTCGGAGTGGATAGTCTCAGGACTTCAGCCACACAAATGTCGCTCCGTCTCCGCCTTCACCTTGCCGCCCCGGGCGAAACCGCACAACCGACTTGTTGAATCGGATGGCCTTACGCGCCGCCTCCCGCATCGCGCCGGTGCCCATCCCGTGCACGATGCACAGGCCGGGCGTGCCGTGCAGCACCGCCTGATCCAGCGCAATTTCAAGCTTTTCCAGCCCTTCTTCGACGCGCATGCCGCGCAGATCGACGGTGCGCTCCGGAATGCGCAAGGTCATGGTCTCGTCGTCCACGGGCTCAGGCACGTGCGCAGGCAGGCTGGACTGCGCCACCTTGGACTGTTGCCGCGGGAGGTCGGCGGGCAGGGCGACGCGCAGATCGGTAAACGCCGCGCTCGTCGAGAGCGGTCCTGCCTGTACCTTCGCCTTTTGCCGGATGGCGTCGATCTCCAGAATCTGCACGACGCGTCCCAGTCCTTGATGCCACACGAGCCCGTCGGGGCGCTGCTGCTGCGGCGTCCACGGCTTGCGGTTGGGCCCCACGGGCACGGCCACGCCTTGGCGCAGCTGCGTCAAGCCCTGCTGACCTTGGGCCAGCACCT
>CAITYF010000215.1 GCA_903896545.1 uncultured Myxococcales bacterium | reverse complement strand
GTCGACCGGCTGACGCATTTCTCGGATATCGCGGAGATTCACGCGCCGTCGTACCGGCTGCGGGAGGCCAAGGAGAGGCGCGCGGGACACGTCGGGCGGCGCAACGCGAAGACGCGGCCTGCAGTGGAGGCGTGAGACCGGGGATGGCGGCGGATGCGGAATTCACCGGATTCAGGCGGATTTGGGGAGCCGGTGACAACCCTGGATTCTATGACGTTTTGCCGGCTGGCGCAGTCGCTGGGCCGTCAGGGCGTACGGATTGCCGACGCGACGCTGGGGATGCTCTTCCACCGCGCGGCCGAACTGTTGGTGCCGCTATATGACCGGGTCAAGGTGCTGGTCGCGCTCCCGGATGTCGTTCTCGCCGATGAGACGCGGATTGACGTGCAGGACAAGAAGAAGGTCCGCGACACGTGGATGTGGGTTTTTCTGGCGCAGAAGGTGATGGTCTACGTGTTTTCGCCGAGCCGCTCGGGCAAGACACCGGTGGCGGTGCTGGGCGCGACGAAGGGCACGCCGCTGGTCGATGGCTACACGGGCTACAACAAGGCGACGACGCCGGACCAGCGCGAGCGCGCCGGGTGCATTGCGCATACGAGCCGCCGTTTCTTCGACGCCCGCGAAAAGACGCCGGAAGTGCAGGAGGCGCTGGACCTGATTCTGGACGTGTGTATGGTCGAGCACATCGCGCGGGAAAACGACATCGAGCGCTCGCCGACGCACCGCGAACCGCGGCAGACGTTTTCCATGAACGCGCTGGAGCGGCTGAAGATGTGGCTGGATGCGCACGAGGAGTCATGGCTGCCGAGCAGTCCGGCGGGCAGCGCGGTCCGCTACATGGGCAAAAGCTGTGAGTCGATGACGGTGTTTCTGGAGCGCGTGGACGTGCCCGTGGACAAACGCGAAGCGTAGCGGCCCCGCCGCCCACGACGCCAGCGAGAGCGCGCTGCGGCTGATGGCGAAGCAACGCGATTCGTCGCTGTTTCTGGGCAACGACGAGGCGGGCAAGAGCCAGGCGGTGCTGATGTCGCTGGAGTGCACGGCGGTGGCGCACGAAATCAAGCCGGAGAGGTATCTCGCGAACGTGCTGTTCCGGGTGCAGAAGAACCCGGCGGCGCGGATCGACGAACTCCTGCCGCAGAATTGGCAGGCGCGGATGCGGGCGTAGCGTTTGGCCAGTGTCCCGGACTGTGGCGGATTGCGCGAGAGAGCGAGAGGCGCGCGCCGTCAGGCGGTTACGTCGCGCGCCGCGTTGGGTGAGTTGCGACGGTTGCTTGACGCTGTCGCCTGTCGCATTGGAGCTCCGGCGAGCGTGCTGCCCCGCGGTGGGCAAGATCATGAATGCGCGCGCGAAGCAGAAGTTCGACAATCGAGCCTCGTGGTCTGGCAGCCGGTCAAGAGGATAGCACTCCCTCCGGCGGATCAGGCACGGCTGACACGGCTGCTGGCCGAGTTGCTGCTGTCGGTGGCCAAAGCGGCCGGCGACGTCGCGGTGCAGTCAGGGGAGGTGTTGGATGAGGATGCCTGATTTGCCTGCGTCCATCACGTCGCGCGCTGCGGCCGTCTGCGTTCGTCAAGCGACGTCCGGTCAAGTGCACGAGAATATCGAGAGGCAGCGGCAACAATAGACTTTGGCGGATTTCGCTCGCAGGCATGGTTTCAACGAGGTGCATGTCATTGACGGCGACCTTGGCCGATCCGGCAGCGGCCTCACGGAGCGGCCGGGCTTCGAGCACCTGGTCACGCTTGTTTGCTCCGGCACCGTCGGCGCGGTGTTTGCCTTGGAGGCAGGTCGACTTGCGCGATATGGCCGCGACTGGCCCCGCGTAGTTGACCTGTGCGGCGTCGTCGAAACACGTGTCATCGACCGGCGACGGTGTGTACGATCCGCGGCGGCCCAATGACCGCCTGCTGCTGGGCCTCAAAGGCACGATGAGCGAGTTTGAGCTGACGCTCCTGCACAGTTGTCTGGCCGACGCCAAGACAGCCAAAGCCAAGCGCGGGGCGCACGCAGGTGCCAATCGGCTACGAATGGCCGCTCCGCGGTCGGGTCGAATAGGACCCGGATCAGCGCGTCCAGGGCCTGATTCGACTTGTCTTTCGGAACTTCGACGAGTTGGGGAGCGGACACAAGGTTTTGTTCTGGATGAGAAAGAACGCAGTCGAGTTCTACGGGCAGCGGCGCACTGGCGGGTCCGGCGCAAGTTCACGCGGCTGCTGCGGCCAACGACGTACCGCCGGATCTTGAGCATCCTGAAGAATCCCTTCCACGCCGGCGTTTACGCGTTCGGCAAGCGCGAAACAAAGGTGACCGTGTCCGACGGAAGGGCCCACAAGACGTTGAAAACCGCGCGTCCGGGGCGGATTGGACCTGGAGAATCGCGGGCCATCACCCCGCCTACATCGATGAGGCACAGCTCGAGCGCAACCGCCAGCGGCTTGCCCCAAACCAATTTGCTCAGCCGTCACCGAACGCAAACTCAGCGCGTGGTGGCCGCGCGCCTTTGGCGGGGTTGTTGAGGTGTGCGCGTGTGGGCAGCGGCTGGCTGTGGCGTATCCCGGCCAGAGCGCCAAGAATCCCCGTCACACGTGCAGCTTGGCGCATCGCAATCGCGGTCTCCCTCGCTGCATTGGCTTTGGCGCTGCGGACGGACATGGCGATCGCCGAGCAGGCGCTGGCAGTCGTTGAGCCGCATGCCATCGCCGCGGCGGCATCTGCCGGGACACTTGTCCAATCCCAGCGGGCTCAGGCGCTCCATGCCAAACGCCAAGCGCTTGAGCACGCGGAATACGAGGTCAATCTGGCCGCGCGCCGCTTCGAGGCCGTGGATCCGGACAATCGGCTGGTTGCGCGCCAACACGAGCTGAGGTGGAACGAGGCGTTGGCCCGCGTCGACTTCCTGCGCGTCGAACTGCGGTGGGATGAGGTTGAAATCCCGGTCGCGTTCGCCGCTCCTGAACGGCTCAACGCCCTCGCGCGCGAACTCCACGCCGTCTGGCACTCGGAGCACGCAGACATGCACGTCAAGCAGCGAATCGTCCGCACGCTGATCGCAGAGATTGTCGCCGATGTGGAGGATGCCGCTGGCGAGGCCGTGCTCACCATCCATTGGCACGGCGGTCGACACACGAAGGTGCGCGCGCGTCTGCCCAAAACCGGAGAGCACGGCTGCCAGCCCGCGCCGGAAGCGGTGAAACTGGTGGACTCGATGGCAGGAGGCTGGCAGGAGGAACACATTGCACCCACGCTGAACTGCCTCGGGCACCGGACCGGGCATGGGCTCTCCTGGACGGCGAGCCCGGTCCGCGCCCTGCGGAAAACGCACGACATCGCGGCCTATCCGTCACGTGATGGCGACGGGAACTGCCTGACGACTCCGCCGAGGCTCCCCGTGTCACCACTCACGTCATCCGGCGCCTGATACGGCTTGGACAACTTGCGGCGTCGCAGGTGATGTCGGATGCTCGTTGGCAGACCCGCGCGGCTGACCTCCACGATCCCGCGGTGGCGGAATTCATCGCGTCGCGCAGGACACTGTCCCCGTGTCATCATTCGCCGGCCGACGGACAGGTAATGATTCCGGGCATTTGAAAAGGCGCTACACAATGAGCAGTGGCTTGCGCTGGAAAGCAAGGTGTTCCTCTTCGTTGGCAACGATGTGCCGGGGCAGAACTTCGCGGTGCCGCTGAGTCTGGTGCGTGCCGCGGGGCAGCGGGCGCGAATCCCCGAAATTACCTGAGCGACGTGCTCATGTGGGTGCAGGACCGCCCGAAAGAGGAGGCGGAAAAGCTTAAGCCGAGAATGCGGCGTTCAAGAAGCTGCTGTTTGGCAAGAATGCCGAGCAGCTGCCGCCTTCGGCCGAGGCGCTGAAACAGCGCGGTGATGTCGGGCGAATCGACCCCGCAGCGCCGCACGAGAAGCGCGGCGATAAGCAGAAGTCGCAGGACGAACTGCCGGTCGTGCAGGTCGCGCACCCGCTGCCGACGCATCGGCAGCCGGTTGGGCAGTGCGGCGGGTCGCTGGATCATGCGATGCCGCCGGAACTATCGCGCGAATCCGAGAAGCGGCGGCTGAAAGGGATCGGGCTGGAGCACGAGTGGCAGAAGGCGCGCTGCAATGGACGGGTCCCTCGCCCGACAGATTGGGAAGCACATCGTGGTGGCGCCGCCGCCGGTGCGCGTCATCGACGGGACGCAGTACGGGCCGGGGCTGACGGCGCGGATTGTCGGCCAGCGCTGCTTGGCTTCGATGGCGCTCTACCGGCTGGCGCAGTCGCCGGGCCCGACAGGGCGTGCCGCTTTCGGAGGCGGCGCTGGGCAAACCTCTCCATCGCCCGCCGCACCGATGGCGCCGCTGCACGACCGGCCGAAGGTTCTGTCGACGCTGCAGGAAGTGGTCCTCGCAGTTGAGCCGCACCTTCACGTGCTGGAAAAACAGAACACTCGGCGCGCACGTGGATGTGGGCAGTTCTCGCGCACAAGGCGATGGTGTAGGTGTTTTCAGCGAGCCGCTCGGACAAGGCCCGAGTGGCGGTGCCGGGCACGACCAAGGACAAACCGCCGACCGATGGCTACACGGAGCACAACAAGGCGACGACGCCCTTCCGCCGCGATCGCACCGGGTGCATCACGCACGCGAAACGCCGCTTCTTCGACACACTCGACCACGAGCTGCAAGTGCCGTTAGCGCTGAACCTGGTTCGGAACCCGGACCTGCCGACAGACGACAGCCGGAAGAGGTCGGGCAGTCGTCCGGGCTCGCGAACGCTTGCCTACCCGGGGAAGCCGCGTATCTTCAAGCGGTTGGCGCCGGACGTGACAAGCGCACGCCAATCCGATCGTCTCGCTAGGACCTCCCCGTGCTGCTCTCTGCGAACCAGCGCCAAATTGTGACGGTTGAAGGGTGGCCAGCCAACTTCGGCTCGGGCGTTCGCATGAAACGGCGTGGGGTGGGCGTCATCGTTTGGCCGCGCACAGCACGCCCAAAATGGCGCCTGCCCGACGGGCCGAAATGTGCCTCAGACGACGCGGAAGTCGGCAACCCACGACGTCCGATAACGTGGCGCAATGCACGATGACGCGGAGCAGCTGTCAGGGTTCCCGCGCGCTCCCAGACTGTGACCGACGCCGCCGTGCCGTTCGGTTGAGCCGGAGGCCTGCCAGTAGCGACGATCATTGTGCGGCGAGCAGCGGTGTCTGGGACATCCCGCCGATGCCCGCCGAGGATCGGCTGTGTCTTCAACGGCATGCAACCGTCGTCGAATTGAGCCGCTATCGGCGATCGCGCGAACTGTCCCAAAGGCCGGGACATCGGCTTGAGTCGCTTGCACACCCTCCGTCGGCACCCTCGTCCCGGAAAACGCTCGTCCGCGTGCAGGCTTGCGAGCATCCCGCGGGTTTGAGCCGCCCCGGTGATCACGACGCCAGGGCGCAAGAAGGGACCGCGGCGGATCGGGCCGAAGCTGTCACCAGGTAGACACCGAGGGCGATTCGACCTAAGATGTCGGCCCGCCGATGACGTCGGCTGCCGCGCGCAGCCAAAACGATGGTCAGGCATAGCGGTAAGGTCTTGAAAGCAAAGCACTTCGGGTGTGGCGCCTATCGAACCGAGACCGCGAACGCAGTGCGACAACTCGACAACTGGAACCAAAATCGCTCCTGGAGCGAGCAAGGTTCCACAACAGGGAGTGGCAACGCTCCGTGATGAGTGTGTCGGGCTTGCAGCGAGTTGGCAAAAGATTGGCAGAGGGTCAAAAACCTTCTTGACAAGACCAACCACTTCGCGCACACTGCTTCTCCGCTGCGAACGAAAGGGCTACGAGCCCGGACGAAACCAGCAAACAACCAGTCGGCTCTCGGGCCCTCCGGTTACAGACTCGCTCTTTGAAAACTGGATAGCAAACCAATATATGTTACGGGCCACGACAATTACGTGCCTCGGCCACGGCTGGGGTACGGTACTATTATCAGAGAGTTTGATCCTGGCTCAGAACGAACGCTAGC
>CAITYF010000214.1 GCA_903896545.1 uncultured Myxococcales bacterium | reverse complement strand
CGGGAAACGTCGGGCGGCGCAACGCGAAGACGCGGCCTGCAGTGGAGGCGTGAGACCGGGGATGGCGGCGGATGCGGAATTCACCGGATTCAGGCGGATTTGGGGAGCCGGTGACACCGCCGGAAGAACAATCGCCAGGTCGACGTTGGGCGTTGGAGCCAGCGTCAGGCCCACTTTCACTTGTTGCATATTATTTCGGCTAATACGACGTCGGCGATTTCACCGCTCAGGACTTTTTCCGGAGGTGCTGCCAGCGCTGCCGTAGCCGGCTACGCGGCGTCATCCAGGGCGTCGAGGTCATCTGGTGGCGCAGAACTGCAGGTGGCCGAGATACGTTCGCCGGATTCGATGAGGGCCGATTCCTGCGCGCGAATTGGGGCCACAGACCCTACGGGCAGTTGGGAATCGTCGCCTGCTTGCAGCCAACTTTCGGATCGCAGCTGTCAGCAGTACACTTGTTGCCGTCATCGCATTGGTCTATCCCCGTGGCGCCACATTTGCCGGAGGCCAGACACGATGACGCCCCCCAATTATCCGTCCGAATCAAGCCGAACCCGCCGGTTTTTTGCGCGAGGGCTCCCATGTGTCCGGCGAGTATCAACCCGTCGGGCAAAAGGGCCATTGCGAGTCCGTAGTCATCATCTGCTCCGCCGTAGGTCCTGTTCCACTCGGGGTTGCCTAAGCCATCAGTCCGTACCAGCCAGAAATCATTGGAACCAGCGCCAGTAGATGCGGCGCGGCCGGCGAGCGCGAAGCCGGTACCAAATGAGACCAGTGCAGCCGCTTGATCGTCCGCTACTCCACCGATGTTCGTTTCCCAGACCTTGTTTCCAGAGGAATCGAGGCGCAAGAGCCAGAAATCATTGTCCGACGACGTCATTTTGGCTGAGCCTGCAAGCGCAAATCCGTCGGGAAGGGCGACGACGGCATTGGCGTGCGATCCAATCGGGCCATAGCTCTTCGTCCAGATCACGTTGCCGAGCGCGTCCGTACGGATCACGAGCGCGGTGGAACCTTTGCCATACGAACCGACACCCGTATCACCAGAAAGGACAAAACCATCGGTTAGTACCGCTACCGCATGGGCCTCTTCAAGAACAGCGCTTGGGAACGTCTGCTCCCATTGCTGCTCGCCGGCTGAGTCGGTCCGCAACAGCCAGGCATGTCGTTGCTCGAACGTGCCAGCACCCGTCGATACCAAGCCCGCCAACACGAATCCGTCCGGCAACGCTGCCATGGCATTCGGAATCGTTTGGCTTTGCCCGCTCCCTCCGTAGGTGTGCACCCATAGCTGCTTTCCGTCCGCGTCGAGCCGCGCGAGGCGACCTTGGTAGACATAGTAAGGCGAGCCACCGCCGGCTTTCCAAGAACCATAGCCGGCGACTGCGAAGCCAACTGGCAGGGCCACGATCGCGTCCGCAATCTCGTCGTTGCCCGTGCCGTAGGTGCTGTCCCAGAGCTTGTTGCCCTCGGCGTCGGTGCGAACGACCCAAAAATCCCTCAGTCCGGCGCCCTTTGCTGCGGTCCATCCGGCCATGGCGAAACCGAGCCCTGCAGGTGTGACGGCGTAAGCAACTTCCGCGGAGCCATAGGGGGGCGTTTGGACCGCCACGAAAAGCTTGTCCTGACTCACACAGCCAGACTTCGGATTGCAGTAATCCACCGTGCAATCGTTCTTGTCGTCGCATTCGGGGGCGGTTGCACCGGTGCAAGTGCCTTGGACACAGGTATCCTCAGTAGTACATGCGTCCCCGTCGTCACAGGCCGCAGCGTTTTTCGTGTGGATGCAGGAATCGCTCGGCAGGTCGCACAGGTCATCTGTGCAGGGATCCAGGTCGTCACAGTTCTCGGCTGCCGTGCTTGTGCATCCCTTATCGCCACACGCAAATTCTGGCTTGCACGCGACGCATCCAGGTGTCGCGGTGTTCGGGTTCACGCACTTGTCGCAGCCCGGTCCTGTGAATTCTGGCTTGCACACCTTGCATCCAAACGCGTCCATGTTCGGATTCGCACAGGCGTCGCAGGCCACCCCGGCAAACTCTGGCTTGCAGGTCGTGCAGCCGGGGAGTGCCATGTTCAGGTTGGCGCACTGGCCGCAGATTGACCCGGCGAACTCAGCCTTGCACGCCGTGCACCCGGGCAGCGCCTTGTTCGGGTTGCTGCACTGATCGCAGTTCGGTCCGCTGAAATCTGGGTTGCACGCCACGCAGCCCGGCGGGAACATGTTGGGGTTCGCGCACGCGTAGCAATCCGTCCCGCCGAACTGCGGCAAGCATGTCGTGCAATCGGGCATCGCCTTGTTAACGTTGGCGCAAGCCGCACAGGCGGATCCACCTAGTCCTGGTTTGCACTGGTAACAACCCGGCAGCTGCATGCCCGGATTCGCGCACTGCTCGCACTGCGCCCCGCCCATCCGCGGGTTTGCGCACTGGTCGCATTTCGCACCGGCAAATGGCAGGACGCAAGCGTTACACGTCGTCCCCGTGTGCCGATCGTCACCGCAGCGCGGGCACGCTTGTCGGCCGATGGCACCGTTCAAATCGTCGCAGTCCAACAGCGCCGGCACGCCGTCCTGGTCGCGATCGTCCTGCGGATTGTCCCACGTCGGCTCGGTGGCGTGCGCGCATGCGGTCAGCGCGAGCGTGAGTACTGCAAGTTGCCATGTCATTGTCCACCTGCCTTCGCCGATGCGTCACCCGACGGAACCGGTAGGGACGGCAGGCCGAGCAGCACGCCGACGCCGCTCACCAGCAGCGTCCCACCGCCGATCGTTGCACCTGTCGTCACGTTGCGCCACGACGCCGCGCTCGCGTACGCGCTCGATGCGTCAACCCGCGCCTGCTGCGCGCTGGTCGTATCGCTCGCGAGTTTAAAGCGTGCAGTCGCGTCATCGCCCCTATGTTCGTGGCTGAGGGCGACCATCAGCGCCACGCCGGCCCCAACCAGCGCGATCCCGCCGACCCACGTCGCCGCAGCACCCCATTTGCGCACGCTGGTCCGGTGTTCATACGCATCCCAAGCCGGATCGGGCACGAAGTCGTCGCTGGTCAGCTTCAGGTCGATGACCTCGCCGACGCGCAGTCGGCCGACCTCAAACGGGTGCGTCACGTGGTGCTCGAGTTGAAAGAGCACGCGCTGCTCGACGCCAACATTCACCGGCACAGCGTGCTCGCCCACCGCGTGGGGCGGCTTGCCCTGGCCTTCCACGGTGTACATCAGCCCGTCCTGGCCGCCTTTCACGCGCACACCCGCCGGGAGTCTAATGAGTTCAAACGCTTGCTGCGGAACTGGTAACTGGACGTCCCCGCGCTGCCACACGAGTTGCTTCGGCCACGCTTGCCACTGCACCCGTGCGTCGTTGATCTGCAGGCGCCGCGTGTCGGCCAACAGCCGGTCGCCTGACTGCGGGCCGACCACCTGGACCTCATGCCAGGACACCGGCACATCCCGAACTTGTCCGGGCTCGAGTTGGATCGTGCTCACCCACGGCCCAAAGCCGGCCCGCAGCACTTTGATTTCCAGCTGGTTGTTGGCGTCCACCTCGAGTTCGGGCGCCGAGATCCGCCGCAGGCGATCTTTGACGCGCACCTCGTCGTCCGGCTGCCAGCCCGTCAGGCGGATCCGCGAAACCCGCACGCAGTCGTGGGTCTTCTGTCGAAGTGCCATGCGAACGCCGCGGCGATCCCCTTGCGCCACCTCGACTTGCTGTGAAGGCGCGCTGAAGCGCTCGTCCTCCAGATCGACGCTGTGTCTCCCGGGCGTGACCTGCACGACGATCGGTGTCCGCCCGGCAATCACGCCGTCCACACGCACGCGACCCCCCGTCTCCGGCGCTGAAATCTCCAGGCGCGTGCTCTGTAATTCGGCAACAACCTGGTGTTTCTCACCTTCGTGCAACTCGACATCGGCACGCCACACGCCGAGCTGCGGGTTGTTCACGTCAAGTTTTTTGCCGCACATCGGTACTTTGAAGCTGCCTGGTACATCACCGAGCGTCTCGCCGTCCAACGTCGCCAACGCACGCAAGTCATTACCCTTATCATCACGCGCCTTGATGGTCAGCGCCGCGAGGCGCGGTTCAGCCGGGAACGACACGAGCTTCTTGTGGCCGCGGCCAAGCTGCAGCTTTTCCTCGACGCCCAAATGACACGGCGAATCGAGCGTCAAGATGTGCTTGCCGGGCGCGACGCGGCGCTCCCGCTGTGGGCAAGTCCCCCAGGGCTTGCCGTCGAGCTTCAATTTCAGCCGCGGCGTATTGCACTCGACGGTCAGCAGCGCGAAGTCCGGCGCCAGCGGCCACTGCAGCGTTTTGATTTCCTTGCCGAACTCCAGCGTCTCGGTCCGGGTCACGTCGTCGGGGACGCTCATCGTCACGGTGCGCCTGCCAATCGACACGCCGTTTGAACACGGGGTCTG
This sequence comes from uncultured Myxococcales bacterium, assembly GCA_903896545.1. Classification (GTDB taxonomy): domain Bacteria; phylum Myxococcota_A; class UBA9042; order UBA9042; family UBA9042; genus CAIYBN01. The sequence goes on along the minus strand of CAITYF010000214.1, from coordinate 12,265 downwards.
CTGGCAAATCATCTTTTCGCCAACGAACACGGCCGCACCGTGCGGCGTGCAATCAAAATCCACGACGGCTTCATCCAGCGTGTCCGCATCGACGTCGCGGCCCCACTCGATCTGCCGGCCGCCAAATGGCAGCGGCGCCCGCTCGGCCGTCCCGGTCATCTGCGTTTCCTGGTGCAGGCGCGCGAGCAGGTCGCCTACTGCCTCCGCAACCGCGAGATCCGGGTTGTCCGGGGTCCAGCGCGCGAGACCGGACTGGGTCAGGCAGCCCTTCTCCGCAGAAAACAGCTGAAGGTGCAGCTTCGGTTCCTTGCCGGTCCTCTGCAGCGACACCTTGAGCATTGAATTCGCGGCGATCTGCTCGCCCAACTTGCACTGCATGTTCTCGGCATAGCCAGCCTTCTGCGATTCCCTGCGCATCTGCTCGAGCATCTTTTGCTCGTCGATCGAGGCAATCACCTCCACCTTGCCCGTCTTGCGCAGTTCGGAACGCAGCAGCCCCACCGCTTCGCCCAGCGCCGCCGCGTCCGGTCCCGTTCGGTCGGTCGCGAGCGTGACCCGTGGCATCGTCGCCAATTCGGCGTCCACGGCCGCGGCGACTTGTGCCTCGGTCCCGCGTTGCACCAGCAGTTTACCGTTCCAGGACCACAGGAACGCCGCGGGCAGGTTTTGGCCCACGCGAAATGCGTCGGATATCCGGCCATCTTCATCGCAGACCATGCAATCGGGACTCCAGCCGGGATTCACGCAGCGGCCGTCGTCCTGCACCGCGACGACCACGAGCCGCAGCCCTTGGTCGCGGTATTTCTCGTGCAGGGCCTTCCACTTGAGCACCGCCTCCATGCACGGCTTGCACCAAGTCGCGTAGAACTCGACGACGAGGAGCCGGACACCGGGACGCAGCAACTCCGCCTCGACGGACAGCCCCTCGTCCGCATACACGCGCAGCGGCAGCACCGCGAGGATCGCGCGAGCGGCCAAAAAAACCGCACCGGAATGAGGCATCTCAGGGCCTTGCGGAACCACCGCGCGGGCGACTCTAGGTCAGGATGACCGGGCCGACAAGGGGCGGCGCTCGCCAGTGCGCACGTCATGCACTCTGCACGTCAGCGCCGGCGCAGAGTCATCACGCGCGTGAAGGGCACGGGCTTTATGTTCATTGTGCACTTGTGGATGTTGACACCATCGTGGTCAACGGGTGTGCGGAGTGTGAGGTGCCCGTTGCGGAGCAAGGCCGTTCCGAGCCGCTGCTGGCTGCGTGGCCGCGATTCTTCCGATCCACAGTCGCTCGTTTCCGCGTGCGTCGGCGCCTGCGCTGCGTCGTCCAGTGAGTCGAGGTCAGCCACTGGCGCAGCCGAAACGGCTGTCGCGGTGCCGTGATGGGGGCGCTTTGGCAAAGTGCTCACTGGTCACTTGGCTAGCCCCTCTACCGCACGCACCGGACCTTGATCGCATTGTAGGACTTCGCAATGTTGTCAATGTATACGTTGTTCCAGGAAAAGAACCAGGTCAATCCAGTCGAGAGTGCTGCCGTCGTAGACCAGTAGGCTGCCCACCCTTGGCCCGGGAACGCAACAGTGTCGAGGAAGTGTTGGTCAGATCCACCCCTGTCAAACAAGGTGAAGAGTTCCCGAAGATTCGGCAACCGCCAGCCACCACCGGAAAGACTCAGTGCGCCGCAGTAATCGTATGCTTGCTGCCACGTGCAGCCTGAAGACGTGCAACCAGTCGGTGTCGTATCCGGTGCTGACTGCTGCCAGGTCAAGCCGGACCCGCTGTCCTGAACGAGGTTCGGTCCGATGACGGTGAACTGTTGGGTCGGTTTCGTCGCGACAGAGAAACCACCGCGCACGCAGCGAACGCCTGAAGCACTTGCCGGATCGCCCACGCCAAACGTCCCGTTGCTGGTCGCGATGGACCAGTAGCCAAGCGTGGCCGTGCCAGCCGGCAGACGAGGGGTGGCCGTCCAATTCGTGTTGATTGTCGAAAACGCGGTTGCATCTGCGGCAGGAGACTTCGTGTAGTCGATCAGGCTATGCAGTTCGGCGAACGTGGGCATCCTCCAGTCCTGGTATCCGCCCAATGTCAGGGCATCGCAATAGGCCACTGCGCTCGCCCAAGTCTGGCCGGTGCTTGGAGGCGCCCTTTGCCAGACCAGTGTGGTCTGGCTGTCGCTGACGGTTCCGTCTGCGTTGACGGTGTATGCTCCGGCCGGCGACAGCGCGCGGTTGCCCCAGACCGCGAAGTCGAACTCGCAGACACCGGCGCCGTCCAACGGCACCGAAACTGTCCCCTCGGCGCACGGCGTGCACTTGCCTGCGCCACATGCGCCAGTCAGGCAGTAGGCGCCATCCGTAAGGTTCGATCCCGCACACTTGCCTTCGGAGCAAATGTCGTTGTTGGTGCAGGAGTTGCCGTCGTCGCAACTTGCGGCGTTGTTTGGTGGATGCATGCAGAGCCCGCTGGTCGGATCGCAAGCGTCGTTCGTGCACGCATTGCCATCGTCGCAGCTGAAGAACATGGCGATGCACGCACCGCCCGAGCAAGCATCGTTGTTGGTGCACAGATTGCCGTCGCTGCAGGGCGCCGCGTTCGCCGAATGCCCGCAGGCGCCCCCTACGCAGTTGTCGTTCGTGCACACGTTGCCATCATCCGCACACGCCAGCGAGTTGTTGACATGCCCGCAGCTGCCGCCACTGCAGAGGTCATTGGTGCACGGATTGCTGTCGCTGGCGCACGCCACCGCGTTGGCCGGATGCCCGCAAACACCGCCAGAGCACAGATCGTTGGTGCACAAGTTGCCGTCATCGGCGCAAGCCAACGTGTTCGCGGTGTGGCCGCACACGGTGGCGGCGCACTTGTCGGTCGTGCAGACATTGCCGTCATCCGCACACGCCAGCGAATTGGCCGCATGTCCGCAGACTCCGCCGCTGCAGGCATCGGTGGTGCAGACATTGCCGTCATCGGTGCAGGCCTGCGCGTTGCTGGCATACGAACAACCGCCAACGCCGTCGCAACTGTCGGTTGTGCACGCGTTGCCGTCATCGCACGAGAAGACCGAGCCGGCGCAGGCCTTGTTGGCGCAGACATCCCCCAGAGTACAAGCATTGCCATCGGTGCACGCGACGCTATTGGCGGTGAAGACACATCCCGTCGCCGCAGCGCAGTTGTCGCTCGTGCACAAGTTACCGTCATCGCAGGGGACTGTCGTGCCGGTACAATTGCCGTTCTTGCAGATGTCGCCCGTTGTGCACAGGCTGTTGTCCGAGCAACTTCCGCCTGACAGCGGAATATAGGTGCAATTGCCGGTGCCTGCGTCGCAGAGGTCGCTGGTGCACACGTTGCCGTCATCGCACTTCACCGCCGTTCCGCCGCACACGCCGCCGGTGCAGAGGTCGCCCTGCGTGCAGGCGTTGCCGTCGTTACAAGGCCCTGGCATGGCTGTTGATTTGCACTTGCCGGTCGCGTCGCAGCCATCCGAAGTGCACTGGTTGCCGTCGTCGCAGTTCTGGTAGCTGCCGGGGGTACACACGGCATTCAGGCACGCGTCGTTCTTGGTACACGGGTTGCCGTCGTCGCAGCCGTTGCTGTTGGCCTTGTGTGCGCAGCCGGACGAAGCCAGGCAACTGTCCGTAGTGCAGGGATTGCCATCGTTGCAATCGAGTGCACTTGGACCGTGGCAGATCCCGCCGGCGCAAACATCACCTGTGGTGCAGAGGTCACCGTCCACACAGCTGGCGCCGGCCGCGTTGGTGCTGGTGCAACCATTGGCTGGGTCGCAGGAATCGGCGGTGCATGCGTTGCCGTCATCGCAGTTGAGCGCTACGCCGCCTTGGCACTTGCCGGCCGCACAGGCCTCGCCCACGGTGCATGTGTTGCCGTCGTCACAAGCGCCGCCCTGCACGCTGTGCGTGCAGGTGCCGCCCTGACAGTTGTCCAACGTGCACACGTTGCCGTCGCTGCAGTTCAGTCCACCGGTGCCCGCGCAGACGCCGTTCGAGCATGAGTCGCCGGTTGTGCAGTCGTTGCCGTCGTCGCAAGAACCGCTGGCAATCGTGTGCGTGCAGCCGCTCAATGGCGCGCATGTGTCGGTGGTGCAAGGGTTGCCGTCTGAGCAATCTGCTGGCGTGCCGCTTGAGCACGCGCCGTCCAGACAGGCGTCGCCGATGGTGCATGGATCGCCGTCGCTGCAGACTGCTCCGCTGGCGGGGCTTCCCGTGCAACCGGAGGTGGCGTCGCAGCCGTCCGTGGTGCACGGATTGTTGTCGTCGCAGCTTCGCGGAGCGCCGCCCTGACAGATACCGTCGCCACAGGTGTCCCCAATGGTGCACGCGTTGCCGTCGTCGCAGGCACCGGCGGTCGACTTGTGCTGGCATCCGGCGTTAGCGTCACAGCTGTCAGCGGTGCACGGATTGCTGTCGTCGCATGTGACGCTTTGTCCTGGCGCGCAACCGCCGCCGAGGCAGTGGTCGCCCGTGGTGCACGCGTTGCCGTCGCTGCAGGTCGCGTTGTTGGCGAGGTGCGTGCAGCCGATGGCCGACAAGCATGCGTCGTCGCTGCACGGGTTGCCGTCGTCGCAGCCAAGCGCTGCTCCGCCCACACAGCCACCGTCGACGCACGTGTCGCCAATGGTGCATGCGTTGCCGTCGCTGCAGGGCGCGGCGTTCGCGGTGTACTTGCAGCCGAGGGCGGCGTCGCAACTGTCCATCGTGCAGGGATTGCCATCGGTGCAATTGCGCGGGCTGCCGCCGGTGCACGCAGTGTTCCAGCACGTATCGTTGAGGGTGCACGCGCTGCCGTCGTCGCACGCGCCGCCTTGTGCCAGGTGCGAACATCCGGTCTGCGCATCGCAGCCGTCGGCGGTACACGGATTGCCGTCGTCGCAGCCGCTTTGTTGGCCGCTGGCGCAGCCGCCGCCCTGACAAGCGTCGCCAACGGTGCACACATTGCCATCCGAGCAGCCATTGCCATCCGCCGGCGCCGACACGCACCCCTTGGCCGAGTCGCACTTGTCAAACGTGCACGCGTTGCCGTCGTCGCAGCTGAACGCCCCGCCGCCGTGGCACGCGCCGTTCTTGCAGCTGTCCGCCACGGTGCACGGATCGCCGTCGTCACACGCGCCGCTCGTGATCTTGTGCACGCAGCCCGTCGCCGACTGGCACGCGTCGCTGGTGCACCGGTCGTTGTCGTTGCAGTCCACCTGCCCGCCCGGCGTGCACACCGTGTTCGCACACACGTCGCCGACCGTGCACGCGTTGCCGTCCGAGCACGTCGCGCTCCCCGGCAAGTGCACGCACCCCGTCGCCCCCGCGCAGCCGTCGTCCGTGCATGGGTTGCCGTCGCCGCAGTCGATGGCGCCACCGGGCTGGCAGCTGCCGGTCTTGCACACGTCGCCGATCGTGCACGCGTTGCCGTCCGTGCACGCGCCCGTCGTCGCCGTGTGCTTGCAGCCGCCGGCGTTGTCACACGCGTCGAGCGTGCACGGGTTGCCGTCGCCGCAGTCCAAGCCAGGTCCCGGCATGCACACCGCGTTGAAGCACTGGTCGCTCTGGGTGCACGGGTTGCCGTCCTCGCACGCGCCGCTGAGCGCCTTGTGCGTGCAGCCCGCGCCGGCATTGCAGCCGTCCAAAGTGCAGGGATTGCCGTCGTCACACGGCAAGCCGCTGCCGGCCACGCACGCGCTGGCCTGGCAGCTGTCGCCCGCCGTGCACACGTCGCCGTCCGAGCACGCCGCGCCCTCGTCCGACGTGCTTGTGCACCCGGCCGCCACGTCGCAGCTGTCCTTGGTGCACACGTTCCCATCGTCACAGTCCAGCCCCGGCCCGCCCTCGCAGCTGCCGCCCTTGCACGTGTCGCTCGTCGTGCAGGGGTTGCTGTCGTCGCACGCCGAGCTCGTCGCCTTGTGCGTGCAGCCCTGCGCGATGTTGCAGCCGTCCGCCGTGCATGGGTTCTGGTCGTTGCAGTCGACCAGGCTGCCCGGCGTGCACACCGCGTTGATGCAGCCGTCGCCGGTGGTGCAGGCGTTGCCGTCGCTGCAGGTGGCGGAATTCGGCAAGTGCTCGCAGCCCGATTCCGGCGCGCACACGTCGTTGGTGCACGGGTTGCCATCGTCGCAGCCGAGATCGCCCGCGCCCGCGCACACGCCCACGACGCAGTGGTCGCCGATCGTGCACAAGTTGCCGTCAATGCAGGTGTTCTGGTCGTCGTTCGTCGCCGTGCAGCCGGTCTTGGCGTCGCACGCGTCGTTGGTGCACGCATTGCCGTCGTCGCAGGTGAGCGCCACGCCGGACGCGCACCCGCCGTCCTTGCACGAATCGCCCACCGTGCACGCGTCGCCATCGGTGCACGCGCCGCCCATCGCCGCATGCTGGCAGCCGGTCTGCGGGTCGCACAGATCGGCGGTGCACGGATTGCCGTCGGAGCAGTCGAGCATGTTGGTCAAGACGCACGCACCAAACTGGCAGTGGTCGCCGGTCGTGCAGAGGCTGCCGTCGTCGCAGCTGCCGGGGATCGGCGGGTGGTGGCAGACGCCGGCCGGCGGGCAGGTCTCCAGCGTGCACGGATTGCCGTCGTCGCACTTGGTCACGTCGCTGGGCAAGTCCGGGTCGCACTCGCCGCCCTTGCAGTCGGCCATGCAGTTCGCTGTCGACTCGCCGATCTTGACGCTGCAAAACCCGTCGCCGCAGTAGCCGCAGTCGATTGGACAGGCGATGAAGTCCTCGCCGCCCTGGCACACACCGTCGCCGCACGCGTTGCCGCAGTCCTCGGTGCACTTGGTCGGCCCGCCGTCGCTGGCTTCGCAGACGCCGTTGCCGCACGCTTGCCAGACGCAATCCTGCGCGCAGCTCTGCGGCGATTCGCCCTTGTCGCAGAGCTTGTTGCCACATGCGCTGCCGCAGTCTTTCGCGCACGTCTCGCTGGATTCGCCGCAGTCGTAGCCCTTGCACTTGCCGTCGCCGCAGGTGCCGCAGCAGTCGATGGCGCAGGATTTCGGCCCTTCACCGGGCTCGCAGATGCCGTTGCCGCAGCCCTTGCAGTCGGCCGGACAGGTCTCGGCGGTCTCGCCGCAGGGCGTGGTGCTGCAGATGCTGTCGCCGCAGAAGCAGGTGGCGGTGGTGGTGTCGGTGGGTAGGTCGGCACTGGTGGCGTCCGTCGTGCTGTCAGTGGGCACGAGATCCGCCGGCGGAAGGTCGGAGAGGAGATCCGAGACGGCATCCGGGATGGAAAGCGTGTCGCCGAGCGCGTCACCCGGGACATCGGACGGAGCGTCGCCGACGGTGTCGTCAACGGTAGTCTCGGTCGCAGACTGGTCAGCGGTGATGGAAATCGTGCCGGTGGGCGAGGCGCCGCATGCGACCAGCGCTGCGAAACAGACGGGCAGACAAAGACGGAAATTAGCGCGCATGAGCCTCCCGCTGCCGCTGCACGCAGCATCTTCCACTGCGACGATCGCTTTGGAGATTATACGTGGGCAATCTGTTTGAGATTTTCGGCCGAATGGCGACGGCCCGGCAATGAGGGATTGCCACGGAACTGTCATGTGCACCGGCACGAAGTGCGAGACACGCTGGCAGTTGAATCTCCTACAGACATCCGGCCGCCATCCAGTGCCAATTCATCCAACACCGCCCCAAGCCGGGGTCGAGAAGAGCCCAACCCACCAGCAGAAGCGGCCGGGTTTCGCCATTGCACACTTCGCGCACGGTGCACGTCAGTGGTGACGCAGAGCCATCATGCGCGTGAAGGGCACGGGCTTCATGTTCAATTCGGACAAATGGCTGTCGACACCATCGCGGTCGTCTGGTGTCCACAGTGCGAAGTGCCGGTCTGCACGAGCGAGTCCACACGTTGCGCAGCGTCTCGCGCGTCAGTTACGCCGCGTAATCCAGAGCGCCGTGGTCGGCGACTGGCGCAGTTCGCGAAGAACACGGAGGCGTCAGCCAACTATGCGGCAGCCACCGTGAACCACGTGACCGACGCCGCGAAGCCCCAATTCACTGGCCTTCGCTGCTGGGTGATTGCGCCGGGACGGAAGGTCCTCGACACCCGGTCGGCACGGCTCAACCCTTGGCAAACACATACGTCTGGCTGTGCGTCTGCGGCGCCGCGAGAACCGGCAGTCCGCGAATCTTCTTGAAAATATCCGCGATGCAAGCGGCGAAGGGACCATCCGCGCCCGTAACGTTGACGTCGGTGATCGTGCCCGTAGTGCCGACCGTGAACGCGACCTTGACCCTGCCCGCGGGCAGATCCTTATCCGGGCTGGCTTTTACCGCGGCTTCATAGCACTGCTTGACGGCCGCGCTCTTCGCAGCCACGCGTTTGGCAATCAAAGACTTGTCGTCGCTCCAGTCTGGGGCATCCTCGGTCGCCATCCATCCCGGACCCGGCTTGACCGACTGCGGCGGGGCGGCAGAAGGTACGCGCCCGGTCTTTGCCTTCTGCGCGCGTGTCGCGGGTCGATGCCGCGTGGACTTGCCGTGCTTGTCGCGTTCCGTCCCTGGCAGCGCGGATGTCCCAGGGCTCCCGTCTTCGCCAAAGATCTTCGACGCCTGCCCCTGCAACCGCGAGACTGCGTACGTCGGCATCGGAGCGCGTTCGCAGAAATGTTGAGGTGTCGCAGGGGGCGGCAGCGCGACGGCATGGGTTTCAGCCGCCGCGTCGACTTCCTCGAACCTCGCGCGTGCAGTCGGCGGAGGCGACTTCAGCGGTTGCTCGCGCGCGCACGCCGCGCCGCCCACCGACAGGACCGCGGCCAAGCCAGCAGCCACAGCGGATTCCTGCCACGCCCTCGCCGGAGCGAGCGGCCGGTTCGCAGCTGCCTCCATTGCCCTGACGAGTGCCGCCCCTTCCGCTTCCAACGCGCGATCGTCAGCCCGGACGGCACGCACCAGAGCGTTCGCGTAAGCCTCGGCCGTCGCCGAGGAGCAGCTCCCATCCGCGATGGCCGCGAAGGTCCGCGCCAAGTGGTCGGCTGTGTTGCCATTGACGCGCCGCACGTAGGACTTCGCCCTGTCGCGCAGGCCCGCCTTGGGCTTGAAGAAATGCCCGAGGAGCTGGGCGTCGAAATCGACAAGCATGGCCAGATGATGGGCGCCGCGGATGGAGAAATTGCGGCCGTGAAACGCCCCGCGCACGACATCGAAAGCCAACTGCGCCTGGGCATCGGCGACGCGATACTCCAGCCCCCACATGTCTCCGAGTAGCCGATCCTCCCGCCGCAGCCGACGCTCCAGCGGCGTGCCGGCGTAGACCTCCGTGCGGCAAAAATTCATCGGGTGGCCGCTTCGGCGCCGCAGAAACTCGACCTGTTCCTGCAGATCCGCCAGCGTGCTCCATGGGTTCCACATCAGGAGATTGTAGGCGACGTGCAGATCCAGCCGGGTCATCACATCGAGCGCGTGGTGATTGTCCGGCAATTTCTGACCGCGACCGAGCTGCGCCAGCGCCGCCTCCGAGCCCGCCTCGATGCCGAGAAATACCCGAAACAGCCCGTGGTCCTTGAGAAACCGGAACAGCGCTTCGTCGACCTGGTCCGGCCGCGCCTTAATCGCGAAGCCGATTTTGCCCACGCCGCGCCGCCGCAGCGCTTGGAACAGCCGGTCCGCTCGGTCGAGACTCTCCTGAGCGCTGCCGTGGAGAAAATCGTCGTCGTGGAAGTTGAAGATCTGCGTGCCTTGGCGCCACAAGACCGCCAGTTCGTCCGCGAGCGGCTCGACGCCACGCAGGCGAAACCGCGCCCCGCCGCAGAGCTTGTGCCACGCCGCAATCGAGCAGAACCCGCAGGCATGGGCACAGCCGCGCGAACCGAGCACGTTGGCGATCGCCAGCCCGAGGTATCTGTCCGGGTCCGGCTTGTGAATCGGCGGCGGCAGCGCGTCCAGGTCGGGCGGCTTGACGGTCCCGCCGTTCTGGACAATTTCCGGCCCGCGCCGCCAGACAAGCCCCGTGACCTGACCCGGATCGCCGAGATGGGCCACAAGATCGCACAGCAGCGCTTCGCCTTCGCCGATGGCCACCGAGTCGATGGCCGGCACTTGCGTCAACAGTTCGACCGGATGGAACGCAGCGAAGTGCCCGCCGGCGACAATGTGCCCGACAAAACCTTCGGCGCGGGCGGCGGTCGCGAGATCGGCGAACTGCGCCGCGCGACTCGTGAAGACCATCGACAGTCCGACCACGTCTGCGCCGGAGCGGACAATCGCCTGCGCTGCCTGCTGCGTGTCCGAGGCGCTGTTGAAAACCACCGGCGTGACGATGTGGCCCGCCGCGGACAAGGCGCCCCAGAGGTAACGGAGCGCCAAGCTCTCGTCTAATTCGGCACTGACGAGCGCGACGTGCATGGTCTTTTTTCTCCATTCGAGGACGCGCAAGGTCAGCTTGCCAGAAGAAACCCGTGCCATGCCGATTCTGCCCTTTCGCAACGGCCAGTCAAGTCAGGCAAAACCAGGCCGAGCTGCGACCGGCCGAACTGCCCACAGAATGGCGTTATTTTTCAGGTGTTCAGGCGCACAGGTCCTCCCTCGACCAGACCGAGCCGCTCGAACCCGGTCGTCCGCCTAACTAACGCGGCGCAGGGAGCGCCGGACGTCACATTGAAATGGACATGTGGATGTTGGCATCACTGTGGTGGGCGGGTGCCCGCAGCACGAAGTCCCCGCGCGTGCACTTTCACGCGATGCCGCGTCGGCCTGGTTCTCGCCATCTGCCACTCCGACGTATCGTGCGGGTGCAGGCGTCTCACCGGCACGACCGAGGCTTGCGGTCCGTAGCCTTGCCACACCACCAGAGGCGCCGGTTCTGACCTGGAAAAGACGTCCCACCTGCCAGCCGCCGGTCCGCCGGCCACACTCACACGCGCTCGGCGCAGGGTCTACGCAGCCTCGTACATAGCGTCGTCGTGGATTTCGTGCATGGTAGCCAAGTCGTTCCGGGGGAACGCGTTGCCGTCCACCGTTCAGAACCGCACGCCCGGCATTCCGGCCAAACTCGAAAGCGTGAGTCCGAAGGCGCGGATAGAGTCGTCCGCGTAGACGTAGCCGCCGAACTGCACGGGACCGGCGCGCACGAAGCCCGGGTAAACGTCGGCGACGACACTGGGATGCGGGGGGAAACCGAATTATGCCCGAGGAGGTGTCTGGCTGCCACAGGTCACGTCAGGCCACTTTTCCTGCCGGCTCGTCAACGTGCACGGGCACCGCGCGCGTCAGGCCGGCGCTGATGAGCGGATAGACGTCCTTGGCAGCGTGGTCACCGATGACACAATCGATGTGGCCGTAGCCGTCGACCACGTACCGTCGGTACAATGCCGAGCCATTGGCGTCGCAGAGGGCACGGTAGGTGTGGCCGGTGGCCGCTTGGCCGACCGCGCGGTTTTCTGCGCCGTGAATGAAAGTTACCGGCAACGCGAGGCGCGACAGGTGCGGCAAATAGGCATCACGACCTTGGAAATCCCGCAGCCCACCCGCCCGGGTAATCGTCGCCATCTGCCGGAACGGCCGTACCGCCGCGCGACCAAAGAACTCGGCGTAGCGCGCGTGGGTTTCATCGCTGAGATTGGCGTGCTTGGTCAAGTCGCCAAAAAGGAAGGCCTCGCGGCGGCACGTTGGGTTGTCACACCGTTCCTGCGCAGCAACCGGGTAGGCCCGCAGCGCCGCGTCCAACAGCCTGTGGCCCACGCCGTCCGTCGAGTCCACAGCGCCGTCGATTGCGTCGAGTCCAAGCCAGTCCAACACCGTGGGCAGTCCTGAGCGCACCTTGGCCTGCACCAGCTTGCTGGCGGCAAAGTGGGCAGCGACCTGCAGGATGACCAACTGGCCCACGTGGTCCTTGGCCAAATGTCCTCCCAAAATTGCCATCAGCAGCGTTTGCGCGCCGACGCAGTGCGCCACCACGTCCACTTGTGACGCGCCGGTCCGCGCGCGAATGGCGTCGATCGCTGCTGGATGATCAAACTGTGCGACCTCGTCGAGCGTGAACGGCGCGCCACCGTCGGGGAGCGCGCAGCTGGAGCGCCAATCCAGCACCCAGACGTCGCGACCTTCCGCGTGCAAGTGCTCCACGAGATTCGTCGGCTGCGTATCCAGCGCGAACAGTTGTGCGCTGTTGGAGAAGCCGTGCAGCAGCATCACCGGCGCGCCCTGACCGCGATAACGCGTGAGGCGCAGATGGCGCCCATCCGCGGTCATCACGGCATGTTCCGTCGGCCGCGGCGCACGCAGTTCACGCAAGGCCGGCCGGGGCGCCGCGCGGTCGTAGATGCTCGTCG
>CAITYF010000213.1 GCA_903896545.1 uncultured Myxococcales bacterium | reverse complement strand
TGGGATGCCTAAGACTTTCTCCTGGACCCACAAGATTTGATCACGGACACCGATGACGTTGTCTTGGACCCACAAGATTTGATCTCGGACACCGCAGACGTTGTCTTGGACCCACTAGATTTGATCTCGGACGCTGAAGACGTCGTTTTGGACGCAAAGGACGTCGCTGAAGACACACTCGACCCGACTTGCCCCTACAACCCCAAGACGTACTGCCTGCACTGGGGCGTGTGCAAGACCGTCACGCCCAAGCTCGACTGCAGCACGGGCGAACCGCTCTGCGACTACAGCGGCGTGCCTGGCTATGAGCTCGTTGAAAAGGCGTGCGACGGCGTGGACAACGACTGCAACAACCTCGTCGACGACGACCTGAACGCGCCCCTGGCGTCCAAACAAGGCGGCATCTGCGGTGGCCAAGTCAAGATCTGCAGCGGCACCGCGGGCTGGCAGGACCCCGACTTCAGCCTTTCACCGCTCTACCAAAGCGTCGAAGACGCGTGCGACGGCTTGGACAACGACTGCGATGGCCAGATTGACGGCTTCTTGACGCCCAAAAAGCTCGTTGGCGTCCTTGGCGTCTGCGCGGAGGGCACCTACACGTGCGGCGGCGCGCTGGGCTGGCAGAAGCCGGAGCTGTGGAGCGTGCCGTTCTGGGAACCGGTCGAGACGATGTGCGACGACCTGGACAACGACTGCGACGGCTTGACCGACGAGGACATGCAGACGCCGAACTTCCTCGGTTCAGGCGTGCAGGTGAACAACCAGGGCGTGTGCAACGGCGCGTGGATTCGCTGCCTCGCCGGCGTGTGGAGCGCGCCCGATTACACGCTGCAACCTGGCTACGAAGCGGAGGAGACGAGCTGCGACGGTCTGGACAACGACTGCAACGGCTTGGTCGATGAATTGATGCCAGAGCTCGCGTCCAAGCAGGCGGGCGTCTGCGCGGGACAGACGCTTGTGTGCAACGGCAAGATCGGTTGGCAAGACCCGGACTGGTCGCTCCTGCCCAGCTACGCCACCGACACCGAGTGGCAATGCGACGGTTTGGACAACGACTGCGATGGCTTGACCGACGAGGACGCGCTCTGCCCGCGTTGGCAATCCGGTGGTCGCAGCAGCGGCAAAGTCGCGTTGAGCCCCGATGGCGCGTCGCTGGCGTGGACGACGCTGCAGGGCGCGCAGGTGCTCGACTGGCAGACGCGCACGGTGACGCGCGAATGGTTTGGCCACGATCACGCGGTGCGCGCGGTGGCGTTCTCGCCCGATGGCCTACAACTCGCGACGTCCGGACAGCTGGACGTGCTGCAAGTCTGGCCACTGGCCGCGCCGGTTACGCCAGACACACCAGTGCCACCGCTTCTGGACGTGGGCGGACTGGGCACAACGTTTGCCGCCGTGGCCTTCTCCCCCGATGGCGGCAAAGTCGCGGTTGGCGATGCGAGTGGCACGGTGCGCGTCTACGCGATGTGGAGCGGCTTGCAGGTCGCGGCGTATCTCGGTCACAAAGCGCAGGTCGCCGCGATCGCGTGGCTGGCCGACGCCCAAGGACAAAATGGCGTGCTGTTGTCCGGTGATGATGCGGGCGCGATCTGGCGCTGGCAGCCCAGCAAGAAGACCGGTGAGCAGATCGCGCTGATGCCCGATGCGGTGCGCGCGATCGCGGCGATGCCCGACACGACGCACGCGCTGTTGGTGGCCGAATCCCAAGCGATCGTGGTGGACGCGACGACGGGCGCGCCGCTTTTCCTCCTGAAAGGCGCGAATTCGCCGCTCGCCGGCGGTGCGCTACGGCAACAAACAGCGAAAGAGGCGCTGGTGCTGGACGCGACGGGAGCCGTGCGGCGCTACGCCCTGCCGCCGGCCGTGGACCTGATGCTCGACCTGACGCCAGTGCAGACGATCGTGCCGCCGGTGGAAGTCGCGGACGACATCGCGCTTTCCCTGAGTGCCGCAGGCGGCCACGTGGCCGTGGGCTTTCAAGCGCAAGGTCCGTGGCAGTTGGACGTGGCGACCGCGACCTGGACGCGCGCTGCGGTGCGTCACGACGGCGCGGTGCGCGACGCGGCGGTAACGGGTGGACTGCTCCTGACGGCGGGCGACGACGCGGCGATTCGCCTCTGGCGCGCGGCCGACGCCCACCACTTGTTCGACCTGTGGGGCCATACGGGCGCTGTGCTGGCCCTTGTGCCGCTGACACAGCTGCCCACGCCGTCGTCCGGCGCGGACTTGCAAACGCTGCTCGGCAACGGTCTTGGACTCGCCTCGGGCAGCGACGACTTCACGGTGCGGCTGTGGCAGCTCACGCCGACAGCCAACGGGGTCGGCGTGCTGACGCCCAAGATCTTTGGTCTGGGCGGCCCGTGGCCAGAAGACCTGGCGCTGACCGCAGATGTGCCCGGTATCTGGGCAGCGGGCGGACCAACCTTGGGCAAATACGCAACCGATCCTGCCAAGCCAGGCCAGAAGCTGAACGCCTACCCGACGAAATTGGGCAACATCGTCGAGCGCGTGGTGCCAAGTCCGGACGGCCAGTCGCTCGCGCTCGGCCTGAGCGGTGACGGGGCGGGATTCAACGTGCACTACCGCGTGGTCTCGGCCAAGACGTTTGCGGTGGTGCAGGAATGGGCAGGACTGCCCGGTCCGGTGCACGCCGTCGCGTGGTCTGGTGACGGAACTCGGCTGGCGGTGGCCGCGCCCAACGGCGTTATCGCCATCGCCGACGTCCAAAGCGGCGACATCATCCAGCAACTCTACGGCCACACAGCGCCGATCACCGCACTCAGTTGGTCAGCCGCAGGTCGCCTCCTCTCCACTTCCGAAGACGGCACGGCACGCGTTTGGTCCGCGGGATCAGGCAAGGCGCTGCTGCCCGTCGGCACGTTCACGCGCCACTGTCCAACGCCGTGCACAAACGCACCGGGCGGCAAGATCGCCGTTCTGGGCGGCGTGTGGCAAGACACCGAGGCCCACTTCGCCATCACGTTTGCCAGCGACGGAAGCGTGTTTGGCTGGAAAGGTCCGAGCGGCCCTTGAAGCTATTGGCCGCGAGTTGCACACTGCACAGCGCGAGGTTCTTCATGAAGCGTCTGTTGCCCCTGTTTTTCGCCCTGCCGCTGGTCATCGGGTGCGCCGCGCGCCAGCCAGCGCCGCTGTCGGATATCAACCACGCGCACGAGTGGGACGCGCCGGATCGCGACGAGTGGCAGCTGCCCCACGCGATTGTGCAAGCGCTGGAAATCAAGCCTGGGCAAAAAGTCGTCGATCTGGGTGCGGGCACCGGTTACATGCTGCCCTTCTTGGCGGAAGCTGTAGGTCCAGAAGGCAAGGTCTACGCGCTGGAAGTCCAGAAAGACTTCGCGACGATGCTCCGCTTTCGCACACACCACGAGCAGTTGAACAACGTGGAAGTCGTCGAGGACACCGCGACGTCGCTGAACCTGACGGAGAAAGTCGATCGCGTGCTGTTGCTGAACACGTATCGGCAGCTGGAGCAGCCCATCGCGATGTTGAAGGCGATCCGCGCGTCGCTGAAGCCGGGCGGCTTGATCGTCATCGTGGACGTTCGCCCCGATCCGCACGTGGAAGGACCGCCGCCAGAACAGCGCCTGCACCCGTCGACCGTCGAAGCGGAAGCGCGCGGCGCGGGTCTCACGGTGATCGCCGACTCGACGCATCTGCCGCGCGACTACCTGCTCGTGCTGGCCGACGAAGAAGAAGCGGCCAAGTTGCCCGCGACGTCAACCCCCACTCAGCACTGAGGTACCCCCATGCGCGCCTTTTTTCTTGCACTCCTGACCATCAGCCTCGTCGGCTGCGGCACAGAGACCACGAGCAGCACGGCTGACGCGACCAGCGACACGACCGCGACCGACACGGCCACCGGCGACGCGAGTGGCAGCGATGGAACCAGCACCGACGCAGCCACGAACGACGTCATCGTGGCCGACTCTCCGTGGAAAGGCGTGCTCTTCGTCAACGAAGTCAACGCGGGCGGCAGCAAGACGCCGACGGTCGCGATCGACGCGGACTGGTTTGAACTGTACAACGTCGGCACGACGGAACTTGACCTGACCGGCTGCAAAGTCGGCGGCATCACCAACGGCTTGGCCGGGGCTGACCCGTTGCCCGCCGGCACCAAGATCCCCGCCAGCGGCTTCTTGGTCGTTTACTACAACCACATGAACTTGGGCGTGCCCGTTCTGGATGCCGGCATCAAAAGCGATGGCAGCATGGGCTTGTGGGACAAGGACGGCCTGATGGTCGACTTTGCCGACTGGGATGAAGGCGCCAGCCCCGCCAACTCGACCTGGTCCCGCACCCCCGACGGCAGCGCAACGTGGAAGACCGTGACGCCCCCCACGCCCGGCAAGCCCAACAGCAAGTAGGTCCACCCATGCACCCCATTTTGATTGCCCCTTCGATTCTGTCCGCGGATTTTGCCCATCTGGCCGATGAAGCCGCGTCCGTGGCGGCCGGTGGCGCTGACCTGCTCCACGTCGACGTGATGGACGGGCATTTTGTGCCCAACCTGACGATCGGCGCGCCCGTGGTGCAGTGGCTCAAGAAGAACACGCACTTGCCTCTCGATTGCCACTTGATGGTGGAGAATCCTGATCTGCTGCTGGCGGACTTCGCCCAGGCTGGGACGACTTGGCTGTCCGTGCACGTGGAAGCCTGCAAGCACCTGCACCGCACGATTCAAAACATCCGCGCGCTGGGCATGAAGCCGGGTGTGGCGCTAAACCCGCACACGCCGTTCGCGGCAATCGAGCCGATTCTTGTCGACGTCGATTTTGTGCTGGTGATGAGCGTGAACCCCGGTTTTGGCGGTCAGAGCTTCATCAGCCACGTGCTGGAAAAAGTGCGGCACATCGACGCGTGGCGCAAAGTGCATAAGCCGGCACTGTTCATTGAGATCGATGGCGGCATCCACAACGGCACGATCGCGGCGGCGCGAAACGCCGGTGTGGACTGGTTTGTCGCGGGCTCGGCGGTTTTTGGCCAGAAGGACCGCGCGGCGGCGATTGCCGGCTTGCACGCAGCGGCGATCGCGTAGCACGAGGCGAATCGCCCGATCCGTTCAGTCGTGATGATGGTGGTGCGCGTGGCTATGCTTGTTCGCATGGCCATGTGCGTGATCGTGTGCGTGTTTATGCTCGTGCGCGTGGCCGTGACCATCGTCGGCGGCGGGCTTGTCGCGGTCGGAGAACTCCAGCACTTGACTGGAAAACCCGCGGGCACCTTGGCGCAACACGGACGCGGCAAAGATGACCGTCAGCATCCACGCCGCTGCGACTTGTAAAGCGTGCAGCGCGCCATGCTCGGCCCCGTCGCCAAGCGGCACGCGGTAATCGCCCAGCACGAGGTTGCAACCGTAGCCCGCAGCGACGGCGAGCACCGCCATGACAACGCCAAAACGCACAGCGGCGGACGTGCCATGCAGCCGTGCCAGGACACCGAAGGTCGAAACGTTTGTCGCGGGCCCCGTGAGCAGCAGCGCCAGGCCCGCGCCCGGTGAAACGCCGTGGGCGATGAGCACCGCGACCAAGGGCGTGGCGCCTGACGCGCAGACGTAGAGCGGCATGCCGAGGAGCGCAAACAGCGGCACATCCCATCCCGGCGGCAAGTGGGCAAAGAGCCCGGCTTTCAGCGATGGTTCGGCCAGCGCGGCGATCGCCAGACCCAAGAGCAGCCACGGCGCGGTGTGATCGACGATCTCACCAAAGCCAAGCGCCAGACCTTGGCGCAGCCGCGCCGCAAAGTTCTGCACGTTCTTCTGCGGAAGCCCGTGGTGCCCGTGCGCATCAGCTACCGACGGCAGGTTGCGGCCGACGAGCCAGCCCACACCGAGCGCCACGAGTGCGGCAGCCACGACGCGCGCGATCGCCATGTGCCCGCCCAGCAGCGGCCAAGAGAGCAGGATCGCGTCCAGCCCCAGCTCCGGCGTCGCGACCAGGAAAGCCAGCGCCGCCGCGGCCGGCACACCTTGCATCACCAAACTGCGGTAAACGGGCACGACGCCACAGGAACAAATCGGCAGTGGCAGGCCAAAGAGCACGCCGCGCAGCGCCTGCGAGAAAGAACCACCGCGCTGCATCCACGCGGTCGAAGCAGCCGGCAGCATCGCTTGCACGAGCCCCGCAGCCAGATACGCGAGCAGCAAGGCGGGCGCCGATTCCAGAAAGAAGTGTGCAAAACCCGCCGCGGCTTCTGCACCGTGCGGATCGTGGCCGAGAAGCGCAGCGACCACGCCCAGACCCAACAGGCCACCGACGCCGCTGGCAAAACGCCCGCGCTGACCGCCCGCAACGTGGACCAGCGGATGCGGCCGATGCATGACGACGTGCAGCAGCGAACCGGCGACAAGCGACTCGATGAGGCCCAGCGCCATGCCGTCGGGCACCGTCGTCGGCCCAGCCCACATGCCGAGGATCGTCGCAGCCGCGACCAAGGCCAGCGCGATGCCCGCGACGACGCGACCGTAGGTCGGCCGCAGCAGCCACCAGATGGTCAGCCCTTCCGGCAACCGGTGCAGCAAAACCGCGGTCGCCAACTGGGGTCGGGCATCGCCACCGGAGAGGGCGACACCATCCAGCGTGGCGTGCAGCACGAGTCCCGCCATGCCCAGAAACAGCGCGAGCGCATGGACCTGCTCGGCAGCACGGTGCAGACCGCGTTCGGCCAGACCGGGGCCGATAAGCCCCAGCAGCACCAGCGGCACCGCCCACATTCCGGCTTCATCGAGCGCGTGCGGCAGCACGTCGGCCAGCACGATACCGGCGACCGACGTCAACACAAAACCGTCGAGGCCCTGCATCGCCACCGTCTGCAGCCACAACGGCGCACGCTGAACCCACGCGAGCAGCGCCGGGCCCAGCAGCAACACGCCGAGACTGAGAAGCCAAAGCTGTACGCTCACGCCGTCTTACTCTTTGCCGGCCAACCAGCGCGCCGCCTGATGGGCGTAGTACGTCAGGATCACGTCCGCACCGGCGCGGCGAATGGCCAGAAGCGACTCCAACGCCGCTTTCTTCTCGTCCAGCCAGCCATTTTGCGCGGCGGCCTTCAGCATCGCGTACTCGCCGGACACCTGGTACGCCGCCACCGGCAGCACCGTCGCCGCGCGCACTTCCGCGATCACGTCGAGGTACGGCCCCGCGGGTTTGACCATGATCATGTCCGCACCTTCCGCTTCATCCAGCGCGACTTCACGGCGCGACTCGCGGCGATTGGCCGGGTCCATCTGATAGGTCTTCTTGTCGCCAAATTTCGGCGCGGAATCGAGCGCGTCGCGGAACGGACCGTAAAACGCCGAAGCGTACTTGGCCGTGTAGGCGAGGATCGCAACATCCTGAAAGCCTTCGGCGTCAAGCGCCGTGCGGATCGCGCCGATGCGACCGTCCATCATGTCGCTCGGGCTGACGATGTCGGCACCCGCGCGGGCGTGGGCGAGCGCCTGTTTGCACAAAATGTGCACGGTTTCGTCGTTGATGATGCGGCCGTCTTCACTGACGACGCCGTCGTGGCCGTCGCTGTTGTACGGGTCCAGCGCGACGTCGGTGATGACGCACAGATCGGGCCATTTCTGCTTCAGCAAGCGCACCGTCTGCGGTACGAGGCCAGCCGGATTCCAGCATTCGTCGGCGGTGCGGTTCTTCAGCGCTTCATCGATCGCCGGAAAGAGCACGACGGAAGTAACGCCGTCGGCGACGCCCGCGGCGATTTCCTTGAGCAGCTCGTCGACCGACAAACGGAAACAGCCGGGCATCGACTTGATCGCCTGCCGACCTTCACCCGCGTGAATGAAAAGCGGCCAAATCAGGCGGCTGGCGTCCAGAGTTGTCTCGCGGGCAAAACCGCGCATGACAGCGTTTTTGCGGTTGCGACGCGGGCGAATGGGGATGTGCAACATCGATTCCTCGTTGCGCTGGAGGTGAGTAGCGAGGCCAGCGCGGGGCGACATGATACCCCGAGGCTCGCTGGCTGGCGAGGCGATTCCGTGGCGCGTTTGTCACGGCATGTCATCAATTCCGGCGTTGCACAGTCTAATGCATCGGGTCAGGTGCGGGCCCGCGCCGCGCCGAGTCCGCCCTGTTTCACGTTTCCAAGAAAAGCAGGCAGTTCGCCTGTTCGTCGCCATCGTCCGGAGGAAGTATGCCACGCAAGAAAGAAGATCGCGCGCAAGCCCAGCGTATCGCCCAGCGCCTCGGATCTCGTCTGCGCGGCATGCGCAAAGCTGGACATCGGACGCAGGATGAAGTCAGCACCGCAATCGGCTTGACGACCGAGGCTTATGCGCGCATCGAACGCGGCTTGTCGTTGCCCAGCTTTCCGACGTTGATGCGTCTTTGCGTGGCGCTCGACACGCGTCCGGACCTGCTGCTGTTGGAAGAAGTCGCCCACGACGGTGCAGGCGAGGACGTGTCGACGGAATTGGCCGCGCTGAACGGTGAACTGCGCCATCTGGACGTGAAAGTCGTGCGCGACATCAGCCGTCTTGCCCGCACGTTGCGCTCGGGCGGTTCCATCACCTGAGCGAATCCTGCCGGACGGTCGCGTAACCAACGCCTCGAATCTGTTGCCTTCGCGCAGCTTTTGCCGTACACTTTCGCCCCCGACCGCGGGTTTCGCTTGGGCTGTCCACGCGAGAAATGCGATCGAACCTCGTTAAACGCAAGCGTTTTTCGGGTCAACTTCACGCTTTGACGCCTCCGTGCTGGGACTTCCCGGTGCTTGTCAAAGCGGCAGCGCATCCCTCTGGATGCAGGTAAACGGAGCTCGAAATGGCCAATTTGAACGTCACCATCAAAGACATGCTCGAAGCCGGCGCGCACTACGGTCACCAGACCCGCCGCTGGAATCCGAAGATGAAGCGCTACATCTACGGCGCGCGCAACGGCATTTACATCATCAACTTGGGCAAGACCGCCAAGCTGTTGAAGGACGCCACCAACTTCCTGTCGCGCATCACGGCACACGGCCAGCAGGTCCTGTTCGTCGCGACCAAGCGTCAGGCGCGCGACATCGTTCGTGAAGAAGCCGGTCGCGCCAAGCAGCCGGTCGTCGCGCACCGCTGGCTCGGCGGCACGCTGACCAACTTCCGCACGGTCAAGACGTCGATTGAGAAGCTCAACGAAATCGAGCGCATGATGTCGCCGGAAATGGCCCACCGCTTCCCCAAGAAGGAACTGTCGGCGATGGCGAAGCAGCACGCGAAGCTGATGCGCAACCTCGGCGGTCTGCGCACGATGCCGGCGATGCCGGGCGCGATCTTCGTGGTGGATCCGGTCGAGGAGCACATCGCGATCGCGGAAGCGCGTCGTCTGGGCATTCCGGTCGTGGGCGTGTGCGACACGAACGCCGATCCGGATCTGGTCGACTACATCATCCCGGCCAACGACGACGCGATGCGTTCGATTCGCCTGTTCGTGTCGACGGCGGCGGAAGCGTGCATCACCGGCATGGCGTCCAGCAGCCAGGCCTTCGGTCGTGACTTTGAAGGCGGCGCGAGCCCGGCCGGCGTCACGCTGGAGAACATCGAGATCATCCGCAAGCCGCGTCACGCTGATGCGGTCGTGGAAGCGGCTGATCTGGAAGGCGAAGTCGAAGCTGAAGCCGAAATCGATGCGGACACCGAAGAGGCGTAAGCCACTCGCGATCTGCAACTCAGCATTCTAAAACTGACAATCCTTTGACGAGGGACCGCTGGCCAAGCCAGCATCCCGACCTGGAGACTAAGATGAGTGTCGTGATTACCGCTACGATGATTAAGGAACTCCGCGATGCCACCGGCGCGCCGATGGGCGACAGCAAAAAGGCGCTGACCGAGAGCAACGGCGACGCCAAGGCCGCGCAGGAATACCTGCAGAAGAAGTCGCTCGCGACGGCGCAGAAGAAGTCGGGGCGCGTGGCCGTGGAAGGCCGCGTTTCCAGCTACGTGCACCACGACGGCAAGTCGGGCGCCATCATTGAAGTGAACTGCGAGTCGGACTTCGTCGCCAACACGCCGGAATTCGAAGAGCTCGTGCGCAGCTTCTGCCTGCAGATCGTCGCGATGCGTCCGGAATACGTGCGTAAAGAAGACATCCCGGCGGACGTGCTGGCCAACCAGCGCGGGATCTTTGAACAGCAAGTGCGTGAGATGGGCAAGCCGGAGAACCTGGTGCCGAAGATCGCCGAAGGCAAGCTCAACGCGTGGTACGCCGATATCTGCCTGCTCGAACAGGCGTACATCAAGGACGAAAAAGGCGCGTCGATCGCCAAGTTCCTCGCCGAGCGCATTGCCAAGACGGGCGAGAACATCGTCGTGCGTCGCTTCTCGCGCTTTGAGCTGGGTGAAGGCATGGCCAAGAAGGAAGACGACTTCGTCGCGGAAGTTGAGCGCATGGCGCAGGGCGGCTAAGTCCGCGACAGTTTTGGATTGACTTGAGAGAAGCTGCAACGCAGCATCGGACCCGAGGTGGGCTGATGCTGCGTTGTGCGTTTCGCGCCTGTGCGTTGTGGCTGCTGCTGATCGGGTGCGGCGGGCATCCGTCTGCCTCGAGCGCGCCCGAAGACGCGACCGGAACCACGGCAGCGGACGCGGGCGACGCCGGGGCTTGCGTCGTGCATTTGGCGACCTCACCGACCGCGCTCGTGTGGGACGCCGCGCCTGTCGGCCAGATCCAGAAGCAGTGGGTGAACCTGCAGAGCATGGGCACCTGCCCCGTGACGATCACCGCGATCCAGTTCCTGACCAGCAACTTTGGCCTGACGATCGACGCGCTCGGCGGCCTGTCCAGCATCGCAGGCGACGTATCTGCGATCACCTTGCCGCAGCCGATCGTGCTCTTGCCGGGGCAAGCGTTGGCCGTAACCTTGAGCGCGCAGCCTGTGTCGGTGAATCCGATTCACGGGGAATTGCGGCTCCTGAGCGACGACCCCGCGACGCCGGATGGCACGTTGATCACGCTCGACGTCAACCCGAATGCGGCGTGCCTGAAAGTGACGCCGCCGCAGATCGCGTTTGCGCCGATGCCCGCGGGCGTGAGCGTGCAGAGCCGCGACGTGAGCTTGGCGGTGACCGGCGGCGGCGCGGCGTGCATCAGCCACGTCGCGCTCAAGAACGTGATCGCGCTGCCCGGAGAATTCGCGCTCGATTTCCAAGCGATGCAAGGCGTGTGTGCAGGGATTGACGCCAAGACCGGCCCTTCACCCGCGCATCCGTGCTGCCTACCCGCGGGGACGCAGACCGTGGTGACCGTGCACTACGCGCCGCTGGATGAGAGCTTACCCAACGATCCGCAGAACCCCGCGTCGCCACCCCAGGAAGACACGGCGACTCTGGAAGTGACCACGGATGCGGCGGCGTGTCCCGTGCCCGGCGTGAAGCTGAGCGGAATCGGGCTGAACGGCGCGTGTCCGGTGACACAGTTCGCGATCGCGGAGGGCAATGAGGTCGTGCCGTGGACGACCGTGCATCTGGATGCCAGCGGTTCGATCGGCACGGGCGGGCTGGCGGTTGCGCAGTACGCGTGGTCCGTGCAGGAGCCGGCGGGCGGGGCAGTGAATGCGCTGGTGATGACGGGACTGGACAAGCCAGTGGTGTCGTTGCCGGCGGTCGGGGCCTACAAGTTCTGCCTGACCATCACCGATGAAGGTGGCCATACCTCGTGCCAGCCCGCGTGTCAGGACGTGCTCGTGGTGCCGGTGGAAGCGGTGTACGTGCAGCTCACGTGGGACACGCCCGCTGACCCAGATCAAACGGACGGCGGCGCCGCGGCGGGTGCGGATATGGACCTGCACCTCGCCAACTACCTGGCGTCCGGCCCCGATCTGGACTGCGATGGCACGGGCGACCCGTGGTTCAACATCCCGTTTGACTGCTTCTGGTTCAACGGCCAGCCGCAATGGGGCTCGCCGAACACGGCGATCCAGGACGATCCGACCATGGACATCGACGACACCGACGGCATGGGGCCCGAGTACGTCCGCCTGCCGCACCCGGAAGGCACGCCCGACTTGCCCCGCTGGTACGCGATCGGCGTCCACTACTGGAACGACCACGGCTACGGCGCGTCCACGGCAACCGTGCAGGTGTTCCTGTTTGGCGCGCAGGCGCTGCAGCTTGAACCCATCGCGATGAACCCGCTGGACTTGTGGCACGTCGGCAAGGTGAACTGGCCCAACCAGCTGACCGGCACCAGCACGCCGCCGCTGACCGTTTGCTACCAGAGCGGCGACACCTGCTCCGGCGACGGCGCGATGTGGCAGGACAAGGGCGACTGGTGCATCACGCCGTGCTACTTCAACCCAGCGTTCAAGTCGTCCAAAGACACTGGTGGTCCCGGCAACACCTGTGGAGGCAAACCGTGAAGTGGTCTTTTCTGGTGGTGTTGGCGGCCCTGGTGACGGCGTGCGGCGGACAGCCCATTGCGGCAAACGCGAGCGATGACGCTGGGGAGGACGTTGTGCAAGAGGTCACGCTGGCCGACACCGCGACGGCGGAGACAGCCGAAGACGCGCAAGCCGACGTGCCGGACGCCAGCGCCGACGTTCCACTGCCGGTGTGTCCAAGCCCGGTAATCGACGTTCTTGAAGGCGATGAAGTCGTGCCGCAGACCGTCCTGCACATCAAGGGCGATCAGTCCGTGGCGGGATCTGGTGCGACGATCGCGGGCTACAAGTGGACGGTCAAGCAGCCGACGGGATCGATGCAGACCTTTCTCCCGTCCGCGACGTAC
>CAITYF010000212.1 GCA_903896545.1 uncultured Myxococcales bacterium | reverse complement strand
GCTACCCGCGGATCCACGATCGCGACATCCCGGCGGGTCGGTGGCTGAGCGATTACGTGGCGACGTACGTCCAGCGGGACGTGCGGCAGGTGCTCAACGTGGGAGACCTGCTGACGTTTACCGCGTTCCTCAAGCTTTGTGCGGGTCGGACGGGTCAGGAGATGAACCTGTCGGCGTTGGGCGCGGATGCGGGCGTGACGCACAACACGGCGCGGTCGTGGCTGGCCGTGCTGGAGTCGAGCTACCTCGTCTTCCGCGTTCCCGCGTGGCACACCAACGCGCGCAAGCAGGTGATTCGCGCCCCCAAGCTGCACTTCTTCGACACGGGGCTTGCGTGCCAGTTGCTGGGTATCCACGAACCAGAGCAATTGCACAGCCATCCGCTGCGTGGCGCGCTGTTCGAGACCTGGGTGGCGACGGAAATCTACAAGGCGCGCGCGCATCGAGGCGAGCCGCCGGGCTTGCTGCACCACCGTGAGGCGCGCGGGCTGGAGATCGATCTGCTGGTGGAGGATGGCCAGTCGCTCCGCGCGGTCGAGGTCAAGTCAGGCATGACGGTGGCGGGCGATTGGTTTGCGAACCTGCGCAAGTTTGCGTCATTGCACCCAGATCGGAAGATTGCGTCGCGGCTTGTGTACGGCGGCGACGTCGCGCAGGACCGGTCCGATGTGGAAGTGGTGCCGTGGCGGGAAGTGGCCGAGCGGCCGTGGTAGGGTCCGCTGCGCGCAGTCAATACCGGCTTTGTTACCCGCTTTCAAGGTGATTGCCCCTTCCTCGTCCGCTTTGCACCAAGCTCGTGGCCGCGCTGATCGTCGCCTGTTCGCAGCTTGACGTTCTGCACGCATTCGCTATTCTGAAACCGCGAATGCCAATTGTTCGCCGCGTGGTCTGATGTCTCCGAAGCGCGATGCATTGTTGAAACCACAAGACGTTGTCGTCCTGCTCAAGCTCGTGACGCTTGCCCAGAAACCGTGGACGTTCGCATCACTTGGGCACGAGCTGGGCATGGCGGCGTCCGAGGTTCACGCGGCATTGCAGCGTGCCGCCACATGCCACTTGTACGAGCCGTCCACCCGTGAAGTGCTGGCCAGTGGTCTGACGGAACTGCTTGTGCACGGTATCCGCTACGTCTTTCCGGCCGCACCGGGTGCACTGGCCCGCGGATTGGCTACTGCCCACTCGGCGCCCGCCCTCAAGGGAGAAATTCGAGCCAGCGACGATTCCATGCTTGTCTGGCCGACCGAGCCGGGTGCATCCACGGGTCAGGCGCTGGTGCCACTGCATCCGTCGGTACCGCGTGCAGCTGCGGCAGATCCGGCGCTCTACGACCTGCTGGCGTTGGTTGACTGCCTGCGCGTGGGGCGTGCCCGCGAGCGTGCCGTAGCAGCTGGCCTGCTACAGAAACGGCTGGGTGCAGCATGAGCGGCGCAGGCGGGAAGTGGCCGCGCGCGCTTGGTAGGTTCGCTGCGACGACATCGAATCACCTTGACCAGCGGCATCCTGTGTGTATCATACACACCATGACCAGCGCCGCGCTCATCTTGGAAATCAAGCAAGCCGGCTGGGTTCTGGATCGCGTGCGTGGCTCGCACAACGTGTTCAAGCACCCGGAACGCCCCGGAATCGTGGTAGTTCCGCACCCGAAGAAGGAACTTGGCACGGGGCTGGTGGCGGCGATCCGCAAGCAAGCGGGCCTGACGCAAGCCGGCGACAAGGAGGCGAAATGAGGTACCCGATCGCGATTGAGACCGGCACGTCGACAACGGCGTGGGGCGTGGTCGTGCCGGATCTGCCGGGTTGCTACTCCGCGGGCGAGACGTTGGATGAAGCCGTCGTCAACGCCGCAGAGGCGGTTGCGGCGTGGCTGGATGCGGCACTCGATGACGGCATGGCAGTCCCGCGTCCTTCGCCGCTGGATGAGGTGCGCGCCCGGCCGGAGTTTGCCGGTTGGACGCTCGGCGTTGTGGAAGTCGATCCCGCGGTGCTTGACGACCGCTCCGATCGCGTCAACATTACGTTGCCGCGGCGCGTTCTGAGCCGCTTGGATGCGCAGGCGCGGGCGGCCGGTCAGACCCGGTCGGGGTGGATTGCCGAGATGACGCTCGAACGGTAAACGATGTTGGACGCGCGGTAGCGGCGCTTGCCAAGGTACTACAGCGGGTACTACATTACCCGTCAGGCGCGGTCGGCGCCCGACAGTTAGCAGCGGAAAGGCAGCGGAAACACAGAGATTCTTCAATAGTAACAATGGCTTAGGCAACACTGTCAAGCCAGAGGTCGCGGGTTCAAGTCCCGTCCGCTCCGCCAGAGAGAAGATTGTGTGAGATTCAGCAGCCGTGGGCTCCGATGAGGAACCCGCGGCTGTGTTGTTTTTGCGCGAGCGACCTGCCGGTCGCCGCGGTGCTGGCGCGCGTCCGGGAACCGCTGCGCGGTTTGTCGGCTGCAGGTGTTCGCCGACCCGGACGCTTGCCCGTCGCGGGTTCAAGTCCCGTCCGCATCGCGAGTCAGAGAAGATCCTGAGAGAGAGGCGACGGCCGCTTGGCTCCCCTGCGGAACCCGCGGCTTTGTTGCACTTGCGCGACCGTCGACGCGCAGTGCGTCACCGGTTCCTTTGATGTGCCAGGCCTGCCAATCGCCGGGACTCGCGTTCGCAGTCGCCTTACAGCGCTCGCAGCCCCGCTTCGCCAAACCGTTGGTAGTACATCGCCGGCACGCCGCCGCAGCGCTCGCGGTACGCGCATTGCCGACACACGGGCACGTGGACCAAGGTCGGGTCCATCGGCACGACTTTGTCTTCGAAGCGCGTCTCGTGACTACCTTGCCCGGCGGTCTTTTCACGTTGACCTTGCGGCAGCAGGATCGTCTTTTCCGGAGTGCGTCCCTGTTGCATTCCGCGCGCCACGCACGGTGGAATATTCGACAGCAAGATGTCGCTCGAGGGATCGAGCAAGCGCGGCAGCAGCGGCGCGACGGCCTCCATGACGGACGGGTAGTCCGGTACGACAGCGTCAAACTGCGTCTCGGCGTCGCCGGTGATCCACGGGTAGTGGAGCGACATGTGCGTGACCTGAAACTGATCGAGGTACGCGACAATCTTTGGCAAATGCGGCACGTTGTAGCGCGTCAGCACCGTCGCGCTCACCAGAAACACGTCCTGATCGATCTGCGCTTGGCGGTCGCCCACCAGTTCCGCGAAGTTTTGCAGGCACTGCCGACGACGCAGCACCAAATCGGGACGCCCGGTATTCACACCCTCGGTCTCGACGTCGTGGCCGTGCACGGACAGCGAGAGCGTGTTCATGCCCGCGGCCAGAATCTCCTGAAAGTACGCGCGATCGGAGAGCCGCACGCCGTTGGTCGACAGCTCGATTTCGCGAAAACCCAGGCGCTTGGCCTCGGCGAGAATTTCCGGCAGATCTGCGCGCAACGTCGGCTCGTTGCCCACGACCAGCACACTCTCCGAGCCACGCGCGCGCATCTGCTGCAGCTGCTCTTTCCACTCCGCGGCGGGGCGAAAGTGCTGCCAGCCGCGCTGGTTCACGTCGGTGCAGAACACGCACTTTTCATTGCACATGTGGCCAACGCGCAGATCAACGCGCTTGACGCTGGGAATTGAGCCGTGCCGTGCCGCGTAAGCGTTGCGCGGCGGATCGAAGATGGCGTTGATTTCTGCTTGGTTATACGACCGCGTGTTCAGATCGATCCGCTGCGCCAGCGCACGTACAAACTTCTCTACCGCCTTGGCGTGTTCGGGCTGGCGCTGCAGTTGCGGCTCCAGATCCAGCGTCAGGTCCAGCCGCCCTGCTGGCGCGAAGCGTCGTTGACCCGGTTGCGGTCGCGCGAGGCGCACGACGAATCGGGAATTCGTCAGGGAGTCTAAAAACTGCAGGTGAATCCAATCGGTGCCTTGCCAGCGCTCCTCGGCCAATGCGAATCGATCGTGCTGAGGGGCGGCTTCCGCGGTCGGGGCCAGGAGGCTCTGAATCTGTCTGGACAATTCGACCTCGACACAGACCTTGCGCACACCGTTCAGACGCCGGAAATCACTGTACATTGGCCGATGGTGTGCGTCAAACCAAGTCGCGACAGTGACTTGGCAACAGCTTGAGATGGCGACGATTGTGCGTGGCTAGACGGGCAGCAGGCTGGTCGCGTAGATGTCCGTCGCGCGGGGGCGGCCCAGACTCGGCACACTCGCCAACTTGACCAGCGCCCGGCGCCCCGCCCAGCGGGCGATGTGCTCGTCCACGCGGATTTGCGTCACCGGACTGACGGTCAACAACTGCAGCGGATCCAAGCCCATCGGCGCGCTGGGGTGATCCGGGGAGGCGGGCAGATCGCCCACCACCGCCGCGCGAATATCCAGCTTGGGCTCCGGGATGCGCGAGAGCTGCGCCTGCATTTCTGCCACGCAATCGAGCAGATGGCTGATCACGCCGCGCTCGTCGCCATTGCAGCGCATGCGCACTTCGATGCGCTGGTTGCGTGGACCGGCCACGTCCGCGCCATTGTCGCGCAGGTCTTCCAACGCCGCGGCCAGAACGTGGCGGGCGATTTGCTCGATCGCTTCGGGCCCGTACTTCACGCCGCTGTCGGCCATTTGGCGAATCTCGATGAGCGCGCGGACCTGCTCCACGCCGCTGCTTTTGGGCTTGACCGGCATTTCCAGCACCGGCGGGGCAAAGTCGTTCGACGTCGCTTCCGGCCGACGCAGGGCCAGCACGGACGGCGGACGGAGCGTTGCGTGTTCGCCCATCGAAATCCGTGCGTCCTGACGCATGCGCCGCAACGCATCGCGGACAGCGCGGGTCGACGACGGCCGCATCGCCGGATCTTTGGCCAACATCGGCGACAGCCACTCTTCAAAGCCCGGCGGCAAAAGCGTCACGTCCATGCGCGATGACAGCGGCGGTGCCGGCGTCAAGAGCT
This sequence comes from uncultured Myxococcales bacterium, assembly GCA_903896545.1. GTDB lineage: Bacteria > Myxococcota_A > UBA9042 > UBA9042 > UBA9042 > CAIYBN01. The sequence goes on along the minus strand of CAITYF010000212.1, from coordinate 20,722 downwards.
GGTGGTGGCACAGATCGAGCGGCGTCGCACCGAGGAACGGCGGGTCGCCGGTCAGCAACTCGTAAGCCACACAGCCCGCGAGGTACAGGTCTGTTCGCGCGTCCACGTCGCGCGCGCGCACCTGCTCCGGCGTCATGTACGCCGGCGTGCCCACGACGCCAATGTCTTCGTTCTGCACAACGGGTCCCGGCACCTGGGCGATGCCAAAATCCAGCAACTTCACCTGCGAAACGGTCCCTTCGCGCGGCATCAGGAGGTTTTCCGGCTTGATGTCGCAGTGCACAACGCCCGCGGAATGGCACGCCGCCAGTGCGGAGAGCAGCGTTTCCAAAATGCCCAGCGCCGTCGGAATGTCCAGGCCTTTGCCGCCGTGGCGCAGAATGCGGTCGCGCACCGACTCGCCTTCGACGAGCTCCATGTCGATGAGCAGCAGCCCCTCAGCCGTCCGGCCAAAGCGGTGGAGTCCCGTCACGTTGGGATGCTGCACCAAGCGAAGCAGCCGCGCCTCCTGGAGGAACCGCTGCGCGCTCGTCGCATTGGACGCGTATTCGTTCCGCAGCAATTTGAGTGCCACTTCACGGTCTGTCAGCTCATCGCGGGCGCGGTACACGGTGCCCATGCCGCCGACGCCGATGGTTTCCAGCAGCATGTACCGCTGGTCGAGGACGTCGCCCGCGCGGCCTAGAAACGCCGTGACGAGCTCAAGCGTCGCGCCGTCCGTGGGGCAAACGCGCTTCTTGCCGCGGAAATGGCGGCGGCATTGGCGACAGAAGAGGAGATCCGATTGTAGCTGCGCTGTTTTCATCGGGTCCGGCCAGGCAAGGAATGCCGGTCTTGGGCCACATTCACGCTACCCTGACTTCTGGACTTGGCAAAAAAATGGCACATTCGCCTTGCCACGGCGGTTTGATTCCACTACCAACGGGGCTGGGCGACGTGCCCGCGGCGACGATTTCATGCGCATCCTGATCACGAACGATGACGGTATTCACGCGCCCGGCATTGAGATTTTGGCGCGCGTGGCAGCGAACTTGGCGGGCGACGACGGTGCGGTCTTCGTCGTCGCGCCGGACACGGAACGTTCGGGCGTTTCACACGCGATCACGCTCTTTCGGCCCTTGCGGCTGCGGGAAGTGCGGGCGAATTGGTGGGCCTGCGACGGCACGCCGACCGATTGTGTCTACTTGGCGATCAACCAGATGAAGTTGCAGCCTGACCTTGTGCTTTCCGGCGTGAATCCGGGGCCGAATCTGGGCCACGATGTGCTCTATTCCGGTACCGTCGCGGGCGCTTTGGAAGGCGCGCACTGGGGTGTCCCGGCACTCGCGGTTTCCCACTGTTCCAGCCGCGAACACGATCTGGCGCTGCTCGAACCGCTCCTGCTGGACATCCTGAAGCCGCTGGTGACCGCGGCGCAGACGCTGGGCGGCGCGCTGAACGTGAATCTACCGCCAGTGACGGAAGGGCCGTACGTGGGCACGGTTGTCACGTCGATCGGCCATCGCTACTATTCCAATGAAGTTCATGCACGCAACGACCCGCGCGGTCGACTGTACTACTGGATCGGTGGCGCGGAAGTCACGATGCCGGACGTGCCGGGTAGCGACTGCAATGCCATTCGCGACCGTCAGGTTTCCGTCACGCCGCTGGGCGATGACTTGACGCGGCACGCCCGTTTGGGCGATCTGGCGGGTGCGCTGGGGCTTGCCGCGCCGCCGCGGGCCACGGGTGCGTCCTTGGCCGTGACGGACCGCGTGCGACGTCGCCATCCCACGGCGGCAGCCGAGTAGCGTCGTTCCCGCTCTTTCTTTCACCCTTTGCCAAAGTGAGCCCCCCATGCGCCTGGAAGACCACCTCCACCTGATCCGCAACGTTCCGGATTTCCCCAAGCCCGGAATTTTGTTCAAGGACATCACCCCGCTCTTGGCCAATGGCCCCGGTTTGCGCGCGGCGATCGACGACATGATTGACGCGACCGCTGGTTTCAAAGCGGACGCGATCCTGGGCATCGAGTCGCGCGGCTTCCTGTTCGCGGCGCCGATGGCCTATGCGACGGCACGCGGCGTGATTCTGGTCCGCAAGCCGGGCAAGCTGCCGGCGAAAGTCATCAAACAGGAATACGCCTTGGAGTACGGCACGGACACGATCGAGATTCACGCTGACGCCCTGTATGAAGGCGCGCGCGTCGTGATCATCGACGACGTGTTGGCGACCGGCGGCACTGCGCGCGCGGCGGCGGATCTGGTCGTCAAGGCCGGTGGCGTGGTCGCCGGATACGGCTTTTTGGGCGAAATTGGCGTTTTGGAAGGCCGCAAGCGCCTGACCGACGCGCCCGTAGTTTCCTTGATTCGCTGGTAGTTGGCCGATTGACGCGTCGCGTCAAGGCAAGCGTCATTTTTCCTTTGCTTGCGTGTCGATTCTGCTAAAGTCCTGAGACAATGCCCTGTCTACTGACGGTTGCATCGTGCGGACTGGTTGCTGGAGGCGATGTGAAGCTATCGAAATTTGCCGTGGTCAACGCGGCGGACGCGTGGTGGATGGTCGTGTTGGGGCGAGTCGCCGTTTGTGCGCTTCTCGTGACGGCGGCGTGCGGTGGGACCAATTCGACCAATCCGGGCGAGCAAACGCTGAGCGACGCGTCGGGTATCAAGGACGGCGTGCTCGGCGACAGCAAGTCCGACGGAACCGGGAGCGAGTTGGGCGAAGACGACCTGAACGGCGATGCGCCGCTGATGGACGGTGAAGACGGCGCCGACGCGGTGTCTCCGGCCGATGGCGCAACGCAGACCGGCGACGTAGACACGACCGACGCGACAAAGACGTGTGAGTTTGCTGCTGACCCGAAGCCGGGTGAACCTGGTTCGACCTGCAAAGCCAACAAGGACTGCCAGAGCGACCTCTGCGTCGACGGTCCGCAGGGCAGGATCTGCACCCTCGCGTGCACGGACTGCTGCCCGACCGGCTTCAGCTGCGCGCCGTACGGGACCGGAACGGGTGACCAGACGTTTGTCTGTCTACCCAAAGTCAACGCGCTGTGCCAACCGTGCAAAGCCGATGTCGACTGCGGCGCGTTCAACAGCAACGCAGCGTGCGTGAGCTACGGCGGCGCGGGCTCGTTCTGCGGTGCGCCGTGCGTTTCAGGCTCCGACTGCCCCAGCGGCTACACGTGTGACGACATCGGCATCACGGGCGTGGTCGCCAAGCAGTGCGTGAAGAGCGACAAGTCGTGCGCATGCAGCCCGGCCGCGATCAGCGTTGGCGCAGAGACGACGTGTGCGGTGAGCAGTGAATTCGGTGTGTGCAACGGCACGCGCAAGTGCGACGTGAGCGGCTTGACTGCGTGCAGCGCGCCGGTACCCGCACCGGAATCGTGCTCCAACGGCATCGACGACAATTGCGATGGCGGTACGGACGACGAGGGGGCGTTGGGCTGCAAAGCCTACTTTGTCGATCAGGACGGCGACGGCACCGGCGCCAGCAGCATGGCGGGCAAGTGCTTGTGCGCGCCGACGGGCCTTTACACAGCGACGACAGCGACGGACTGCGACGACACGACCAAGGCGGTGAACACGGGCGCCAAGGAAATCTGCAACGACGTCGACGACGACTGCGATGGCCTGACTGACGAAGGTTGCGATGACGACGGCGATGGTTGGTGCGACGTGAACGTCGTTGTCATCGGCGCGCCTGCGATCTGCGTCAACGGCAAGAAGGACTGCGACGACACCGTCGGCGCGGTTCACCCCGGCCAGTCTGAGCAGTGCGGCAATGGCTTGGACGACGACTGCGATGGGCTGACTGACGCTGGCACGAGCGCGGCCAACTGCGTGCCGTTTTACGAAGACAGCGATGGTGACGGCTACGGCACGGTGGACTCGATCTGCCAGTGCGCCGCGACCGGGTTGTACACTGCGGTGAAATCGGGCGATTGCGATGACAAAAGCCCCGGCGTGCATCCCAATGGCACAGAGGTCTGCAGCAACGGCAAGGACGACAACTGCGACGGCGTGCAGGACGAGGCGAACGCGCAAGGCTGCAGCGATTACTACGTCGATCTTGATGCGGACGGCTATGGCGTCGCCACACCGACCTGTCTGTGCGCACCGACGAGCGAACTCACCGCGCTTTCGGGCGGCGACTGCAACGACGCGGTTGCGGTCATTCATCCCAACGCGGTCGAAACCTGCGACGGCATCGACAACAACTGCTTTGGCGGAACGGACGAAGAAGGGGCGGAAGGCTGCGCGACGCTGTTTGCGGACCAGGACGGCGACAAGTACGGCGACCCGAAGAAAAGCGGCTGCGTGTGCGGCCCCAACGCGGCTTATTCCGTGACCGATTCGACAGACTGCAACGACGCGCAGGCGACAGCGAACCCCGCTGCGACCGAAACGTGTGATGGCATCGACAACGACTGCGACGGCCTGGCCGATGAAGCAGACGCGGACGGCTGCCAAGTGTACTTCGCCGATGGTGATGCTGACGGCTTTGGCGATACGGCGGAGTTCGCGTGCTTGTGCAAGGCCAATCCGACCTACAAGGTGTCCAAGCTGGGCGATTGCAAGGACAACGACCCCAGCATCAATCCGGGTGCGAAGGAAGTGTGCGACGGCATCGACAACAACTGCACGGGGACGATCGACGAGAACGGCGCGCAAGGCTGCAGCACGTTCTTCTACGACAACGACCAGGACGGCTATGGCTTGGATAGTGCCAGCGAGTGCTTGTGCGCCAAGGCGGGCTTCTACACGGCAACGATCGGCGGCGACTGCGTGGACACGGACAGCGCGGTTCACCCCAAGGTCACGGAAGTCTGCGACGGCTTGGACAACGACTGCGATGGCACGACGGACCCGGCGAATTCGTCAGGCTGCAGCGATTGGTTTGTCGACAAAGACGGCGACGGCTACGGCAACCCGATGCTGGCCTCGAAGTGCCTGTGCGGCGCGATCAACGGCTACGCCAACAAGGGCGGCGACTGCAACGACAACGACACCGCGATCAACCCCTTGGCGACGGAAATCTGCAACGGCAAGGACGATAACTGCGACGGCATCAAGGACCCCAAGGGCACGCAGGGCTGCACGACGTTCTATGCGGACGGCGACAACGATGGCTACGGCGTGAGCAGCTTGAGCCAGTGCGCGTGCACGGCGGACACGCTCTTCAAGGCGACGGCACCCGCGGACTGCAATGACGGCAATCCCAGCATCAATCCGGGCGCCAACGAGGTCTGCAATCAGCTGGACGACAACTGCAACAGCCAGACCGACGAAGGCTTGCTGAAATCGTTCTATCAGGACGCCGACGGCGACGGTTGGGGCGGCATTGTCAGCAACATTCAGTGTGCGGCGGACGCGGCGTATTCGAGTTCGACCTCAGGCGACTGCGACGACGCGAAGTTCGCGGTGAACCCAGGCGCGACGGAAATCTGCAACTACACAGACGACAACTGCGACGGCCAAACCGATGAGGGCACGAGCCTCACGACCTACTACAAGGACTTGGACGGCGACACGTTTGGCGCGGGCTTGGGCCAACAGCTCTGTTCGGCGTCGGGGCAGTTCTCCGTGACGGACCACACGGACTGCGATGATGCCAAGTACGCCGTGCACCCCGGCGCGCCCGACGTCTGCGACGGCGTGGACAACAATTGCAATGGCCAGATCGATGAGAACTTGCCGACCGGCACGTACTTCACCGACGCGGACAAGGACGGCTACGGCACCGGCGGCGGCGCGACGCAATGCGGACCGTTCGGGACGAGCACCGCGAGCGTCGGCGGCGATTGCAATGACGGCAGCGCGAACGTCTACCCAAGCGCGGCGGAAATCTGTGACGCTCTGGACAACAACTGCGATGGCACAATCGACGAGGGCTACACGAAGTCGACGTACTTCCCCGACCTGGACGGCGACGGCTACGGCACCGGCAGCGGTGTTTTGCAGTGCAGCGCTGGCAACGGCAACACGGCGATTCAGGGCGGTGACTGCAACGACAGCAATGGCGCCGTGAGCCCGGGCAAGACCGAGGTCTGCGGCAACGGCGTGGACGACAACTGCAACGCGCAGATTGATGAGAACTGCACGCCAAAGTGCGGTGACGTGCAGTTCAACTTCGAGGCCGGCACCGCGCCGGGCTGGACCTTGGGCGCGGGCTGGAACGTCGGTGCGTGGGCCGGTGCGAACGGCGTCGGCAAGGGCTTGGGCTACGGCACGGGAACGAATTACCCGGCGGCGACGAGCACGGCGAACACGGCGTTCGTGCAGCTGTACGTTCCGGCGGGCGCGACGACCATCCAGTTTGACTACAGGTACAGCCCCGATCCAGCGGAAGTGAGCTTTGACCAAGCCAACATCTTCACGGGCTACGACCAAATCACCATCGGCTTGGGCACGTACACGTCGGCATGGACGCGGGACGCCTACACGGGTCCTGTCGCTTGGACGCACTTCACGTTCACCGGCGTGCCCGCCGCTTGGGGCGGCACGTACCAGAAATTCGCGCTTTCCTTCCTCACCAAAGACACGCTTGATAACGCGGGCTTTGGCTACGCGATCGACAACATCTCGGTGAACTGCAACTGACCGACCGGAGCGTCTCGATGCGAAACTGGTCCTTGTCCCCGATTTCCGTTGCTTGGCTGCTGTTGGCGCTGCTGGCTTCTGCCTGTGGCCAAACGGCATCGTCGGACACGCAAGGCGGCGTGGACGTGCAGTTCCAGATCGACATCCAAAGTGGTCTGGATGCGTTGGCGAAAGACGGCGGGCTGGGCGACTTGCCCGACGATGCTCTGGATGCGACGGATGCAGTTCCGGGTGACGACGAGTTCGAAAACGGTGGTGGCAACGACGGCGACGCGGTCGGCGGCGGCAAGTGCGAATTTCCCAGCAACCCGCAGGACGGCGAAGCGGGCGCGAAGTGCAAAGTCGACGGTGACTGCAACAGCGGCTTGTGCGTCAACGCACCCAAGGGCAAAGTTTGCAGCTACACGTGCTACGAGTGCTGCCCGACCGGTTTTGCGTGCAAGCCGTACGGCGGTCAGAACGGTAGCCTCGTGTGTCAGGCGGTTGGCTTGGAAATCTGCCGACCCTGCGTGAAGGACGCCGAGTGCGCCAAGGACGGTCCCGGTGCGCTCTGCGTGCACTACGGGGATTCCGGGAGCTTCTGCGGCAGCGCGTGTGCCGACGCAGGCGACTGCTCGGCCGGCTACACGTGCCAAGAGGCAAAAGGCGAAAAGGGCTCGGCGAAGCAGTGCGTCAGCGTCACGGGAGAGTGCTCGTGCTCGGACGACGACGTGGCGGAAGGCGCGTCGACCGTTTGTCAGGTCACCAACTCGTTTGGCAGCTGCACCGGTAACCGCGTCTGTGGCGCGAGTGGCTTGAGCGCGTGTCCCGCGGCGACTCCGGCGCAGGAAGTCTGTGGCGACGGCGTGGACAACGACTGCAATGGCCAGACGGACGAAGCCAACGCCGCGGGTTGCACAGCGTATTTTGTCGACAAGGACGCCGACGGCGATGGCAAGGCAGGTGGCGCGAGCAAGTGTCTGTGCGCGCCGGTTGACACGTTCGCCGCCGTGACCGCGACCGATTGCGATGACAAGAACGCCGCGGTGAACGGTCAGGCGCTGGAGACTTGCGACGGTCAGGACAACAACTGTGACGGCAAAACCGATGAAGGCTGTGACACGGACGGCGACGGGTTCTGCAACGCCGAGAAAGCGCTTGTCGGATCGCCGGCCATTTGCCCCAAGGGCAGCGGCGACTGCGATGACGCGGACGCGGGCGTCCACCCTGACCAACAGGAAACCTGCGGCAACTTCAAGGACGACGATTGCGACGGCTTGACCGACAGCGGCGCGAACGTCACGGCGTGCGTGCCGTTCTTCGAGGACGACGACGGCGACGGCTACGGCGTGGGCGTCCCGGTCTGCCAGTGCGGCGTCAAGCCAGGCTACACGGCGACCAAGGGCGGCGACTGCAATGACGATGACGACGGCGTTCATCCCAACGCAACGGAAATCTGCAACGGCTTTGATGACAACTGCGACGGCAACGTCGACGAAATCGGCGCCAGCGGCTGCAGCACGTTCTTTGCCGACGCGGACGGCGACGGCTACGGCGTGGGCGCTAGCCTTTGCCTGTGCGCGGCAGACAAGCTCCACAGCGCCGCAAAAGGTGGCGACTGCGATGATGCGGCGGTTGGCATCAGCCCCGGCGCGACTGAAACGTGTAACGGCAAGGACGACGACTGCGACGGCGAAGTTGATGAGATGGGCGCGCAAGGCTGCACAACCTATTACCTGGACGGCGACGGCGATGGATTTGGCGATCCGTCCACCGGAACGTGCCTGTGTGCGGCGAACCCGCTCGCGCCAACGACGAACGGCAACGACTGCGATGACAGCAGCGCGGCCGCTCACCCCGGCGCTGCCGAGACGTGCGACGGGATCGACAACAACTGCGACGGCATCACGGATGGCGCGAATACGCCCGACTGCACGAACTTCTACGTGGACGGCGATGGCGATGGCTATGGCAACGGTGCGAAGTCGGTCTGCCAGTGCGCCTCGGATGCGACCTATGCTACGGCACTGGCGGGCGACTGTCAGGACGACAACGCGAGCGTGAACCCCGGCGTCACGGAAGTCTGCGACGGCGTGGACAACAACTGCGTGAGCGGAGTCGACGAGGAAGACGCGACGGGCTGCACGGACTGGTCGCGCGACCACGACGGCGACGGCTACGGCGCGGTCAAGGACACCAAGTGCCTCTGCGCCAAGGTCGGCGAGTACACAAGCGCGTTCGCGACGGACTGCAACGACAACGACAAGACGATTCACCCCAAGGCGCTGGAAATCTGCGACGGTTTGGACAACGACTGCGATGGCGAGGTTGACCCCATCGGCGCCGACGGCTGCAACAACTGGTTTGTCGACAAAGACGGCGACGGCTACGGCACGTATGCGCAGCCGAGCAAATGCCTGTGCGACGGCGGGATCGGCTTTGCGTCGATGGGCGGGGACTGCAATGACGGCGACAACGCGATCAACCCGGACGCGACGGAAGTGTGCAACGGCAAGGACGACAACTGCGACTTGGCAGTCGACCCGCTCAACGCCGGCGGCTGCACGGTGTACTACAGCGACGCGGACAACGACGGCTACGGCGTGAGTAATTTGTCGCAGTGCACCTGCGCGCCGCAGAACTCGTTCACCGCGACGCAAGGCGGCGATTGCAAAGACGCTGACCCCAACGTCAACCCGGGACACAGTGAGGCGTGCAACGGCCAGGACGACAACTGCAATGGCCAGACCGATGAAGGCCTGACCAAAAGTTGGTTTGTCGACAGCGACAAGGACGGCTACGGCACGGGGATCGCCAAGTTTGGCTGCGCGGCAACGGGCGCGTACACGGCAACACAATCGGGCGACTGCGACGACAACGCCGCGACGACGTACCCCGGCGCGCCTGAACAGTGCAACGGCGTGGACGACAACTGCAACGGCCAGACGGACGAAGGCGGCTCGTCGACCAAGTACTTTTTGGACAACGACGGCGACGGCTACGGCACGGGCGGCGGCTTGATCCTGTGCGGCACGAGCGCGGGCTACACGGCAACGAGCGGCGGCGACTGCGATGACAGCAACGCGGCGATTCACCCGGGCGTGGCGGAAATCTGCAACGGCAAGGACGACGACTGCAACGGCTTGACCGACGACGGACTCGCTACCGGGCAGTACTACAAGGACGCCGACAATGACGGCTACGGCACCGGCGCGGCGATCACGGCGTGCAGCGGCGTCGGCTTTGTGGCGCTCAATGGCGACTGCAATGACGCAAGCGCGGCGATTCACCCGAACGCGGCGGAAATCTGCGACGGTTTGGACAACGACTGCAACGGCCAGGCGGACGACGGCTTGCCGACGAGCACGTACTTCACGGACGCGGACAAGGACGGCTACGGCGTCGGCGCGGGTGTTGCCTTGTGCGGTCCGCTGGGCGCGAACACGGCGTTCGTTGGCGGTGATTGCGATGACAGCAAGGCAGGCGTGAATCCGGGCGTGGCCGCGGAAGTGTGCGCCACGGCCTACGACGACAACTGCAATGGGCAGGTGAACGAAGGGTGCGTCGTGGCCGTGTGCGCTGATCACGTGATCGACGACTTCGAATCGGGCGGCGTTGCCGGCTGGACGTACGGCAGCGGCTGGAACGTCGCCGGTTGGGCCGCGCTTGCGGGAGGCAAGGGCCTTGGATTTGGAAATGGTAGTTCCTACCCGTCACAGGCGGATGCGACGCTTGAGGTCACAGTACCCGCGCTCGCGACCAGTCTGGAATTCGACTACCACCAAAACAGTGGCGATATCTTCTGCTCGTTCGACCACTTTCAGCTCTACGTCAACGGGACACGCTACCTGAACGTCGGGCCGTGCTCGAACGGGTGGGACACGACGATTCATTACACCCTGAACGCGATTCCGTCGTCGTTGGCTGGGACGACCATGACCATCATGTTCCGCGTGGCCAGTGACTCGTCCGACAACTCAGGGTACTACACAGTGGACAACCTCAAGTTCGGGTGCAAATAGGAGCCGAGGCCACCCATGCGACTGACCCCAATCAGCCACGTGATCGCGCTAGCGCTGTGTTTCGTGCTTCTGTCGTGCGGTGAAACGACCGGCTCCGGCGGGCAGGGCGCGACGGGTGAAGACACGTCCGCAGACGACACAGCGCTCGCGGATGCGGTAGACGACCTTGCAGCGGCGGACCTCATCGCGTTGGACGCGGCGACCGACGCACAGGGAACGGACACTGCAGTGGCGGAAATCGCGGACACGGACGCGGCGACGGAAGTGGCGGAAGACGCCGATGCCGTGGTCACTGACGGGGACGCGACTGAAGACGCCGCGTTGGACGGCGTGGCGCTGGATGCGGGCGAAGATGCGACGCCGAGTGACGCCGCGGATTCTGACGTTGCCCCCGCGCCGACGTCCTTGTGCGATCCGTGTGTGGTGAACGCGGACTGCCAGAAACAAGGCGACCTCAACGCCCTCTGCATCCCGCAGGGCGACGCTGGCAGCTTTTGCGGCTTGAGCTGCGACTTGAGCGCGGAATCGGAGACGTGTCCCAGTGGCTTTGCGTGCAAATCGGTTGGGACCGGCAGCGTCGCCCAGTGCGCCAGCGTGAACGGGACATGCGGCGGTTGCTCCGCGTTTGCCGTGACGAACGCGGCGAGCACCACGTGCGCGGTAAGTTCCACTGCCGGCAGCTGCGCCGGCGTTCGTGGGTGTTCCGCCGCGGGCCTGAGCGTGTGCGACGCGCCGATGCCGGTGGCCGAAACGTGCAACGGCGCGGATGAAAACTGCAACGGTCTGACGGACGAAGGATTCGCGGATCAAGACGGCGATGCCGTGGCTGATTGCGTGGACCCCGACGTTGACGGCGACGGCGCTGCGAACGCCGCGGATTGCTCGCCGACGGACGCGGCGGTTGGACCCGCGGTCACGGAAGTTTGCAATGGCGTCGATGACAACTGCGACGGCGTGACCGACGTGGGCGAGGGCCTGGGTGGCTGCAGCGTCTACTTCTGGGACGCCGATGCCGACGGCTACGGCGTGGGCAAGAGCGTGTGCCGGTGCGCGGCGACGAGCCTGTACACAGCGCCAGTCGATGGCGATTGCAATGACAACAACTTGGCGATTCACCCCAAAGCGGCGGAAATCTGCAACAGCGTCGATGACGACTGCGACGGCGCGACTGACCAGAACGCCACGGATTGCGTGAACTGGTGGCACGACGGCGACAACGACGGTTTTGGCGCGGGCGAGGCGCTGTGCGCGTGTCTGGCGACGAACACCTTCACCGTGACCAAAGCCGGCGACTGCGATGACACGGATACGAGCTTGAACCCTGATGCTGCAGAAGTCTGCGACGGCTTGGACAACAACTGCGACGCCTTGACGGATGAGGCGGGCACCAAGGGCTGCACCGTCTTTCACGCCGATGCGGACGGCGACGGCTACGGCGATCCGGGCAAGGTCGCTTGTTTGTGCGCGCCCGCCGGTGCGTTCCTCGTGCTCAATTCCACGGACTGCGACGATGCGAACAAGGCAGCCTACTTTGGCGCACCGGAGATCTGCGACGGCATCGACAACGACTGCGACGGCGTGACGGACGAAGTCGGCGCGGGCGGCTGCGCGTTCTACTTCAAGGACGGCGACGGCGACGGATTTGGCGGCGGTGGCGGCCAATGTTTGTGCAAGGCCACTGACACGTACGCAGTCACAAGCAACACGGACTGCGATGACACCGACAAATGGGTCCACCCGGGCGCGACGGAATTCTGCGGCGGCGTGGACTACAACTGCAACGGCAAGGCCAACGAACCGGGCTCGAACGCGTGCACGGTCTTTGCGCGCGACCACGACGGCGACGGCTACGGTCTGGCGGGCGACACGCAGTGTTTGTGCATCGTGACAGGCGAATACACGACGACGGACATCACCGACTGTGACGACAACGCCAAGGCGGTGCACCCCGGCGTGGCGGAGGTCTGCAACGACGTCGACGACGACTGTGACGGCGCGATCGACCCGCCGAACGCAACCGGGTGCTACACGGTTTATCCGGACACGGACAAGGACGGCTTCGGCGCCATCGGCGCGGGAGTTTGCCTGTGCACCTATGGCGCGGGCTATTCCAGCGTGCACACCGACTGCAATGACGCCGATCCCGGTGTACACCCCGGCGCGACCGAAGCGTGCAACGGCAAGGATGACAACTGCGACGGCGTGACCGATCCGAGCAACGCGGCAAGTTGCTTGAACTACTACCTGGACAACGACACGGACGGCTACGGGCAAACCGCGCAGAAGAAGTGCTTGTGCTTGGCCGCGCCACCTTATGCCGCGACGGTGGCGGGCGATTGCAACGACGCCGCTGCGTTGATCAATCCCGGCGGCATCGAGGTGTGCAACAGCCAGGACGACAACTGCGACGGCGCGACAGATGAGGGCGTGACGACGCTCTTTTACGCGGACTTGGACAAGGACGGCTTTGGCGCTGGCTTGGGCGCGCCCGCTTGCACAGCCGACGGCGGGCACCCTGTGAGCATCGTGGGCGACTGCGACGACGGGAAGGCGAGCGTGTATCCGGGCGCGATCGAGACGTGCAACGTCGTCGACGACAACTGCGATGGCCAGACGGACGAGGGATTGACCAAGTCGACGTGGTACGTGGACGCGGACAGCGACGGCTACGGCGGCGCGCAGTCGGCGCAGCTTTGCGGTCCCAGCGGCCAGTTCCTTGTGGCCACAAGCACGGACTGCAACGACCTCTACGCGCCCACACACCCAGGCGCGACGGAGTTCTGCGACGGGAACGACAACAACTGCAACGGCCAAACCGACGAGGGCTTCACGAAGAGCGCGTACTACCAGGACGGCGACGGCGACGGCTACGGCAGCGGCGTCCCGAATCAGCAGTGCGGCCCGTTTGGCGCCTACTTGAGCCTTTTGAGCGGCGATTGCAATGACACGGCGAAGGCGATCAATCCGGCGGCGATCGAGACGTGTGGCAACAAGCTCGACGACAACTGCAACGGCCAAACGGACGAAGGCTGCACGCCGTGCGTGGCGCAAACGCTTGTCGACTTTGAGAGCGGAACGGCGACGTCGTGGTCGCTGTCAACGAACTGGGCCGTGGCGAACTGGTTGCCGATCGCGGGTACGTACGCGCTCGTGTTTGGCTATTCAACGGCATACGGCTACCCGATCGCCAACCCGGAACAGGCCTTGACCACGTTGACCATCCCGGCGGGCGCCAAGAACATCCAGGTGAGCGTCCGGCTTTCCAACCACTACTCGTGCACGCCGGTGGACCTCTTTGGCACGTGTACCGGAACGCCCGTGGTGGATCCGACGGCGAAGCTGGTGTTGAAGTTGGGCGCGCTGTCGCAACAAGTCGGTCCGTCGAACAGCTATTTGGGCGCCACGCAGACCGTTACCCTTCCTGTCGATCCGGCGTTGTGGGGCAAGGTAGTCGGGTTCGCCGCGGCGTTTACTTCGGCGTGGGGCAGTTCGACATCCGATGGCGGCGCGTCGATCGACGACATTCGCGTAACCTGCAATTAATCCGCCCTCGCGACTTTGTGGCGAAATCTTGAAGGACGCTTGCATTTTCCGCGATTTCGCTACAATGGGAGGGATCGCGCTTTCCAAATGAAGCGCCGACGAGGACACGCATGTTTCACATTGCCGCCCCCGCCATGGCACGCTGTTGTCATTTTTTGCCTTTCGTCGTGATCGCGCTTGTCGGCTGTGGTTCGCCCGCATCTGGTGGCAGCTCCGGCGACTTGCCCGACATTGGCAGCACACTGACTGACCTGATTGGCGGCGACGGCAGCAAAGGCGACCTGGGTAAGGGCGATTTGAGCGGTGACAATGCGAGCGTGCCCGACGACGGCGAGCCGGGCAGCGACGTCATCATCGACTGTTCCGACGCGCCTTGCGGTGGCGAGGATAGCCACACCGACACGACCTCGACTGGTTGCGAATTTCCCAGTAACCCGTTGTCCGGTGAGCCCGGCTCCGCATGCAAGACCGCCAACGACTGCGACAGCGGCGCGTGCGTCGAAGGCTCCAACGGCCTGATCTGCACGCAGCCGTGCAGCGCATGCTGCCCGACCGGCTTCAAGTGCAGCCCGTACCAGACAAGCGGCGGCGACACCGTACAGATGTGCCTGCCCAAGTGGAACGCGCTCTGCCGCCCGTGCGAAACCGACGCCGAATGCGCGAAGTTGGGCAAGGACTCGCTGTGCGTGGACTACAAGGTCGGCGGCAGCTTCTGCGGCGGCACGTGCCAGGCGGACAGCGATTGTCCGGGTGACTACAAGTGCCAGGACGCGCAGGGGGAAAAGGGCGCTGGCAAACAGTGCGTGAAGACTGTCGGTGCGTGCACCTGCTCGCCGCAGGCGATTGCTGACGGCGCGCAGACCACGTGCAAGATCTCCAACGACGCGGGCACGTGCTCGGCGGTGCGCAAATGCGCGCTCTCCGGCTTGCCCGCGTGCGGCGCTGCCACGCCCGCGCAGGAGACCTGCGGCAACAGCGTGGACGACGACTGCAACGGCCAAACGGACGAGAACGGCGCCAAGGGCTGCACGCAACTCTGGACGGACGCGGACGAGGACAGCGACGGCAAGTTGGGCTCCACGTCGCAATGCCAGTGCGCGCCCAGCGGGCTCTACACCGCGACGACGGCGACGGACTGCGACGACGCGAACAAGGCGATCAACGGCAAGGTCCTGGAAGTGTGCGACGGCATCGACAACAACTGCGACGGCAAGACCGACGAGGGCTGTGACGACGACGGCGATGGGTGGTGCGATGCGGACATGAGCGTCGTTGGTGACCCGGTCGCGTGCAAGAAGGGCAAGAAGGACTGCGATGACACCGTGGCGGGCACGAACCCGGGCGCGCAGGAAACGTGCGGCAACAACATCGACGACGACTGCGATGGGTTGACGGACGCGGGACCCAACGTCGGCGGTTGTGTGCCGTTCTACGCGGACAACGACAGCGACGGGTTTGGC
The DNA here is from genome assembly GCA_903896545.1 of uncultured Myxococcales bacterium. Lineage (GTDB taxonomy): Bacteria > Myxococcota_A > UBA9042 > UBA9042 > UBA9042 > CAIYBN01. The sequence continues at coordinate 5,131 of CAITYF010000212.1, read as the reverse complement.
TCGGGCGATCCTGTGTGCCAGTGTGGCGCGAAGGGCATCTACAGCGCGACGAAGACCGGCGACTGCGCGGACAACGATCCGAACGTGAACCCTGGCGTCGTGGAAGTGTGCGGTAATCAGAAAGACGACGAGTGCGACGGTCTCACCGACGACGTGAATGCGAAGGGCTGCACGGACTACTACGTCGACCTGGACAACGACGGCTTTGGCACGGCGACGCCGACGTGCCTGTGCAACCCGGACGCGACGCACACGGCGCTCAAGGCCAACGACTGCAACGACGGCGCGGCGGGCATCAACCCCGCGGCGGGCGAGACGTGCAACAGCGTGGACGACGACTGCGACGGGACGATCGACGAGATGGACGCGAGCGGCTGCTCGGTCTTCTACATGGACGCGGATGGCGACACCTTTGGCAATCCGTCGACGGGACTTTGCTTGTGCGCCAAGACGGCGCTTTCAACGACGGCGGTGGGCGGCGACTGCAATGACGACGTGTCGACTGCGCACCCGGGTGCCGTAGAAATCTGCGACGGCTTGGACAACGACTGCGACGGCCAGACCGACGAACAGGACGCGACGGGCTGCACGGCGTACTACACGGACGGCGACAACGACGGCTGGGGCGACCCGACCAAGAGCGCGTGCCTGTGCGCGGCGAGCCCGACGTACAAGGTCGCGAAGCTGGGCGATTGCAACGACGGCGACGCGTCGATCAACCCGGCGGCGAAGGAACTCTGCGACGGCGTGGACAACAACTGCGCGAACGGCGTGGACGAAGCGGGCGCGCAAGGTTGCTCGATCTTTTGGCGCGACCACGACGGCGACAAGTTCGGCGCGTTGGCGGATTCGTCGTGCCTGTGCGCCGCGGCGGACGAGTACTCGGCGTTGAAGAGCGGCGACTGCAACGACAGCGACAAAAACGTGAACCCGAAGGCATCGGAAGTGTGCGACGGCCTCGATAACGACTGCGACGGCGTGACCGACCCGACGAACTCGGACGGCTGCACGGCGTGGTACCCCGACAAGGACGGCGACAAGTGGGGCGCGATGAACGCCCCGTCGAAGTGCTTCTGCAACGGACTCACGGGCTACGCCAGCGACTGGGGCGACTGCAACGACGCGGACGCGGCGATCAACCCCAGCGCGACTGAAATCTGCGACGGCAAGGACAACGACTGTGACGGACAGAAGGACCCGCAAAATACGCAGGGCTGCGTGGCGTACTACGTGGACCTCGACAGTGACGGCTACGGCGCGGCGGGCTTGTCCGAGTGCCTGTGCGCGGGCGACAGCGTGTTTACGACGTCATTGAACGGCGATTGCGCGCCCAACGACGCGGCGATCAATCCAGGGGCGACGGAGGCGTGCAACGGCATTGACGACAACTGCAATACCCAGATCGATGAAGGCTTGACGACGACGTACTACGTTGACGCGGACAGCGACGGCTTTGGCGTCACAGCGAGCGGCGTCATTTTGTGCGGACCGGACGCGACGCACAAAGTCACCACGGGCGGCGACTGCGACGATGCCAAGGGCACCATCAACCCCGCGGCGCAGGAAACGTGCAACGCGCTGGACGACAACTGCAACGGACAGGCGGACGAAGGGCTGCTCGCGGGCACGTACTACGCCGACACCGACAAGGACGGCTACGGCGTCGGCACGGGCGTCACGCAGTGCGGACCGCTGAGCCCGAACACCGCGACCGTCAACGGCGACTGCAACGACACCAGCGCGACGGTGAACCCAAGCGCGGCAGAGAGCTGCAACAACCTGGACGACAACTGCAACAATCAGACGGACGAAGGCTTGCCGGTTGGGACCTACTATCAGGACCTGGACAACGACGGCTACGGCAACACCGCGGTCATCGTGCAGGCGTGCGCCAAACCCGCGGGTTACGCGGTGTTGGACAAAGACTGCAACGACTTGAGCGCCAACGCGTACCCTGGCAAGACGGAGATTTGCGGCGACGGCTTGGACAACAACTGCGACGGCACGGTGGACGAAGGTTGCACGGTGTGCCAGCCGGTGACGTTGATTGATTTTGAGAATCAGGATTTGACGGGCTGGGCGCTGACGGCGGCGGTCGCGGGCACGTCGCCGGGCTGGGCGCTGTGGACGCCGGGCATCGCGTCGAATTACTCGTTGGCGTTGTCGGATGTGGCGAACACGAAGGGGTACACGCCGGGCGAACCGCTTGCGGTCACCGCAAATGCGACCAAGACCATCACGGTGCCGGGCTTTGCGAAGGCGATCGCGGTGAAGGTAGACTGGCAACCGTACGTTCAGTCGAGTTTCTTTGGCGGCAGTTGGAAAGCGAAGCAGAAGGACTCGTCGGCGAAGATGGTAATATCGATCCAAGGTGTCTCGGTCACGCTGGACAGCAATTCGTCGTTTGGCGTGCAAACCGTGATCCTGCCGTTGGCGACTGTTCCGGCGACGCCGACCAACCTGCAGCTCAAGTTTGCATTATCGCAGGGCACGTTCCCGCTGTTTACGACGTACCAGATCGACCCCAACGGCTACGTGGCGCTGGACGACATCGGCACCGCTTGCCCGTGAGTTGACATCGACGAGCGCCCGCCCGCACGATCGTCTCTGGAGGCGCGCGCATGAGCCAGTTTGAAGTCATCCGGGACCTGGGCGAGACCATCAAGGAGCTGCTCAAGGACTCCTTCAAAAACGCCGGGTTCACGACCGTTTCCGTCAGCACGGATCGGCCGAAGAAGGACAACATCAAGACGTTGCCGATGGTGAACGTCTACCTGTATCACCTCGCGTTTCAGGCGAACTACCGCGAACGCACCGAGGCGCTGGTCAGCACGCACGACAAGCAGGGGAATATCGTTGAGTTTTATCAGGACGCGCCGTGCTACATGAACGCGCACTACGCGATCTCGGTCTGGGGGAATTCGCCGTCCGAGGAGAGTTTGCTGCTGGGGCTGGTGGTCAAGACGCTCCTGGAGCACACCATCATGACCGGGGCGGAGCTGAAGGGGGATTCTTTTTATCCGGATGATAAGGTCAATGTGTTTCCCAACTTGCAGGCGGACCACAACGATCTGATGAGTTTTTGGCGGGCGCTGAACGAGGAGATCCGGCCGGCGCTGTTCTACTACGCGAAATTTCGGATCGAGTCGGATCGACGGTCGAGCGAGATTCGGCGGGTGGTGGGGAAGGAAATTTCTGTGGGGCGGTGAGCTGCGGGCGAGTTTCCGCCCTTCGCGCTGGGCCTCCAGACGGCACAGCAAAAGCCTCCCCCACCGCCTGCCCAGCTTGCGCCGGACAGACCACCACCCTGGACGTGAAGGACGCGTTTCCGCGCCTTTATCGCCCGCGGCCCCGCGGTTTCCCGCGTCCGCCCCTCCAAGTCCGCCGGCACGGTCGCCAGCGTTCCCCGAGCCGAGTTGTGGCATCGATCCCGCCCCGGCGCGCGCCCGGCTTGGCTCACGAAGGAGGGGCCAGCTCACCCCTCATCTGGGTATTCGTGCGTTCGCGACTTTTGCCGCGGGGTCGATCGAACTTTTTTGCACGTCCCGGCTGCCAGCTTGCGGGTCGAGTCCCAGACCGTCGTGCAGGAGCGGCGAGTTGCGCGGAGCATCGCTGAAAAAACAACAACATCGATCAGCCCGACCACCTGACCGAGCGAAGCGAGCCACGATCGCCCCGGCCCTCATCGTCTTCCGTGACAAATTCGCCGCACACGCCCTGCCGCCCCCCGTTGCGCCTCGTGAAGACTTGTGGCACACGTTTTCTCTGACAGCCATTGTCGCACGAAGGTTCCGCGCAGTTGCAGCGGTCGCATCGGTGAAGCGGATGGCAGCTTGGCCGGACTTGTCATCCAAAAGCGGGCATTTGCCCGGAAGGTGTTCACATGGCTACGTCGTATCTGTCACCCGGCGTCTACGTCGAGGAAGTCGATCGCGGTACCAAACCGCTTGAGATGGTCGGAACCAGCACTGCAGCGTTCTTGGGCGAGGTCAACACCGGCCCCGTCAATGAACCTGTGCTCGTCACCAACTGGTCGCAGTACACCAAGCATTTTGGTGACTTTCAGAACAGTGAATACCTTGCCCACGCCGTCTACGGCTTCTTCAACAACGGCGGCGCGCGCGCGTTCATCGTCAACGTCGGCAACTGGGAGGAAATCTCCAAGGGCGTCGAAGGCAAAGAAGGCGCCAAGAAGCCCGCCAGCAAGGCCGCGCTCTACATCGGCAGTGACAACGGCCCCGGCACGCGCACGGGCCTGAAGGCGCTGGAAGACGTGGAAGAAGTGAACATCGTCGCCGCGCCCGGACAGACCGACCCCGTCATCCAGGACGCCGTGCTGTCGCACTGCGAGAACATGCGCTACCGCTTCGCGGTGCTCGACTCCCCGGAGGTCATCGAGAAGGGCGGCGTCGACAAGCTGCCCAAGCCGCGTGACAGCAAGTACGGCGGCTACTACTTCCCGTGGGTGGAAGTCTACGACCCATTCAAAGGCAACATCTTCCAGCCGCCGAGCGGCTACATCGCCGGCATCTACGCCCGCTCCGACGGCGAGCGCGGCGTGCACAAGGCGCCGGCCAATGAGATCGTGCGCGGCGCGATCGGCCTGAAGTACAACATCACCCGCGGCGAGCAGGACCTCCTGAATCCGAAGGGCATCAACGTCATTCGCAGCTTCCCCAACCGCGGCATCCGCGTGTGGGGCGCGCGCACCATCTCGTCGGACGCGTCGTGGCGTTACGTCAACGTGCGTCGCTTGTTCAACATGGTCGAGCAGTCGATCGAGCTGGGCACGCAGTGGGTGGTTTTTGAGCCCAACGATCAGCGCCTTTGGAAGCGCGTCACGCGCGACATCTCGGCGTTCCTGCTGCGCTTGTGGCGCCAGGGCGCGCTGTTCGGCAAGACCCCGGAAGAAGCGTTCTTCGTCAAGTGCGATGAAGAGACCAATCCGCCGGAAGTCATCGACGCTGGTCAGCTGATCTGCGAGATCGGCATGTGCCCGGTGAAGCCCGCGGAATTTGTGATCTTCCGCATTGGCCAGATGCCGAGCGGTGGTGACGTTTCCGAATAGAATGGACTGCGGGGCCGGCGCCGCAGGCGCGCCGGAGGGGGGGGGGGGGGGGGGGGGGGGGGG
>CAITYF010000211.1 GCA_903896545.1 uncultured Myxococcales bacterium | reverse complement strand
GGATGCCGGTCCGTAAGGTTGGCCCAGGCGGGTGTTCCGCCCGGGACGTTGTTCGCAAACACGATTGTGCCTGCGAACCGGCATCTCTCCATTTTGTTGGCAATTCAGCGGTTCGGGGAGTTTGGGTCAGGTCTGGGACGTGACCTGAACGCGCGAACAGACTACGCTTTCGCCTCCACCTCAGGGAGCACTCGCCGTGCAGCGACCTCATCACCTCTTGCTGACTCCCATTGCACCGCGTCTTCCGACGTGGCTTTCGGCGCCGCTGGCATTGCGTCTGGATACAGCGTTGCAGCACTCGATTCCGGAGCTGCTGGACGAGGAGCGCCGGACCGTCGCGCACGTCGCAGATCTACTCGCGGCGGTCGCGACGCAGCCGGACCCTTTGGATCTGGCGCTGCTTGACCAGCTGGTTCGGCGCCTGCAAGCGCGGCTGCGCGCTCTCGCGTGTCAGGCGCACCCGGAATTGCGCGCTGTGGAGAGGCTCGACCGTCTGCTGAAGTCCGAGCGCGCGGAGATCATGGACGCGCCGTGGGCGCCGCGCTGGCTGCACGCAGCGGAAATGCGCTGGCTGGAGAAGCTGAACCTCGACCTGGACAACTACGCGCGCTGGCGCCAACTGATGCTCGACGCCGTGCAGGACGTACCCGACGCGCGGATTGAAGACGTGGCGGCGGGCGCTGCGGGCTTTTTCATCTGGCTCGCACAGCACGCCGGGCGTCAGGATTTGCAGCTGACCGCGAGCGACTATTCCGCCGATTACGTGGCGCAAGGGCAGCGCGCCGTGGCGCAGCTTTCTCGCGATGCACTGCCGCTCGCGGTGGTGCAACGGGATGCGACACAGCTCGCCGACCTGGCGGGGCAGGTCGATCTGGTCGTTTGTACGCAGGCGACGCACCACATGTCGCACGCGCTGGTCGCGCGGCTGTTGCACCAAAGTCTGTTGGCGGCGAGTCGAGGCGTGCTCGTCATCGACCTGCTGCGGAGCGGAGGCTCGCTGCTTGCGGCCGCTCTCGCCTCCAACCTGTCCACACCGGCGCCCCCGCTGATGTTGGACGCGATGCAGTCCGTGCGTCGTGGGTTTCTGCCGGCTGAACTGGCGCTGCTTGCACACTTGGCGGGCGCGCAGTTTGTCCGCGCCGAGGCATTTGACCCGGCTTATGTCGTGCTGCGGGCGTGGCGATAGCGGGTGCGGTTCAAGCCGTGAAGGGTGACGGCGATCCGCGGGTGGTCAGAAAGTACACGCCGACCGAAGTTCGAGACCGAACCAGCCCGAACTGCGGCGTGCCACCGGAGGTGCACGCTCGCGGTCCAGTCCGAGAGGGCGACGGGTCCAAACCACAGAACGTGGAGTTGGACAAATGTCGTCCTGATTACAGTGCAGCAGCCTGATCAGCCAGCAGCGCGTCCAGCTTCTGCACAACCGGCTTCAGCTGCGCCACGCCCGCTTCATCCAGCTGGCGACGCTCCGAACCGTGGTAGTCCAGCGGGTCCACAACTTTCTCGCCCTGATTCAGCTGGTAGTGCAGGTGCGGCGCCGTCGAGTGCCCCGTGTTCCCCGTCAGCGCGATGACCTGACCGGCTTCCACCTTGTCGCCGACCTTCACGCGGTTCTCGGAAAGGTGCAGGAACTTCGCCAGCGTGCCGTCCGGGTACTGCACTTCGACGCAGTTGCCGTTCGCGCCCCAGTTCCAGTTCGTGCGCAGAACGGTCGCGGTGAACGGCGCGTAGACTTCCGTGCCCGTGGGCGTCTTGAAGTCCATGCCCTTGTGGGTCGGACGATCCTTCAGGAGCGACGTGATCTGCTGGTACTTCTTCAGCGGGCCATTCTTCAGCGTCAGCGGCACTTCCGTGCCGTTTTCGTTCCAGTAGCTGGTGAACGCGTCGCCGGGCGCCTGCCACTGGTACGCGCGGAACGTCTTGCCTTTCTTCTTCGCGTTGAGCGTCGCCACCGCGATGTCCGGCTTGCCTTCCTCGGTCAGCATGTACGCCACCGCCATCGCGTCGCCGTTGGACAGATCCGTGCGCAGGTTCGCGTCCCACACAAAGAGGCGCGCGTAGGCTTGGCTCAGACCGTCGCCTTCTTCGCCAATCGCTTCCTGAAAGGACTGCGACGGCGTGCTCTTCAGCGCAGCCTTCACGACTTTCCATTCGCCCACGGGCAGTTCAACCGGCTTGACCGGCTCCACCTTGGCCACGGGCTTCGCCGCGACGGGCTTCTTCGCTTCCGCGACCTTGTCCGACGGCCGCGTCGCCAGCAGCACCACGTTCAGCAGGACCGAGCAGCCCAGCAGCGCGAACGCGATGGTCGTTTTGTTCAAATGCGAGTTCATCTTCACACCTCCAGAATCAGCGTTGCGCGACTTCTGCCGCAGTTGACCGTTTGGCCCTCGCCCATTGCGCAGCAGGCGGTCCTGTGGGTGACGATAATCCTGTAGCAAAAAGTGCAAAGTTTTCTGTCACTCCGTACGCCGGAGCGGAGCAATTCGTCGGGTAAACGTGATTGGTGAAGGCCGTGGCAAAATTCCGGCCGACGTGGCGATCGTGCGCAGCCGTTCTAATGCCATGAACTTTATGGAGATTATCGGTTAGTCGCCGACCTGCAGCACGCACCGCGTCAGCACTTCCTCGCCGCGCACCAGGAGCGCTTCGAGCGTCTGGGCGTCGCGGTTGAGCAGCCGCACGTGCACGTCGTCGCCCGCCTTGGCTTCGCGGCGGTATTCCAACGCCACGGCCGTTAGGTGGCGCTTTGGCTGCCAGCCGGGCAGACCTTGGGCGCGTTCCATGAACCAGCGCGCGTCCTCAAAAAGGTCGACGTAGCGCGAGTGATTCACATGGCGAAACAGGTCCGTCTGGCTGGGGCGAATCGTCTGCGCCCACGACCAGGCGGCCGACAGTAACGCGTCGGGCAGGGCGAGAGCGCCGAGGGTCGGATCGAGTTCCGGCGGATCAGTCTCCGCGCGTACGTCTTCGGGCAGCGGCGTCGGTCGGCCACTCTCGTCGATTTGCACTGCGGTCAGCAGGGCTTCACACACCCGCGATTTGTCGCGCGTCCGTGTCATCAAGTGGCCAAAATCGAGGCTCGTTCGCCCCGCGCGCGCCACCCACGTTTGCACCGTGACTTCTTCGCCCCATGTCAGGACGTCGTGTACCCGCAGCCGCTGTTCACGAATGACCATTTTGCGTCCGCCCGTGAAGAGCGACGTCATCGCGTTGTTCGTCTCCATGGTCGCTTGCCAGCGTCCGCTTTCCAGATACCGCAGGAGCTGCGCGGCGCCGATGCCGCCCGTGCGGTCGAGTTCATCGCCGCGGACGGTCATCACAAGGCTGGCGTGGGAGGAGGTCGCTGACATGGGGCGCGCATCCTACGCGCGCCGGTGCCTCGGTCAAGCAGGCGGCTCGTTTCTGGCTGAAAACAAGCGATCGTGGCACGATTCCCGCTGACTTGAGGTCCGATGATCCTGACCCCGCCGCTGCTCGACGCCACAACTCTGCCGCTGCCCATGCGGGCGTCGACGTTGGTGGAGCGCCTGCTCGCCTTCTTTGACACAGCCGTGGTGCGCTTGGTCGCGTTTGTCGCGCTCACGCCGGTGCTCTGGAACGTGCTGGGGGAGACGCAGTTCGGCGTCGTGGCGACGGCGACGGCGCTCGCGAGCCTATTGGACTGGCCACTTCGTGCGTTTTCGGCCACCTGCACGCGGATGCTGCTCGCCGCTGTTCGCGTGGATGACACCGTACGCCTCCGGCGTGTGGTGCTGATGGGGTGGCTCCTTCTTTCCGTCCTCGGTCTGGCGATGGCCGCTGTGCTTGCGTTGCAGGCGGAGTCTCTTGTGTCGGCGCTGGGTGTCGAACGCTCGAGTGCGCCGGATGCCGCGGACTACGTCACCCTGATGGGGCTGCGTTTGGCCGCTCAAGCGTCCATGTCGGCCTGGCAGTCCGCGGTTCTGGCTGCTGGGCTCGCCGGGGAACTCGCCGCGGTTCGCGGGGCGCGCACGCTGCTGGAAGTGCTCGTGTGCTTTGCCGTCGCGACCGGTGGTGTGAGCCTGCCCGCCCTCGGTGCATTGGAACTGCTGATCGTCGGTGCCTGGGGCGTCGCGCTATTGCTGGCCTTGCGCCAGGCGGGTCCAGGCTGGCTGCCGACGCTGGACGACATCGACTGGCGGACCGGACGCACGCTGTACGCCAACGGCGCTTTGGAAGCGACGCAGTCCACGCCATTTCTGCTGACCTTTGACATCGCCGTGTTCGTCGTTGCGCTGGTCCACGGCGTGGAACTTGCTGCGGTGCTGGCGATCGCTGCCAACGCGTGCCGCTTGACCGCCGGCACCGCCCTGCAGGCCGGGTCCATCATCTTCCCGCGCATCGCGAGCCTTGGCGTCTCCACCCGCCGCACGGAGCGCCGCTGGATGGTTCGCCGCGCGACCGATGCCGCGCTCACGGCCGTCGGCAGCCTCACCGTCCTGTGGGGCGTCATGGGCACGCGCGTCATGGCAGAATGGCTCGACGTCCCGCCGCCGAACGGCCTTGGCATCGCCGTCGCCGCGCTCCTTCCGTTTGCCGTCGCCAGCGTCGTCTCCGTGCGGTACCTGGTTACCGTCGGCATGGACACCCACATTGGCCCCGTCGCCGCCGCCGAGCTCATGCTCGCCGCCATCTTGTGCCTCGGCTTCATCGGCCCGTGGGGCCTGGGCGGCGGCGTCCTCGCCATCACCCTCGCACACCTCCTCACCACCGGCTGGCGCGTACCTTGGACAATGTGCCGCGATCTTGGCTTGCGGCCCCTCCTTTTTGCTCGCGGCCGCGCGTGGCGCTTCGCCGTCGCCGTCGTCCCTGCGCTCCTGGCCGGTTTGGCGTTGGCCAGCCTCAAGACGGTGCGCGGTCGCCGCGAGCTCATCATCGTCGCGGTCATCTGTGTCATCTTCCAGGCCGTCGCTGGCTTCACGTCCTGGTACCTCGCAGCGCAGCGCGTCGGCGTCGAGAACGATTAGCCATGCCGACCGCTCCCCACCTTCGCCGCGCATGGTTCGTCGTGTTTGCGCTTTTTGTCGGTCTGCGGCTGGTGCATGTGGCGCAGTTGGTCGATTCGCCCGCGCTTGTGCAGCATCACTGGCCGGATTCCGACATGTTCGCTTTTGACCACTGGGCGCGCAACATCGCCGGTGGCGACCTTCTTTCGCAACGAGCGCAGCGCCCGCTGACGTCGTGGCACCGCGACGTGGCCGCCGACTGGCTGCGGCTGCAACCGCAAGTTCCCGTTCCGACGCCGACCGCGGAAACGCTCTGGTCGCAGTGGCAAGGCAGCCCGCGGTTCTACCAGGAGCCCGCGTTTGCCCATCTGCTGGGCGGTCTGTACGCGCTCGTGGGTCCGTCGCCGCTCCTCGCGCTGATTCTGCAGATGTTGATCGGTTTCGCTGGGCTGTGGCTGCTGATGGACGCGTCGCGGCGGTTACTCGGCGAGCGTGAGGCCGTCCTGGCGGGGCTTCTGGCCACATTCTGCGGGCCATTGGCCTACTACGAGTCCCTGCTTCTGCGGGAAACGCTGGCGGTGATGACGACGTGGCTTCTGATCCAGCAATGGGCCGTCGCCCGCGATCGCATCGACGTGCGCGCCTGGCTCGGCGTCGGTCTGGCCGCAGGGCTCGCGGTGCTCACGCGTACGGCGATCGCGCCGCTGCTGTTCCTCATCGGCCTTTTCTCCGTCGTGCCGCGCGCCACGCGTGCGCCGCGTTTGACAGGCTGGCTGCTTGGCCTCGCGTTGCCCGTCGGTTTCCTCGTCGCGCGCAATGTCGCCGTGGGCGCGTCGCCTTTGGCGATGGCGGGTGGCGGCGTCTTTGCGTTCGTCGCTGCCAATGCGCCCGGTGCCGATCCGTGGCAAGGGCTGGTCCTCGACTCCACCGTGATTGCCCGTTTGCTGACTGAGGGGCATGGCGACGCACTGCCGACCGCGCTGGCCACCCTTCACGCGCAGCCGCACCTCGCGCAACTGGAACTCGCCAAGCTGGGCCAACTGCTGCACGACTTTGAGATGCCCAACAACGCCAGCTTCGCTTTCTACCGCCAGCACGCGCCGATCCTGAAGTTCTTGCCCATTGACCTCGCCGTTCTCTTGCCTCTCGGACTTGTCGGCGCCTTCGCACTGGTTCGCCAAAAGCGCGCGCGTGTTTTCGTCGCTTTGGCGCTGGTGCAACTGCTGCCGTCCCTCCTGCTGCAGCCGCTTTCCCGCTATCGCCTGGGCCTTCTTGTTGCGCTCGTGCCCCTCGCGTCTGTGGGGCTTGTGCGGCTGCACGCGCTGCGGACCGAAAATCGTCGCCACTTCATCGCGTGGTTGGTTCCGGTGGCCGCCTTGCTGGCGTTCCTCCAGCGACCGTTGCCCGTGGACGTGCCGCCGACGCGCGCCGTGGATCACGCCGTCGCCTGGCAGTTCTGGGCGTTGCCAGCGATCCAGCGCGCGCAGCAACAGCAAGATCCCGTGGGCGTTGCCGAGGCGATGGCGCTGTTTCTGCGCGGAGAACCGATCGATTTGGCGACGTGGCCGCGTGAAGTGCGCTCGGAACGTCGGCGGATCGCCGGCCAATATGCGATGGCGCACGATGCGGCGGCGCAGGCGCTGGCTTTGCAGGGACTCACGCAGGACGCGGCGATACATCGCAAGCGGGCGCAGGAACTGCAGACGCTGACGCGCTGAGGGCGGACCAGAATTCAGTTGGGCTTGAAGTCGAACGCGACGGGCGAGCGATTAGTCCGCGCGCTTCAAGTTCGGCGGCAGGAAGAACGACAGCCCGGCGCTGAACAGCAGATTGCTCGCGTACACGGGGTCTGGCGCCTGACCGAAGCGGGTCACGGCGAGCGTGCGCTTCAAGTAAACGTCGGCAAGATCGACGCTCAAGGCCACGGAATTGGAGAAGAACAGCCGGAAACCGCCGCCAATTCCGGGCGCAATCGAGAAGTTTTTCTGCACCGCGGCGATCGACGTGTCGCCCGCGAGTCCAGCGATGCCGAAGCTCAACGTGGCGTGCAGGTCAAACTGAATCGGCAGCGAACCAAACGCCACGAACTTGCCGACAAGCGGCGCGGCTTGTACGTGCGCGGTGGCCATGTAGCTGATCGACGACTGCTCCATGATGAAATTGCTATTCAGCACGCGCACTTTCGATGCTATCTGGTCCGATGCCGCGGTATTCACCGGGATGCCGTACATGAAGTCGCCGCCGACCGAGAGCCATTCCAGCGGATGGTAGTCGTAGCGTACGCCCGGTAGCAGGTTGCGCGTGTACGGATCGCCCAGCGTCGCATTGAAAATGACGCCGAGCTCCTGACGACCAGCCCGGTACTGCAACGCGCGACGCACGACGGGCGTGTTTTCCAGCACGTCGTCTGCCAATGCCGCGGGCGCGAACGCCGTCAGCGCGGACAGCACGGCCAGCACCACGCCAAAAAGCGGCAACAGCTTGCGGGCAAACGTGTGACCAGGCTGCATCATCGCGGGAACCTGTAGGTGAACGAGGGCGGAATCCAGATGCCGATGCGCAGGCCCGTGAACCACTGGTTCAGGACTTCCTTGCCGCACACGCCAGCGCTCTTGGTGTCGCAGTCCTGGAACGTTTCAGAATACACGACGTCGCGGATGTCGGCGGAGAGCGACAACCAACGGAGCATGTGCAGGCGAACGCCGATGCCGATCTCGCCGGTCGGCTTGAGGTCGGTGCCGCGCGTCGTGCGCGCCACGCCGCCGCCAGCGAGAAGAAAGCCATCGACCTGCACGACGCCAAGACCAAAGACGGCGAACTTGCCGAACAGGGGCGCCCACTGGGCTTCCAACATGCCGCCTGCTTGAAGATGCGAGCGCTCCGCAAACAGGCCAAAGTTGGTTTCCACCGCGTTCGACGCCGCAGAATCACGTGCCGCGTACTTCGCCCCGGTCACGCCGAGCGCGAACTGGTCGGTGAAGTGGAAGAACAGCCCCGCGTCGCCGGCGAAGTGCGTCACCATGTGGTCATTGATGGTCATGCCGCCGCCCACCTGAAGCTCGACGCGGTGACGCTTGACCAGATAACGCTGCTGGAACACGCGAACGGCCTTGTTCAGCTCGTTCTCGCCTTGCTCGGCCAACTCGCGGGTCAGCGTGCGGCTACGTGCGGCCTCGGCAGTATCGGGCGAGATGGCGTCCCCCGGAGCCGTTTCGATGGCAGCCGATTCGGGCGCTGTCGCCTCGCTATCTTCGGCGGCGAACGCGCTGGATGCTGCACCCAACTGAGCCAAAACGCAGAAGGATACCAGCGCATTACGCGTCGCGCGCAGGCGTTGGGTAAGGCGATGTTGGCTCGGGCGGGTCAAGTCCACGCAGTGTCTCAGCTTGAGCGGGCTCTGGCCCACGGCCTCTGGATGCTAACTGGGTGCGACCACGCTGGCAAGTGCGGGAACGCTTCCATCAACGCTGGTGACTCTTCACGTACGCCTGCACCAGATCCCACAAACGCGGCGTCTTGCGTGCCCAGTTGAGGTTGGCCAACAAGTATCCGCCGACGTCGCCCGCATCGAAACGTTCGCCGTCGAACAGCCAGCCGTGCAAGCCGCGATCTTTCGCCATCGCTGCGAGCGCGTCGGTCAGCTGAATCTCATCGCCGCGTCCTGGTACGGTGCGCGCCAGATAGTCAAAAATATCCGGGGTCAGCACGTAACGGCCCACGACTGCGAGCGTCGATGGCGCTTCCTCCGCCGACGGCTTCTCCACCAGCGTGTTGATGTTCAAGAGGCGGGAATCCTGCGCATCCACCTCGCCTGCCGCGATGCCGTACTGCGACGTTTCCGAGCGCGACACGTTCATCAGGGCCAGCACCGACTTTCCTGTCTTCTCGTACACGTCCATCAGTTGGCGCGCACAAGGCTCGGCGGCGTCGACCAAATCGTCGGGCAAGAACACGACGAACGGTTCGTCGCCGATCAACTCGCGCGCGCACAGGATCGCGTGCCCCAGACCCAGCGGCCGCTGCTGGCGGACGGTCGACAACTTCACGAGTTGCGTCGGGCGAATCACCTCTTGGCGCAGCGCTTCCTTGCCACCGCGGCGCAAAAGGTCTTCCAGCGCCGGGTGTGCATCAAAGTGATCCACGATCTCGGTTTTGCCACGGCCGGTCACGATCACAACCTGCTCGATGCCCGCGGCTGCCGCTTCCTCGACGATCAGCTGGATCGACGGCTTGTTGACAATCGGCAGCATCTCCTTGGGAATCGCCTTGGTGGCAGGGAGAAATCGCGTGCCCATACCAGCGGCTGGGATCACGGCTTTGCGAATGCGCGTCATGGATACCTCCGGGCAGAATGCCCGCCGCTATTGTCTGCGAGGCTTCCAATCGCTGCAAGTCTGGCGCGGTCGCCGCGAATGGCGCGGTTGAACGACGGAACGTTCTGGTTGCTGCGCCGCTGCGCCCGACTACTTCGGAATCGGCGGCGGCGGCGGTGCGCCTGCATCGGCGTTCGCACGCGGCGGAGGTGCGCGTTCCATCGGCGGAAGTGGCGCACTCGGCTTGGGCGGCTCCTGCTTGGTCACCGTCGCTGCTTTGGGCAACTCCACGGCTTTGACGGGGGGCTTCGCGGTCGTGACGTCGACAAAACCGCCTTGATAGTCCTCAAAGCACTCGCCGCGCCGTGCACGATCGGCCATTTCACAGGCCAAGTTGCCCACAAGATGTCCTGCGATCTCCTTCAGATCACACACGTCATTGAGCAAAGGCAACGCCCGTTTGGGGTCCCCCGTCAGTCGCGTCAGTTCTCCTGCCAGGTAGAGCCACTCCAGACGTGCGCGCTCAGACTTGGGCGCATCGTCCTTCAACGCGACAAAAAGCAGGTTCAAGACTTCCGCGCGGATCTGCTTGATCTGCATCTCCAGCTCGTAATCCTGACCGCCGCCTGGTCGCGCGCGCTTGAGCACGTAGGTGTAGTAGAGCAGCGCAGACACCTGTTCACGCGGCGGTGCACGACGAAAGCGCATGAGGTCGATGAAGTGCTTCCAGGCGATCCGCGGCTCGATCACCCGCCGCCCGTCTTTCTTCAGGTTTTGCTGGACGAAGGCGCTGACGCCGCCATCGACGGACCGATCGAATTCCGCGGCCCACTGCGCGTAGCCGCACGATGGACAGGCGACGATGCGGTTGGCGTACGCTTCGGTCGGAACCTCAAAATCGGAGTACATCTTGGGCGCGGGCTGGCCGTCACCGCCGACCTGAGTCACCCGCGTGCCATCGACCGGGCAAACGAAGTTGCGGGTTTGCGCGTGCGCGTTCGCACCTGCAAGCAGACCGAGGAGGAGCAACACGTACGAGGCAACGCGGTTCTTTGTCATGCAAGGCTCCAAACGGGTCTGACATTCAGCATAGGCGTAAGGCCGCTTCAGGTCACGTTCTGCACGACAGTTCGTCCGCCATGCACAACCGCCAAATGCAGCCAAATCGTCGCGGTCGGCAACGCGCGTCGGGCAACTTCCGGCCACTCGATCAGGCACAGCGCGTCGGGTGCGCCGAGCCATTCGTCCAAACCAGCGGCTTGCAGATCGTCGGGCGATTCCAGGCGGTACAGGTCCATGTGCGCGACTTGAAACGCCCCAGCGTCGTAGACGTTGCACAGCGCAAACGTCGGGCTCGACACGTCGTCCGGCGCGATACCCAACCCAGTGCACAGGCCGCGCACGAGCGTTGTCTTCCCCGCACCGAGGTCCCCGACCAACGCGACGACATCACCCGCGCCCACTTGCCGTGCCAAATGCTGGCCCAGCGCGTGCATCGCCTCGGCATCAGGTACCGGTTGCGGTCCGAGGTCAAGCGCCATAGCCACACACTCCGACCGACACTTTGAGCTCAAACCTGTCCGTACCGCGGCGTGCCACCGGCTGTGCGCGCTCGGGATCCAGTCCGACAGGGCAAAACGCTTGGCCCGCAGAGCTTGGTGTTGGACAACTTTGGCCCTGTTTAGATAAATTCGATCTTGTCGATCAGGTAGTTCCGCGCGCCCTTGGGCGTCGTAATGACGACTTCCGCGCCCAGTTCCTTGCCCATCAGCCCGCGCGCGAGCGGCGAATTGAGGGAAATCAGCCCCGACGCGAGGTCACTTTCGAGATCGCCCACGATTTGGTAGCGCACCGGCGGCGAATCTTCCAGATCCAGATCCACAAGCGTCACGGTCGCGCCAAAGACGACCCGATTGCCGGACAGCGACTTGGGATCGATGATCTGCGCGGTGGCGATCTGGGTTTCCAGCTGCTGCATCAAGCCGATGATGTGGCTCTGGCGCTCCTTTGCCGCGTGGTACTCTGCGTTTTCCTTGAGATCGCCGTGGGCGCGCGCCTCTTCAATATCGCGCACGTTTTGCGGACGTTCCACCTCGCGCAGGCGCTGCAACTGTTCGTGCAAACGGGCATAGCCGCGGGGCGTAATGGGCGGTTGGCTGGACATCGGAAACCTCGGTCGGGTCTGGCAAAGCCCCAAGGGCGTGCCGCTCGAACAACTTGAAAAGGACAGGGAAATCTGAGACTTGCTTGGCGCGCCGGCGAAAACCGACCGCGTGCGAGGCAAGTCCCCGCGAGATCACAGGATAGGGTTGCGTACCGCCGGCGGTCAAGGGCTACTTGCGCTGCACCAAGCCGGTCGGATCGAGGCGGTACATCGGCGGCATCGCCGCGGCGAGCGCCTCTGCCCACTCGGTCATCGGCACTTCCTTCTCCACCAGGAGCTCCAAAGCGAGCTGCTTCACGCGCTGGCTTTCCTCCGGGTCCAGAAGCCGTGCGGCAAAGTGACGGGCGATTTCCTCCGCCGGGTAGCCGGACAGACCGTCCAGCGCAAAAAAGCGAATCTCGTTGGAGCGACTCGCCAAAAGCGCCACAAGTGCCTCGCGCACGCGGGGGTGCTGAAAATCGCGCAAGTTGGACACGATCTCCCGCAAGCGTTCAAGACCTTCATGGTAGCCAGGATCCGTGCCGTCCATCGCCTGCATGAGCGCTTCAACCGCCGCGTCATCGCCGGCCAATTCGCGCAGCGACTTCAGCGGGAAATACACGGCATCGTGGGTTGCGATGAACTTCTTGAGCGGTTCAATCGCCGCGTCGCCCCAGCGCGACACCAGCTTGTGCGCGTACGCCTTCTCTTCCTCGTCGACCGTCGGACCGCTCACGCGCAGCGTAAATCGCTCCAAAAGGGCGTCCAAGGCCTCTGGCGTACCGATCTTTGCCAGCTTGTCCATGCACTCGTAGCGCTCGTCGCTCTGGCGAAACGCGTCCATGAGGCGGCGCTTGATGCCGTCGATCTGCTTTTGCGGCGACCCGCCGGTGAAGAAATCCAGAAAACCCATCTGCTGCCTGCCTGGCCCCATCTGGAGCGGAGAGGCCGGTACGGTAGCAGAGCTTGCGGCGCATCGGTAGTCAGGTGTCGCGAATTGCAGAGCAGTGTGCGGATCCTGTGGATAAGTGTCGAAAGGGCTCTTTACAAAGGCGATTTCTCGTGGCACAACAGTTTCGCTCTCCCATGAGAGCCGGAGGTTGCGTGCGCGAAAACACCGTGCGGTTTCAACGACATCATCGCGTTATTTTGATCGCGTTGATGGCGGTGACTTGCCAGGTGGCTTGCGCGCCAACCGTGGTGCGGACGGCGTCGCGTCATGCCGTGCGTCCGGGTGGTCCAGCAGAAGAAGGTGATCTGCCTGACGACGAAAGTCCGGCGCGCCGCTTGCCGATGGGGCGCCGCGCCGCGCTGGTCGATGTCGACGACGCGGCGCTCAATGAGATTGACGATGCCGACGACTCGCTGCGGGCGCCGCCCCCCAAGCCGTTGACGACGAGCGCGAAAATGGCGTCACGCTGCCGGCAGGTGCGGCCGATCATCGAACGTGCCGCGCGCGCCGGTGGCGAAGATCCGCTGCTGATGCTGGCGATCGCGTGGGTCGAGAGCGGGTTCAACCCGGATGCGGAGTCGCCCGCAGGGGCTGTCGGCGTGATGCAACTCGTGCCGCGGACCGCGCGTGTGTTTGGCTGCAACGATCCGGCGGAATCGCGCTGCGCGGCTGCGGCGGCGACGAACTACTTCAGCCGACTCAAGCGGATGTTTGACGGTGAGACGGTGTACGCGTTGTGTGCGTATCACTCTGGTCACGTCGCGCCGCAAAAAGCTTGGCGGGCAGGGCAGTTGCCCGCGAATCTCAGCTACGCGACCAAAGTGTTGGAAGCGCGCGCCCGCTTGGAACGTACGGGCTGCGACGGCAAGTAGTTCGTCCGCCTGCGCGTGTGCAGAACGAACACGTGCGCGTTGACCGCAATTCAAGCTCAAACCTGTCCACACCGCGGCATGCCAACGGCGGCACATGCCCCGGTTCAGTCGGAGAGGGCGATAGGTTTGACCCAAAGAGCGTGGAGTTGGACGGCCGGATCTTGTTGTGAGACAGCCAGATCTTGCTGTCGGCCGGCAGTCGTCTTCTTTAGTCGTTGCGGACGTGGCGTTCGATCAGCGGGAGCACCGAGCGGGTGAAGCGGATACGGCCATCGGCGGCTTCACGCAGCGCGGTGACGCACTCTTTGTTCTTCGTTTCAATCGTCGCGGGCACGCCGTCGGCCAACTGGCGCGCGCGCTTGGCGGCCATGATGACGAGCGCGAAGCGGTTCGGCACCGTGTCCAGACAGTCTTCAATCGTGATGCGCGCCATGAAAATCTCCAGTCCGGCGAGTACAGGGACAGACCCGCGGGGGCGAAAGGCTACCATTCGTCACGGATTTGTCAATCAACGATCGCTCGGACGGCTGGATTCTGTTGAGAAGCATTGCGGAGATGCCCCGCTTTGCGTACGCTGGCGCGCGTTGTGGTAGTTGTCAGGCGGCGCTTTTTGCCACCTTTTCCGGTGCCACCGCTGAACGTTCTGGAGGCCGCCCGTATGAGCGCGCAAGACGAGAAAGAAAAAGACCCGCTCATTGGAACGACATTTGCGAGCCGCTACAAGATTCACGGTCGGTTGGGCAAGGGCGGTATGGCCGTCGTTTACCGCGCGACGGACACGCAAATGGGCCGCGATGTGGCCGTCAAAGTGCTGCGTACGGACGTCGCGGATGAGGTCGCGGCAAAGCGGCTGATCCGCGAGGCGAAGGGCGCTGGCGCGCTGAATCACCCGAACATCATCACGATTTTTGACCGCGGCATTGCCGACGATCGCGTCTACATCGCGATGGAGATCCTGCAGGGCCAGGAAATGTCGGCGCTGATGGAAGAAGTCGGCGCGATTCCGGTCGAGCGCGCGCTGAAGATCTGCGAGCAGGTGGCGTCCGCGCTGGCGGTTGCGCACGCGGAAGGCATCATCCACCGCGACATCAAGCCGGAGAACCTGTTTCTGCTGAGTCGCGGCGGTGGCGATCAGGTCAAGATGCTCGACTTTTCGATCGCGAAGCTGCCCAAGGAAATGGTCACGCAG
>CAITYF010000210.1 GCA_903896545.1 uncultured Myxococcales bacterium | reverse complement strand
CGCGCAATGGCCGCCTGCGGCAGGCTAGTGAAGGGGATGTCCCAGCGTGCCGCGAGAAAGTTTGTTAATGAAATCAAGCACAGATCATTAGGGGGCATTGTATAGCATCATGGGGAAGACCTCATACAGCGCAGGCCGATGATGATGATGGCGACGGACGGGTAGTCGTAGCCGCGAAAGCCCGCACGCAGGTAAGCCGCGTCGTTGCCGAAGCTGCCGCCACGATTGACCCGGTAGGAGGCGCTGCCAGGCCCGACTGGATCCGTCACCGCTTCGGCGCTGTACGTCGCGCTGTACCAATCCCGGTTCCACTCCCAGACGTTGCCCGCCATGTCGTGCAAACCGTACGGGCTGTCGCCGACCGGCTTGGAGCCCACCGCCGCCGTGCTGCCGCTGCCGGACATCACCGCGTAGCTGGCCGTCGGCGCGGTCTCACCCCAAGGATACGTCCGCATCGCCGCCTTGCAGCCTGCGTCACCCGCCGTGCTGCCGTTCTTCTCGCAGCTGCCGCGCGCCGCCATCTCCCACTGCGCTTCGGTCGGCAGGTCAAAGCCGGCGCCGCGCCACTTGCAATACGCCTGTGATTGCGTCCAAGTCACGTTGTTAACCGGGTTGTTCGGAAAACTCGGATACGTCGCGTAGGTGGCCGGTGACTGCGTGCTCGGTGCCGTGCACACGCCAGCATCGACGCACGCTTTGTACTGCGCCACCGTCGTTTCCGTCAGGTCCATGTAGTACGCCGAAAGTGTCACCTTATGCTGCGGCTTCTCATCCTCTTGACAGTCTTTGTCCTTCGCGCTGTTGCACCCCATCCAAAACGTCCCCGCCGGAATCAACACCATGCCCGCAGGCGCGTCGCCGCCCAGCGGCAGCGCCTTACCCTGATCCAGCGCCACTTGTGCCGCCTTCGCGCCCTGCACCGCCGCCTCATTCGCCAGCGCGGCATACGCCGCCAGAAACCGTCCCACCGCTTTCTTCTTGTCGCCGATCGGCACGACTTCCAGCCTCAGCATCCGCTGCAGCTTGTCCCAATCCGCCGCCATGCGCGTGCGCGCGCCGGCCAACTCTCGCCATTCCTGCGCGTGCTTCTCGGCTTCTTCGCGATACGGGTTCTTGCCCTTGATGCTGAGCTTGGCCACCGCGTCCCACGCCGCCGCCTTCTGCTCCGGACTTCGCTGGTCATCGGCCTGCGCCGCTTTTGCCGCGTCTATCGCCTTCTTCAGAGCTTCTGCCTGTTCCAACTCGGCCAGATCGTAGTCCTGCCCCGCATCGCCCGCCGCGACGCCTTTGCCTTCCGTCAACTTGCCGCCTGTGCTGATCTTGGGCTCGACGCGCGGCCTGTCGGCAGGCGCCGCGGCCGCTCCATCGAAGGTGCTCAACCACGCGGCCGCCAGCGCATCCACGGTCGCATCCAGGTTCGCGTCCATATCCGCGGGTGACGCTTTCAAGCGCTCCGAAGCCACGGTCACGCCGTCGCGCGAGCGCTTGATTTCCAGCACCAACACCGCCTTGTTGCCCAGCGGATTGACGTCGCCGGTCACCGCGTAGTCCGCGCCCGCCTCGCGCGCCGTTTGCACCTCGCATTCGCCCGTGCACTGAACTGCCGACTTGCCCGCCTGCTTCAGGATTTCAAAAACCTTCTCCTTGGAAAGCATCTTGGCGCGACTGCCGATCGCCTTGACCATCCGCTGACGAATCATCCCGGTCAGCGTCATCGCGACGTCCAAGGAAATGGCCTTGCCGTTCACTTTGAGTTCGAGCACGACGAGCTTGGGCAACCGCGCCTCGTCCGCGCCCAAGAGCATGGGCAGGAGCACGAGGAGCAGCGCGAGGGCGATGGCGCGAGAAGGCATCTGAAATTTCCGTGGCTGTGGGCGGTGCAGCTGCGGCGACTCTAGGCGAATGGGATGGAAGCGGCAAGCGTGTGGAACCACGCGCGTGAGCAGCGGGCCACCATTCCCGCCTACTCCCGACCCAACAACCCGCCACCCTTCCCCTTCGCATGAATCCCCTGGTGGATCCGCAGCCGCTGCCCGGCATTCACGCCCGCTTGATGCGCCTCAGACCGGCGCACGCCCGCGCTCGACATCGTCCGCAGGTGCCGATACCGCCCTTTCACGTAGCCGCCCAGCGCCGGATCGCCCAGCCAAATCAGCCCGCGACCCGCGTGCACTTGACGCTCCGCTTGCAACTTCTGCGAGAAACCCATCAGCACGCCCGCAATAAACTCGCGGCGACTCCCGCGCAAGCCCGCGCGCGCGTGACTGCGCCAGAGCGACTCCGTCGCCGTGTGCAGAAAGTCGTGGGCGTAGTGCGCCAGCTCCAGATTGGTCGCCGTGCCCAGAATCTCCAGTTGTCGTTCCATCCGCATGTGCTGCGCGACGTAAACGCTCACCCAGACGCATTCAACAAAAAACCAGCGCGATAGAATCGACGCCACCAACTTCCAATCCAGCCCAATCGCCGCCGCCGTTCCGCCGATGCGCCGCCACGCGTAGTCCGCCGACTGCGCCGCATTCGCCACGTCCAGGTTGTACTTCAGGATCAGCGCGTGCGCCGCCGCCATCGCCGCTTCGGCTTCATTGACGTTCGGACTCTCCGCCAGCGCCAGCAGCTTCTTGACCTTCTGCAGCATCCGGTCCGTTTCCGTCTCCGGCGCCAAACCCGGCGTGCCCGTTGCCTGCGGCAGCACGTCGAGCAGCCTGCACGTCTCGCGCCACGCCGTGCCGTGCGACGTCTCGTCGTGAATCCCCAGCACCTCGCTCACGTACTGATGCGCCATCTCGTGCCGCAGCGTGTCCAGCACGTCCAGCCACGGGTGCTGCCAAATGTGCTGCTCGCTGATGCCCAACGTCCGCTGCTTCGCGTCCCAGAAGCCCAGCCGCCGATTCGCCGTGTCGATGAGGAAAATCGGCACCTTCAGTTTACCCTGCAGCTTGTCGCGGTTGACCGTCTGCCACTCGTCGCGCAGTTTTTTCAGCCACGCGCGGTGGAGCACTTCCAAAGTCTCGGACGCCATACGCATCTTCTCCGTGGGCACAAGTCGGCCCGGTTACACGCCCGGAAACGGCGAGGCGCCCGCAATCGGCGAGCCGCAGTACACGCAGCGCTTGAACCGCGTGGACATCGTGCGCTTGCACGCCGCGCATTCCAGCACGCGCGCGCTCATCTTGCCGTCCGCTTTGCCGTCCAGCAGGTCGATTTGCCGCATGCGCTCGATGAGTTCCGCCTCCGAAACGCCGAGTCGATCCCGCAGCAACGACCACATCGCCGCCGTCGTCAATTGCAGCGATTCAAGACGCGCTTCCAGCTGTTCCGTCTGCTCCTGCGCCGACGACGCCTGACTGCGCGCGTTCGCCGCCTTCGCGCCCGCGTCGTTGATGCGCCTGTCCTGCGCCAGTTCCCAAAGAAACGACATGACCGCCACCTCCGCCGCGAAGTTACGCCGCCGGGCTTGCGCGCGCAACGCCTGCTTTGTAGGGTGCGTATCGTGAAGCCGACTGACGCACAACTCGAACTCCTGCGCCGCGCTTCGGGGCTGACCCTGGACGCCGAGGGCGACCTGCGCCACGAAGGCGATCCCATCGTGCACCCGGGGCTACACGCGCTCTTTCAATCGGGGCTGGACGCGCTGCCGACGGGCGAGGCGATTGTCCGCATTGGCGACCAGTGGGCCTACGTGCAGACGCCGGGAACGCCGTTCGTGGTGCAGCGCCAGCGGGTGAACGGAGACGCGGTGTCGCTCGACCTGAACACGGGCGAGACGCTGCATGTGCCCGCGCAGGATCTGAAGTTGCACCTGGAAGGCGAGCACAATCTGACACTGAAGATGCCGCACACGGGTCGCTCGCTGCGTTTTGGGCGTCGGGCTTGGCACGCGCTGGCCGATGGGCTGGAAATCGCGGACGACGGCGCGCTGTGGCTGCACTGGGGCGTGCATCGGCTGCCAGTAGCACGCAGCTGACGGGCGAATTCGCCCTATTCTCTTGCTATTGCCTCGCCGAAACCGCTAAACTGCGCGCCGCTTCCGGGGAGCCCAAATGCGCCAGATCACGCTAATTTTTCTCACGTTTCTTGGAATTGTGACGTTGACCAACTGCGGCGACGACACGGCGATCAAGCTGGGCGACGACGTTCAGGTTGACGCGCTGCTCGACACACAAGTCGCCGTCGACACAGGCGATGACGCACCGCCAACGGCGAACGATGTGACATCGACGACGGACAGCGGCGACGCGGTGGAAGACGCCGACGCGATCACGCCGGCGGATGCGGCAACGGCAGAAACGGCGGATAACGATGCCCCGACGGACGCCACGACTGACACGGACGACGCAGTGAGCGCCGACGCCGCAGATGCCGACGACGTGGATGCTGCAACCGACGCAACCGACAGCGACGTGGCGATTGGCGAAGACGCGCTGGCGGACGCCGCAACGGACGATGCAACCGTGGAAGACGTTGCGGACGCGGCGTCGGGCAGCGACGTGGCCGACGCGAGCGACGCTGCTGATGGACTGAACTCGGACACGTGGACCCCTTGCGTGAGCGGCGTCACGTGTGAAGACGGCGACCCGTGCACCGTCGACTTGTGCTGGGACTTGTCGTGCAAGCACGTCGCCAAGGTCGGCTGCAGTGGCCCCTTGACGCCGTGCGACGCCAAACACCCCTGTGCGCCCGACGCGGGCGTCTGCGACCCATCGCGCAACGCGTGCGTACCGTGCGTGGTCACGGCGGACTGCGGCGCCGGTTTTGCGTGCCTCCAGAACGCCTGCATGCCCGCGGTGCCGTGCAAATCGGACGTCGCGTGCAAGAACTTTGGCCAAGTGTGCAACAAGACCGACGGCGTCTGCGCCGAGTGCGCCGTCGACGGCGACTGCGGCAAGGGCAACCAGTGCGTCAACAGCGCGTGTCAGCCCGCGCAGATCTGCGGCAGCAGCAAAGACTGCCCCGCCGTGTGTGACCTGAAAGCGGGACTCTGCGTGGAATGCGTCGACAGCATCGACTGCACTTCCGGCAACACGTGCAGCCCGTGGCACGCGTGCGTTCCCGTGACGTGCAAAGAGACGACCTGCGCAAGCGGCGCGGCGTTCGCCTGCACCACCGGCGCGTGGAGCTACAGCGCCGGCATCGACTGCGAGGACGGCAACGTGTGCACAAGCGACGCGTGCGTCCCGGGATCCGGCTGCAAAAAGACGCTCAACACCTTGGCATGCGATGACAACAACGCGTGCACCGTGAGCGACGTCTGCACCGCCGGGTTCTGCTCCGGCGCGGTGTTGGGCTGCAACGATGAAAATCCGTGCACGGCGGACTCGTGCGACCCGACGTCGGGCTGCCTGCACACGCCAGCGATTGGCCCGTGCGACGATGGCAGCGCGTGCACAACTTTTGACCAGTGCGTCGATGGCGCCTGCACCGGCAAGGTCAAGTCCTGCGAGGACAACAACCTGTGCACTGCGGACTCGTGCGAAGCGGCCATCGGCTGCCGCAACCTGCCCGCTGCCGTGACCGACTGCGATGACGGCGACGCCTGCACGCTCAGCACGCAGTGCGGCGACGGCAAGTGCCAGGGCGGGATTGCGCTGGACTGCGACGACGGCGAAGCGTGCACGACGGACACGTGCGACAAGGCGACGGGGTGCGGCCACGCGGCGCTCAGCGGCACGTTCTGCTCAGACGCCAACGCCTGTACGGACGGCGACACCTGCAAGGCCGGCAAGTGCGTGAGTCAGGCGAGCGTCTGCAACGACAAGAATCCGTGTACGACGGACAGCTGCGACCCGACAACCGGCTGCATTTTCAAGCCCAACGCGCTGGCGTGCGACGACGGCGACCCGTGCAGCAACGGAGACACGTGCACAGACGGCGCGTGCAAAGCGGGCAGCATTGTGGACTGCAACGACAAGAACCCGTGCACGACCGACCTGTGCGATGGCAAGGGCGGCTGCACGCACCCCGCCGTCGCCGACAAGACCGCGAGCGATGACGGCGACCCGTGCACCCTTATGGACATGTGCATGACGGGCGCGAGCAAGGCATCGGCGATCGACTGCAACGACAAGAACGACTGCACGGCCGATAGCTGCGTCGGCGGCGTGTGCAAGTACGTCAACATCGCGGGCAGCTGCGACGACTTCAATGGCTGCACCATCGGCGACACCTGCAGTGCGGGCAAATGCGAGCCTGGCAAGGCGGTCGACTGCACCGTCGACACCAAGGGCTGCGGCAGCGGCGTGTGCAAGTCCACGGGATCGGCGACCTACGCGTGCACCATCGCGGCGCAACCTGACGGCACGGCGTGCAACGCGGACAACAACGGCTGCACTGTGGGCGACGCGTGCAAGACCGGCGCCTGCGTGGTGGGCGCGGCCAAGGATTGTTCAGGGTCGTCGAGCAAGGACGGCTGCCAAGTCGGCACGTGCCAGTCGTTGAGCGCCACGACCAACGCGTGCACACCGGTTCCCGCGGCGCTCGGCACGTCGTGCAACGCGGACTCCAACGGCTGTACGCAGGGCGACGCGTGCAACGGTTTGGGTGCGTGTACAGCTGGAGCCGCGGTCGATTGCAATCAGGACCCCGCGTACTGCACCGCGGGCGTTTGCAAGTCGACAGGAACGACGACTTACCTGTGCGCCGGCGGCACCGCCAAAACGGACGGCACCGTGTGCAACGCGGACAACAGCGGCTGCACGCAGGACACCTGCAAAGGCGGCAAGTGCGTCGTTGGCGCTGCACCGGACTGCTCCACCGCGACCGACAAGTGCAACGTCGGTGTCTGCAAGTATGCCGATTGGAGCGCGTTTACTTGCGTGCCATCGCCCATCGCGTGCTCGGACGGTGACATTTGCACAGACGACGCCTGCGCGCTGCCGGGCGGCTGCGCGTTCACCCCCAACACGGCTGCGTGCGACGACAACAACGTGTGCACGCTCAGCGACACGTGCGCTGGCGGCAAGTGCGGCAGCACGACGCCCGCGGACTGCACCGACAACAACGTGTGCACCACTGACGCGTGTGATCCGGCGAAGGGCTGCGTCAACACGCTCATTTCTTGCGACGACGCCGATCCGTGCACGGTCGACACGTGCGACAGCGACAAGGGCTGCTTGCACGCGCTGCTCTCCAGCTGCGTGCTCGTCCCGGTCCCTTACGTCGAGCCGTTCAATTGCGGCGGCGCGTTTGGCTGGACGCTCGGCCAAACGGTGGAGAATGGCGTCGGCTGGGCGGTCGATGGCACGCCTGCACAGCCGGGCTATTTGTCGCCGTCGTGCTCGCTCAACTTCAACAACGGCGTGGACTTTGCCTGTGTGAAGCCGATGGAAGCGTTCGCGACGTCGCCGGTTATCGACACCTCCAAGGTGGCGCCCGGGACGCACTTGGCGCTGCGGTTCTTTAACAATGGCGACTACGAGGGCAGCACGTACGACAAAATGAGCATCGAAATTACCACGAATTCCGGCGTAAATTGGACGGAATTGCTGGACCTCCCGTCACCGGCGACTCTCGGCTGGGTGTTGCGGACGATTGACTTGACGCCGTACGTGGGCACGGCGTTTCAGTTGCGTTTCCGTTTCTGGACGCTGGACTGCATCGCCAACAGCACGGTGGGTGGATTCATCGACGACTTGGCGGTGTACACAACGAGCTGCGGCAGCGCGCAGGCCTGCGACGACAAGAACAGCTGCACGACCGACGCGTGTGACAAGTTGACGGGACAGTGCACGTTCACGGCCAACACCTCAGTCTGCAACGATGGCAGCGCATGCACGACGACCGACACGTGCGCGGCGGGCGTATGCACCGGCACAGCAACGAACTGCGATGACGCCAACGTGTGCACGGCCGACGCGTGTGACGCGACGACTGGCAAGTGCACGCACAGCGCGGCTGCTGCGGGAACAACTTGTACGGACAACAACGTCTGCACAACCAACGACACGTGCAACGGAACCACGTGCACCGGCGGCGCGAGTCCCTGCAACGACGGCAATCCTTGCACGCTGGACTTCTGCGCGGTGCTCAACGGCGCCGCGTCGTGCAGCACCAAGAACGTCGCCGACGCAACGCCGTGTGACGACGGCAACGCGTGCACAACGCCCGACGCGTGCATCAGCGGCGTTTGCGGCGGACCGGACACGTGTGGTTATACGACGCTCTACAGCCAGAACTTCGCCTGCGGTGCGAACAACGGCTGGACGTTGCAGACCGTCGGCAAGACTGCGCTCGCTTGGGCGGTCGACGCCACGCCAGCGACGCCCGGTTACTACTCGGCGAGTTGCTCGCTCAACTTCAACGACGGCGTCACGTACGGCTCCACGCTGCCCGCCGTTGCCAACGCCACGTCGCCCGCCATCGTCCTGCCACCCAAAGCGACGAACTGCAAACTGAGCCTCTACTCGTGGTCGGGCCTCGGATTCTTCAACAGCGAAACACGCACGATCGCGCTGATCGACACCAAAACCAACACCGATTTGGTGACCTACGACGTGCCGTCGAGCGTCGACAACGGCGTGTGGACGCAAGTGCAGCTCGACTGCCTGCCGGCGATGGGCCACACGGTCAACGTGCAACTGCGCTTCTCCGACGCGGCAGGTCCGTGGCCGTTCCCACCCAGCGGCGCGGGCTGGTTCGTGGACGACGTCCTCATCGCCGTCGGCGGACCTTGAGACCGTCAAACGCCGATCCAATTCGCATGCCGCAGGCGAATTGGACGACGCATTTGCAGAACAACCCTTTGTTTCACATGCGATTTGCTGATTTTCCTTGAAGCCGCCGTGTGTAATCCGCACAGTGGACCCGTTCATCCCCAGAGAATCTGCACCCGACACTCCCTTCTCAACAGCACATTCTCACTTCCCAAGCCTTGCTTGGTCTCCTTCCTTTTGGAGTTTTTCCATGCGTCACGTTCCGTTCCTTCGATTCTGTCTGGCTGCATGCACCGCGAGCCTTCTCTTCGCCGTGCCCGCCTTCGCCGATTACCCCGAACAAGAAATTTATCTCGGCCTTTTTGGCGGCGTCCACCTGCCTGAACGCAACTGGGATTTGGGCGACGACAATCAGAATCCGCAGCCGCTGCCGACCTGGTCCGGCGACATGGGCGTTCGTTTCGGCTACCAGTTGGCCAAGAAATGGGCCGTTGAACTTGGCGTGGGCTACCTGCCGATCAGCGCTGACACCGGCGGAAAGACGCACACGTTTCGCTACGACGCGGACGTGCTCTACCACCTTTTTGAATCGAACTGGACGCCGTTCATCGTCGCCGGTTTTGGCGCCTATCACTCCACGGGTGGCGCGCTGGGCAAAGACGTCGACCCGCAACTGCACGCTGGCGTTGGCGTTCGCGGCTTGATTTTGCCGTGGCTGGCGCTGCGAGCGGAAGCGCGCGAAATGTGGACCGACGGTTTTGACGCTGGCAACGCGTGGAATCTGGGCGTCACCGGTGGCGTCGATATTTTCTTTGGTGCGAAGAAAGCCGAGTCGAAGCCGACACCCGTCGTTGCCGCGCCGGTGGAGCAGGACCGCGATCACGACGGCATCCTCGACGCAGACGACAAGTGCCCCGACGTGGCCGGAACCAAGGAACTGCAGGGTTGCTCGCCGCCCGCGGATCGCGATCACGACGGAATTCTCGACGCGGACGACAAGTGCCCCGACGTCGCCGGAACCAAGGAACTGAACGGCTGCCCGGACAAGGACGGCGACGGCATCGCGGACAGCGAAGACAAGTGCCCGGACGTCAAAGGCAAGGCTGAGACCAAGGGTTGCCCGGACGGCGACGGCGATGGCGTCGCTGATGCGGACGACAAGTGCCCCGCGCTCGCAGGTACGGCAAACCGCCGCGGCTGCCCGGATCGCGACGGCGACAGCGTGCTGGATGCCGAAGACAAGTGCCCCGACGTCGCGGGCGTGAAGGAAGCGCAGGGCTGCTTGCCCAAAGCCGTTCAGGCTTTTGCCGGCGTCATCAAGGGCATCAACTTTGACACGGGCAAGGCGACGATCATGAAGAGCTCGCACAAGACGCTGGATGGCGCGCTTCCTGTGTTGAAGCAGTACACCAGCCTGCGTCTGCGGATTGAGGGCCACACGGACAACGTCGGTGACTCGGCGGCGAACCAGAAGCTATCGCAAGAGCGCGCCGAGGCCGTGAAGACGTATTTTGAGAAGGCGGGCATCGACGGCGGCCGCTTTGAAACGGTCGGCTTGGGCGATACCAAGCCGATCGCCGACAACAAGACGGACAAAGGTCGCGCGCAGAACCGCCGCATCGAGTTCGCGGTTATCGGCGAGAAGTAGCAAGGGGGTGGGCAGCGGCAGGTCGGAAGGCGGCCGCTGCCCTACCAGCTCACGCGGCGGACGGTTTGGTCCCAGCTCGCGACGAGAACGGCGAGCGCGCCATCGACGAATTGCACGGTTTTTGCGCCCGCGCTGAAGTCGCTGCGTTCCGCGACCAGCTCCGCGCCAGCGACCCGGTACACTTTGGCTGAACGGTCGTCGGAAGCAGTGGCAACAAAGGCGCCGGCTCGGTCCAGCGCAACGCCAGCGATCACGTCCGTGTGCGCCTGCACTTTCCAGAGCGCCTCGCCGCTGCGCGTTTGCCAGAGCGTCAGCGCACCGTCCCACGTCACCGACGCCAGCGTTTGCGTTTGGTTGCCCAGCGCAATGGCCACAACGGGCGCGCCCTGGCCACGCAACGCCAGCCGCGCGCCACCGCCGATCGGGTCCCACGTCCGCACAATGCCGTCCTCGCCAGCGGTCGCCACTAGCCGACGCGATCCAAGAATCGCCACGGACGTGACCGCGCCGCGATGCCCACGCAGGACGCGGCGCACGCGAAAGCCAGGAATGTCGACGAGCGCCGCGCTGCCGTCTTGACTGCCGACGACCAGAAGCGCGCCGTCCGTCGCCAGCGCAAGGGAAGTCACGGCGCCTTCGACCCGCCACTCAGCGAGCTTCGCGCAGGCAACGGGATCCCACGCGCGAACGACGCCGTCGATCGCGCCAGAAATCACCAGCCTTCCGTCCGCTGACGCCACAAGCGCCGTGACCAGCGCGTCGTGCGCGCCGAATTCCACGGGATCCTGCAGGTCTCGCAGCCGCTGCGGCGCGTTGTGGAGCGCCGTCAACGCCACCGTTCGCAGCGCACCACCTTGTTCCGCCCACCAGCAGCGCCCGCCGTCGTCCGCAGCGTGCCACGCCGTCAAGCGTTCAGTCGGCACGTCAATCAGCACAGGCTCATCGTTCACCGGCGCGATCTTCTCCGGACGCGTCTGCACCGGCTGGTAGTGCGGCGTAGGCATGCCGCGCGGGGGCGTGATACCGACTTGTAGAATCGCGCTGTCCTGCCGTTCCTGTTCTTTGGCCTTCGCCACAGGGCCGCGTACCGTCGCCGAAAATCCCGGCAGTTCGCTTGGCGTCGCCATCGGCCCGACGCTCGGCGGCACCTGCGCGGGCGTCGCCAACACGGGGTTCACCGTGCGGTACGTCGACGTGTCGACCGGCTCGCCCATCGCGGCTTGCAGCGCCACGCGCATTTCCGCCGCCGACTGAAAGCGCTGGTTTCCATGCTTCGCCAGCGCCTTTTCGATCACCTCCGCAAGCGCGGGTCGCACCCGTCCCGGCGCGCGATCTTCCAAGCGCGGCACGGGCTCCGTGATGTGCATCATCAGCAGTGTCATCGGATTTTCCGCGTTGAACGGCAGATCGCCCGTCAGACACTCAAAAAGCACAACGCCCAGCGCGTACAGGTCCGTCCGCGCGTCGACGGTCTTACCCATCGACTGCTCCGGCGCCATGTGCGTCGGCGTGCCGAGCGCCTTGCCCGCCTGCGTCATTGCCGTGTCGGCGTGCTTGACGATGCCGAAATCCAGCACTTTGACGATCCGATCGCCGCCGGGAATCTCGTGTAGGAAGATGTTCGCCGGCTTCAAGTCGCGGTGTACGAGGCCCAGCTCGTGGGCTTCACCCAGGCTTCGCAGCACGTCGACGGCAATCGCAACCGTGGCTGCTTCCGTCAGCGGTCCGCGCTCGATGATGTCCTGAAGCGTCTCGCCGTTCAGGCGCTCCATCGCCAGGTACAGGAGACCGTCCTCAGTCTGGCCAAAGTCGTACACGCGCACCGTGGACGGGTGCGAAAGCCGCGAGGTCGTCTTGGCTTCGTGGGAAAAACGCTCGGCCAGTTCTGGACCATCGACGCCCGCAACCGGCGTCAGCACTTTGATCGCCACCGGATGTCCAGTCGTCACGTGTACAGCGTCCAGCACGACGCCAAACCCGCCGCGACCGATCTCGCCCAGCACGCGGTAACGCCCGCCAACGACGGTTCCTGAAGCAATCGCTGGGTCAGTAGGCATAGGTGCAGGAACCCGCGGCGCAGCCGTCTGAAGTCGCGGCGTTCTTGTCATCGCAGTCCGACGCCTGCGTACACGTAAACGGCGTGCAAGACCGTGTCAGCTGCACGTCGTCGATGAACACGCCTTGGCCGCTGTTCGCCACGCCGTCGACGGTGTCAAACTTGATGGTGAACACGACCTGCTTGCCCGCGAACGCCGCCAGATTCGCCTGCACTTGGTACCAATTCTGCATCGTCCAGAGGTCGCCGCCCGCCGGGCTCTTGTCCTGGTGCTTGGTCCACAGCACAAACGACTTGCCGTCCACCGTCACGGAAACCGTCAGTTCGTCGTACGGCGGCCCCGTTTCCGTGTCCAGCCACACCCACAGCGACAACACCGGCTGACTCTTCGGCGGCAGATTGATCGGCGTCGACTGGAGCGAGCCCGTGTTCGCGTTGCCCGCGTCATCGTAGTTCCCCGTGCCCGCGTTGCCGTACCACAGCGCGCCGCTGCCGCCGTGGGCTTTTTTCTGGCTCCACTGCCAAGTCACGGCGCCCGATGACGCGTTCACCGACCACATCGCGGGAATGTCGCTCTCCATGTCCTGCTGCCAGAGCAGCGGTTCGCAACAGCCCGCCGCGCCCGTGGGCGTGTGCTCGCAGAATTGGTTGACGCAGTTGTCGTTGGTGCACACGTCGTCGCCGTCGTTGCAGTCCGCGTTGCTCACGCAGCAGACGTCCTTGTGGCCGCACTGGTTCTGCAAGCACGTGTCGACCGTGCACTTCTCGCCGTCGTTGCAGTCTTTGGCGGCCATGCAGCAGTTCGCGTCGGGCTGCGTGTGCGCGCACGGAAGTCCAACCGTTGGGCAGTTGTCGATCGTGCACAAGTTGCCATCGTCGCAGTCCCCGACGCTGTTGCAGCACTGCGTGTTGGGCAACGTCTGGTGGTTGCACTGGTGCGAGAAAGTGCACGAGTCGATCGTGCACACGTTCTTGTCGTCGCACTCCGCCGTGTCCAGGCAGCAGTTGAAGACCTTGCCGTGGTTGCATTGGTACTTCGACGGCAAGCAGCTGTCCGCCGTGCACACGTTGCCGTCGTCGCACACCGCGCCGGTCTCGCAGTAGTCGCTGGCCGTGACGTAAACGCACTGGCTGTTGCTGCACGTGTCTTTGGTGGCGCTGAGGCTGTCGTCGCAGTCGGCGTCTTTGCCGCACGTCGTGGCTTTGCAGGTGCTGGTGATGCTGACGTCGTCGACGGACGCGCTGGGACCCGTGCCATTACTCAAGGACGACGAGACGACCTCCCACTGCAGCGTCACGGTTTGCGCGCCGGTGCGCCCAGCGAAGCCGCTCAAGTCCACAACGGCCGCCGTCCACGCCGGCTTCACCGCGGTCGCTTGCCAGACAACCCAGCTGCCGAGCCCGCTCACCACGCGGAGGCGCACGTAGCTGCTGCCCGTCATGTCCGTGATGTAGGAGAACGCGAGCGTCGTCTTGGTGCCTTCGGGCAAGTGCACCGGCGCCATCTTCGCCGTCGCAATTTTACCGCCGCCGAGGACAGTCGTCTTCGCTGCGGCGTAGGTGAGCACGTACGTTCCCGTCTTCGCCGGCGTCCCAGCGGGCGTCGCGACGCTCCAGCCGCCAAACGTCGACGGTGCCGTCTTCACGTCCCAAGCGTCGCTGGTCTCAAAGCTCGTCGACTTCACGCTGGGCGAGCAGCAACCCGCGCCCGCGACCGGCATGACGCCGCAGCCAGCAGTGGTGCACGTCGGATCGCCGCAGACATCCGCTGCGTTGCTGTAGTAGTCGCAGTCGCTCGCCTTCTGGCAGCAGGTCACCTCGTGCGCGCACGTGTTGGCGACGCACCGGTCCAACGTGCACGCCTTCTGGTCGTTGCAGTCCGTGTCGGTCTGGCAGCAGCCCGCGCCGCTCGACACCGTGTTGCTGCACGCGCCGTTGCCCAAGTCGCACGTGTCGGCGGTGCACGCGTTGGCGTCGTTGCAGTCGGCGTCGCTCTTGCAGCAGCCAAATATCCCCTGACTCTGGCACAAACCGGCGACGCAATGCTCGCTGGTGCACAGGTTCTGATCGTCACAGTCCGGGTCAGATTCGCAGCACTTGCCGCCGCTGGGCTGTTGATTGACGCAGCCATTTTGCGCGTCGCAGCTGTCGATGGTGCACGTCAGGTTGTCGTCGCAGTTCAATTTGGCGTGGAGGCAGCCGCTCGACGGGGTGCAGCCGTCCGAAGTGCACGCGTCGTTGTCGTTGCAGTCCAGCGCACCGAACACACAGCCCGTGCCGGGCGTGCAGCTGCCGGTAGTGCAGGCGTTGCCATCGTCGCAGGGATCCACATCGTGCGCGCAATCGCCGGTCTTGACGTCGCAGTGGTCGAGCGTGCAGGGATCCTCGTCGGCGCATGCCTTGACGGCCGTGATGCAGCCCAGCGCGGGGTCGCAGTCGTCCACGGTACACGGGTTGCCATCGTCGCAGATGCTCGGACCCTTGGCGCACTTGCCGACGTACGGATTCACTTCGACGGTTGCGGTGTCCGGGAGCGCGACGTCCTGCACGTCTTCAACGTCCAGCGCGGCGTCATCGCCGGTCGCGGGCGCACCGTTTTTCGTCTCACAGCCCAGCGCGAGGATGCTCAGGCAAAGGACCAGCAAGATCGGACGGAAGTGGGCCATGAAACCTCGGAGACTGGGCCTTGGGACGCGCCAGCTCCGAGCTTAGCAGGGGGCGATGCTCAGGCAAAGTGAATGTCAGGTGCCAGCCGACCGCGAATCAGGTCCGCACGACCAGTTCTGCCACGCGCCCCATCGCTCCCGACTCCACGACCTGACCGATCCGCTCAATCAACGTCGCGCGGTCAATGAGTCCCAAGTTGAGCAAGGTCCGCACAACTTCCCGACCTTTGGGCCGCCAAACCGCGCACTTGACCGTGGCCCGCGCCCAGATCGGGTGCGGTGGCGAGGAGCGCTGCGGAGCCCAGAACCACGATGTTCTCGCAGTTTGCCAGACCCTGCACCGCGGAAGTCAGGTGCGTCAATGCCGCCAAGTGCACAGGTCCACCGCCTTTCTGCGCGCTTCACGCGACAGGACGCCCGCGAACGGCTGGAACTCCAGAAGCCGCGACCGCGCCTCGTCGCGACCTTCCAGAATCGCGATGACGGCGTCGAGCGACGAGGGTGACAGTTCAGCCTGCGCCAGAAGTTCGTCCCAGGCGTGCAGCTGCGCGGGCGAGTGGCCACCGGAAGCGAGCCAACGCGCGATGTTTTGCCGCGCAACAGCGAGCATCTCCGGCCGATGCGGCAGCGCTTGGGCGACGAGTTGCGCGTAGGTCAGCGTGTCGGGCATGGGCCGTGCGTGCTCGGAAACCGGCGGACGGAGCGGGCGAAGTTCAGTGTGGGGCGGGTGGTGGGGTGCGTCAAGGTGAGGGGCGTCCGCAATCCGCGGCTTCAGGCGCATTTCGACGAGGGCGAGGTTGAGCGTTCGGCTAGTTACAACCCGGCAAGCTCACATGCACACACGCGTGGTTGTACGTATTGCAAGCGTCCACCGTACACGCATTCCCGTCGTTGCAGTCCGTGTCTGCGTAGCAAATCGCGTTCGGATTGCAGCCCGGCACGTTGTTGTGCACGCAGGCGCCGTTGGACGGGTTGCACACGTCGTTGGTGCACAGGTTGTTGTCGTCGCAGTCCGTGTTCACCGTGCACTGCGGCGTCACGACGCAGTTCTGCAGGTTCTGGTACACGCACGCGCCGGTATACGTGTTGCAGATGTCCAAGGTGCACGAGTTGTTGTCCGTGCAGTCCGTCGACACCAAGCAGCCCGCGCCGCAGCCCGTGATCTTCTGGTTCGTGCAGGCACCCGTGCTGCCTTGGCAGGCGTCGGTGGTGCACGCGTTGCCGTCGTCGCACGTCTTGGTCGTGCCGGTGCACTTGCCCGCCGCGCATTGGTCGTTGATCGTGCACTGCGCGCCGTCCGAGCAGGTCACGCCATCCGGCAGCGACGCGTACTTGCACGCGCCGTTGATGCACGAGTCGCTGGTGCACGCGTTGTTGTCATTGCACACGCCGCTGATCAAACACTGCGTGCAGCCCTGAATGTTCTGGTGCTGGCACGCGCCGGGTTGCAGGCCGCCGCCAGGACCGCCGGGACCGCCGCCGCCGGGACCGCCGGTGTAGCAGGAGTCGGTCGAGCACGGGTTGTTGTCGTTGCAGTCGACGGTCGTTCCCGCGCACGCGCCGGCCTTGCAGGCGTCGCCGGTGGTGCAGACCGCGCCGTCGTCACACTTGCCGCCGTCGTTGATGTTGGTGAACGCGCACTGACCGGTGGTCGCATCGCAAACGCCGGTCTGGCAGACGCTGCCGTTGTTGCACAGGATCTGCACGCCGGTCACGCACTGGCCGGCGATGCACGCGTCGTTCGCCGTGCACAGGTTGCTGTCTGAGCAGGACGTGGCATCCAGCGCCAAGTACGCACAACCCGTCGCACCGCAGCTGTCCGTGGTGCAGCTGTTGCCGTCGTTGCAGTCGGCGTCGACCGAACAGTTCTTGCCGCAGCCTGGGATCGCGGCCGAGACGCAGCCGCCAGTCTGTGTGTTGCAGCTGTCCGCCGTGCACGCGTTGCCGTCGTCGCAGTTCTTGAGGATGCCGACGCACTGCCCCGACTTGCACGCGTCCGCTGCCGTGCACGCCAAGCCGTCGCTGCAAGCGCTGCCGTCGACCGTGACCGCGTGACCGCACGTGTGGCCGCCACCGCCGCCGCCGGGACCGCCGCCGCCACCGTTGGCTTGGCAGAGATCCGTGGTGCAGTCGTTGTTGTCGTTGCAGTCCGCCGGAAGTTCGCCTTGGCAGACGCCCGCGACGCACTGGCCGTTGACCTTGCACGCGTTGCCCGCGTTGCAGTTGCCCTTGTCCATCGCCGTGTGCTCGCACTTGCCGTTGGTGCAGGCGTCCTGGGTACACGGGTTGTTGTCATTGCACTGGCCGCCGCCGCCGGGACCGCCGCCGCCGCCGCCGCCTTGGCAGTTGTTGCCGCAGTTGTTAATCGCGCTGTGCGCACACGAGCCACTCACCGCGCTGCACGTGTCAAGCGTGCACGCGTCGCCGTCGTCGCAGTTGAGCAGCGTGCCGACGCAGGCGTCCTTCGCGCAGGCGTCGCCGGTCGTGCACTTGTCGCCGTCGTCACACGCGCCGCCGCTGGCCACAGCCACGTGGCTGCACGAGCCGTCCTTGGGACTGCACGTGTCCGTCGTGCACGCGTTCTGGTCGTCGCACGTCACGGCCTTGCCGCTGCCGCACGTCGCCGCGGCGCAGACTTCGCCGACCGTGCAGACATTGCCGTCGTTGCACGCGGTGC
The DNA here is from genome assembly GCA_903896545.1 of uncultured Myxococcales bacterium. Taxonomy (GTDB): domain Bacteria; phylum Myxococcota_A; class UBA9042; order UBA9042; family UBA9042; genus CAIYBN01. Next base: position 3,312 of record CAITYF010000210.1, on the reverse strand, counting down.
CGTCGAGGAACGTCGTCGCGCATTTGCCGTCGGTGCAGGCTTCGCCCGTGCACGGGTTGTTGTCGTTGCAGTCCGCAGCCGTCGCGCAGTTGCCGCCGCAGCCGACAATCGCCTTGTGCGCGCACTTGCCGCTCGCGACGTCGCAACTGTCCGCGCTGCACGCGTCGCTGTCGTCGCAGTTGACTGGGTCCGCGCCCACGCAAGCGCCGCCCGCGCAGGTGTCGGTGATGGTGCACGCGTTGCCATCGGTGCACGGCAGCGCCGCTTGCGTCGCCGTGAAGACGCAAGCGCCAGTCGTCGGGTTGCAGAGTTCCGAAGTACACGGGTTCTTGTCGTCGCACACCACGGGGCTGGAAACGCACACGCCAGTGACGCACTGCTCGTTGATTGTGCACAAGTTGTTGTCGCTGCATGCGCCGGTGACGAACGTGTGCTGGCACTTGCCCTGCACGCACGCGTCCGTCGTGCACGCGTTGTTGTCGTTGCAGCCAAAGCCACCCGGACCGCCTGGGCCTCCGCCGCCGCCGCCGCCAAAGCAATTGCCCTGACAGTTTGGAATGTTGGCGTACACGCAGATGCCCGTCGACGGGTTGCAGGCGTCGTTGGTGCAGGCGTTGTTGTCGTTGCAGGTCAAAAGCGCGCCGGTGCAGCTGCCCTTTTGGCACTTGTCCGTAATCGTGCAGTTGTTGCCATCGGTGCACGCAGCGCCTTCGTTGCCCGCGGTGCCGACGCACTTGCCCAGCGCCACGTCGCACGCGTCGGTGGTGCACGGGTTGCCGTCGTCGCACGCGACCTGACCGCCCGCCTGGCAGGAACCGCCAAAGCAGGTGTCGTTCGCGGTGCAGCCGTTGCCGTCACTGCAAGCGCCACCGTCGGCGTTCTTCGAGACACACTTGCCCGCTACGCACAGATCCGAGGTGCACACGTTTTGGTCGTTGCAGTCGGCGTCGACGTTGCAGCCGCCGCCGCACAGCGGCAACAGCGTGGACGAACAAGCGGCCGTCTTTGGATCGCACGCGTCGGTCGTGCACGGGTTGTTGTCGTCGCACGACTTGGGCGAACCGCCGACGCAGACACCCGCCTTGCATCCGTCCGAAAGCGTGCAGGCGCTGCCGTCGTCGCACGGCACGTTATCGGCGCCCGCGGGGTGAACACACACGCCGTTGCTCGGATCGCAAGCGTCCGTCGTGCAGGGGTTGTTGTCGTCGCACGTGATCGCCTTGCCCACGCAAAGGCCGCCTGCGCACGTGTCCGTGGTGCAGGCCTGACCGTCATCGCACGCGCCGCCGTCGACCGGCGTTTGCACGCACTTGCCGCCGGTGCAGGCGTCCTTCGTGCACACGTTTCCATCGTCGCATTGCGTATCCGCGGTGCAGGTCGCGCCGCAGTTCGGAATGGCCGCGTTCAGACAGTTCCCCGTCGCCTTGTCGCAGCTGTCGAGCGTGCACGCGTCCCCGTCACTGCACGCGATCGCCGTGCCGGCGCACAGGCCAGCGGTGCAGGTATCGCCGCTCGTGCACAGGTCGCCGTCGTCGCAGGAAGCCGCGCTGGCGGGGCTGTGATCGCACTTGCCGGTCGTCGGGTTGCACGCGTCGTTCGTGCACGGGTTCTTGTCGTCGCAGAGCGCGTTCGCGCCGCCGGAGCACGCGCCCGCCACACACGAATCGCCCAACGTGCACAGGTTGCCGTCGTCACACGCGTGGGTCGCGGGCTTGAACACGCAATTGCCGGTCGTCGGGTCGCACGAATCGTCGGTGCACGTGTTCGTGTCATCGCAAGCGAGTTGCGTCGCGCCGCCGCAAACGCCGTCTTTGCCGCAGATGTCGCCGCTGGTGCAGGCGCTGCCGTCGTCGCACGTCTGACCGGGGGTAAACGAGTGCGTACAAACCTGCGCCTTGGGATCGCAGTTGTCATAGGTGCACGGATTCTTGTCGCCGCAGTCGGCGTCGGTCACGCAAGCAACCGGGATCACGATGTCGGTGTCTGGCGCGATGTCACCCGTCAGGACGTCGGTTTTGCCAATGTCGATCTGGTCGGTCCCGTCAGGCCCGACGATGTCGACGTCGACTGGGTCGATGTCCGGCGTCACGTCGTAGAGCGAAATGTCGACGCCGGTTGCATCGCCCGTGCCGTCTTGCAAGCCCACGTCGCGCTGATCCGTGCCGTAGTCGGTGTCGGCACCGCTCATGTCGATCGGCGTGTCATCTGTGCAACCCAGTGCGCTGAGAGAAAGAACGAGCGCAAGACCTACGACGACGGACTGAGAGCGAAAACAAGCGGACATGAGAGAGCCTCCACGAACAACGCCACAAACCTAGCAGACAGGGTAGCAGAGCATTCAGGTGGAATGCACACTCCAGCGCGTGCACCCTAGCGATTTTTGCCGCGCGGACGCGTAAAGAAATGTTACGGCTCAAGCCTGATTCCAGCGTCAGTACTCGAATCCGTCGACTTGGTCGTTGCTCAAGAGGTAGTCGATGAACCGGCTGTGTGCGTCTTCCTTGCCCGTGAGCTGATACGTGACGGAGAAGATCCCGTCCGTACGCACGAATTTGCGGTTGGCGCTGCTGAGTCCGCACGCTGCGATCCCCTTCTCGATGGCGGCGAGCGTGGACTTGTCACTGCGAAATTGGATGCGACAGGGACGCATGTGATTCAAGCGGTCGATGACCTGTTGGAGCTTCTCGAAGAGCGCGAGTACGACAATCACAAGCACGAGACCGATTCCAGCCAGAACAAACTCGCCGGCACCGGCGGCCATGCCCAATGCAGCGGTCACCCAGATCGACGTCGCGGTGGTCAAGCCGGCAATGTTGACGCCGTCACGAAAGATGACGCCCGCGCCGATGAAGCCAATGCCGGTGATGATGTTGGACGCGATGCGGTCGTGGGAATTGGGGGAACCCAGGCGCAAGGAGAGCAACGTGAACAGCGACGATCCGACGCAGATCAAGATGAGCGTGCGAAAACCCGCGGCTTTGCTGCGGTACTCCCGCTCGGCACCGACGAACGCACCGATCAAAAGGGCGACCAGCAGGCTGTAGCAATCATTCAAATGGGCAGAGACAAACGGCGTCATGACGTCACGCGAGGCTCAACGGCTCGTCACGCGGCCGCAACGTCAAGCGTGCGCGCACCGTGTGGCGGCGTCAATCCGCGGGATTCTGCGTGAGCAGACCTGATCGATTCTCCCCCGCGCCACGCCTCCACGCCCGCGCGTCCGCCCGCTCCCGGAAAATCGCCGTCACTCGGACGCAGCTCGCCCCTGGTATGCCGATCAGGGCGAATTGTCGTGCAAGCGGGGCATCTCCT
>CAITYF010000209.1 GCA_903896545.1 uncultured Myxococcales bacterium | reverse complement strand
GGTTCGGGGAGTTTGGGTCAGGTCTGGCAGTAGCAAACGGGCTGCGCGCTCCGGTATCGTCCAGGCACCAGCGCGTCGGGTCGACTACCCGGCGACATCGGCCTCTGCCGACCAGCGGTGCAGGGCGCTTTCGGCGATCGTCACGTCCGCGCGCGCGTGGTGGACGAGTTTGTGCGGCGACAAGAACATGTCCATGGTCAAGTTCGAGAACTGGCGAAGCACGAACGCGTTGAGCACCTTCATCGGGTCGCGCAACGTACAGTCGCCCCCGCGATCGCATCCGCCGTGGTCATTTTGGCAGGTCACGACCGAAAGCTGCTCTTCAAACGGTCGGACCACGTCGAGGAACTGGATCTCCTGAACTGGCCGCGACAAGCGATAGCCGCCGCCGGCCCCCTTCGCAGCAGTCAATAGTCCAGCGCGTTTGAGACCTTGAAGGACCTTCGCGAGGATGTCGGGTGGAATATTCTCGGCTTGCGCGAGTTCTGCTACGGAAGTGACCCCATCGCGGGCGCGGCGCGCCATGTGCTGCACCGCAATGAGCGCGTACTCGGATTTTCGACTGACTTTGAACATGGGACAGACCAAGCGAATGGGTCGCTGCCTACGTTCTAAGCTGTACCCGGCTCATCTCGTGTGTTGAAGTGTGAAGAATTGGCTGCGAATCCGTATGGACCTAACCTGCATCACACCGCCACTTGACGCTGGTCAAGTCGTAGCATACCTTGAATCAGGACCGAATTGGTCCGCGTTCAAGAACCCTGTGCCAGCCGCCCCGAGGCCGACATGACTCTCGCTGAAATCCAAGAAGTCCGCCGTGTTCGTTCCGAGCGCTTGACGCTCGACAACGAATTCTACTGCCGCCCGCGCCGCCGCCGTTTGACGATCGAGCGGTGTCTGGAGGACTACCTCGACGCGAACGCGTTCGATGACAAACGTTCCGCGTGCTTTCATTGCCCGCAGGGCTGTTCGAATCGCAACGAATTCGCCAAGTAAGAACGCGTCGCCGCAGTGGCAGCAGCGCGATGAAGTCCGCCGTTTCCCTCGCCGGGCGACCGACCCTATTCGTCGGCCGACCCACGCAGTGACCGCGCGATCAATCCGATGCCGGACGCCATGAGCCCGATGATCAGGAGAACCATCGGCAACGGTGTCGCCATAAAGTGCATCTGCATGCTGGAGATGATCTGCAGAATCAGGAGCGCGACGCCGCCGCCCATCAATCCCCAGCCGAGTTTGCCGCTCCCTTGAACGAAGAGCACGATGATGCCGGCGACAAACGGCAGCAACGTCATGCCCAGGTGCGGTCCTGAACCGAAGCCGACGCCGAACATGCCCGCGCCCGTGATGCCAGCGCTGACCATGACGCGGGCGAAGAGCATGTACGTGCCAAGGCCAAAAGCCGCGACGCCAGCGAAGAATTGCGTCAAGCCACCCGATGAGTCCTGGGCGCGGCGACCGCGGCGGGCGATGAAGCGCGCGTCGGGATCGTTGTCGAGGTTGAACTCGTCATACGCGTTGGTTGGCGACGTGGGGCGCTCTTTAACGCGTTGATCCTGTGTTGAATTCGGCATGTTTTGCTTCTCCCGGTGGCGCTGGCTACTTGTCCCCGGCGCGATCGCGCATAGTCTCGCGCCCACCCATTGCGATCACGGCACCCCAGGCGAGGATGCGGCGCGGCAACAGTCGGCTGATGAAGGCGTTCAGATGGTTGATGAATCCCGGGACGATCTGCGGTTTTCCGGCGAGCATGCCCGCAATCCCGCGGCGCACGACATCGGGCGATTCCATCTGCGTGCGGTCTGAAAGGGCCGGGATCGCGATGCCCGCGACGTCGGAGAATTCAGTCCGCGTGGCGCCCGGCGAGAGACACGAGACGCGAATGGCCGTGTCGCGCAGTTCCCACGCCAACGACTCTGTGAAGTTGCGGACATACGCCTTTGTCGCGCCGTACGCGGCAAAGAACGGCGTCGGCTGAAATGCGGCCATCGACCCGACGTTCAGGATGTGCGCGACCTGTCCGTGTTCCCGCATGTGGCGCGCAAACAGCCAGCACAGTTCGGTCAGCCGAACCACGTTCAGCATCAGCATCTCCTGCTGGCGGTCCCACGGCAGCTCTTCAAACGGCCCGTACGTGCCAAAACCGGCGTTGTTGATGAGCGCTTGAATCTGTCGATTGCGGGCCGTCGCACGCTCCAGCAGCATCGCCGGGGCGTCGGCTTGACTGAGATCAAGTGCGATCACCTCGATATCCACATCGCGATGTGCATTGCGAATCTCATCGGCCAGCGCTTGGAGGCGATCCAGGCGACGCGCGACTAGCACGAGGTGCCAGCCTGACGCGGCCAATTGGCGGGCAAAATCAGCACCTAAACCAGCAGATGCGCCAGTGATGACCGCCCAGCGCCGTGAATCCACTGCCATACCGATCTCCGTTCAAGGGGGCGAACCCGCTTGCATTTTTAGCCGAAAATGCCGACGTGCGATAGTCCGCATCGATGACGGCGTTCAGCCCGGAGCGCGAACCGTGACGAGGCTCGTCGGACCTTCCGTGATCAGCTCAGTCTTCCCGCCCTGCAGCCCGTGAGCGGCGAGCAGTTCCGCCATTGCGCGTCCTTGAGCCGGACTGCCCAGTTCCACCGCCAGCAACCCGCCCGGCAGCAAGCGCTCCGCCGCGTGGGCAGCGATGCGCCGCAGGATCTCCAGCCCGTCGGCACCACCGTCCAGCGCCAAGTGCGGTTCCCACGCGCGCACATCCGGCTCCAGTCCCGCGATCACGTCGTGCAGCACGTACGGCGGGTTGCTCGCGATCACGGCGAAGCGTTGATCCTGCGGTAGCGCGTCCCAGAGATCGCCCTGCCGGAGTTCCAACTGCAAGTCCAGCAGCGTCGCGTTCTGCTGGGCGACTTCCAGAGCCGGTCCGCTCACATCCGTCGCCCACAGCGCGCGTTCCGACTGCCGCGCGCGCAGCGCCTTGGCCACCGCCAGCGCGATCGCGCCCGACCCTGTGCACAAGTCGAGGACCGCGCCTTCGGGCGTCGCGGGCTCCTTCAAGAACAGCAGCACGACATCGACAAGCGTTTCCGTTTCCGGCCGCGGCACGAGTACGCGCTTGTCCACGCGCAGGTCCAAATCGTAAAACGCACGCCGTCCGAGAATGTACGCCACCGGCTCACGCGCCGCGCGGCGTTTGACCAGCCCCTTGTAGGCGGCCAACTCCTCTTTTTGCACGATCTGTTCCAGGCGCATCAGAATCTGCAGTCGCGGCAGCTTCAACACTTCACCCAACAGCAGATCCGTGTCCAACCGCGGCGTGGCTGAACCGTTCTTCTGCAAGTAGTCGCACGTCCAGTCGCGCAGGCGTTGTAGGGTCCAAATGTCGTCGGTCACAGCAGTCTCCTCGCAACGGCCAAGTGCCACAGCGGTCGCAGCGTTGCAACTGTTTCACGCGCGCTTGTTGGATGTTCGGAACTTTGCCGTTCGCGATCTGCCGCCGCCTGACGGCTTGAAGGACGTCTGACCGCATGCCAAGCTCCCGCGTCATGGCCAACACGACTCCCCAAGCGCTGCTCATTTCCTTCACCGGCACCGATCGTCCTGGCTTGACCGCCGCGATCGCTGCTTTCCTTGCCGAACGCGGCGTACCGCTCTTGGACGTGGAGCAAGTCCTCGTGGAAGGCCAGCTGACGCTGAACCTGCTTGTCGACGAGGACGAAGCGCGCCTGCGCCCGTCGCTGCTGTTTGAAGCCGATGCGCTTAAGGTTCAGGTGACGTTGCGAACGGTCGATCGCGCCCACCCGCAGGCCAAGGCGGCGCGGCACAGTTGGGCTGTGACGCTTCTGGCGCCGCAAGTTTCTGCTGACATGCTGGCGACGGCCACGCGGTACGCGTCGGCGCGCGGCTTTGCGATTGATCGGATTCACCGGCTGTCCGACGCCGGCTTGCTGTCGATTGAGCTGCTCTTGTCGGCGGCGGATGGCGCGGGCGACGATGCCGGCTTAAAGCAGGATCTGCTGCAAATGCAGGCGCTTCTGGGCTGCGACGTCGCGCTACAGCCCGAAGGTTTGATGCGGCGGTCCAAGCGGCTCGTCGTGATGGACATGGATTCGACGCTGATCCAGCAGGAAGTGATCGACGAACTTGCGCGGAAGCACGGCGTTTTTGACCGGGTTGCGGAGATCACCCACCGCGCGATGAACGGCGAATTGCAGTTCGACGACGCGCTCCGCGAACGCGTCATGCTGCTGCGCGGCGCACCTGCGAGCATTCTGGAGGACGTCCAGAGCGTGATTCACCTGACGCCCGGCGCCGAGCACCTCATCCGCGTCCTGAAGCGGCTGGGCTACCGCTTGGCCGTCATATCGGGCGGGTTCATCGAAGTGGCGGAGCCGATCCGCGCACGTCTTGGCCTCGACTACGCTTTTGCCAACCAGCTGGAGATCGTGGACGGCAAGCTCACGGGAAAGGTCCTGGGCGCGATAGTGAACCGCAAGCGCAAGGCGGAACTGCTGGAAGAGATCGCGCAGATCGAGCGCGTCTCGCTGGAGCAGGTCATCGCCATCGGCGACGGCGCGAACGACTTGGACATGCTGAACCGCGCTGGCTTGGGCATCGCGTTCAACGCCAAACAGGTTGTGCGTGAGCAGGCCAAGTACGTCGTGAACCAGCGCAATTTGGACGCGATTCTGTACCTGCTGGGAATCCGCGACGTGGAAGCGAGAGCGATCTAAACGCGACGACCTTTGACCAACACCAAACTCTGTGGCTCAAGCCTGTTGCCCTCTCGGACGGGCAGGCCGCGGTTCAGGCCGGTTTGAGTTCGAACTTCGGCCGACGTGGGTAGCTGCGCCGGCAGCCGCAGCCGCTCACAGATTCCCCTTGGGCAAAAAAGGCGAAGGCGACCGGACTTTCGTCACGGTCGCCTCAGCCTGGAGCGAGAGTTTGTTGGTGGAAGGGGGTGCGCGCGTGGCAACTGCAGCTTGCGCTTCCGGGCCCCCACTCCCTAACGATGGAGGGCCGGCAAAGCAGTTGTTGCTACGCACCCATGGGGGCGCTGACGAGCCGAAGCACGTCGCAGGGTGAAAGGAGATGGTGAAAGGAGTTCATGGATGTCATAGGGATTCAACTCACTCGATAATTGACTGTTGCAACCCCCGTGCCAAGATGCTGCGTGCTGTTGATTTATCTAGTCGTGTCAGTGTGTTGGCGCATGTGTCTCGCGCGTCACACTGTCACACAGCGCGGGCAACGGCCCAAAACGTGTCTCGAATTGATACGGGGCCGACCGGTCGCAACTCGGTGTCTCAAAATGAAACAGTTCAGACGGCCGACGACGTGGCGTGCGTGCCGCCTTCGCGAACCGCGGACTGCGCTGCTGCCAAACGCGCGACTGGAACGCGGAAGGGCGAGCACGAGACGTAGCTGAGGCCAATGCGATGGCAGAAGTCGATCGAGGACGGCTCGCCTCCGTGTTCGCCGCAGATGCCGAGCTTGATGCCCGGATGTGCCGCGCGCCCCAAATCTGCCGCCATCTTGACCAGCTTGCCGACGCCCTTTTGGTCGAGCGCGACAAACGGATTCTCCGGCAGCAGCTTTTGCGCCACGTAATGCGCGAGGAAGCGACCTTCGGCGTCGTCGCGGCTGTAGCCAAAGGTCGTCTGCGTCAAGTCGTTGGTGCCAAAGGAGAAGAAGTCGGCGTGCAAGGCGATTTCATCGGCGGTCAGCGCCGCGCGCGGCACTTCGATCATCGTGCCGATGAGGAATTTCAGCTTGGGCGCTACCTGCTCTGCCACTTGCTCGATCATCTTGCGGATCGCGACGAGCTCCGCGACGTGTCCCACCAACGGAACCATGATCTCCGCGTGCACGGTCACGCCCTCATCGTGCAGCTGTTGCGCCGCTGTCAGAATCGCGCGCGCCTGCATCTCGTAAATCTCAGGGTAGACGATGCCCAGCCGCACGCCGCGGAACCCCAGCATCGGGTTGGTCTCTGCCAGCGCCCGCACCTTGCGCAGCAGCACGGCCGCGCGTCCCGGATCCTTGCCCAGCGCGTGCGCGACGGCCACTTCCACAGCCAGCTCTTCTTCGCCCGGCAGGAACTCGTGCAGCGGTGGGTCGAGCAGGCGAATCGTCACGGGGTAGGGCGCCATCGCTTTGAAAATACCGAGAAAATCGCTGAGCTGCATCGGAAACAGCTTGTCCAGGGCGCGATCGCGGTCTTCAAACGTCTCGGCGAGAATCATCTCCTGCACCGCGGCCATGCGCTCCGGCTCGTGGCCGCCTTGGCCAAACATGTGCTCCGTGCGGCAAAGCCCGATGCCTTCTGCGCCAAATGCGCGGGCTTTTTGCGCGTCCGCCGGATTGTCAGCATTGGCGCGTACGCCCAACTTACGCAGCGCATCCGCCCAGGCCAAGAGCTGCTGGAACGCTGGCGAGAGCTGTGCGTCCACCAGCGGAACGTCGCCCAAAATCACCCGCCCCGTGCCGCCGTCGATCGCGATGACGTCGCCCACGTGCAGCGTGCGTCCACCCGCGCGCAGTGTGCCCGCTTCAAAGTCCAACCGCAGTGATTCGCAGCCCACAATGCAGGGTTTGCCCATGCCCCGCGCCACAATCGCCGCGTGGCAAGTCATGCCGCCGCGCGCTGTCAGGACGCCTTCGCTGGCCACCATGCCGTGAATATCGTCCGGCGTCGTCTCGTGGCGCACAAGAATCACCTTGTGGCCCTCCTTCTGCTGCTTCACCGCGTCGTCCGGGTCCAGCACCATCCGTCCCGTCGCTGCGCCTGGACTTGCCGGCAGACCCGTCGCAATGACATCCAATTCCGCTTTGGGATCAATGCGTCGGTGCAGGAGTGTCTCAATTTGAGACGGGTCGACGCGCAGGAGCGCCTGCTCCTTGTTGATGAGCCCTTCCGCCACCATGTCGACGGCGATCTGGACCGCCGCCTGCGCTGTTCGCTTGCCCACGCGGCACTGCAACATGTAGAGGCGACCGCGCTCCACCGTGAACTCGATGTCCTGCATGTCCGCGTAGTGCTTCTCCAGCAGCTGGCAGGTCTCAAAAAGCTGGCGATACGCGTCGGGCAACTTCTCTTTCAGGTGCGCGATTGGGAGCGGCGTGCGAATGCCCGCGACGACGTCTTCTCCTTGCGCGTTCAGCAGAAATTCGCCGTAGAACTCCTGCTCACCCGTGTTCGGGTTGCGGGTGAAGACGACGCCCGTGCCGGAATCGTCGCCCAGATTGCCAAACGCCATCGACTGCACGCTTACGGCGGTGCCCAGGGACTCCGGGATCTTGTGCAATTGCCGGTAAACGGAGGCGCGCGGGTTGTTCCACGACTCAAAAACCGCGCAGATCGCCGCACGCAGCTGTTCCTTCGGATCCTGCGGAAACGGCTTGCCGGTCAGGCGCAGGATGATGGCCTGGTGGTCGTGGGCGATCTGTTGCAGCACCTCCGCCGGGACTTCCGGGTCGCTCTGCGCGCCGCAACGTTCCTTGTGGTTGTAGAACACGCGCTCGAACTCGTGCAGCCCCAGCCCCAACACCACGTTGCCAAACATCTGCAGGAATCGACGGTAGCAATCCCAAGCAAAACGCGGATTTTGCGTCGCCGTCGCAAGACCTTGCACCGTCGCGTCGTTCAGGCCGAGGTTCAGCACTGTGTCCATCATGCCCGGCATCGACACCGCCGCGCCCGAACGAACGGAAACCAGAAGCGGATTCGCCGGATCGCCCAGCGTCTTGCCGGTCGCCTTCTCCAGATCGACAAGCGCCGCCGCCACTTCGTCCATCAGCCCGTCGGGCAGGCGGTTGAGCGCGGTAAACGCGTTGCACGCGACCGTCGTGAGCGTGAAGCCCGGAGGCACCGGCAAGCCGATGTGGCTCATCTCCGCGAGGTTTGCGCCTTTCCCGCCCAGTAGACCTTTTTGCGTCGCGCGTCCCTCGTGGAACGCGAAAACATGCCGTTGTGTCGTCATTTTCAGTCCTTGCTTGCGGCGCGGCTGTCGTGCGCGCGCCTATTCCAGAACGCCGTGTTCCACGCGCGGCGGCGGCGCGACAATTTCGAGCACGCGCACCGCGGTTTCTTCAATCGCCTTGTTCGTGACGTCGATGACCGCGCAGCCGAGCTTGCGATACACGTCATCGGCCCATTCCAGTTCACCGAGAATCCGTCCTGGATCTGCGTAGTTGGCATCGCGGCGCAAGCCCATCGTGCGCATGCGCTCGACGCGGATGTCCGTGAGCGTCCGCGGGTCGATGCGGAATCCCACCATCTTGTGCCGCGGCACCTGAAAAATCTCTTTGGGCAAAGGGACTTCCGGGACCAGCGGCAGGTTGGCCACGCGGTAGCGGCGGTGCGCGAGGTACATCGAGACAGGCGTTTTGGAGCAGCGCGAGACGCCCAAAAGCACCACGTCGGCCAGCAGAAATCCCTTGGGATCGCGGGCATCGTCGTACTTGACGGCGAACTCGACGCACTCGATCCGGCGGAAATACGCGGCGTCCATCTGGTGAATCAAGCCGGGGCGCAACTGCGGTGGTTCGCCCAAAAGCTGAATAAACCCAGACATCATCGGGCCCATCACGTCGATCGCGAGAAGCCCGCGCGCTTCGGTCAGGGTGGCCATCGCGTCGCGCACTTCGGGAACGATCAACGTGTAGACGATGAGCGTGGGGCGCTCGGTCGCCGCGAGCACGATCGCTTCGACGTCGGAACCCGTCGTGATCATGGGGAACCGGTGCATGCTGATCGGCGCGTCGCCAAACTGCGAGAGCGCTGCCTTGGTGACCAGTTCCGCGGTTTCTCCCAGCGAGTCGGAAACGATGAAGACGCGCGGTCCGGGAAGCGCACCACTGGCCGTCCGTGCGGCCACATCGAAGAGTGCTTGGGCGACGGCTGCGCTGGGCGACATAGGGCCTCGTGGTTCAACCGGCGCGCAGCGTAGCACGGCGGGGCAAAACGCGACAGCCGCGCAGCGTGCAGTAGTATCACCGTATGGCGGTTCTGGAAGACATGCTGCTGACGATCGCCGCGACTGCCGCGCTGCTGCTTTTTGTGCAAAAGCTGGCCGCGTTTGCCGATGAGACCTGGCTGGATCGGGTGGGTTGGCGCGCGCTACTGGCGACGACGGGCTGGATCGGCGTCCCTGTGCACGAAGGCGCTCACGCCGTGGCCTGTGTCCTGACCGGGCGTAAGATCCGCGAGTTGCGGCTTCTGGCGCCAGACAAGCAAACGGGCGTTCTCGGCTATGTGATGTGGGAGCCCGGCACGGGGCCGGTCGCGTGGCTCGCGGAGTTGTTCGTCGGGCTCGCGCCGCTCCTGGCGTCGCTTCTCGCGATGCTGCTCCTTGCTTGGCAAGAAGGCGGCCATTGGCCGACCCACACGACGGATCCACAGACGCTCGCACACGACCTGAAGCAGCTGGGAAGCGTCGCGGCGGAACACGTGGCGGCGGGCGGCTGGACGCGGACGGAGACGTTCCTGCGCGGCTACGCGATGGTGGCGATCGCCGCGCACGGCGTCCCGTCGCGTGCGGATTTGCAAGGAACGTGGCGCGGGATGTCGCTCGTCGTCGTCGCCGGCCTGCTGATTTGGGGCGCGGGACGTCTTTTGCACCTGCCGCTGGGGTTTCAACTGCTCAAGCTGGTCACGCAGGCATGCGGCGCGATCGTTCCCGCGCTGGTCATTGCGTTGGTGGCGCTGATGCTACGCTGGATTGTCGCCCGGCTCTTTCCGTCGCCGAATTGACCGGAATTCTCGCACGGCCCGCGCGTTGTCCTGTAGACCTTCCAGCCCTCGCCGTTTCAACGGGCTCTGCGCGAACTGAGAGGCAAACGTCGCAGCGTCCATCGCCACCAGGTCGTCGAGTTTGGGCGCGACAAGCCCCGGACGTGGCGCAAATGCTGGATCCCCTGGCGCGCTGAAGCGGTTCCACGGGCAGACGTCCTGACAAATGTCGCACCCAAAGACCTGATCGCCCACGAGGGGCCGTGCGTCGGGCGGAATCGCGCCAGGCAGTTCAATCGTCGTGTGGCTGATGCACAGGCGGGCGTCCACGATGTAAGGTGCGACGATCGCGCGCGTCGGGCACGCATCCAGACAGGCCGTGCACGTGCCGCAGTGATCGCCGAGCATCTCGTCCGGATCCAGCGCGATGCTCGTGACCATGCACGCCAGAAAGAAGAACGAGCCATGGCGCGGGTGCACGACGAGCGAATGTTTGCCGCGCCAGCCGATCCCCGAGCGAACGGCCCACTCGCGCTCCAGAATCGGCCCGTGATCGACCATCCAGCGCAGATCGCGCAAGGCCTTGAACGGCTGGATCGGCCCGCCAGGACCTCTGAAATCCTCGCCCAATTCCGGCTTCAAGGCCGCTGTCAGCGCGACTTCCAACTGCTTCAGCCGACGTTCCATCACGACGTGGTAGTCGTCGCCCCACGCGTAGCGGGAAATCCACGCGCGGTCCGCGTCGGCGAGTGCAACCTGCTGCGTTCGCGGCGCGTCGCTGTCGTAATCCAGCGCAAGAACCACGACGGACTGCGCGCCCGGCGTCACCTGTTGCGGGTCACAACGCCGGGCGACGTCGTCCGCCAGCCAGGCCATTGTTCCCTGTTGGCCCGCCGCCAACCAGCCTTCCAGATGGCTTTGCGCGTCTGGCAACGCTTGGGCACGGGCGATCCCCACGCGCGAAAAGCCGCACTTCAGCGCCAAGTCCTTGAACAGCGCGGTCCGCCTCGCCTGCGTTTGATGCGGCGTTTCGCCCCACGTCGGGAGCGCCCGCTCTCTCGCCCGCCGCCGACGTGCCGACTTTGACAAGACGATCAGGTCGTCAGGATCCGGCTGCCACTGCTGATTATCGTCATCTGGCGTCATCAAGCGCTATCGTAGCGCAGTCTTTCCGACGTCGGTGTGTGTTGCGATTCTGTCACATTTGTGAAAACCTACTTTGTAGTTTGCATTTTCCTTGCACGAAGCCGATGGCGTGGACAAGATGTAGGTCTGTGGCCTTGGTCTCAGGCGACACGCATAGCGGATGAACGGAGGTGGGGCTTCCGTTCGAACTTGCGCGCGACGATTGTAAAAAGAGGTGGGCATGTCGAAGGAACCAGTTTCTGCAGGTTTTTTGACAGGAACCGCGCATCCAATTTCAACGCTGAGCGGGCCGCCGGTAACGGGTTTGGCGGCAATGGCTGCGCGCGTCGCGGCTTCTGCTGAGTCTTCCTACACGGAATCCGTGATTGACGGGCTGGTCGCGACCATTCTCGACGAGCGGCTGGACAGTCTGGAACGCGCGGAAGCCGTCGTTGCCCTGAAGTCCTACCTTCAGACCGATTGGGACTCAGTGGCCAAGAACGTCGGTGTTTCTGGTCGCAGCCTGCAAGTGATTGCCGGCATCATTAAGTTGCGTGAATCATTCAAGGAGTCGCTGCGTCTGCGGCGCATCGGCTTGCGTCATGGCGCCGCGCTGGTGCGCTTGGGCGAGCACGACTCCGCGGCCGAACGCCTCCACGCTCACTTGCTGCAACACCCAGATATCGGTGGGGAAGAGGCGCTCCGGATGGCCGGCGTTTTGGTGCGCGAGCCCGACCTCGACCCGGAACTGGCGCGGCTTCGGCTTTCCGAGGACGCGCGGCGGCGGACGCTTCTGCGCGGTATGTCGGAATCGGATGCCTCGCCGTATTTGGGCGCAGGTCTGGGGTTGCGCAGCGCCCTGACTTCGTTGACGTCACTGGACGCGAGCGCGTTGACGGCCGACGAACGTCAGCAACTGGCGCGCGATCTGGCGGCGGCGATGGCGACCATCGAGCGCGTGCAGCAGGACCTCGACAGCGCTGAATAGCACGGCAGGAAAATCTGCCCGGCCGCGACCACCGCGCAACGTCAGGATTCTTGCCACCGCCGTGGGGGATCGTTAGTCTCCGCCTCCCGATGCTTTCCGCGTCGAACGGACGTTTGCCCATGATGCACAACTTGATCGTTCTCTGGTTCAACTGGATCAGCGACGCTGGCTATCCCGGAATCATCGCCTCAATGGCGGCGGAATCTTCCATTATTCCTTTGCCTTCCGAAGTTGTGATTCCGCCCGCGGCCTACTGGGCTGCGCAGGGCAAGTTCGACATCTGGCTCGTCATCCTCGCTGGCACCGTCGGTTCCTACATCGGCGCGACGATCATGTACTGGGTGTCACGCTGGTTGGGCCGTCCGCTCGTGCTGCGTTACGGCAAGTACGTCATGGTTTCGCCGGAGAAGCTGGCGCAAGCCGAGACGTTCCTCGCGCGTTTTCACACCGGCGGCGTCTTCTTCGCGCGGCTTCTGCCCGTTGTGCGGCACTTGATCGGCATTCCCGCCGGCATCGTGCGCACGCCGTTTGGCGTCTACAGCGCGGTGACGATTCTCGGCTCCGGCCTGTGGTGCACGGTGCTCGCGTTCTTTGGTCGCAGCGTGCTGGGCGATCACCCGAACTTGCTGAAGGATCCGACCGAGATGGTGCACGCGCTCAAGGGCGAACTGAAGCCGATCCTCGCGGGCATCATCGTGCTCCTGCTCGCGTACGTCGGCGTGATGTTCATGACGCGCAAGAAGGCGTAGCGTCTGCGGCGGATGTCCCGCACTGAAGGGATCTCGCGGTTCGGATCAGCCCTTCTTGGCGTCTTCCAGCAGTTGCCGTAGCCAAGCCTCCAGCGGTTCCAGCGCCCAGCCGCCACCGCGCCGAAATCCGCGGATCTTGCCCGTGTGATCGACGACGACAAACGTCGGAATGCTCGACACTTCCATGGTCTCCAGTCCATCCGGTCCCAGCCACGCCACAGACGGTGCGCCTGGCAGGAATTCACGGTGGAACGCTTCGAGCGCCTGTTCATCGCGATCGACCGACGCCTCGACGATCCGCAAACCGGTGTCGCGCATCCGCACGTTCAGTTCTGCGATCATCGGCGCGGTCATCCGACACGGTCCGCACCAGGTCGCCCACAGGTAGACCAGCAGCACGTGGCCCTTGAGATCTTTGGGATCCGCCGGCTTTTCACCAAACCAACGCTTGACGTCCAACGTCGGCATGCCTTGGCCAACGCGTTCGTCTTTTTGCCAGTCGTCCACGCTTCCCGCCGTCGGCGGCTTCGCGTTCAAGCTCAGTTGCAGCACCGGGCCGTCATTCACCGCGACCAGCTCGACCTCTTGCTGCATCTGGTAGGCAAAAGCCGCGTCGTGCAGCCCGCCCGGCGTCGCCTGAGCCAAGGCCCGCACGGTGAACGGGCCGGCTGCGTCCAACTGCACGTGAAAACGCCCGTCGGCGTCGGTCACGACGGTGACGGTCTCCAGATCCTTCTTGCCCTGACCGATGCGCAACGCGATTCGCTGCGTCCCGACTGGCTTGCCGCCGCTCACCACACGCAGGTTCACCGCGATCGGTCCCCGCCATTTGGCGGTCACCTTGGGCGGCGCGCGCGGCGCAACCGGATCTGCCCAAGGCTGCTGCCACGCCTTGGCTTCCGTGCCCGCGTCCACAACCGGCAAATTCGACGACGTCACCGCGACCGTCTCGCCATCCGGAAGCAGGCGCAAGTCCAGCCGCCAATCCTCGATCTGCAGCGCGGTCGTCTCGCCCGTCAGCCGAATTTCGCGCGCTTCGCCCGTCCCCGGCGTCAGCGTCTGGTTCAGATCCGCGCTCGCAATCCGCGCCGTTACGATCGTCGGCAGGTCCCCTTGGCCTTTTTGTGTCGCCAACCACGTCACGGCGAGCTGGTGCGTCGCGCCAGTCGTCAGAAGCGATGCGCCGGCCTTCACGGTGATGATGTCCTTCGCTGACGGCGGAAACAGCCGCTTGAGCGCGATTCGCGGGATGTCGATGTGGAGCGTCTCCTTGTCGCGCCGCGCCGTCACTTTGCAGATCGAGCCGGGGAGACCGCGAATGTGCGGTGTCACGTCCGCGAGCTTCATCCCGCGAATCTGCGCCATCGCATCCGTTGCTTCGAGAACGTCGCCCGCGCGCAGTCCCGCTTTTTGTGCCGGTCCGCCGGGCACGACCTGCTGTACGACGATCTCCCCGTCCTTTTCACCGAGTACGATGCCCAAACCGCCCGGCTCGGGCCCTTTTTGCATGTCAGATTCAGGCGGCGCGGGGCGAAACGGCCACGCTGGCGTCGGCTTCCGCGGCCCCGCCGGCACTTCTACGGTTGGCGTGGGCTTGGCGGCCTTCGGTTTGGCGAACAGCGGCTGGGCGAAAAGGGCGGACGTAACGAACAGGAGCGGCAGCGGGTGTTTCATTCCCGCAGCGTAGGGTTCGCGCTACGTCGGGTCAACCGAAACGTCGGTCGGAGGCCGCCACGTTTCGCGCACGAAGTTGTCCCGCCCAATCGCGTCGGTCACTTGCGCGACGGCCTGGCGAACTTGCGTTTCCTCGGCGTGCTCAAACGTCAGCCGCAGCTTGTGATCTGCGGGGTAGAACACCGGATAGCTGCCAATTTCCACCTCCGGAAACGCCGCGACAACGGCATCGATCGCCGGCACGCAGACCCATTCGTCGGCGGTGAAATAGACGGTCGCGAGCCAGGGCCGCGGTCGTGCCAGTCGCGCACACAACGCCTCGATACGACCAGTCACCATCGACGGCACACCGGGCATCACGATGACGTTTCTGGCCTGCAAAAGCGGCCAGCGGCCATCGTTCAAGTGCATCGTCGTTCCGCGCGGCAGCAGCGCCATTCGCTTTTGCTCTTCGGTCATTTTCTGGCCGGAACGCGTCTCGATGCGGTTCACGAGCTCTTCGTGCAGCTCCAGCGGTTCGTCCAGGGCGACCGCAACTGCCTGCCACGTGCAATCGT
The DNA here is from genome assembly GCA_903896545.1 of uncultured Myxococcales bacterium. Classification (GTDB taxonomy): domain Bacteria; phylum Myxococcota_A; class UBA9042; order UBA9042; family UBA9042; genus CAIYBN01. The sequence continues at coordinate 41,825 of CAITYF010000209.1, read as the reverse complement.
CGTGCGTCGGGCCTACGCCGCCCGTGGTGACGACAAGATCAAAGCGTTCCGAGAAGTTGCGGATCACCTCAGCCAAGCGCGGCACGTAGTCGGCGACGATGGCGGTCTCGCCGACGCGTAGTCCGGCGCGGTTGAAACTCTCGATCAAGAACGGCGTGTTCTCGTCGCGGATCTTTCCGCTCAACACTTCGTTGCCGATGATGATGATGCCGATCGTGCGAATGTCGTCGGTCTTGGACATGCGTTCCGCCTTTCCCGCTGACTGAAGAGGTCTGACCGACCGGAGCGGTGTCCGAAGCAGGTCAAACGTCCAACTAGGCTGACAGGAGTCCAACACCAACGATCGTCGGGTCGACCTGTCGCGTTTCGTACCTGGACCGCGAGCGAGCACCTCCGGTGGCGCGCCGAGGATCGAGAACAGATGCTCCCGAACTGCGGTCAGCGTGTGGAGAAGGGCCGCACGTCAACGAATCGGCCCGTCGGCACGAGCATACTCTCATCGCGCGCCAAGGCCAGCACCCCAAGCCCGTCGGGTCGGCGCACGGCCCAACCTGAGCCGCGGGTTCTCAACACCGTCGATGACCGTCGCCTCCACGGGATGCGCCGCGTTGTGGATGAAACCGTCCGCGAACCGCGCATCGATTCTATCGCGGAAGCATCGCACATTCAGGGACTTTTGCAGAGCAGCGCCGTCATGTCGATCGTAACCATTCGCCTTCGCACTTTGAACGAGTCGCCCGTTCGCCCTGAACGCGCTTACGTCCTCTATTGGATGACGGCCAGTCGCCGCACGCGGTTCAATTGGGGCCTTGAGCACGCCGTCGCGCAGGCCAATGCGCTGGGAAAGCCGCTCGTCATCTTTGAGGCACTGCGGGTCGGGTATCCGTACGCCAATGAACGCATGCACCAGTTCGTGCTGGACGGGATGCGCGACAACGCGGCCGCGTGTGCCCGTGAACACGTGACGTACTGGCCGTACCTGGAGCCTCAGCCGGGGGCAGGGCGTGGTCTACTGCTCGCGCTTGCGCGTGACGCCGTTCAGGTGGTGACGGACGACTCGCCGCAATTCTTCTTGCCCAAGATGCGCCAAGCTGCCGCGCGGCAGCTCGACGTTCGCCTGGATGCCGTAGATTCGGTAGGGCTGATGCCGCGCGCCGCGCTGGGACGTGCTTTCGCTTCGGCCCACGCCCTGCGATCGCGACTTCAAAAGGAATTGCCGGCGCAATTGCAGCACTTTCCGGACGCAGACCCGCTCGCAGACTTGCTTGTCAGGACGCAAGTGCCGTTGCCCGCTGACGTGCGCTCGACCTGGCCGTTGGCGAATGCGGCGGAATTGACCGGCTCGACGTTGACGCAACTGCCGTTGGACCACACGATTCGCGCGGTGCAGCACAAAGGCGGCTCGGACGCAGGGACTGCGCGACTGCACGCTTTCATGGAAGAGCGGCTGGCAGCGTACCCCGAAGATCGCAATCACCCGGATCTTCAAGGATCGAGCGGTCTTTCACCGTACCTGCACTTTGGTCACACGTCAGCGCATGAGGTGTTTCTGGCGCTGGCAGAGGCCGAGGATTGGCATCCGGGCAAGCTGGGACCGCCAAACCGCGGCGCACGGGAAGGCTGGTGGGGTATGAGTCCGGCCGGCGAGGCGTTTGTCGATCAGCTTGTGACGTGGCGCGAACTGGGCCATCTGGAAGCTGAATTTACCGAGAACTACGACGCGTGGTCGACGTTGCCAACGTGGGCGCAACACACGCTTGACGAGCACGCGCGCGATCCGCGTCCAGTCACCTACACGTTGGCACAACTGCGCGGCGCGGCGACCCACGATCCGCTGTGGAACGCCGCGCAGCGACAGTTGGTGGCGGATGGAACGATGCACAACTACCTGCGGATGCTCTGGGGCAAGAAGATTCTGGAGTGGTCGCCAACGCCGCAGGAAGCTCTGGCGCGCATGTTGGAGTTGAACGACCGCTTTGCCTTGGACGGGCGCGACCCCAACTCGGTGGCGGGCATCTTCTGGGTGCTGGGCCGCTACGACCGCCCGTGGGGACCCGTTCGGCCGATCTTCGGCACGATCCGCTACATGACGTCGGCCAATACCGCGCGGAAATGGCACACCACGTCCTACGTCGCGCGTTGGGCCGCGGTACGACAGTTTGCATTGGCCGTTTGAGCCAGGCAGTCCGCTCAGTCTGGATCGGCGGGCTTCTGCTTTTCCGGCTGCTCGACGAGCTTGCTCGGCGTGATTGAAATGCCAAAACTGCCTGACGGCGTCTCGGAAGCGACGACCTGGGCGACGAGAGCGAAGACTTCACTCACTTGCAAGTGCAGGTTGAGCCCACCGCCGAACTTGGCATCGGCAAAACTGCTTTGACCTGGCATGCGCGTCGCAACGGGATACGCGTACACGCCCGATGCTGCCTCGCCGAACCACAGCTCCAGCTCTCCGCCGGGGAACGGCCGCAGGACGCCGCCGATGCTGGCCACACGCGCGTCCGTGAACGGGCGCCAGCGCCCTAACTGCACGTGCAGCCAGATTTTGTCGAGACTGCCCAACTCCAGCGTGAAATACGGCGCGAGCGTGCGGCCAAAAAGCACGCCACCGACGGCTGTTCCGACGTTCTGGCGCCTCACGCCGACGTACGCGCCGCCGCCGAGCATAGAGTCCCGCGCGCCGTCGGGCGGCGACGGGTGGTTCACGGACCGCGTCACGGTTTCCCGCACGGCCTCCAGCGAGCCTCCCAATTCCAGCCCTGTCGCATTTTGATGCACAACGGCGATGCCCGCCTGCACTTGATCGTCGAGCTGCCGCGCGGGCGGAAACCCCGAACAGGCGGGCGTCGATTCCGTCCACTGGGTGTGCGCCAAACCGCCCGCAATCTGGAGGTCAGTACGCGTTGGCCGTGGCAACGTCGCGCAGCAGAGGCAAGTTAGCGTAACAATGGGCACGAGGGCGCGGCGCATGCAGTTGCCTCAGTGCCGCGAGGATGCAACATGCCGGGCGATTTGCAACCACCGTGTCGTGAGAACTGACCGTGTTGTGGGGCGATGTCTTTTGCGGAATCGACCATTGCGACGACGCGGACGTTGGCCCACACTCGCAGTCAGGCAAGGGCGGAGCACGATCACAGTGACCATGTTGGAGAACCCCGACTACCTCACGCAGCAGCTCATCACCTACTTGGGCAACAAGCGCGCGCTTCTGGATTTTGTCGGCGAGGGCGTGCAGCACGTGCGCGGGCGCCTGGGCGGGCGCAAACTCTCGATCTTCGACGTGTTCTCCGGTTCCGGCGTGGTTGCACGCTTCCTGCGGCAGGATGCAGACCGCCTCATCGTCAACGATCTGGAGGCGTATTCGGCAGTTATCAATCGCTGCTACTTGGCCAATCCGACGCCAGAGTTGCTGGTTCAGTTGCAAGCGCACTACGTTGCGCTCACCGGCCAGATCCGCGACGGCGCCTGGACGCCGGGACTGATTGCCGAGCTTTACGCGCCGCAAGATGACCGCGCGATTCAGCCCAACGAGCGCGTCTTCTATACCACGCGTAACGCCCAGTATCTCGACACGATGCGGCAGTTGATCGCGGCTCTGCCCGCTGAAGTTCAGCCGTTTTTCTTGGCCCCGCTGCTCTCGGAGGCGTCGATTCATGCGAACACGTCCGGTGTGTTCAAGGGCTTCTACAAAAACGCGCAGACAGGCATTGGGCAGTTCGGCGGCAACCGCGAGGACGCGCTCAGTCGGATCCGGCGGGACATTGCGTTGCCTTTCCCCGTGTTCAGCCAGTTCACGGTCGACTGCGAGGTCCACCAGCGGGACGCCAACGCGCTGATCCACGACGTTCCCGAAGTCGACCTCGCCTATATCGACCCGCCGTACAACCAGCACCCGTACGGCGCGAACTACTTCATGCTCAACCTGCTGGTCGACTACCAGCGTCCGACAGAAATCAGCGCGGTATCGGGCATTCCCGTGGACTGGCAGCGCTCTGACTACAACCGCCGCGCGCACGCGCAAACCGCGCTGCGGCAGTTGGTGGCGGAGATTCGCGCCAAGTTTCTGCTGATTTCTTTTAATTCAGAAGGGTTTATCGCGCGCCACGAGATGCTGGCGCTGCTGGCCCCGCTTGGTCAGATCACGGTGTTGGAGAAGCGGTACAACGCCTTTCGCGGCAGCCGGAACTTGCGGAACCGCGACATGCACGTGCGCGAGTTTCTGTTCCTCGTCGAAAAGTCCTGAACGCAGGCGTGTTGGCCAGAAAATTTTGGCAACGTCATCGGGAAACTGTCAAACTTCATCTGGCTCTCAGTCTTCAGCTTCACCGGACAAACCGATGAGGAGTCGAACATGGAGATGGCGCTTGAATGGACACCGCACGCTGAACGCCGCTCGCGGCAACGTCGGATTCCGCCTGCGGTTGTCGAGACCGTCCTGCAATGGGGCCGCGAAATTCGCCAGCCCGATGGCCGCTATGCCTACTTCGTTGGACGGCGCGATCTGAAGCGCGCGGCGCGGTCGGGCGTGGACGTGCATGAGGCGCTGTCGGTGGCCGTCATCACCAAAGAAACCGGCGTGATTACCGTGATTCGCACGCAGGACGTGTCCAAGCTGCGGCGGTTTGGCAAGCCGTGGCGTCCGACGCGCTACGGACTCTGACCGCCAGCGGATCTTGTTTTCACGACCGTTTCCTCGGCGGGTCAGGGCGCGTCTTGCGCTTCGCCGCTGAAGGTGCTCCCCTTGGCGCAACCGCCGTTGCGGCGCGTGTCGAGGATCCCGTCATGGCTCGAAACTTCTCTTTGCGCGCGCTGGCTACCGGCGCGTTGGTCGTTGCAATCGGATGCGGCACGACCGCGACGACGCAGACTGGCGCGGATGCAGCGGGTACTGACGACGCGAGCGACGCCGTCGGAACGGACGACGCGACGACGCTGACCGACATCGTGGGCGACGTCGACAAGCCGGTTTGTGTGCCGGGAGAAGCAACCGCGCTCGGTGAGAGCTTCTTTGTCGACATTTCGCAAGCCAGCGGCATCCGCCACAACAACGTCGTCTACGGCAGCGCGACGGCAGTCCCGATCAACGACCACAGCCGCCTCGGCTTTGTCGATCTCGACGGCGACGGCTGGGATGACATCGTGACGCACTCGCTCTACCCGAATCCCCAGGCGGGAATTCCGTTTGAGAACCTGATTTTCCGCAACCAGGGGGACGGCAGCTTCTACGACTTTTCCGACGAGAGCGGCTTGCGCGCAGTTCCTGCCGGCTGGTTCGCCTTTGGCGACGTGGACAACGATGGCGATCAGGATTGCCTTGCCGGGTTGGACGTGCCACTGACGGGCAAAACGCACCAGATTCTGCTGAACGACGGCAAGGGGCACTTTTCCCCCAAGGCGAGCAGCGGCGTTGAAAAGTTGCAGTCGGTTGCTGGCAACGCGGTCTTTGCGGATTTTGACGGCGACGGCAAGTTGGACCTCTTCATCGGCATGGGCCACACGTCCTACAGCGCCGCAAACGTGCTGCTGATCGGCAATGGCGACGGCACGTTTGTCAATCACACGCCTTGGCTGGGCAAGAATCCGGCGCAACCGACCAACGGCACGGTCGCGTGTGATTACGACTCGGACGGCGACATGGACGTGCTCGTCAGCAACTACGGCGTCAGCGTGCTCGCGGGGCACAACGCGCTCTATGAAAACGACGGCACGGGGCACTTCACGGAGGTCGCGGAAGCCCGTGGCTTTGCGTACCTGAAGACCGGCAATCCGTGGCTGGAAGCGCAAGGCGTGATGTCAGGGGACGAACCCGCTCCGGGCGCCGACGGCTACATCGGCAGCAACGGCTTTGGTCTCGACTGCGGCGACTTCAACGGCGACGGGCGCATGGACGTCTTCATCACGGCGATCAGCCACCCGGTTGCGGACGACTACGCGCGCAAGTGGTCGGATCCGACGTTGCTGCTCATCAACACCGACAAGGACGGGCAGGTCTTCTTTGTCAGCGAAGGCGGTCAGCGCAAGTTGCCGTTCAATGAAGGCGACGTCGACGGCGCGATGGTCGATTTTGACAACGATGGGCGGCTGGACGCGTCCATTTCCCGCGACAAGAAGTATGAGGGGAGTTACACGACACCGGACCAAAAAGCGTGGTTTGGCCTTTTGCATCAGGAAGCCGACGGCAGTTTTGCCAGCGTCGGACCGACGAGCGGCATCAACACGACGAACAGCAAGCCCAGCGCGTCGCAGGTTGCGTGCACACAGGACAGCGATTGCACAGTCAGCGGGGAGAAGTGTTTGGCCAAGGCGTGCCGCACGCCCTGCGCGACCGATGCGGATTGCAAGCAATCGAACGAAAACTGCGCGACAGGCGGCTACTGCAAAGACCTGCTCGGCATGAAGAACGCGCAGAACCACGCGTGGGCGGACGTGGATGGCGACGGCGACTTGGACCTGCTGGTGGGCGGGCGCGACACGGGCGGCGGGCGGCCGAATTTCCTGTTCCGCAATGATGCCGGGCAGAAGCTGCCGTGGCTGAAGCTGCGCCTGCAGGGCGACGGCGTGAAGGTCAACCGGGACGCGATTGGCGCGCGGGTTGTGGTGACCTTTGCCGCCGGCACGAAGCTTACGCGTGAAGTGAAGGCGAGCCGCGGGATGCACGACTCGATGGATGGCCGCGCGCTGCACTTTGGTTTGGGCACGCTCGGCTGCGACTACACGGTGCAGGTGCGGTGGCCGGACGGCAAGGTCGTCACGTTGGAAGCGGCCAAGGTCAGACCGCGTCAGTCGGTCGTCGTGACCTACCCGGACGGCGTGGAGTAGCGCCCAGCTGAGCTTGACTTTCGAGCCAGCGGTCGAGAACCGCCTGAAGTGAATTCAGGCGCTCTCAGCGGTCTTTGAGAAGTTCCCGGATGCTGCGAACGGCGCGGGTAAAACCGGCATCGGCGAACGCCCGCGTCGTCTCTGCATCGCTAGAACGAACGACGACGTCCGGACGCGGCAGATCGACTGGCAGCCCATCCAGCGCCGCCCGCAATCGCTCCGGTTTGACCGAGTTGCCCGCCACGATGAGCAAGTCGGCGGGCGGTTCCACGTTGCCCAAGTCCTCCAGCCGTTCGAGCACGATGACTTCCGCGCCTTTGCGGACTGCGCGCAGCAGGCGCAGCTCAATGACGTCCGAATCCAGCGTACAGACCCGCTGCGCGAGTGTCGTGGGCCGCGGTGCGCGCACTGCCGGGAGCTCAAACCAGAACACGGAGCCACCCTGGGCGCGCGGCGCATGGCCAATGGTGCCGTCCATCAGCGTCACCAGTTGCTGGCTGATTGCGAGTCCCAGCCCCGTGCCGCCAAAACGCCGCGTTGTCGAGCCATCGGCCTGACGAAACGGCTGAAAGACGTGGGCGACCGCATCGGGCGGCACGCCGGTGCCCGTATCCTCGACCTCCACCCGCACCGTGTCTTTGTTCGTCCTCCTGCCGCGCACGGTGACGCTGCCGACCTGCGTGAACTTCAGCGCGTTGCCCAGCAGATTCAACAGAACTTGGCGTACGCGCAGTGGATCGCCTTCCGCTTCCAGCCGTTCCGCGGGCAGCTCGCTGGTGACTTGCAGTCCTTTCGACGCCGCGATGCCGGACGTCACCGCCAGCGATTCCGCCAACAAGGCGCTCAGGTCCACGCGCGTCCTGTCGACATCCAGACGCCCCGACTCGATCTTGGAGAAGTCCAGCACGTCGTTCAGAACGCCCAGCAGGGCCTCAGCGGACGACCGCACCAGCCCGACGTACTCGCGCTGTTGCGGGTTCAGGTCAGTGTCCAGCAGCAGGTAGCTGAGCCCGATGATGCCGCTCATCGGCGTGCGAACCTCGTGGCTCATGTTGGCGACGAACGCCGACTTCAAGCGGGACGACTCCAGCGCTGCGTCGCGCGCCTGCCGCATGGCTTCTTGCGCCTCCTTGAGCGCCGTCATGTCCACGTGCGTCCCGGACATTCGCCGCACTTCACCGTCCGCGTCGCGGCTCGCCTGTCCGCGCGCGAGCATCCAGCCGAAGTTGCCGTCTTTGCGCTTCATCCGCAGTTCGATCGCGTAGGGCACATTGTCCTGGAAGTGCGCACGGAGCGCCGCGGACACCAGCGGCACGTCGTCTGGATGGAGCAGCGCGAAAAACGTCTCTTCACGGTGCGCCAGTTCGTCGGGCTCGTAGCCCAGCATCGTTTGCCAAAAGACCGAGAACTGCACCACGCCGGTCTTGATGTCCCACTCCCACAGGCCCTCGTCCGCCGCGGAAATGGCTGTTTCCAGCTGGCGTCGGCTCTGGCGCAGCTGCTCAATCTCGACCAACCGCGCGTGGCTCTGCGCCGTGAAGTCGCAGATCGTTTGAAACAACGCGCGCGCGGGCTCCGTGAAAGCATGTGGACTGTAGGAGGCGACGCCGAGCGTACCGAGGCACTGATCCGCGTGGAGGAGAGGCACGTAGAACCGCGAGCGCACGCCCTCCAATCCAGGTGCGGGCTGCTGCGTTGCCAGCGGATCCGTGTCCGTATCCGGCACGTACAGCGCCTGCCGGTGCCGCACGACCCAGCCCGGATGCCGGCGGTCCAAGCTGGCCTGCGCTTCCGCCCGCTGGGGCTCTGTGAAGCCTTTGGCCTGGACCAACTCCAGCTGGTACGTGTGCGGATTCAGAAAGTACAGACCCGTGTGGTCGCACGGAACCAGCGCGTCGATCGCCGCCGCCGCTGCCCGTGCCAGCGCCCGCACGTCGTGCGCAGAGACGATCGGCAAAAGCAGCGATTCCAACGGCGGGGACGAGATGGGTTGCACGACCACGTTATGGCTCCAGTGCCTTGAGCGCGGCGGCTGCGACCCGAGCATCCTGGGCGTAATGACCGCCGCTGACACCGACTGCGCCGACGACCTGACCGTCGACGTAGATCGGGACGCCGCCACCCAGCAGGATGAAGTCGGGCAGGTGGGCGATTCCCCCTTCCAGGATCGGATCCCCCGCGGCGATGTCCAGCCAAGCCTGACCCGTCGGCACGCCAAAACCGACCGCAGTCTGTGCTTTCTTGATCGACGTGGCGATGCTGATATGCGGGGCGCCATCCATGCGCGCAAAAGCCAGCAGCCGCGCGGCGGGATCGAGTACCGCGATGCTCACGTTGACGTCATCGGCAGTCGCTTGGGCAAAACCAGCGGCGATCGCGCGCTGAGCGCCGTCCGCGGTGAGCGTCGGCAAGTTGCGGGTCCAGGTCATATCCACTCCTCGGCCGTCCATCTCGGCCCATACGCTCAGCTTCCGGGCTGACTATCGCGCCAGCAGTTTGCGAATCGTCGCGTCCAGTTCCTCCATGGACGGCGCGACCAAGCGCTGAAATCGCGCCAAATACTCTTCACTCTCCAGTTGTTGCCCGCTGTTCGCCGCTTGTTCGAGCCCGCGACAGGTCTCAGACAGCGGAAACAATCCCAACGTTGCCGTGCTCGACTTCAGCGTATGTGCCGACCGTCCGAGACTCTCCCAGGCGCGCGTCGCCAAAGCGATTTCCAAGTCGCCTCGCGCCTTTTCCAGCGCGACCTGCAGGAGCGACTGCAGGTCCTCCAGAAGCTCCTCGGCATCTTCCTCGCCCAGCGCGATGAGCTCTTCCAGCGCGGCGTCGTTCACCAGCTCCAGTCCCGGCACCGGCACGTGCGGCGAATGAACAGCAGGCGCGCCGCGGGGGCGTTCCAGCCAATACCGCACGCGTTCAAGAAGTTCGCGCGGCGTAAAGGGCTTCGCCAGATGATCGTCCATGCCAGCCGCGAGGCATCGCTCGCGGTCGCCGCTCATGACGTTTGCGGTCATGGCGACAATTTTCAACGCGTCTGCATCCGCTGAAAGCCGCAGCGCGCGCGCCGCTTCAAAGCCATCCATCACGGGCATTTGGCAGTCCAGCAGGATCAGGTCGTAGGTTCCACGCGCGAGCGCGTCGAGTACCTGCTGGCCATTTTCGACAACGTCGACCTCAAAACCGGCGTTTTGCAGCAGATCTCTGGCAACGCGTTGGTTGATCTGGTTGTCTTCAGCGACGAGTATGCGCGGGGACATGCACGGCTCCGGACTTAATTGGGTTGCCAACGTGCGAAAGACCGGGCAAACGCCCAAGCTGCACGGGACACACTACTGTTGTGCGCTGAGGTTTGCCAGCGGCTCGGATCGGATGTTATCGAGTTTCGTCTCGTGTCGGTCACGCGTGACCGGATCGCTGGGCTAGTCACGGACGATTGCCTGTCGCGGTTTGTCCGTGTGGGCGCGAACCAGGAGAGCCTCGTAGTCCGCCTGCGGGACGGGGCGACTGAACAGGTAGCCTTGATACACCTGACAACCGCGGGCCAAAAGCGCGGAAAGTTCTTCACTGGTTTCAATGCCTTCCGCGACAACTTCCATCTCCAGCGCTTGGCTCATCGTCAGGATGGACTCCACGATCGCCGTGCCAATGCCGTCATCGGGCAGCCCACGCACAAAGCTCTGATCGATCTTCAGCTGGTCAAACGGCAGGCGCTTCAAGTAGGTCAGTGACGAGTAGCCCGTGCCAAAATCGTCCATGGCGAATCGCACGCCCAGCTGCTTCAGCGACCGCATTTTGCCGATCGTCAATTCGACGTTCTTCAGTGCCGTCGACTCGGTCAGTTCGAGCTTGAGCAGGTGCGCCGGCGCGCCCGTCTCTGCCAACACGTTGCGCACACGTTCCTCGAAGTCGGCTTGGGCGAACTGCCGCGCGCTCACGTTCACCGCGATGGGGAGGTTGCGCGTCTGTGCCTGTGTTTGCCACACGTGAAGCTGCTGGCACGCGGCACGGAGCACCCACTCGCCCAGCTCGAGAATCAAGCCCGACTCCTCCGCGAGCGGGATGAAGTTGTTCGGCGGGATCAGCCCCCGCTGCGGGTGATTCCAGCGCACGAGCGCTTCGGCGCCCATCGGCGTGTGGTCCGGTCCCACCTGCACTTGGTAGTACAGCTCCAGCTGATCGCCGTCCAACGCTGCGCGGAGTTCGTCCAGCTGTGCTGCGCGCTCTGACAGCCGCTGTTGCATCGCCGCGTCAAAGAAGCGCACGGCGTTGCGGCCACTTTGCTTGGCTTGATACATCGCCGAGTCTGCGTATTGCAGCAGCGTGTCGAGCTCCTCGTGGCCATTTTGGAACAGCACCACGCCGACGCTGCACGCGCTGTTGTGGGTGTGATTATCCAGAACGTACGGCCGGCTCAGGCTGGCGCGAATCCGCTCCGCTACCACGTTCGCCTGCTTGGCGGCCACTTCACTTTCCGGGCTCAGCTCGACCAACAAAATCGCGAAATCGTCGCCGCCCAAGCGCGCAATCGTGTCGCCGTCGCGCACGCAGCGAACCAGCCGTCGCCCCACCTCGCGCAGCATCTCATCGCCGCGTTCGTGCCCCTTGGTGTCGTTCAAGATCTTGAAGTGATCGAGGTCGAGGAACATGACCGCGCCATGCACGCCGCGCCGCGCCATCGACGCCGCGGCTTTGCGGTGTGCGTCGATCAACATCCGCCGATTCGGCAATTCAGTGAGCACGTCGTAGAACGCCGCTTGGCGAATCGCCTCATCGTGGCGTTTGCGTTCGGTGATGTCGCGCAGGAACACGAGCATCTCGTCGTACTCGGCCAGATTCGAGACGGATACCTCCAGCGCGAAGTGGTGGCCATTGCGGTGACGGTGTTCCGTTTCAAAAATCTCATGTCCGCCGTTGTCGATGACCCGCTGCATGTGCGCGGCGACTGCTTCTCGACTCGGATTCTTGGCTTCCAACTCAGCGATGTGCAGATTCAACAGCGCCGAGCGCGGGTAGCCGCTCATCTCACAGTACGCGTCGTTCACGCTCGTGATTGCACCGCTGCGGTCAATTGTCCAAAATCCATCGCGCGTCGTGGCCATGATCCGCGCGATCTTCGTGGCCTCGGCGGCGCGCGCTTGTTCCGCGGCCTTCTGTTCGGAGATGTCGCGGATGAAGGTGAGGAAGCTGCCGTCCTGCGGATCGCACCAGATCGAGAGTTCGACTTGGACCGTCGTCCCATCGCGTCGTCCCAGCCGACCTTCCATGTGCGTTTGGCCGCGTCCTGCCAGATCGTCACGGACTGCGCGTGCCGTTCCGGCGGGAAAAGGTTCCGCCGCGAGTACGCTGACAGATTGGCCGACGAGCTCGCTGCGTTCCCATTGCAGCATCGTGCAGACCGCTTGGTTGGCGTCCAAAATGATGCCGTTCGTGCTGATGAGGTAGAAGCCGTCCATGCTCGCGTTGGTGATCGCCTCAAAGCGCCCTGCCAACCGTTCGCGCTCCGCGTGCCCCGCCGCTTGTTGCTCTTCCCGGCGCCTCTCGTCGGATAAGTCCCGGATAAACGCGGCCATCTCGTTGTGTTCGGGCAAGTGCATCAGGGAGACTTCAATCGGCACCAAGTGCCCATCGCGGTGCCGGTGGTTGCGGCGGAAGCGCTGGACGCCTTCGCCCTCGATCACGCTCAGGATGTGCGCGCGGACGTGATCCTTCGAGTACTGCCTTTCCGTGAATTTCTGGATGTGCGCGCCGATGACCTCCTCGTGGGGGTAGCCCATGATCGAACAATACGCGTTGTTCACACTCGTGATGTACCCGTCCAGATCCGTCGTCCAAAAGCCGTCACGGGTCGAGGACAGGATCGCTTCCAGCTTCTTGGCAGCCACTTCCTGCACATTTTGCTCGATGCGCAGCATGCGACTTTCAGCCCGCTGCCGCAGTTGCAGCTGCGTCTTGACGCGCGTCAGCAGCAGCGGCCCGTGGATCGGCTTGATCAGATAGTCAACCGCACCCAGCTTGAGGCCGAGTTGTTCCTGTTCAGGCTCGTCGCGAGAGGTCAGGAAGATGACAGGTACGGCGTTCGTTCGCGGCTCGGCCTTGAGACGCCTGAGCACCTCGTGGCCGTCCATCCCCGGCATCATGATGTCCAGCAGCACGAGATCCGGCGGCGTGTCGGTCATCGCCAGCTGCAGCGCGCGCTCGCCGGAGTTGGCCACCTGCACGCGGTACTCGGACGTCAGCAGCAGGGAGACCATCGCCAAGTTATCCGGCGTGTCGTCAACAACCAGCACAGTCGGCTTGGGGCGGTGTCCGTCATGGCCCATGGCTCAGGTCTCCCGCTTGGTCTGTTGTTCGCGGAGCTCCATCTTGGCGTCGACGACGATGGTTTTGGCCGTATCCAGGTCAAAGTTCTGCAGCGCGAGTTGCAAGTCCGCGTAGCGCTCGCCCATGCCGTCCCGCAGGACGCCATCAAACGACCGTGCCAACGCAATCGCGTCCGCGTCCGACCCGTGGAGCAGGGCGTACAATTGGCCGTACACGTCGGCGAGCTTTTCCGAATCCTGGGGCGCGCTGCGGAGGTCCTTCGCCTTCGCGACGTGTCGCAAAGGCTGCGTCGCTTTCCGATGTGTCTTGACCACCGCGAGAATTCTCGCCAACTCCTGCGCGAACTCCTGCACGGTCGGTTCCAGCGCGTCACTCGGCTCGCCGTCCTTGATGCGCTTCTCCAGATCCGCGGAGACCCGCACCAGCGCCGGCGCTCCCAAGGTCCCTGCGAGCCCCTTGAGGGTGTGCGCGATCCGCCGCGCGGTGGTCGGGTCGTCCGCCAAGAGCGCTTCCCGCAGGCGCTGAGGCGCGTCGGCGTGGTTCGCAGCCAGACGGTTCAACAACGACTGGTAGAGGTCCTCGCGACCGCTCATCCGGGTGATCGCCTCCGCGACGTGGACACCGATGTCAACCAGCGCTTCATCCCACGTGAGGTGCGCCACCGGCTTGCCCCAGCGCGCGACGGTTGCGTAAAGCAGTTCCGCGTCTACGGGCTTGGCGATGTGGTCGTTCATCCCCTCCGCGATGCAGCGATCGCGTTCGTCTTGCAGAACATGCGCGGTCATCGCGACGATCGGCAGGTCTTTGAACCGCGGCAACTTGCGGATCTCGACCGTGGCTGTGTGGCCATCCATCACCGGCATTTGCAGATCCATCAGCACAATCGACCACGGTAGCGGGTCCGGCGCCTTCGTCAGTAATTCCAACGCCTGGGCGCCGTTGTGCGCGACGGTCACCTTGGCTCCACGGCTCTGCAGCAATTCCACGGCGATCTGTTGGTTGATCTCGTTGTCCTCGACCAACAGCACCGAGATCCCCTCGATGTGCGCCGATACGCTGAGGTCTCGTCCAATAGAGCTCGTTTGCTCGCGAATCTCCGGCGCGAAGATCTCCGTCATGACGTCGACCAGCTGCGATTGACTGACGGGCTTGGCGAGGAAGGTCCGCGCGCCCGCTTTTTCCGCAGCCTGACGCACTTCGTCACTGCCAAACACGGTGACCATCACGATGACTGGCGGGTGCTTGAGGCGCGTATCGCGCAGAATCGCCCGGGTCGCCGCAACGCCGTCCGTTCCCGGCATCCGCCAGTCCATGAACACGATGCGGCAGGGATCGCCGTCGTCGCACCGTTCGAGCGCTGCCACCGCTGCACTGCCACTGGGCGCAGACTCCACGCGCATGCCGAGCGAGGTCAGCTGCTCGGACAGAATCTCGATGGCGACCGGGTTGTCGTCCACGACCAGCGCGTGCATGCCGCGAACGGAGACGGGTGCTGGACGGTGCAGGATGTCCGCCGCAACGCCGAACCACGCGTCAAAGGAGAACGTGCTGCCGCGACCGGGGGTGGAGTCAACGTCGATTTTGCCTTCCATCAGCTCGACAAGCCGCCGCGAAATCGACAGGCCCAGACCCGAGCCGCCGTACTTGCGCGTCGTCGAGCCGTCCGCCTGACTAAACGCCTGGAACAGCCGCTCGCGCAGCTCCAAGGTCATGCCGATGCCGGTGTCCTCAACCTCGACGTAGATCTGGACGCGATCGCCGCGCCACGCGCCGGGTCGGAGGTTGACCGTCACCTGACCGCGTTCCGTGAACTTCACCGCGTTGTTGATGAGGTTCGTCAGCACTTGCCCCAACCGCAGCGGATCGCCCACCAGCCCGTGCGGCATGTTGGGCGCCACGTGAATCAGGAATTCCAGATTCTTCTCGTGGGCTTTCTGCGCGACGAGCGTCGTCACGTTCTCCAGCACTTCGTCCAGCAGGAACGGCGTCTGCTCCAGCTCCATGTGGCCGTTTTCGATCTTGGAGAAGTCCAAAATGTCATTGATGATGCCGAGAAGCGAAGTGCCGGCGCCGGAGATCTTCTGCAGGTAATCGCGCTGCTTCGGTGGCAGATCCGCGCGCAGGGCGAGCTGCGACAAGCCAATGATCGCGTTCATCGGCGTGCGAATCTCGTGGCTCATGTTGGCCAAGAACATGCTCTTGGTCGCCGTCGCCTCTTCCGCCTTGGAGCGCGACGCTTCCAGCTCCAACGTGCGCGCTTCGATCAGCGAATTCGCCTGCTCCAACTCGCCCTTCTGCGCGACGAGTTCGGCCGTTTGCGCGTGCAATTCGTCGTTTTGTGAGGTGAGTTCATCCTCTGACGCGCGCAATACCGCCGCTTGCCGTTCGGTCTCCGCCAGCAGCTCGCGCGTGCGCCGATTGCGTTCCAGAATCTCCAGATTCAGCGCCACCTGCGGCATGACCTGGTCCAGAAGGTCGCGCTGCCGGCTGTCAAAGTCGGCGAAGCCAGCAAGCTCGACGACGCAGAGTACTTCGTCGCGCAGACCAACGACCGGATAGACCTGGATGAAGCGCGGCGCTGCGTTGCCCAGCCCCGACGAGATGCGAATGTAGTCGTCGGGGACCTCGGTGATGCGAATGGGGGTCTTTTCGAGCACGCTCTGCCCCACAAGCCCTTCTCCCGGGGAAAATACAGTCAGTAGCTCTTTTCGCTCGCGGTAGCCCCAGGAGCCGAGCAACCGAAATTTCTCGGTCTTGGCGTCGCGGATGAACACGACGCCGACCTGAACGCCGCACAACGGCGCCAGCTCGGCCAGCAGGACACGGGCGAATTCGGTGTGCTCTTCCAGGCCCGTCAGCGCCGCCGTGAGCTTCTCCATGCCCGCCTTGACCCAGCGCAGGTCCTCCGCGTCGCGTGCTCGCTGCTGAAGCACGCCGATGGCGCGTGCCATGTCACCTAGGTCATTGCGAAGCGCCACGTAGGGCACCACTTCTTGCAATTGACCTTCGGCGACCGTCTGCACGCTGAGCCGCAGCGCGGTCAGCGGACCGCCGATCGATGCGCTGATCAGCACCCCAATCACCACGCCGAGCGCAAGCATGATGAACAGCAACGCGATGGCCGTCGTGCGCGTGTTGCGGGCATCCAAAGCTGCGCCCGCGGCGGTGATTTGCGCTGCCTTTTCCTTGCCCTTGCACAGCGCGGTGAGCAGGTTGTCCGTCGTCGTGACCACGTCGATATTGCCGGCGCTGAGTAGAAACGTCGTCGCTTCTGATTGGTGGAACTGCGCGTCCCTCTTGACCAACTCGACGGCGTGCGCGACGTTGCGGAGGTAGGCGTCAAAACTGGCGTCGAACTCCTCAAACAGCTTCTTGTTTTCTTCCCGATAGACGCGCTTGCGTCCCTCTGCCAACTCCATCCGCAGGGTCCGCTCGGCCTTGGCAATCGCTCGCTCGGCGGCATCGCGTTCTGCGGCGTTGGGCGCAAGCACCAACTGACGCACGGCGCGGCTGATGTAGATGAGGTTGATGTTCGCTTCTTTGATGTGGGAGACGCCCAACAGGTCGTTCTCGTACATTCCATGCGCCGTCGCGCTCAGGTCGTCGATCATCCACACGCTTTGCGCGCCAAAACCGATGACAAGCGCGAGAATCGTGCCAAAGCCGAGCGCGAGCTTGGTGTTGAGCTGCAAGCCGGAGAGGAAATCAAGGAGGCGCTTCATGGGGAGGAAACCTTTGCGGCGTGGGGGAACGCGGCACGACGGAGGTACATGCCGCGACCACACGGCTCGAAGAATTGACTGGCGTTGCCGATGTTCTCGCTCTGACCGAGGCAGAGGAGGCCGCCCGGCCCGAGGCGAGCGGCGAGTCCTTCCAGAATGGCAAAGCGATAGGCCGCGCCGAAGTACATGAGGACGTTGCGGCAGAAGATGGCGGCAAAGGGCGTTTCTGGGCCGGACGTCTGAAGCGCATCCGATGCAGTCCGCCAGTCGTCGGAAAGGAGGTCAAGCGAACGAAACGACACCAGATTGGAGACTTCAGGGCGGACCTGCCAAGGCGCGTTCGCGTCACTCTCGCGGTGCAACAGCCACTGGCGAAGCGACGGGGGCAAATGGGCAACGTGGGCTTCGCTATACCGTCCCACTCGGGCGACGCGCAGCGCCAGTGCGTCCAGATCCGTCGCCAGAATGTCCGCGCGCGGCCGTCGCGGCGCCGCAGCTTCCAACAGGGCAATCGCGATGGAGTAGGCTTCTTGCCCAGATGACGTCGCGGCCGACCAGATGCGGATCGGTTCGCCACGCGCGAGCTTGCCCTCCAGATGGCTGATCAGAAAGGTGAACTGTTCCGGCTCCCGCCAAAACCAGGAATGCTGCACGCCGACGATGGACCGCAGGTGCGCTGTCTCGCCATCCTCAATCAGCGCATCGAGGCGGTGCAGGCCAAAGCCGTCCACGAAGCGCGCGAGCCGCACGGAGAGGAACTGCTGGCCCTCGGCCGCGTCGGGCAGCCGCAGGGACGAGGCGATCAGCTGAGAAACGCGCTCCACGCGCCCTGTTTGCGTCAGGAACGTGCGCCATTCTCGAGCGGTGGAATCCAGATTCCGCGGCATAATCGGCCTGAAATTCGAGCAAGAACGTCCCGCGAGCTGCGTGACTTATGCCGACTTTAGGTGATACGGATGCGGGGGCACGAAGGTCTTGTGCACGAGGTTTACAAACCAACACAGATGCAAAAGCGAAGCAGCAAAGGTCGTGTGTTGAAATATGTGCGCGCGCGGCTGGTGGACGGAGAGCGAGCGCTGTGGTCGGCGCGGGTTGCTTCCCTCAAAGAAGGGCAGGGAGGTCGGGCCCTGTGATGACGCTGAGCCGCGCCAGGGTTTGCAACGGCAGCGAGCAGCGCGGAGGAGACGGCGGACCGTACCGGTCTGGAGTGTGTGCGAATGTGTATTGTGCAAAACCTGTTCAATGATCAAAATTGTCCAGCTTTCGGAATCAGCCCAGCCTCGACTTCCAGGGCGATCAGCGCGCGCACAAAATTCGCGTGTGCTGCTTGAAGCGCAGCAACCGTCGCGACGACGCCTTCCGGGTTCACGCCTGCAGCGGCGCAGTCGGCTTCCAGCTGCTCGCACAAGCGCGCCACGCGGGCTCCGCCCAGATAGCCCGCGCCGGACTTCAGGTTATGGGCAGCGCGGCGCAACTCGTCCCACTGCCCCGTGCTGGCGAGCGTCGTGAAACCGGCAACCGGCGCCGGCGTTCCCGTACGAAACAGCACAATGAGTTCGCCGATCAGCGCCTTGCCGTCTGGCGTGCCCAGCCCGCCCAGGCGTTCCAGCGCGGCCGCGTCCAGAACCGCAAGCTCGGTCGCGTCCGAGTAATGCGCCACCCCGTGCCAGCGCCGCAGCAGCCAGTGGTCGATCAGCTTGACCAGCTCCTTTTCGTTGATCGGCTTACTCAGGAATCCGCTCATGCCCGCCTCGTGGCAACGCTCACGCTCCCCCGGCATCGCGTTGGCGGTCATGGCCACGATGGGCACACGAGCGACCTGCAAAAGCGCGCTCGACCGCATCAGGCGCGTCGCCGCGTAGCCGTCCATCTCCGGCATCTGGCAATCCATCAGCACGAGGTCGTACGCCTTGTGCTCGACGGCGCTGATGGCCTCCCGTCCGTTCGCGGCGATGTCTGCTTGCAGGCCCAACTTGCCCAATCGCGCCAGCATGATCCGCTGGTTGATGAGGTTGTCCTCCACGACGAGCACGTGCCCTGAACGTTGCACTTCGAGGCTCCCCGAATCGCTTTTGGCGCGACCCATGGGCGTCTCGGTGGCGTCCGCTTCCGGCAAGTCCGCCTCCAGCCAAAAAGTCGAGCCTTCACCCGGCTTGCTGATGACGCCAATCTGGCCACCCATCAAATCCGTCAAACGGCGGCAAATCGACAGACCCAGCCCCGTCCCTTCAAAGCGCCTGGCGCGCGACGTATCCACTTGAGAAAACGGCTGAAACAGAGCTGACGTGGCGTCCTCCGCGATGCCAATTCCCGTGTCCGTCACTTCCAGGCGTACCACGGGCGTTTGTCCGGGGCGGCTCCTTCGCGAAGCGCGCAGGTGTACGCTGCCTTGGCGTGTGAATTTGAGCGCATTTCCCAGCAAGTTGATCAGGATCTGCCGCAAACGATGCGCGTCGCCGACGAAGTGCGTTTGTCCGGGCAAGTCCACCTCGACGTGCATTTCCAGATTCTTTTCACGCGCAGCAGCGCGGTATTGCCGCTCCAGATCCGCGAGCAATTGCGCGAGGTCAAATGGTGCGAGCTCCAATTCCATTTTACCCGACTCTACTTTGGCAAAATCCAGCACGTCGTTGACCAAAGCGAGCAGGCTTCGCGCAGAGGTTTCAATGCCTTCCAAATATTCTCCTTGCTCAGGCGTCAGCGCTGACTCGGCCAGCAGCCGGGACATGCCCAGGATGCCGTGCATCGGCGTGCGGATTTCGTGGCTCATGTTGGCCAGGAAGTCCGACTTCGCTTGATTTGCTTCATCTGCGGCCACTTTTGCCGCCGCGAGCACTCGCTCTCGTTCCTTTTGCTCGGTGAGGTCGATGTGGGTCCCCGTCATCCGGATCAGCTTGCCCGCGTTATCGCGCACGACGCGCGCCTGCGCGAGGATCCAGCGCCACGAGCCATCGCGATGCCGCGAGCGGTACTCCATCTGCCACGTGCGCGTAGACGGATCCGCCATTCGCTCTTGAATCGCCGGGTCGACCCGCGCGCGGTCCTCCGGGTGCATGTGTTCGAGCCATTTCTCGCGCGTCCACGGCAGATCGGCCTCGCTGTAGCCCAAAATCTTCAGCGATTGTGCCGAGACGTACCACTCGCTTGTGCCAACGCCCATGTCCCAGACGCCTGTGTTCGCCGCGGTCATCGCCAGGTCCAAGCGCTCCTGCACGGACTGCATTTCCACGAACGTCCGCCGCAGCTCCAGCTGACCGATCGCCTGGCGTCCCAGCGCCCGCAGCGCTTCCATCTGGTCTGGGCTCAAGGCGCGGCGCTCGCGATCGAGCACACACAGCGCACCGACGCGGTGACCTTCGGGCGTCACAAGCGGCACACCCGCGTAGAAGCGAATGCCGTGCTCGGTCGCGAACGGGTTGTCCAAAAAGCCCGGATCGTTCTCCACATCTTCAATCACAAAGGGTTCATTCGTCAGGATCGTGTGCGCACAGAACGCGATCGCGCGCGACGAACCAGCGACGTCGATGCCGACTTTGGCCTTGAACCACTGGCGATCTGCGTCAACGAGGCTGAACAGCGCGATCGGCGTGCCACAGACGACGGCCGCAAGCGCGGTCAGGTCGTCAAACGCGCGCTCCGGTTCCGAATCCAGCACGCGATAAGCCCGCAGCGCGCCAAGGCGTTCCTGTTCGTTGCTGGGCAAGGGCGCGGCAGACATCGTTGGCTTGCTCACTTTGAGGCGCTCGCGCCTGCAGCGGACTTGCGAATCCGCGGGCGGGGAGGATGGCAGACTTTGCGCTTGAAGCAACGCCTGATCTGCGCGATCATCTCGGCGTCTTGCTGAACGACGTTAGGTCCATGATGGTACCAGCGACTCCAGAATTGCGGCATTGGCTCGTCCTGATCGTGGACGACGACCCTTCTGTCCACATCATCACGCGCGCGGCGTTGGGCAAATTGTTCGTCCAAGGGCGAGGCCTCGAGTTCGAGATGATGCTCACGGCGAGCGATGCGCTGACGTACCTGCAAGCAAATCGGAACGTGGCGCTCATCCTCCTCGATCAGCGCCTGGAAACAGCCGATGCTGGGCTGGCGATCGCGCGGGAAGTGCGTTACACGCTCGGCCTCGATCGCGTGCGCATTGTGCTGCGATCCGGCGGTGATGTGCAGGAGCTTCGCAAACAAGTCGTGGGCTTGGATGTGACCGAGGTCATCGGCAAGAGCTCAACAACGCTTCAGGAACTCCGCGCGGTGGTTGTGCAGTCGTTGGAAGATTTTGCACAGACCGCATAGGAACGCATGTCGGACTCGCCGCAAGAAAACGTGCTGATCGTGGAAGACGATGCCATCGTCCGGACGATCCTGGAGCGTTGGCTAACCTCTGAAAACTACCGCGTGATTTGCTGCGATAGCGCGGCGATGTGTCTGGACCGTCTCGCGCAACTGTTGCCGTCGGTCATCTGCCTTGATCTGACGCTACCCGATGGCGACGGACTCACGTTGCTCGCGCAGGTGCGCCGGATTCACCCGAAGACGCCGGTGATTGTGCTGACGGCGGACGCTTCCGCGCAGACGGCGGTGCGGGCGCTGCAGGCGGGCGCCTTTGACTACCTGACCAAACCGATGGAGCGCGTCCGCCTGCTGACGAGTCTGCGCAACGCCATCCTGACCCATCAGCTGACCCGGCAGGTGAGCCGGCGCAGCGTCAATGGCGGCGACTTCGCGGTGCCAGGGCTGCTGGGGGAATCGGCGGCGATGCGCGCGGTTCGTGAGCAGATTCATCAGGTTTCCGCCAGTCGCGTCGACGTGCTGATTGAAGGCGAGACGGGCACGGGCAAGGAAGTCGTCGCCAAGGCGATCCACGCGCTTGGGGCGACGCGGGGCGCGCCGTTTGTCGCGGTCAACTGCGCGGCGCTGACCGACACGCTGCTTGAAAGCGAACTCTTTGGCCACGAGCGCAACGCCTTTACCGGCGCGCACCGCCAGCACACGGGGCGATTTGAGCAAGCCGACGGTGGCACGCTATTTCTGGACGAAGTGGCCGAATTGTCGCTTTCCGCGCAGGCGAAACTGCTGCGGGTTTTGCAGGAAAGGCGATTTTATCGCGTGGGCGGCGAACAGGAAATCGGCACTGAATTTCGGCTCATCGCCGCGACAAACCGGTCGCTGCCGCGCTTGGTCCAGGAAGGGCGTTTTCGCGAAGACTTGCTCTTTCGCATCGCCGTTTTTGAGATCTCCTTGCCGCCCCTGCGCGCGCGTTTGGACGACATCCTCCTGCTGGCGAATGCGTTCCTGGCAGGGCAACCGCCGCTGCCTTCCGGTGCCCGCCTCACGCTTCCAGCGACCGCCTTGCCAGCGCTGCGTTTGCGGCCGTGGCTGGGCAACGTGCGCGAACTGCAAAATGTTCTCAAGCGCGCCATTGTGCTGGCGGGACCCACGGGCGTGCTCTCCGTGCAGCGGCAGCCGTCCGCCCCGCTCCTACCGGTCGCGAATGCAGAACGGCCGCCACAGACGTTAGCGGAACTGGAAAAAGCGGCGATCCTCGCCGCGCTCGCCTTTTATGAAAACGACTTGCTCGCCGCGTCCCGCGCCCTTGGCATCGGCCGATCGACGCTGTATCGCAAATTGGCAGCGTACGGGATACCGCTTCCTCGCGGCACATGATTCTCAAAATGAGACAGGATTCTCAAAGTGGGACGAAAATTTCCTGTTCAACGCGAATCACGCAGTAACTTTTGACGTCATGGAGCGGCAAAATCACGAATCAGAACAGAGCACTATAATTCTACATACATTTGAACGGGTGAACGGCATCCGACTTGCAAGGTGACACCGCGCCGAAGGAGGCGTACGTGTACGGACTGATCAATCAGGCAATTCAGGCTCACGTCGAGTCCCGCTATGGGGCGGCGGCTTGGCGTCGCGGATGCGCGGCGGCGATGTTGGAGGAGCCCGCGTTCCTGACCCTGGAATCCTACCCAGATTCAGTGTCTTATGCGCTTGTCGCGGCGGTGGCGAAAGAGACAGGTCTGAGTCCGGCGGTTGTACTGGAAGATGTCGGACGCCTCTTCACGGGCTTTGCCGCCTCGCGCGGGTATGAAGACCTGCTGCGGGCCACCGGCAGTTCGTTTGCGCAGTTCCTGACCAACCTGGACCTTTTGCACAGTCATGTCGGCGGTGCATATCCGGAGCTACGTCCGCCCTCGTTCCGCGTGTCCGAGCTGCAGGAAGACTGCATGCGCCTGCACTACTACTCCACCCGTGAAGGGCTTGCCTCGATGGTGATCGGTCTGCTGCACGGCGCGGCTGAACGCTTCGAGCTGACATTGGAAGTTGTTCACGACGTGCGGTGCGGCGAAGGCTCGGACCATGACGAATTCGCGGTGCGCTTTGCACTCCGTTCGGGGGCCGCACATGCTGACAAAACTCACCCTTGATGGGCTTGCCGTCGCTTTTCCATTTCACCTCATTTGCGACGACACCCTCACGCTGACGCACGTTGCGCCGCGCTACGAACGGCTCTGCCCATCGATCGCGGTCGGAGCGAAGTTGCCGGACGTGGCAACGCTGGTGCGCCCGACGGTGGACTTCACCGTTGCGAAGCTGGAAGAGAATCTGGAAATCGACGTTATCCTGGCGGCGAAGGAGAAGCCCGCGCTGCGCGTTCACGGGCGTGTTCTCCGGTCCGATGGCGGTGGTCTGGTCTTTCTTGCGACGCCGTGGGTCGGCTCGCTGGCGGACGTTGCCGAGGCTGGTCTCTCGCTGGCGGACTTCCCATCGCACGATCTGCTCATCAAGCAGTTCGGGACGATTCACGCCAGGGACGTGGCGATGGAAGATGCGCGCCGCCTGGCGAATGAGCTGCGTTTGTTGACGCGCGCACAGCACATCAGCACCGAGACGAACGAGACGACGGGCGCTGATACGGAGCGGCTCGCGGCCCTGGGGCGGCTTGTCGCGTCGATGGCGCACGAGATCAACACGCCGTTGGGCGTCGCGCGGATTGCGTCGTCGCTCGTTGCTGAAAATCGCCAGTCGCTGATTGATGCATTCGCGTCCGGTGCGATGACGCGCGGGCATCTGCAGCAGTATCTGGACGACACAGGCGACGCGCTGGAGATGCTGTCGTCGAATCTGGCCCGCGTTGCGGAGCTCGTCGTTAGCTTTCGTCAGGTCGTCGTTGACCGCCGGCACGAAGAGCGTCGGACGGTGCGTTTGGTGCCGTTTGTGGAGGAGGTGCTCAACACGCTCGGTCCGCAGCTGGTCGCCGGGCGAGTGCGCGTCACCGTGGCGGGCGATCGGCAGTTCTCGGACTACACCTATCCAGGCGCGATTGCGCGTCTTCTGACCGCGCTCGTCGAGAACGCACTGGCGCATGCCTACGAAACCGAGTCGTTCCCGACGCTGAACATCGGCGTGCGCGCGACGGACAGTTCTTGCTATCTGGTCTGCGAAGACAACGGGAAGGGTATCCCGGAATCGATCACGGACCGCATTTTCGAGCCCTTCTTTACCACGCGGCGGATGGCCGGCGGTACAGGACTTGGGCTCTACGTCGCCCACAACATCGCCCACGAATTGTTGGGCGGCGGCATCCGAGCGGAGCCGATAACCCCTCACGGCTCTCGTTTTGTCATTCGGTGGCCCGCTTCCAAGATGGTACAGTCATGAACGAGTTCGCAGTAACCCAAAAGACCGACGCGACTCCGCTTTTTGCGGATCCGCAGACGGGCCCGATCTTCCTCGGTGAACCCGCTTCGCCGGGACGTGTGGCGCCGTGGCCAGTGTTGGTCGTTGATGACGACGCCTCGGTTCACAGTGTGACCCGACTGTCCCTGCGCGGGCTGACGGTCGCCTCTCGGCCGGTGGAGATTCTGGAAGCGCGCTCGGGCGTGGAAGCCCGCGTCGTGCTGGAGCGTCGCCCGGACATCGCGCTCCTTTTGGTCGATGTGGTGATGGAGACCGATGATGCGGGTCTGCTACTCGTCGACTACGTACGGGAAACGCTGAACAATCACACGATGCGCATCGTGCTGAGCACGGGCCAGCCGGGCGTTGCGCCAGAAGAAACCGTCATGGCGGAGCGGGACGTCAACGGGTACCTGTCCAAAGCCGACTTGAGCGCGCGGCGCCTGCGTACAGCGGTTGTGGGCGCCATTCGGTCGTTCCACGATGTGATGGTCATTCAGCGGCAGTCGACCATCATGGAAACTGTCGCGCGGATGCAGGGCCGGTTCATCGAGAACGAGGCGCCATCGCGCGTGGCAGAGGCAATGCTTCAGGACTTGCTGGCGGCGTTCAGCGGCGCCGCGGGCATGCTCCTGACGCGCTCGACCCGCCGCGCTCGTCTGCACGTGCTGGCGTCGACCTTTCAAGACGATTCAGAACTCGAAGCTGCCGAGCAGCTCGCAGGCATTGACCTTGCCCTCTCGGCGGTGGAGGCGTCCGGCAACCTGAAGCTGCGGGCCACGTCGTCCGACCCGGCTGACACCAGACTGCCTTGGGCGTGCGCGGAAACCTGGCTGATGCCGCTTCACGTCGGCAATCGGCTCATGGGGGCGGCATGGTTGGCGGTCCCAGCCCAGCCGACAACGACGCCAGACGCGGCGATTGCGACGCTCGCACAAGCTGCAGGCAGCCTGCTGCTGGCGCTCGAAAATGCCCAGCTGCGCAAAGTAGCGGAGCAGGGACGGGAAGAAGCGCACCGCTGGCTGCAAAGCATCACGGCGAATTTGCCCGACGGCGTTCTGGTCGAAGAAGCGGCCGGCCAAATCCGCCTGGTCAACGAGCGATTCTGCAAGATCTTTGAGATCCCGGCGGAGCCGGAGGCGCTGGTTGGGCTGGGCTGTAAGATGGCAGCAACTGCGGCGGCGGAGCGGTTCGAAGATGCCGCGTCGTTTGTGCCACGCGTGGACGAAATCGTCGCTGCGCAAATGCCCGTGGTCGGCGAGTTGCTGCCGATGTTGGACGGTCGCTGGTTTGAGCGCGATTTTGTGCCATTTTCTGTGAACGGTCAGAGCGCGTTCCTCTGGCGGTATCACGACATAACCGACATCAAGCGCGCTCAGGAAGCGTTGCAAGTCAGCGAGTCGCGGTACGTGAGCCTGTTCCACGCCGCGAGCGATGCCATTGTCCTCCTCGATGAGACGGGTGGCTTTGTAGACGCCAATGAGGGAGCCCACAAGCTCCTGCGTTGTGGTCAGCGCCGGCTGATCGGCATGAAGCTGCGCGACTTGTTTGTCCAGCGCGACGGGCCAGGCTTCCTCTCGTTGTCTCAACTGGTGGTGGGTGAGAGCGCCGCGTTTGAGGACGAACTGCAGTGCCTCGACGGTCAGCGATTCCCGGCCGACGTGCTGGCCAACGCTGTGCTCGTCGAAGGTCGGCGGCTTGTGCAAGTCGTTGTTCGGGATGCAACTCAGCGCCGTCGCGAACAAACGGCGCTCGTGGCAGCAAAGGATGCGGCAGAGGCGGCCAACGCGGCCAAGAGCAAGTTCCTCGCCGTGATGAGTCACGAGATTCGCACGCCGATCAACGCGATCCTCGGCTCCAGCGAGCTTCTGGGCGCCTCCGATCTGCGTCGCAGCCAGCGCGAGTTGGCGGCGATTGTGCACAACGGATCAGAAATCCTGATGAGCCTCATCAATGACCTCCTCGACTTTTCCAAGATTGAGTCGGGCCAGATGGAACTGGAAGCAGGCACATTTGACCTGGCGTCGGCGCTTGAAAACGTTCTGGATATCGTCCGCGTGCGCGCACTCGCTCGGGGTTTGACTGTGCATTGCGAGATTGACGGTCGCCTGCCCACGCGCGTCATCGGCGACGCCAATCGGATCCGGCAAATCGCCATGAACTTGTTGAGTAACGCGATCAAGTTCACGGAGGTCGGTGAAGTTTCCATGACCCTGCGTGTCACCGAGCGCGACGCCGCCTACGTCTGCTTCGACCTCGTCGTGACCGACACGGGTATTGGCATCGAACCCAGCCGCACCGGCAGCGTCTTTGACAGCTTCACGCAAGGCGACTCTGGCATCGCCCGCCGATTCGGCGGATCGGGTCTGGGTCTCTCCATCGTTCGTTCGCTCGTGCAGTTGATGGGCGGAGATATCTCTCTGGACAGCGTGCCCAAGGTGGGGACGACGATGACTGTTCGCCTGACCTTGCCCGTTCCGCCGGACGTCCCCTCGGTTGGTCCGTGGCCGTCCGGGTCGCTGCCGGTTGGGCAGGCGCTCGTCATCATGGAGCCCTCTCGCCTGCGGGAGAACGTCGTGCGGATTTTCTCCGATTGGGGGATGACGGTTACGACGGCCGGCAATGCCGCCGAGACGCTCGATCGACTCGCCTCGGCCGAGCCCAGCTACCGCCTTGTTCTGGTGGATGAAGCGCTGCCGGACATGGACGGCGCTGAGGTGGTGACGGCGGTTCGGTCCATCCAAGCGACGGCGCATCTGCCGATTCTGCTCGTTGCTGGCCTGCAGCCGGTGGAGGTTGAGGCGAGCAACGTGCTCCCCTTGGCCAAGCCGATTCACCGCGGCCGGTTGCGCATGGGGTTGGCGCAGGCTCTCGGCCTGCGGATCAGCGAAACGCTGGAGATCGCGCACATCATGCCGGAACAAGTCGGCCCGCATTCGGCGCGGATCCTCGTCGCTGAGGACAACCGGGAGAACGCGATCCTGCTGCGCCACACGCTGACTGGGGCAGGGTATCTGGTCGATGAGGTGAGCGACGGTGAGGCGGCGGTTGCGGCCGTCGTTGCCAACCAGTACGGGCTCGTGCTGATGGACGTGGAGATGCCGCTTCTGGACGGCATCACCGCGACGCAGCGGATTCGCGACTGGGAGCGGACGTATGGCCGCGTGCCGACGCCGATTATCGCCGTGACCGCGCATGCGATTCGGGAAGTGCGCGAGCGGTGTCAGGCGGCCGGCATGAACGACTACATGTCCAAGCCGCTGCGCCGCAAGCGGGTGCTCGACGCGACGGCGAACTGGCTGGACCCCCGGCCGCTAGTGCTGGTCGCGGACGACGACCAATCGAGCCGCCTCGTCTTGCGGACGTGGCTAAAAGCGGAGAAATCGTGGCGCGTGCTGGTCGTCGGGGACGGGCAGGAGGTGCTGGATGCCTTTGCGCGCTACCCGGTGGCGCTGATCATGCTCGACATGGAGATGCCGGTTTTGGATGGGTACAAGACGGTCGAACAGCTGCGCAAGCTGCCTGGCGGTCAAACTGTGCCCGTGATCGCGACGACGGGGCACGTTGGGGCGGAGGCAGAGCGCCGCTGCAAGCTGGCCGGATGCACGGCGTACGTCGCCAAACCGCTCGCGCGCGAGTACGTCCTGCAAGCTGTGCGAAAGTACCTGGAGCCGCGGACGCAGACATCTGGCTTTCGGGCGCCGACCATCGGTGTACGCGCCGCACAGGTGACTATCCCGTCCCGCCCGAACGCCATGCGTCAGGCCCCCCCGCGGCTACAGACGGTCGTATCGGGCGCACCGGTGGACTTGATGCCGGACTTCATCCAGGCCCAAAGGCAAACCGCGGCCAGCATCCGCGACGCGCTGGAACGCACCGACTTCGCTCAAATCGCCCGACTGGGTCGCAATCTGCGCGGCGTGTCAGGCGCTCTCGGCTTTGCGGCGCTGGTGCAAACCGCGGATGAGATCGAAAGTGCGGCGCTGCGGAAAGAGCAGGACCGGATCGCCCGTTCGCTGCGGCAGTTGGACTTTCTGCTGGCGGATGCAAACGAGACGACGCAGTCTTAGAGAGCGCGCAAAAAGAAGAAAGGGGGTAGGAGTTGCGTCTCGAACCTTTTTCCCTGAACGGGCAAACGCGACGGGCGAAGAACGCCGCGCGGGGCAGCGTGATGGCCCAATCGTAGGTCGACACGTGTCGGCGCCAGTTCGCGCCGACGCCGTACCGTCCGGCAAGACCGTCGACTTTGGCAGTGACGAGCGGTGGCTTTTGACCACACGTGTCCGGACGGCAAGCGCGTCGTCGGCGTGGTCATGAACAACCAAAGCGTAGGCCAGCTGTGGTATTTCGCGCCGGACGGGGCGCTCGTCGGCTATGTGTAACTCGCCAAAGCTACGGGCAGCGCGACCTGCCCTTCCGGACGCGATTTCTACGGTAACTCGACGTGCGCTGGCTGGACGCCGCCAACAACGTCCATGATGTCAGGCGGTTCATGCAGCTCCGAGGACGGCTGCGTCGCCAGCTCCGGCGGTAGCGAAATCAAGGGCGGCGGATTCGACTGACCACCTTGGTTATGGCGCTTGGCTCGCAATTCTCACACGCTGCACCGTCTGCGCAGGCAAAACCATCGCCAAAATGACGGCAAATCTGCGTCCGACCGAGTCTGTCGCCCAGTCCAGACTCGATCGCGCGTGCGCACGACTGCGCGAGTAGCCGACCTGGACGACTTGGACGACGCCGCGTAGAACTGACGCGCGATCCCAGTAGGGCTTCTTGGCCTTCATCCGCCTCCCGACCATCAAGATACGTGAACCCACTTCACACGCCAAGGGCGAAGTGCTCGAGAGACGCTCGGAGTCGTTCACGTCGACTGCGGTGGGGTTTGGTCTCTCCACACAGGTTGGGCTGCGATTCTAGTTCATCACCACCGGTTACTGTCCGACCTGTTCCTGACTCTCACCACCGATAGCCCACCAGCACGCAGACCGAGAAGGTAATGGCCGCTCCCGCGTCAACTCGGGTAGGCAAGTCCGTGATTCCGCTGCTGGGCACGTCGTCCCTCGTCGTTTGCCCGTACCCAATACGCGGGCCAATCGAGGCGTGGAAGGACCGCCCGAACCTGACGTGTGGCAACAGCGCCGCGTACTCGGTCGTCCGAAACTGCTTGTCGGCCGTGTAGCCAAAGCTTGTCTTGTAAGTTCCGTTTGTTGCGACGGTCTCCCACATGCCAACCATGCCGAGAAGCACGAGGTCGATGCTCTCGCTGAGGCGTACCACACCGCCAACGCCAACACCCAGCCCGGCCGTGGCATTCTTGAAGCGCCACGGCGCAAGGAACTCGACGGCCGCGACGAATCTGCGGTGCTCAAGCGACACAAGGCCGCCAATACCGGGTGCGAAGGGTTGCGCGCCGGTTCCCTCGCGGGGGCCAAGCCCAAGCGACACGTCCGCGCTGAAGTGCCAAACCGATTCGGTCGGCTCGTGCGCCAGTTCTTCACTCTGCGGCACGCACTGCCCTGCGGTGCAGATGCGGTCGCCCTGACAGTCGGTGTCTGACTCGCAAGCGATGGCGATTGCTGGGCAGGCGAAGAGCGCTGCGGCGACGGTCGCGAGGAACCCTGCGCGGGACAGGCGGGAGCGCAGAGACGCTAGATTCCACATCCAAGAGCTAGCGCGGTTTCCGGTCGGCCAAACGCACATACGACACCCCCGTCCCTGAGCAACTACCCGGCCCGTCGCGCTCCGCAATGTGCTCGCGACCGCGCCAGAGTTTTCGACCGCCCGCGCAAAGTGTGCACATTCACCATGTCCGCTACGTGGTTTCAATTGGTTAGCTAGCGCGCTCGCGCGCGTGGGAACGCAGGATGCTCCGAGGTACGCGCTCTGGTCAATGAGCGCGCGGCGGCAACCCGGACCGAGACACCCTCAAAATCCGCCAGCAAGCGCGCGAAGCAATACGTGTGTGCAACACCCCGGCCCCGAGCAACTACCGCAGCTCTGTCGCTCAATGCTGGGGCTGTCGGTGAGCACCAAATTCGATAGCCTCTGGTCGGTTAAGTTCATTTGTTACAGTAAGTTGTCGTGTTCTCCCGCGCGCGCACGCGCGAGGCTACTGCGGCAGCACGGCGCAGGGCACGGCTTCGCAGGATGCCCTGTGGCTGGCGATCTGCCCTTCGGTCGACTCTCAGCCTAGCGAGGATCTGCGGCGCGTCTGGCAGCGTTCGTCGCCTCGCCCGATCGTCGCGCGGCACGTCCGATTCGCAGCGGGCAGCGCGGGGCAGGACCGCACCAATTCCGACCCCAGATCCGACCCCAAACGAAAAAGGGGCTAGGCCCTTCAGCCTAACCCCTCAATCTTCTTGGCTCCGATGACGTGACTCGAACACGTGACCCGGTGATTAACAGTCACCTGCTCTACCAACTGAGCTACATCGGAATCGCCAATCCCTCTCTTACTTTGCCACCAACTGCCCCTTGAGGCGAGTCGTGCCCGCGCGGCCTCGCGACCGCACGAACGCGAACATGGTACTCAGCCATCGCAGAATGTCAATGCTTGGCAGCACCGCCGCGGCCAGCCTACACTGGAGCGCATGACGACGACGCCGAACAAGCCGACCAAGACGAGTACGACGGGCCCTGTGTACGACGCGGGGCCGGGGCTTGCCGCGCACCTGGCGACGGGCTTGCTGCACGGCCTCTACCTGGTGACGGCGGCTGAGGCGGGGCAGTTGGGCCGCGACGAGGACCCGCCCGGCGCGGATCCGGCGCTGCTGCGGGCGGCGTCGCTGCATATCGAATCCACCGCGATGAAGGGCGGCGATCCAGCTCTGGATCGCGTCGTCATCGACTATCTGGACGGCGATCGCGATGGCGACGGTGTCCACACGTTGGCCGCCCGCGAGACCCGGAATGTGTCGCTTTTTGGCGGCCGCCGCGTCGTGACGATCCTGCACGCCGACGCGCTCGCTTTTTCTGGCGGCGACGCCGATGAACCGACGACGGGCCGCAAAAAAAAGTCGACGGGTGCAGATCCGCTTGAAGCGGTCATCGCCGCGATTGATCCGGCCGCAGGCCGCCCGCCGTTCGTGCTCATCGTCGTCGCGGAGCGTATCGACCGGCGGCGTAAGTCCTGGAAGTTGCTGATGCAGCACGGCGCCCTGGTGGAGGTGCCGCTGATGACCGTTGCCACTTTGCAGCAGTATCTGGAAGTGGAGGGTAAGCCGTTTGGAATCCGCGCTGATCGGCAAGTGGCGCAACGTGTTTGGGATCGGCTAGGGGGCGGTGACCCGTCGCGCCTGCGGCAGACCGCGGATCGGCTGTTGTTGGACGCGGGGCCGTCGGGCATGGTGACCGTTGCCATGGTCGATGCTTCTGTTCCGATGGATCGCGACGCCGGCGTCTTTGCGATCACCGACGCGATTACCCACGGCGATGGCACGCGGGCGATCACGGTCTTGCACCTGCTTCTCGAGCACGCCAGCGCGACCGAGTCCGAACGCACGGGCGAAGTGATGAAGACTTTTGGCATTCTCAACGGTCATTACGCAGCGCTCCTGAAGCTGCACGCGGCGCTTGCCAAGCAGCCAAGCGCGTCGGCGGACCAACTGGGGCAGATGACCGGCGTGCATCCGTACCGCATCCGCAACCTCCTGCCGCAGTTGCGCGCGTTGCGACCGGGGCGCTTGGAGCAGGCGATCGCCTCGCTCGACGCCGCGGACACGCTGCTGAAGTCCAGCGCCATCGGTGATCGCAAGGTGTCCACGTCGCGTTGGCTGGAACGGCTGCTGTTGTCCCTCGCCTCTGGGCAACCGTTGCGGACGCCGCCGCGGCCGCACATTTTTGATACACTGACGTAGCCGCACTTGCAGGAGGGCGCCGTGTCGTCGATCGCGATTGAACGCCTCGCCTTGGGGCCGATGCAGAACTTTGTGTACCTGCTGGTGCCGAAGGCGCGGGACCGCCTCGTCGTCGTGGACCCGGCTTGGGAGCCCGACGTGATCCTCGCCCGCGCCGAGGCACTGGGTCGAACGGTCACGGACGTCATCCTGACGCACCACCACCCGGATCACCGCAACGGAGTCGAGGCCCTTTTGGCTCGCCATCCGCTACGAATTCACGTGCAAAAGAGCGAGCTTCCGTGGCTGAAGGCGCAAGGTTGGCGGACGGATCTGGTCCTGCACGAGCCCGGTGATCGTGTGGAATTGGGGCAGGGCGAGTCAGTCCGACTGATTCACACTCCAGGGCATACACCCGGCTCGCAGTGCATCGATTGCGGCGGGCGGCTGCTGACGGGCGACACACTTTTCATCGATGGCTGCGGACGTTGCGACTTGCCGGGCGGGGACCCCGACACGATGTTTAACAGTTTGTTCCGCACGCTCTCGGCGTTCCCTTCAGACACCCTTGTCCTACCGGGGCACGACTACGCGCCGGTGCCTGAAGCGTCGCTCGGCGATCAGCGAAAGACCAATCCTTATCTACAATTTCACGATGCTGCTGCCTTTCGCCAGTTCCGCATGCGACCGCGCGGCTAACGCGTCCGCAGCGCTAGCGCCAATTGACGCAGTGCGTTATGGTGCGTCTTCGGCGGGGCGCTACTGTTCTGCGGTTGCAAGTGCGTGAGGTTGCCGTAAACTTCCCGCGTCGAACCTCCCGGTGGCCGTTGTTGTGACTGCACTTTGCAGCGCACCCATCTGCCCACAATGTCCGTGCGGCTGGAGTTTTTGCTCAATCATGTGGCGGATTTGCACCATCTGCGGCGGACGCACGGATGCCTTCACCTGTGAGAGGGACGGCAATCCGACTGACACGATCCGCTCGGACTCGGTGTTTCCCGGTCGGCTGTTTCCCAACGAGACAGTGCTGGAGAACTACACGGTCGGCGACCTGATCGGCGTCGGCGGCATGGGCGCCGTGTACCGCGGTGAGCAGAAGACGACCCGCCAACAAGTTGCAATCAAAGTGCTCTGGCGGGATTTGGCCAAAGATCCGACGGAAGTGAAGCGTTTTACACGAGAAGCGCGCGCTGCATCGCTTCTGGCGCATCCGAACTCCGTGCGCGTCTTTGACTTCGGTGTGGATGCGAAGTCCGGCGCGTTCTGCATGATCATGGAGTACCTCGTCGGCCAGAAGCTGAGCGACGTTTTGCGGCGTGCGCCCGTTCTGAACCCGGTGCGGACGGTGCACATCTGCTCGCAAGTTGCCAAGGCGCTTGAGGAAGCCCACCGCAAAGGCATCGTTCACCGCGACGTCAAGCCGGACAACATCTTCGTGCAAGAAATCGCAGGCGAGCGCGACTTCGCCAAGATCCTCGATTTTGGCCTCGCCAAATTCGTCGCGGGCGATTACGAACGCGATCAGCTGACGCGCAGCGGTTACGTGGTAGGGTCGCCCGAGTACATGGCGCCGGAGCAAGCATCGGGCGGTGCAGTGACGCCTGCGGCGGACATTTATTCGCTGGGCATCGTGCTTTTTGAGTGCCTGACGGGGCGGCTCCCGTTCGACGCGACGACGACTGCAGAAGTGCTGCGCAAGCACATTTTGCAGGGCGCGCCGCGGCTCATTCAAGCGGACAACGAGTTTACGCGTGATATTCCGCTGGCTTTGGAAGACGTGGTGCTGCGGTGCCTGGACAAGGATCCCTCCAACCGCCCAGCAACTGCCGATGCGCTGCGGATTCAGCTGCTCCAGGCGTGCGATCGCCGCGGTTTGAACACGGTGCCGATGATGGTGCTGCCGGGTATGGTGGTCGCGCCGACGTCGATGGAAGAGTCGGGGGCTCCCCAAGCGCCCACGCGGACGTCCGCGCCGATGCGACCGCTCACTGGTGAGCACGCGCCGATCAAGGAGCGGGGGGCGAACGATGAACTTTCAACCGAGCCGTCACCGCTTTCGCGCATCCGTGGTCTGAGCGAGGACTTTGCCGCCGGGATGGTCGACCGCGTCCTGAACGCGATTCCGTCTGCCCGCGACGCGGAAGACAAAACGCCCGACTCGATTTCGCGCTTGGAACCGGGAAATTCACAGCTGATTACGCCGTCCGATCCCCTCGGCGGCTCCACGCAGAAGTCCGTTCAGCGTTTGGAGCCGACCGAGGCTTCACACGCAGCACCCGACGCCAGTGCCGCGTCTGAGGCGGCTGCTGCGGTCACCTCGCGCCCCTATGCGCCCAGCGCGATTGGCCGCGGGCACGCTGCGGCACACGACACGGGGCGCGCATCCGCACCTCTGTCCGACCACCTGGACGCGGAGGGCTCCGCGCCCGTCGCCGTTCGCAATGCCCGTGCAGGCGCTGCCGGTCTGGTTTCCGCGCCTTCGGGCTCACGATCGCCCGCCGACGGTTCCACGCCGTGGGTGTGGATCGGCGTCGCGGGTCTGACCGCCGTCGCCGCCGCGCTTGTCTGGTTCTTGACTAAGGCTTGAAACCACTCAGGATTCGCGCGTCACTCGCGTGCCGGTTGAGCGGCATCCACGTCGCGAGCCGCAAAGAATGGCAAAACTTGCATGACGTTACTCCCGATCGGGATTGACGGACGCCCCTGCGGGGTTCCAAATCATCGCCCGCGCCGCCAAGCGAGGCGCCAGGACTGCACATGGCCACACCTTCTGCTACCCAACCGATCGTGCACTTGTCCAACGTGGACAAGGATTACCAACTCGGCGCCGTCACCGTTACCGCATTGCGACAAGTCTCTCTGGAGATCGCGCCAGGCGAATTTACCGTGATTGCAGGTCCTTCTGGATCGGGCAAGACGACGCTTTTGAACCTCATCGGCTGCGTCGACGTGGCAACGCGCGGTGAAGTGGTCGTTGCCGGGCGTGACACCGGCAAGCTCTCGGAAGGTGATTTGACGCGGCTGCGTTTGAACGCGCTGGGCTTCATCTTTCAGTCGTTCAATCTGGTGGGCGTTCTGGACGCGTTCCAAAACGTGGAGTTTCCGCTCCTGCTGCAAAAACAGTTGAACGCGGTGCAGCGGAAAGAGCGCGTGATGGACCTGCTCCAGCGGGTTGGCATCGCCGAGTATGCGCATCACCGTCCGGGCGAGCTGTCTGGCGGTCAGCGGCAGCGCGTCGCGATCGCCCGCGCGTTGGTGACACGTCCGCGCATCGTGCTTGCCGATGAACCGACAGCGAATCTCGATTCGGTGACCGGTAACCAGATCCTCGACCTGATGCAGGAGTTGAACCGCGAGGGCACGACGTTCCTGTTCTCGACCCACGACCCGAAGGTTGTCTCCCGCGCTGGTCGCGTGATTCGTCTGGTCGATGGTCGGATTCAGGCGGAAGAGTCTGTCGAGCAGTTCCAGTCCAGCCACGCGTGAGGCGCTTCCGATGATTCTGATTCACATCGCGCTACGCAACTTGCTGACCCACAAGGTCAAGTCGGCGATCGTCGGCGGCCTGCTGGTCTTTGCGGCGTTCCTTATCATCGTCGGCTTGAGCTTGATCTCGTCGATCGACAAGTCGATGTCCAAAAGCATCGTCAACTCGGTTGCCGGTCACATCCAGCTCCAGCAAAAGGGCGCGAAGGACGAGTTGTCGATTTTTGGCCAAATGGGCTCCAATGAGATCGGCTACATCCACAACTTCGCGGAAGTTCGCAAGAAAATTGAGGCATTGCCTGAAGTCGCGGCGATCATTCCGATGGGCATCGACTCGTCGATCGTCTTTGGCGGCAACGTTCTGGACGTGAAGTTGGAAGCGCTGCGCAACGCCGTGAAAGCGGGCGACAAGCAGCAGGTCGACGTCGTGCGGCGGCACGTGCGGCGCATGGTCGCGCTGTTGGACGACGAACTGAAGAACCTCAAAGGATTTTCTGACGCTGCCAAGATGTCCGACGACATGAAGCAGGGGCTCATCGACGTGGCCGCAGCCAATCAGCCGACGTTTTGGGACTCATTTGATCAGGACCCGTTCGCGCGTCTGGAGTTTCTGGAGAACAAGATCGCCAAGATGGCGATCGGTGAAGACATGCTGATGCTGCGGTACGTCGGCACCGATACGGAGCGCTTCCGCAAGGTTTTTGACCGCTTTGAAATGGTCGACGGCGCGCCGATTCCGCCGGGGCAGCGCGGCTTCTTGTTCAACAAGTTCACGTATGAAGAGCAGGTGAAGCACAAGACCGCGCGGCGCTTGGACAAAATCAAGGACCGCTTGGCGGAAGGCGCCCAAGTCGCGACGGACGACGAGATCAAGCTGTGGATCAAGCTGAATCGTTCGCAATACAAGGAAATTACGTACCAACTGGACGACGTAGCGACCGCGGAGGTCAAGCTTGCGTTGCAGACCGAGTTGGACTCGAAAGAGGAAGATTTGCCCAAGCTTGTCGACGCGTTCATGGACGTGACCGATGCCAATTTCTCCCAACGTTACGAGGTGTTCTACAAGGTCATCGCGCCGCGCATTCGCCTTTACGCGATTCGCGTGGGGGACACGATGACCATCAACGGCTTTTCGCAGTCCGGTTACGCGACGACGGTCAACGTCAAGATGTACGGCACATTCCGCTTTCACGGCCTGGATCGTTCGACGATGGCCGGCGCGTTCAACGTGCTGGATCTGATGACGTATCGCGACCTGCTCGGCTACATGACCGCGGACAAGAAGGCTGAAATCGCCAAGCTGCAGGCGGCAAGCGGCTTGAAAGAGCTGAAGCGCGACACCGCGGAAGCAGAGCTCTTTGGCGAAGGTGCGGGCGAACAGGTGGAGGACACAACCAACGCGACGCCAACCGCTGCGGCTGCCGCCACGCCAACGGACGCGCCGGCCGAAGCGACGCCGGCTGCGTTGGCCGCTGGTTCCGGAGGCGGAAGCGCGAAGGTCTTTGCCCGCGAATTGGAAAAGCACGTCTACACGCAGGCGGAACTCGACGGCGGCGTCATCCGCAGCACGGCGATCATGTTGAAGCCCGGCGTCAGCGTGGAAGAGGGCATGGCCAAAGTGAACGCGGCGATCGACGCCAACAAGTTCGAGTTGAAAGCGCTGGACTGGCGCGCGGCTTCGGGCCTCGTCGGCAACTTCGTCGGCGTCATCTACGCGGTCCTCGCATTCTCGATCTTCATCATCTTCCTGGTCTCGCTCGTCATCATCAACAACTCGTTGGTCATGTCCACGCTTGAACGCACCCGTGAAATCGGCACCATGCGCGCGATTGGCGCCCAGCGTTGGGAAATTCTCCTGATGTTCGTCGTCGAGGCCGTCGTCATGGCGATCGTCTTTGGCGCCATCGGCTGCGCGCTCGGCTACTCGCTCGTCGCGTGGTACGGCCATTTTGGCATCCTCGCCGCGAACGACTTCATGTCCTTCCTCGCCGGCGGTCCCCGCTTCTATCCGGCGCTGCCGGGCTGGGGCCTTCCCGTCGCGATGGTCGCCGTTGGCATCGTCACCCTCATTTCCACGCTCTATCCCGCTTGGTTGGCCACGCGCATCACGCCGCTTGCCGCCATGCAGGATTCCGAATGATCACCCGAACGGAGCCCTGATGTTCACGCTCTTGCAAATCGCCGCGCGGAACCTGGCGCGCAACCGCAAACGGACGCTGCTCCTGGGCGGCGCCATCTCGGTCGTCACTGTGCTGTTGGTGCTTCTGACGGCGCTGTTCAACGGCACGCAGGCGTCCATGCTGCGCAACGCCACGACGCTTTCGACGGGCCACGTGAACGTCGCGGGCTTTTACAAGATCACGTCGGGGACGGCAGCGCCCGTTGTCACGGAGTACAAGAAGCTGCGTGAGATCGTCGAGAAAGAGACGCCGGAGATTCAGTCGCTTGTCGTGCGCGGCCGCGGTTTTGGCAAGCTGGTCAGCGACGTTTCCTCGCAGGTTGCCGTCGTTTCCGGTATTGATATTCAGCAGGAAGCGGGCTTCAAGAACATCCTGGAGATCGTCAAGGGCGACTCGTCGCGCCTCGTGGAGCCGCACTCGATTCTGATCTTTGAGCAGACAGCGGACCGCTTGGAGCTGAAGATCGGCGACAACGTGACGATTTCCTCGCAGACGTTTCGCGGTGCCGCCAACTCGATCGACTGCAAAGTCGTGGCCATCGCCAAGCCGCTGGGCATGTTCTCCTCGTTTTTTGCGTACGTTCCGCTGGACACGCTGCGTGAGCTCTACAGCCTCGATCCGAGTACGGCGGGCGGTATTCAGCTCTACCTGAAGGACTGGGAGAAGGCGGACCAAGTGGCGACAAAGCTGCGGACTTCACTCGCCAAAGCCGGCTATCGCGTCATGGACCACACGGAAAAGCCGTACTGGCAGAAGTTCGACATCGTCAAGCGCGAGGACTGGACCGGTCAGAAAATCGACGTCACGACGTGGATGGATGAAGACCCGTTCATGAAGTGGACGCTGTTTGGCTTCCGCGCGCTGATTGTCATCGTTTTCATGGTGCTTTTGGCGATCATCATCATTGGCGTCATGAATACGCTGTGGATGGCGATCCGCGAACGGACGCGGGAAGTCGGCGCGTTGCGGGCGATCGGTATGCAGCGCCATACCGTGCTGGCGATGTTCGTGACGGAAGGCGCGCTGCTTGCGATCATCTCGTCGACCGTTGGCGTCGTTCTGGGCGTTGCGGCGGCGTACGGGCTGAACGCGGCGCACTTGAAGATGATCAAGGGCTTCCAAATGGTGCTGATGTCGGAGACCGTAACGCTCATTGTGAGCCCGCCGACCGTGCTTGTTTCGCTTTTGGTCATCGCCAGTGTCACAACATTGGGCTCCATCTTGCCAGCATGGCGCGCCGCGCGGTTGCAGCCGGTGGAAGCGATGCACTCGTCGAATTGATTCAAACCGTTGAGGTTGCCCGTGAAGTACCTGCTCGTTGCCAGTCTGCTCCTCTCCGCCGCGCCGGCTTTCGCCGATCTCGCGCCGCCGCCGGTCCATCTGCCTGAAGCCCAGCCTGCGCCGCTTTCTGAGGCGGAAGCGCTCAAATGGGTTCAGCAATTGGACGATCGCCAGCGCAATTCGGGCGACTACAAGACCAACGTCTACATCGAACGCAAAGAACGCAACAAGAACGACGTCGTGTTTGAAGCGCAGGTGTTTCGCCGTGACGCCGATGACAAGCTGATGATTCTGTTCCAGGCGCCCAAGGCGGAAAAAGGCAAGGGTTACCTGCGGGTCGACAAGAACCTGTGGATGTACGATCCGAGCACGGGCAAGTGGGAACGCCGGACGGAGCGCGAGAAGATCGGTGGAACGGATAGTCGTCGCGCGGACTTCGACGAGTCGCGTCTGGCCGAGGAATACGCGATCAAGTACGAAGGGCCGGAGAAGCTGGGCTCGGTCTGGACGCACAAAGTGACGCTCACCTTGAAGAAGGGCGTCGACGCGGCGTACGCGAAGCTGGTGCTGTGGCTCTCGACGACGTCTGGCAACACGCTGAAGAAGCAGGAATTTGCCGATAGCGGCAAGCTCATGCGCACCACGTACACGCCGAAGTGGGCCAAGAAGTTCAGCCCGTCCAAGAAGGGCGACGTCTGGACGCCCAAGGAAATTCGTATCTTTGACGAGGTGGAGAAGGGCAACAACACGACGATCCTGCTGAAGGAGCAGGACCTGAACTCGTTGCCGGCAAATCTCTTCACCAAAGCGTGGTTGGAGTCGCAATCGCGATGAAGTACCTCCTTTTGTTGTGTGCCGTGCTGCTGCCATGCGCGGCTTTTGCGGCTGATCCGCCGACGGACGACCGCGCGCGTGAAGACGCGATCTTTGGCGGGGATGAGGAAGAGGAAAAGCCCGCAGGCGAGACGGTCAAGGAAGCTGGCGCCAAGGACCTGGGCGACGAGCGGTTGACGACCGATGAGGCGAAGCCGAACAACGAACTGCTGTACAAGGATCGCAGTCAGCTGGGCGGCTTCCTCTACCTGCGGACCTCGGCGTCGTACAATCAGGGGGCGCGCGCTTCGGACATCGGCCTGGGCAACGCCAACCTGTTTGACCTGTTTTATGACACGCGCCTGAACGACCGCGTGCGTGCGTTTGTCCGCGGACGCGTGCTGTACAACCCGTTGGCAGCGGCGGCGGCGTCGGCTGGCGTCAACTCGCAGTCGGCATTGGGCGCGGCGACCAGCACGGACACGACCAAAGCGCTCCTGAACCAGATGTGGCTCAAGTTCGACATCAGCCGGACGGTGTTCCTCACGGTCGGGCAGCAATTCGTGCGCTGGGGCACGACGCGCTTTTGGAATCCGGTCGACGTCCTGAACACGACGAAGGTCAACCCGCTGGCGTTCTTTGACGAGCGCGTCGGCATCCCGATGATCAAAGTCCACGTTCCGATTGAGAAGCTCGGCTGGAACTTGTACGGCATCGCGTTGACCGATAGCGCCACGACGATTGACCGGTTGGGCGCCGCGGTGCGCGCAGAGGCGCTTTTTGGCCACACGGAAGTCGGCGTGGCGTCCATTTTTCGCAAGGGCGTCGACCCCAAGCTGGGGCTGGACGTCTCGTCTGGCTTGGGCGACTTCGATTTGACCGGTGAACTCGGCTTGGTATTTCCAGGCACGGGCTCGGTTGCGTGGCAACTTGCCGCAGGCGTGAGCTACACGTGGGCGTACCGCGAAGACGACTCGCTCGTGATCGGCGTTGAGTATTTCCACAACGATCAGGGCTTGACCCTGCAGGGCGTCTACGACAAGACCAAGCAGTCGTTGACCGATCAGATCAGTGCGGGTTCCACTTCACCCACGCTCCCGTCGTTTACGCCGCTTTACACGTCGCGCGATTACATCGGCATCGTTGCAACGGCCATCTCACCAGGTAGCCTGAACGACGCGACGATTTCCGCCATTTGTCTGCAGAACCTGACGGACAAGTCTGGCACGGCGCAGCTCAACTTTAGCACGCTCGTCCTGACTGACATGACGGTGGAAGCCTACGCGGGCGCCTCGTACGGGGACGGTGAACTGCGAGGAAACCTGCCCTATTTCCAAAGCCAGTTGCCCAACGAGTCGTTCTACTCGTCTGTTGCGAGCAACCCGCTCATCGCCGCGTTCATGAGCGCGCACGCACCGCTTCTGCGTGCAGGCGTCAACTTGCGGGTCAATCTATAGGCCTACACACCCTGACCCAATTCGAATACCAAACTGAACAGGGTTAGACCTGTCGCATTTCGGACTAGGACCGCGAAGCGTGCACCTCCGGTGGCACGCCGCGGTGTCGGCGGCTGGGACTTTGGAATTCGGTCAGCGTGTCTGCACATCCTGACCCAATTCGAATACCAAACTGAACAGGGTGAGACCTGTCGCATTTCGGACTAGGACCGCGAAGCGTGCACC
>CAITYF010000208.1 GCA_903896545.1 uncultured Myxococcales bacterium | reverse complement strand
TCCATCTCGCCCACGTACTTCGGGTTCACGTCGGCCGCCTCGCCCAGGTGGTCCTGCGTCCACGAGCGGGCGTTGCGCAGCTGCTAGAGGTCGTCGGTCGCTGCCATACCGGGAGTGTCGGATGGGTGCCGTTCTAACCTGCTAGTCTCGGTTGACACGGGATTCGATAGTGCTGTTGACTTTAAGGGTCGGTTGAACCGTATACTCCGCGAGAAGTGAAGTTTCGTCGCGACGAGCTACAAGGCGAAACCGCATAGTGACCGTCGTCCGAGTTCCGGTGTGGCGCTAGGACGAATGAACGACGCATAGCACCTCGAAGGTCGACTTCGGAGTAAGCCAAACTGCGGCGAAAGGCTAGTTGCTGGAGCCCTCTGTGGGTGACAGACCGAACGGGGGGCGAATGAAGGCAGAAGTTGTTCAGAGCTATGCGGCTGAAATCGCGGGAATACTCGCCCAAGTAGACTCGCAATCGAGCATTGACGAGCGCTTGTCGCCGATTCTGGATGGACTCCAGAACGCGCCCGTCCGAGTCGCAGTTGTCGGTGCGTTCAAAGCGGGCAAGTCGACGCTGACCAACGCGCTTCTCGGCGAGCAACTGATGCCGGTCAAGCCCGTTCCAGCCAGCGCGACCATCGCGGAGGTGAGTCGCGGCTTGCCTGCGCGGTTTGAACTCGAGTTGGCCGAGGCGAGGACAGCGGTGGACCGGACGCAATTTCAAGCGGCAGTCGAGCGAACCGCCGCGAAGGGGGAACCAGTCTCCGTTGCGCGCGCATTTCTGGCTACGTCCGTGTTGCCGGAAGGCATAATCCTCGCCGACACACCGGGCGTGGGCTCGTTCGAGGAAACGCACGCGGAAGTGACGTACGGCTACCTGCCGACGGTTGATGCGGTGCTTCTCGTGATCGATGGTCACCAAGGCGGCGTTCAGGCGGAACAACTCACGTTTATCCGCGACCGAATCCTGCAGCGGGTCCGTGACCGCATCTGGGTCATCGCGAACAAACTGAACCAGAAGCCCGCGGCGGAGCGCCCGGAGATTCTCGCTGAGATCACGAGCGCCCTTCGAGATGGCGCTGGTGTCGTCGTCCCGCGGATCTTCGCGGTGGATGCGAAGGCTGCCCTAGAGGCACGGTTGGCAGGGCAGTCTGTCGCTGGGACCGGTCTCGATGTGCTCGAAGCCGCATTGCGGTCAGAGGTGTACGAGAAGTTGCGGCAGGTCCGGGCGGATCGCGCCGGCCGGCAACTCGGCGCGGTCATCGATGATGCGTCGGCGCAACAGCGCACCCGTGCGAGTGCGATGAGCTTCGACGCGGCCAAGTTGGACGAGTCACTGGCGAAGATTCGCAGCGAGCGCGACGTTGTCGCCAACAAGATGCGCAACGTACGTCAGGATCTCGAAGACGACCGGAGGCGTTTCCTCCGTGAGGTCGAATTGAAGGTGACGGCGGCGGTCGCGTCCATCGCGGCCAATGCCGGGTCCTACATGCAGCAGGCGAGTGCGAGCCCGGACAAGGGCGAACTGGTCATGGCCAACGCGATCCGCGGCGACCTGATGCGCGCCATTGAGCGCTTGACCCAGGAGTGGTTGGAGCCGGAACTGCGTGCGCGAATTCAGAATATTGGCGGCAGTATGCAGGGCGCGCTCACGTCCATGACGCAGTCGATGCCGACGCTGATGCTGGACGGCATCCGGCTCGGACCGAATCCCGTGATCATGGCGGTGACCGAAGTCGGCCTCGTCGCGTTGCTCGATTTCGTCCTGCCGGGCGGCTTCATCGTGGCGTTGCTCGCGCGCGGCCTGGGCCGGGATTCGTTCAAACCCGTCGTGCACGAAGTCGCGGGCTGGATTGAAAAGCTGATTCACGGCGTGGTCAAAAACACGCTAGCTAAGCAGATCGGCGATCAAATCAACAGTTGCGCGGCGTCGACGGCGGCAGTGGTCGTTCTCGCTGCCGACAAAGCCTTCTCGGACGCGCTGAAGGCGATCGAGAAGGAAATCCAGAGCAACGTCGACGCCTTCGAGGCGGCGCTGGCCGACGCGCGGACGGCGCGCGCCAAAGGCGAACAGGTGGCGTCGGACGAGCGAGAGCGGCTGTTGCGGGTGGTCCGCGACCTTGAGGCGGTCGGGGTGCGACTGCGGCAGGCCTGATGGCGATGGATTGCTAACGGTCCATCGCGGCACTCGAGCCCGGAGACAAGCGTGTCTTTTTTCGACGGTGCTAAACACGATCCAGTCGCCCTTGCCCACCACGCGCTCGCGCGGACCCGCAAGGCCATCCAACAGGCCGTCGAAGCGGCTGATCTCGATCCGGCGATCCTCCAGCAGATACCAAGCGACGACGCATTGCGTGAGCCACCCGAGATTTGCGTTGCAGGTGGCTTCAGCGCTGGCAAATCGAGTCTGGTCAACGCGCTGCTCGGCGCAGATCTCTCGCCTGTGGATCCGCGGCCATCCAGCGCTCGACCCACGCGCTTTCGCAGCAGTGGTGGCGGTGAGACGTCCGTTCGGTTGCGCATCGGCGGCATCTGGCGCGAGCGAACTCTGGTCGAGTACCAGATGCTCATGGACAAGAATACGCACCTCACGCCGCAGCAGGCGCTCGAGAGGCAGAACCTGGATCTTGCGGAAATCGATCACAACTGCCCAGCTTTGGCCCGTTTGACGCTGATTGACGCGCCGGGCTTCGATGACGGTCAGGGCGATCTGGACGACGCAGTGACAGAGACCTGGGTTGGTCGCGCCGCAGCGGTGGTGTGGGTGTTCGACATCCACAAAGGCGGCATGACCAACAACGAAATCGAGCGAATCCGAAGGTTTGGCGGT
The DNA here is from genome assembly GCA_903896545.1 of uncultured Myxococcales bacterium. Classification (GTDB taxonomy): domain Bacteria; phylum Myxococcota_A; class UBA9042; order UBA9042; family UBA9042; genus CAIYBN01. The sequence continues at coordinate 453 of CAITYF010000208.1, read as the reverse complement.
CCACGTCGCCTTCGCTTCGCCGTGTTGACCAAGGCGGATCAGATGCCGCCGAGCGACCGAGTCAAAGTTCTGTGGGAATTCAAGGCGAGCGCAGGCGATCTCTTCGAGGACGTGTTCCTGTTCTCTGCGACGCTGCGCAAGAAGCAGGACGCCGGGCTGCCGATACGGCAGGGCGTAGCCGACGCGCTGACTCTGGACCTTGAGGACCGCCTGTTCGCAAAGGTCCGGCGTCATGGCGCGGAACTCGTCGCCGAACACATTCTCGGCGCGTGTCGCGATGTTCTGGGGACCTGTAAGGCGCAAGTTCAGGCGTACGAAGCGAAGTGGCTCGCCCAATTGGCCGCGATTTCAGCGGCGAATGAACTCCTTCTGCGTTCGGCCGACACCGCAGCGGAAAATCTGGCCATACGCTTGCCGCAGCAATTCGATGTGTGGCAGAAGAAGTTCCTCCGG